>CAZLFB010000024.1:0-56897 GCA_964558695.1 uncultured Orrella sp.
TCATTTGAAACGCAATCAAAAACGCCGGTGTAGCTCAGTTGGTAGAGCAGCGCACTTGTAATGCGAAGGTCGAGGGTTCGATTCCTTTCACCGGCACCACAACCATGCTTCAGGCTGTTGATATAAATAGTTAACCTTGTAGGCCCCCTAGATTTAAGGCGCTTTTTAGGCATATTCTAGGCACAACAGTGAACGATGGGGCAACCAAACTACTCTTTCACCGAGGGCTGGTTAGCGTGAAAGGTCTCTATCAGAACGGAAGGCTTTGGTGGGTTCGGTTCAGGATTTCCAAGGAAATCCAGAGCTTCTACGATACCGACATCATAAAGCTTGTCTTTAGACTACCGACAAGAATATCTCGGCACAACGGGCCATGCCTGTGGAGGTTACGGCCGTGAACAAAGCGGCACGTTCAACAAAAAAACAACCCATCTCCATGATCCGTTCGTCAGCGGCTGAATACCTGACCTTTATCGCAGCCGCTGGCCAGGGGGGCTTAGAGGCTGTCTTTGTTGATGGCAATGTTTGGTTGACCCAGAAAATGATGGGGCAGCTTTATGACGTGGAAACCCACACAGTAAATTACCACCTGCAAAAGGTGTTTGCAGACAGCGAACTTCAGCAAGATTCAGTTATTCGAAATTTTCGAGTAACTGCTGCTGACGGAAAAAGCTATAACACCCAACACTACAACCTGGCCGCCATTATTGCGGTGGGCTACAAGGTGAACTCTGAAAGGGCAGTGCAGTTCCGCAAGTGGGCTACCGGCGTTATCGAGGAGTTCACTCTTAAGGGCTACACCATGGATGATGAGCGCCTTAAAAATGGTGGATCCATCCTGACCGACCAGTATTTTGAAGAGCAGCTACAGCGCATCCGGGAGATTCGTCTTTCCGGACGAAAGTTCTATCAAAAGATCACTGACATTTACGTCACTGCCATTGACTACGATGTGACGGCGCAGGCCACCAAGCGGTTTTTTGCTACCGTGCAGAACAAGTTGCATTGGGCCATCCATGGCCAGACCGCAGCGGAAGTCGTTTACCACCGCGCTGATGCAGAAAAGACGAACATGGGTTTGACCACGTGGCGAGATGCACCCCAGGACAAAATTCAGAAGTTCGATGTGGCAATCGCCAAGAACTACCTAACCGTGTCGGAAATGGCCCAGCTCACCCGGCTGGTCAACGCCTACTTGGATGTGGCCGAAAGCATGGCTCTGCGCAAAATTCCGATGACTATGCAGGATTGGGAAAGCCGTCTAAACCGCTTTATCGAGGCCACTGATCGAGAGGTGTTACAGGACACAGGCAAGGTCACGGCTGAGATTGCCAAGGCCCACGCTGAAAGCGAATTTGAGAAATACCGTATCGTGCAAGACCGACTGTTCGAAAGCGACTTTGACAGGATGATCCAGTTAGTCAACGAGGGTCCTCTCCAGGGTAATGATCTGTAGTCCTACACAATGTCTACGCCAGCAAACAGCGTGCATGTTTGCAGTTGGTAGCGCTAACCGGTTAATCTGACGAGATTGCATGAGGAGTACTACCATGTCCTACCAAACCCTGATCTCCGTGGCCGAATTGCGCGTATTGATGCGTGACCAAAACCCAAGTCTGGTCTTGCTGGATGCTAGCCACGACTTGTTTGACCCCACGGTAGGACAAACAACATACGAGCAAGGTCATGTGCCTGGTGCCCGATTTGTGTCCATGGACAGCGACATGGGCGGCCAAAAAAATGGGAAGAACGGCCGTCATCCTCTGCCAGAAAGGCAGAGCGTGGTGGCTGCCATGCGTCGCCTTGGTGTGAACGATGACCAACAAGTGGTGGTCTATGACCAGTGCGAAGGAATGTATGCGGCACGGGTGTGGTGGACACTCAATTGGCTTGGGCATCGCAATGTCGCCGTGCTCGACGGAGGTTTAAAGGCTTGGCAAGCTGCAGGCGGGGAACTGCAGGCTGGTGTACCCGCGGCGGTCGCGGCAGGCAATTTTAGTGATCGCGGCGAGGGCATGGTCGCCCTCAGCTACGAAGATGTTCTGCAAAATGTCACGACCAATCAACGGCTGGTCATGGATGCCCGTGCTGAGGATCGGTTTGCCGGTCAGAACGAAACCCTCGATCCAATCGGCGGTCATATTCCTGGTGCAATTAATCGCTATTTCAAACACAACCTCAATGCTGACGGCACCTTCAAGACGCCTGAGCAATTAACGGTTGAGTTTCAGGCTTTGATTGGCGTTCGAAGGGCTGAATACACCATCATGCAGTGTGGCTCAGGTGTGTCTGCGTGCCACAACCTGTTGGCATTGCACATGATCGGCCTAGGCACTGCCCCCTTGTACGTTGGCTCCTGGAGTGAGTGGTGCTCGCGCGAGGGTGCTCCGATTGCGACCGGACCAACGTAATTTCCCAAACGGGTGGGTCTATGTTTTAAATTGGATGCACCGTTAGCATCCACGATTTAATCATGCCTAGATTTCGTGTCTTATTGACCAACGCGATTCATCCCGATGCGCAAGCACGCTTGGCCGATGCGGTTGAGCTTGTCCTAGCACCAGACACCAGCGGTGCGACCTTAAAAGCCTTGGCTGCAGATTGCGATGCCATTATGGTGCGCAGCCACCTGCCTGCCGATATATTCGAACATGCCCCGCGCTTGAAATTTGTGCTGCGTCATGGGGTTGGTCTGGACATGGTGCCCATGGCAGCCGCCACTGAAAAAGGCATTGCGGTGGCCAATCTCCCAGGCAGCAATACCCAGGCCGTGGTTGAGTATGCCTTGGCGGCCATGTTCGCGCTACGCCGCAACGTGGTGGGCATGAACGAAGTGCTTCGTCGTGAAGGCTGGAATGCCGCCAAGCCCCTATCAAATGACTGTATCGAGATTGGCGGCAACACGCTAGGCATCGTGGGCTATGGCTCAATTGGTCAGCGCATGGCCAAGTTTGCTCACGCGCTGGGGATGAAAGTTGTAACGTACACGCGCAGACCAGAGACCGTTGCGACACCGTCCATTGCCGTTGATCTGGCTGCATTGTTAACGATGTCGGACTTTATCGTGCTTGCATGCCCCCACAATGAACAGACGCATCACTTGCTTGACGCCAATGCCCTTACGCTGACAAAGCCATCGGCATTACTGATCAATGTGGCGCGTGGTCCCGTGGTCGATACGCCAGCCTTGGTTCAAGCATTAAAACGCGGTCAGCTCGCGGGTGCAGCGCTCGATGTGCACGAGAACAATCCGCTGACTGGCCAAGAGGAAATCTTTGGTTGTCCGAATGTTCTTCTGACGCCGCATTTGGCAGGTAACACGCAGACTAGTCTTTCCAAGATGAGTCAATGGGCGGTCGATACCTTATTGGCGCTACTGGCTGGTGAGCGTCCAGAGAATGTGGTTAATCCGGAAGTGTTCGTTTAATTCAATCTTTGTCTCATATCTCTGGAGTTTGAGTGCCAATGACAAGCCCGTTACTTGAAGAACTGAAGCATGCGCTTGGTGATGATCAAGTGCTGCTTGGCGAGCAGATTGCACCTCGCTACATGACTGACTGGTCCAAGGCACGCGTTTGTCAGCCGTTGGTGGTGATTCGGCCACGCTCAACGCAGGCGGTGTCGGCGGCATTGAGGCTGTGTCATGCGCATGGTCATCCGGTCACGGTGCAAGGGGGGATGACAGGATTGGTCGGTGCGAGTCAAGCCAATGATGGTGATGTCGTGATGTCACTGGAGTTTTTAACGGGGATTGAAGAGCTTGATGCGACCGCGGGCTGCATGACCGTTTGGGCGGGGACACCGCTGCAAGTCGTGCAAGAAGGGGCGCAAGCTGCAGGCATGTACTTTGCGGTTGACCTGGGTGCGCGTGGCTCGTGCCAGGTCGGTGGCAATATTGCGACCAACGCGGGCGGCAACCGGGTCATTCGCTACGGCATGATGCGCGAACATGTGCTTGGATTAGAGGTCGTGCTCGCCGACGGCACCGTTGTCACGAGTCTAAATAAGATGCTTAAAAACAATACGGGCTACGACATCAAGCAGCTTTTTATTGGTGCTGAGGGCACATTGGGTGTTGTAACGCGTGCAGTATTGCGCCTGCAGTCGGCGCCTGCGCAGACGGCGACTGTGCTGTGCGCATTGACCGATGACAATGCGATGGTGATGTTTCTACAGCGGGTTCGAGCAACCGCGAACTCGTCACTGTTGGCGTTTGAGGTGATGTGGCCAGATTTCTTTGAGTTCATGACGCAACGCGTGCCCGGCAATGTGTCGCCGTTTGAACCCGTATGCGGCATGACGGTGTTAATGGAAGTGGCAACGGGCGACGCCGGGCTTGCTTTGCTCGCCTTGGAGCAGTTGCTTGAGGATGCGTTAGCGCAAGGTGAAATCAGCAACGCCGTTGTGGCTCAATCTGGTAAGCAAGCCAATGCGTTTTGGCGTATCCGTGATTCGGTCTCCGAGTTTCCCCTGCTGTTTGCACCGTATGCGAGTTTTGATGTGAGTTTGCCAATACCGCAGCTTGGTGAGTTCGTGCGCACATTGAAACCCCTTTTAACTGAGAAATTTGCGGGTGCGCAGTCATTGTTTTTTGGGCACATTGGTGACAGCAACCTGCATATCGTGGTTCATGTGCCAGGCCCGCGCGAGACATTTCCGAAAGAGCAGATTGATGCGGCAGTCTACGAGTTGGTCAAAAAATACGCCGGCTCAGTCTCTGCTGAGCACGGCATCGGCACGCGCAAGAAAAAATGGCTAGGACACTCACGCACGCCTGAGGAAATTGCGCTGATGCAAACCATCAAGAAGGCGCTCGATCCCAAAGAAATCTTGAATCGGGGCCGAATCATTGATCTCTAGCCTTTAGTTCAGGCGTGTGATGTTCCAAGGGGTATTGAAGTCGAAATACACGACCTCTGTGGCATTCATGTCGATCTTTGACATCTCGATGGTTTGAATGGATGGATTGCCATAGGTACGGATGTAAAACACTTTGTTTTTTAGGTCAGAGACGGCCATCCAGTAAGTGATTTCGTAGCCGCCACCGCCACCACCAAACCCGCTACCGCCTAGCGCAACCAACCCTGGTGGCAAGTCAAAGTTGTTCAGAAAGTGAAATGCTGTTGCAACCTGTTTGTCAGTGGTGAGATTGGTGGGCGCGTTCTGTTTCATCATGAACGCCCTCACAAACCTAGACGGCGAGGACATGTCGCCTGGCAACCCTGTCATGCCGTAGCCGGTGCTCCAAGGGCCAATCACGGTTGAACCGAGCTTGATTGAGCCCGGCTCATTGGATGACAGCTTGGTGTAGTTGCCCAGGTTGTTCAGATGCCAATTAAAGTGTGGTGCGTTGGTCAGAACTGAGGTTGGGTTATCTGAAATCTGTAGCTCCCCGCCGATGTACTCGACCACGATGCTCTGACCGCTGGCGTCATGCAAGGTCAGGTGAAGGTCTACGACACCTTTAAACAGCTTTTGTGGTGAGCGGTTGACCTTGATCTTTCTAAACCCATCGCGGGCTTCATCGACTGTTGCAAAGTTGGTCAGGGCATACACCAGCATTTCGTAAGAGGCGATCGATTGGTCAG
This sequence comes from uncultured Orrella sp., assembly GCA_964558695.1. GTDB lineage: Bacteria > Pseudomonadota > Gammaproteobacteria > Burkholderiales > Burkholderiaceae_B > Algicoccus. The sequence continues at coordinate 5,589 of CAZLFB010000024.1, forward strand.
ACTCTGAAGGCGCAACCTCCTGATATTCAGTGATGCCCGGGGCATATAGCATGCCGCCAGCCAAGCCTTTCTCGTTCAGACCGTCCACGATAATGGGCAGACCAAGCGCAGCTGATCCGATGGCAGCATACTTGGTGGTCCACGCCAATCCTGTGGCAGGCTTGCCATCAACACCGGTGCCTTGCATGGCGATGTTCGGTGCAATCGCAATACCACGCGAATCAATATCAACGCCAAATTCCAGGGTTCGTCCGTAGACATGGCCACCATCCGAGCCCGTTAGCAGGAAACTTGTGCAGGCGTGCGACACGGCAGGCCCGAGCATCATCAAAGCTGCTAAAGTGCTTGATAACCAACGTTTGTGTCGTGAACTTGCCATCGTGACTCTCCTTGCTGGTGTTGCATTCGTTGCATTCAACCTCTGTAAAGGCAGTTTAAAGGCAAAACGAAAATACCCGGCTCAATCCAGTTTTCAGTGCTCAAGAATCTCTGCTACCCGACACATCACCCAGCCGCGTTCGGCATCGTTCATCTCCAGATTCAAGTCGGGTAGCCCCTGTTCGATACGATCCATTGCATCAGCGATGGTAATGCCAAGCTGCCAGACTTTGTCCTTGACCTTCTCCGCTAATAGCTGCGACAGGTCCTCACAGAGGTCGTGGCGGTCTTCCAGCCACTGGCGAGGGGGCGTGGGGCGTATTTGACCTGCCGGCGTGTACAGCACCAAAAAAGAGGCAGGGACATGAATCTGACGTTCAGAGGACATCGCTTAAGTCACCGGTGCGGGATTAAACAGAGTCAGGCTGTTGTGTAGTTTCCAGTATTCTGCCCAGGTTTTTTTGCCACTGGCCACATCAAGCATGAGATAAAACAGCGCCCAACCCATCGACTCGATGGTTTCATGGCCATCGGCAACAAGGCCTGCATTGACATCCATCAGGTCATGCCAGCGCCGGGCGAGATCGCTGCGAGTGGCTACCTTAATCACGGGGCACTGTGCCAAGCCGTAGGGGGTGCCACGGCCCGTGGTGAAGATGTGCAGATTCATGCCTGCGGCCAGCTGTAAGGTGCCACAGATAAAGTCACTGGCTGGTGACGCATTAAAAATCAGGCCACGCTGCCCGTTGAGTTTCTCGCCAGGGCCAATCACGCCGCTGATGGCAGCGCTGCCGCTTTTGCTGATCGAGCCCATGGCTTTTTCGACGATATTAGACAACCCGCCCCGCTTATTGCCAGGTGAGGTGTTGGCGCTACGATCAACGCCGCCGCGCGCGAGATAGTCGTCAAACCACTGCATTTGGTCGATCAATTTTTGTGCGACCTCCGGCGTGGCCGCCCGAGCAGTCAGTTGTGCAATGCCGTCGCGAACTTCAGTGACTTCGGAGAACATGACCGTTGCACCGGCGCGCACCAGCAAATCACTGGCAAAGCCAAGCACGGGATTGGCAGTAATCCCGGAAAACGCATCACTGCCACCGCACTGCATGCCGACCACCAGTTCGCTGGCGGGCACCGTTTCACGCTTGCGCGCGTTAAGCCTGACCAAGTGGGACTGAGCTTGTCGCAAGATGTGCGCAATCATGCTGTCAAACCCTACGTGTTCTTTGTCCTGCAAGCAAACCACGTCTAGGTCACCCCAACGGGCATCGCCAATTTGACCTTGTTGTTGAGGGTGAATTTCAATGCTGCCCGTCGGCATCAGTCGTTCAGGTTGGAGCTTTTCGCAACCTAAGCTGACCACCATGACTTCCCCCCCAAAATTCGGGTTCTGGGCTAAGTGACGCAGCGTTCGAATGGGCACTTCCGAGCCTGGTGCGTCAATGGCTACACCGCAGCCATAGGTGTGCTCCAGCGAAATCACGTCATCCACGTTTGGAAAGCTTGGCAATAGCGTCTGCTTGATGCGTTGAACGGCAAAGTCGATAACGCCGCTGACGCACTGCACTGTTGAACTGATGGCCAGAATATTGCGTGTGCCCACACTACCATTTGGATTGCGAAACCCCTCAAAGGTGTAGCCGTCCAGAGCCGGTTCAGTCGGTGGGGTCGCACTGGCCATGGGCAAGCCTCGCAAGACTGGCGCTTCAGGCAGCGTCAGTCTGCTCTCATGGATCCAGCTACCCGCTTTGATGCTGTCTTTGGCGTAGCCAATGACGACGTTGTAGCGTCGTACCGCTTGCCCTTGTTCAATGTCCACGAGTGCCACCTTGTGGCCTTGAGGGATGTTTTCTACCAGCGTCAGGCCATTGGGCAAGCCGGTACCCGCGGGTAGGCCGCCATCATTGGCAACCACGGCAACGTTGTCTGCCGGGTGCATGGTGATCACCACTGGGGGCTGTTCTGTATCGATTGCTAACTGATTCATGGTCTCTGGTGACTGTTTCGGGGTGCTATAAGCGTAGTGTGTCGCACCTCGATTGAACAGTCTTTTACGCAAAAAGCCATGTATCTGCCCAAACATTTTTCTGCGCCATCGAATCAAGCGGCCGAGTTGCTGATTCGGCAGTATCCATTGGCACAGTTAATCACCTTAGATGGCCAGGGTCAGTGTGTTTGCAATCCGATCCCTTTGCTTGTGCGCGACCAATTGGTGGCCGGCTCGGTGCTGATTGGCCATGTAGCGCGTGCCAACCCGCTTTGGCAGCAGGAAGGACCGGTACTGGCTGTGTTCACGGGGCCCCAGGCCTACATCACCCCGAACGCCTACCCCAGTAAAGCTGAGCATCACCGTGTCGTCCCAACATATAACTACGCGACGGTGCAGGTGCGTGGACAGTTGGTCGCCCATGACGATGTTGCAGCCAAGCTTGAGGCGGTTGGCGAGTTGACGGATTTTGCGGAGCAAAGTCAGCCTAGGCCGTGGGCAGTGTCCGATGCACCGGATGATTTTGTGCAGGCGAATCTGCGAGCCATTGTGGCCATTGAGATTCGCATTGAATCGGTGACGGCCAAGTTCAAACTGAGCCAGAACCGCAGTGCGGCTGATCAGGCGGGTGTGAGGGACTATTTGGCTGGTCAAGTCACGGATGCCGATGCAGCAGCCATGCTAAAACTGATGCAGTATTACGATAACGATCAGTAGCCACTGAGTACCAAGGCAACCCACCATGAATAACTCACATTTGCCCGCTGTCTTGCAAAACCTGGCTTTGCCAGTGATCGCATCACCGATGTTTACCATCAGCTACCCTGAACTGGTGCTGGCCCAATGTAAGGCAGGCATTGTTGGTTCGTTTCCTGCGCTAAACGCCAGGCCCGCCGAATTGCTTGACCAGTGGCTCACGGACATGAAGGCCGAACTGGCGCAGTTCCAGGCCAACCACCCTGACAAGCCGGTGGGTCCAATTGCCGTTAATCAAATTGTGCATGACTCCAATGTGCGGTTGATGCAGGACGTACAGACTTGCGTTAAACACCAAGTGCCCATCTTCATCACATCGCTGCGGGCACCCGTGCCAGAGATCATTGATGCGGTGCATGCCTATGGCGGGATTGTGCTGCATGATGTGATTAACATGCGCCATGCTGCCAAAGCACTAGAGGCAGGCGTGGATGGTCTAATTGTGGTGGCTGCCGGCGCCGGCGGCCATGCCGGTGCTCAGTCGCCGTTTGCTTTGGTTGGCGAGTTGCGGCGCCACTACCAAGGCCCAGTGATTCTATCGGGTTCAATCACCACCGGTGCGGCTGTCTTGGCGGCTCAGGCCATGGGCGCAGACTTAGCCTACATTGGCACGCGTTTTATTGCGAGCACCGAAGCCCATGCGGCGCAGGATTACAAGCAGGCGATTGTGCGTGCCCGTGCCTCGGACATCGTTTACACGGACTTATTCACCGGGGTGCGGGGCAATTACATCCGTGAAAGCATCGAGAAAGCAGGCTTGGACCCAGACAACTTACCCACTGCAAAGCAGGGCATGAACTTTGCTGACGGCACCTCCAAGCCCAAGAGTTGGAAAGACATTTGGGGTGCAGGTCAGGGTGTCGGTCAAATCGATGACATTATCCCGGTTGCTGAAATTGTTGCGCGCTTAAAGCAAGAGTACGATCAGGCGCTTGCCAGAATCTCCTAGGTGGCCTTGCGCCCGATTGCCTGCAAGCTGATCCGGGTTTCGCCCGCCTGCCGACGTGTGGCGGCGCGCCACGCATGGCCGTAGGCGACTTCGAGTGTCAGTGTGAGTCTGCCATCGGCTTGGCGGTTGGCCTCAAGCGCATCAATCAGCCGTTTGTGCCAATGGCGTGAAGCCAAACCCGCTTTGCGGTGTGGATTGGGGTTGCCACCCAGGCAATGTGCATCAGCCAGCAAAGATTGCGGGCTGTCGTAAGTCAGGGTGATGGTTTCTTGGTCCATGACTGGATCAGCAAAACCTTGCTCGACCATTAAGTCGCCGAGATCATGCATGTCGACCAGTGGCAGACATTGGGTGTGTAACCCTGCCGCTTTCACCGCGTCGCGCAATTCACGCCCGGTTGCCGGCCCCCAACTTGTAAAAAAAGCCAAACCATTCGGGTGTAGCACACGAGACCATTCACGCAAAACATGGTGAGGCTCAGGGTGCCAGTGAATGGCCAGATTTGACCAAATCAGGTCGATTGATTCAGGTGCAAGTCCAGTATGGTCGAGTTCGGCCTGAACCAGCTCGATATCGGGCTTGCGACGCCATGGGGTCAACAGTTGCTGCCAACGTGGCGCATGAATGGCCTTTTTAGCCATGGCAAGCAGTTGTGCATTGTGGTCCACGCCGATGAGCTTGGCTTGCGCAAAGCGCTCTTGCAGCGGCGCAAATCGTCGACCAGCGCCGCAGCCAGCATCCAGAATAACGCTTGGGTTCAGACGGATCAGTTTGAGCCGCTGCAGCATCCGGCTGGCGATTTCACCATAAAGGAACTCGGCCGATGCGAGGTCACCACGCCGCGCAAACTGTTGCTTGACATGTCGGGGCTCAATGGCCAGCTGTTGGGTGCGTTCAGAATTTGTCATGGTTTAGATTTAACCATGCCGGATTGCGTCAAAATCGTTGCCGATGAAACGATCATATTTTTCTGCTTGGCGTGCATTCCCCCTGAAAATGATCAGGGGCGCACTCGAAAGACTGCCTAGCCGGTGCCCCTTGTGTCAGATGGCTGCGCGTGGCGGCTTGCTTTGCGACGGATGCGATGGCGACACCTTTCAGGCTAGGCAATGCCGAGCGTTGTGCGCTACCTGTGCTCTGGACTTGCCAGCAGCAGGCCCCTGCCCGGTTTGTCGCCCAGACCCAGAGCTCGCGGCGCTCGTGTGTGCGTTTGATTATGCGTTTGCTGGTCAGGCCTTGATCAATATGTATAAGGAGGGTCGCCAGCTGGCTTTGGCACGATTGCTTGGCGAGCAAATGGTGCGCGCGATAGAACCGGTACTGAATCTGCATCATCTGGATGCCTGGGTTCCGATCCCAGCCAGTCACGCGCGTTTGAGCCGAAATGGCTTTAGTCCGGCCCAACAACTTGCCAGGGTGGTTGCAGCACACACGGCCATCCCGAGTCGACTGGATTGGCTGAAGCAAATTCGCGACGGCATCCCTCAAAAGACCTTGAGTCGCCGACAGCGTGCGATTGCGGCGCAAGGCCGCTTTGAGGCTGATCTGGCTGTCTCAGGGCGTTCTATCGGGATTGTCGATGATGTGGTCACAACAGCGAGCACGGTGGTGGCAGCAGCCAAGGCTCTCAAGGCAGCCGGGGCCACCCGAGTCATTGTGCTCGCCGCGGCACGCACGCCACAGCGTGCCTGAATCTGGCACAATCTGGCGCATGTTTCACATCATTCTGGTCGAGCCTGAAATCCCCCCCAACACAGGCAATGCGATACGGCTCTGTGCCAATGTGGGCGCGCAGCTTCACTTGGTTCGCCCCTTGGGTTTTGAGATTGACGACCGCCGATTGCGTCGCGCAGGCCTCGATTATCATGAGTGGCAACCACTCAAAGTCCATGACTCGCTGGCCGATGCTCTGTTGGCTACCGGAGCGAGACCCGAGCGGCAATTCGCCCTGACCACGCGGGGTCAGCGCCTCATTGGCGAGGTGCCGTTTAAGCCGGGTGACGTATTCGTGTTTGGGCGTGAAACCGCGGGCCTTTCTGCAGATCAGCGTGAGCTGTTTGCGCCAGAACGATGGCTACGCTTGCCGATGCGGACAGGACAACGCAGCTTAAATCTGTCGAATACGGTCGCTGTGGTTGTCTACGAGGCTTGGCGTCAGCAGGGCTACGAGGGTGGTCAGTAGCCTTGCTACTCTTCGGTGGCCGAACGGGCCATCAGCCGATGCACAGCGTGTGCCGGGGCGACGCCACCATACAGTGTGGCACACACCGCTTCAGTAATGGGCATTGGAATGCCCATCGATTGGGCGCGATTGAGGACAGCTTGTGCGCAACGCGCACCTTCAGCCGTAATACCGCTGGCAAGAATGTCGGTTAGCGATTCGCCACGCCCGATGCGCACTCCCACTTGACGGTTGCGAGACAGCTCGCCCGTGGCGGTCAAGACCAAGTCCCCAAGCCCAGTGAGACCGGCAAATGTGTTTGGCCTAGCGCCAAGGGCCACACCAAATCGTGTCATTTCCGCTAGGCCCCGGGTGATCAATGCCGCCCGCGCGTTGTTGCCTAGGCCAAGCCCATCAGAAATACCGCAAGCCGTTGCCATGACATTCTTTAAGGCGCCGCCAACCTCGACGCCCATCACATCCGATGAACTGTAGATGCGCATGTGTTCTGAATGAAATATCTCAGTAACGAGCTGTTTCAGGTTGTTGTCCTGGCTGGCGATGGTCAGCGCCACAGGCAAGCCTCTGGCCACCTCTTTGGCAAACGATGGTCCAGACAGCACCCCGGCGGCCGGTAAAACAGCTGCCATCGAAGCCGTGACTAGCTCATGAGGAAACTTGCCTGTATCGGGTGTTAATCCCTTGCAAATCCAGATCAGACCAGCGATCTTCAGACCAGCCGTGAGCGCTTGCTGAACCAGTTGGCAGGTTTGTGGTAACCCAGCCATGGGCGTGCCGAGCACAAGCAGCCCCTGGCCGGGTGCTTTGGCTAAATGGGCAAAGGCGTGGTCCAGATCACTGGTGTATTGCAAGGCCCGAGGTAACTCAATGCCTGGCAGATACTCAGCATTGATGCGGCTGCTCGCCATGGTGGCCATGGCTTGTTCACGCCGACCCCACAACACGACATCGCCCTGTGCAGAGGCCGCCGCTGCTAGTGCGGTGCCCCATGCGCCCGCGCCCAAGACAGCGACGGGGGGGCGGGCCTGTTTCATCATCGTGCGTTATTGACGGGTCGCGCTCGGTGGCAGGATGATGCCTGAGTCGCTTGGCGCTTGACCGTTGGGCGCATGACCCTGGCTTTGCTCGGCGGCTTCTGCCTGGCGTTGCTGGTATAGCGCCTGGAAATTGACATCAGTCAGGTGTAGTGGCGGCAGGGTGGTGCGAGTGATGGCATCGGCGACGTTGGCGCGCAGATAGGGGTAAAGCATGGTTGGGCACACAATACCAAGCAAGGCATCAATCTGCTCGGCTGGGATATTGGCCACTTCAAAGACACCGCCTTGAGTGGCTTCCACCAAATAGACGACTTTGTCTTCAATTTTGGTGGTCAAGGTCACGGTGACCGTTGATTCAAACATGGTCTCAGCCAAGCGTTGTGCGCCAATACCAATGTTGACTTCAACAGCGGGTGCAGTTTGCTCCAGAAAGACCATCGGTGCATTGGGCACCTCAAGTGAGAGGTCTTTGAGGTAGGCGCGTTGCAGGTTGAAGGTGGGCGCATCGTTGGTTGCTGCTGTGTTCTCGTCAGCCATATAAATTCCAGTTACGTTTCTACAGGATGGGCGGTGTGCTTAATTAGCAGCGCCCTCAAGCAGGGGCATCAAGCCGCCTGCACGGTCAAGCGCCGCGAGATCATCATAACCGCCTACGTGGGTCTCGCCGATGAAGATCTGTGGCACTGTTCGGCGGTTTGTACGGGACATCATGGCGTCTCGCTGCGCTGGGTCAGTGTCGATGCGGATTTTTTCTATGTCAGTTACACCGCGTTGACCCAGCAGGGCTTCGGCGCGCGTGCAATAGGGGCAAAACCCAGTGCAATACATCACAACTTTGTTCACAGCTTGTCTCCCACGAATGATCTGTTATTTTTTCTTGGTGGAGGTGGGCAGGCCAGCACCAAGCCAAGCGTTGATGCCGCCCTCGATCACCATGACGCGCTCCAAACCAGCTTTGCGTAACTTCGCGGCAGCGCCCACGGCAATCTGGCCACGATCACAAGCCACCAGAATGGGCTTGTCTTTGGGCAGTTTGTCTGCTTTTTCGGTGATTTCGGCAAGCGGGATGTTGCGCGAATGCGGAATATGGCCGGTTTGAAAGCTTGCCAGGGGCCGAACATCGACGATCACCGCATCTTCGTGATTCATTAACTGCACTGCTTGCGTTGTACTGACGCTGCCGCCTGCACGACCGCGTTGAATCATGGGCCACAACAGCATGAGGCCTGAAGAGACGGCGATGGCCACGAGCATTAAATTGTCTGTTTTTAAGAGGAAATCCACGTTTTTTCGCTTCGAAGGTTGAGTGTTTAGGCAGGACAGTAGAAGGGATTATAAAATGAGTCCTTCGTGATCACTTAAACAACCGACACCATGTATAAGCTTGTCCTGATGCGCCATGGCGAAAGCCAGTGGAATTTAGAGAACCGATTCACCGGTTGGACCGATGTAGACCTGACAGAAACGGGCCGTAAGCAGGCTTGGGAAGCGGGCCAATTGCTCAAAGAAAAGGGCTTTGGTTTTGATTTGGCGTTTACCTCGGTGCTAAAGCGCGCCATCCGTACGCTGTGGCTGTCGCTTGATGCACTGGACCAAATGTATGTTCCGGTGCACAACAACTGGCGTTTAAATGAGCGCCACTATGGCAATTTGCAGGGTTTGAACAAAGCCGAGACAGCCGCCAAGTTTGGGGATGACCAGGTGCTGATTTGGCGGCGTGCGTATGCCATTGCCCCGGAGCCGCTCGATCACGATGATCCGCGCCATCCCCGGTTTGAGCAGCGCTATGCCAAGCTTACCGCTGAGCAGTTGCCTGCCACAGAGTGCCTAAAAGACACGGTTGACCGCGTATTGCCTTTTTGGAATGACTCGATTGCTCCAGCCGTTCGCAGCGGGCGCCGCGTATTGATTTCTGCTCATGGCAACAGTTTGCGTGCGCTGATTAAGCATTTGGACCAAATGTCGGATGATGACATCATCGCGTTGAATATTCCGACTGGCCAGCCGCTGGTCTATGAGCTTGATCAGAACCTAAAACCCATTAAGCATTACTACTTGGCTGACCCGGCTGTCATCGAGGCCGCCTTGGCCGCTGTGGCGGCACAGGGCAAGGCCAAGCAAAGCTAATATGACCAAACCAGCGCACCGGATAGCGCTGGTGCTGCTGTTTGCGGCAGCGCCCCTGCTAGGCACGCACGCCGAGCAGGCGGTACAAAGCCTCGAGCAACAAAAACAGGTGGCCGAGCAAGCGAAACGAGATTTGCAAACACGAATCCAGCTTCTTCAAAAGCAGCTAGATAAAAAAAGCAGCGAGTTTAAGCGTGCATCTGACGCATTGCGTCAGTCTGAGTTGGCTGTCTCGGTTTCTACCCGCAGGCTTAAAGACTTGCAATCAGCCATCGTGCAGGGCGAGCGTGAGCTTGAGTCCATAGCCAAGCAAGTTGCCCAGACAAATAAGCAGCTTGAACTCGATCGGGACGCGCTTGCGGTTCAGTTGCGAGCCCAGCACAGCAGCAACTTGTCTCCCTGGAGTGCATTGCTTGCAGGGGACGATCCGCATTCGCTTGGCCGTGAGCTTGGTTATTTGTCTTTTGTGGCCGGTGCGCGCGTTAAAACCATTGACCGATTGCGCCGCGGTGTTGCGGAACTTTCTGCGCTCCAAACCGCTCAAATCAAGCAACAGCAAGCGCTTTCAGAGCAGCAAGCGGAATTGGAAGCCGAACAAGTGGTTCTTGGGCGGCAACGTCAGTCCCGCGCCGATTTGTTAGCCAAGCTTGAGGGCGCCATCGCGGCTGAACGCGCTGAGCGTGACAAGCTTGCCGAAGATGAAAAGCAATTGAGTGAACTGATTGGTGGGCTTGGCGAGCAAATCGCCAAATTCCAGGCCGATGCCCAGCATGCCAGTGCAATACGTCAGGAGATATTGGCCGCATTGCCGCAGGGTGAGGGCTTAAAGCGTGGTATTCCCATGCCCGTCAAAGGGTCTGTTTTGGCGCGCTATGGCAGTAGCCGCCCAGATGGCGGAGACTGGCGGGGTGTGTTGATTAACGCCAAGCCAGGCACACCAGTTAAAGCGGTGGCTGCGGGAACGGTCGTGTATGCCACCTGGTTGCGTGGTTTTGGGAACTTGATTATTGTGGATCACGCCGATGAGTTTCTGACGGTGTATGCCTACAACCAAAGTTTGCTCAAGCAAGTGGGTGATACGGTCAGGGCGGGCGATGTGATTGCTGAGGCGGGTAATACGGGGGGGCAGCTTGATTCGGCCCTATACTTTGAGATCAGGCATCGAGGCGCGCCGCTAGATCCGATGCTTTACTTTAAGCGTTGATACAGGTAGCCAATACGCGCAGGCAACAAACAGGATAAAGAGATGAGTAGTCGCAAATTACGAACTGTTGGTTTGTTGTGCACTGGCCTGGTGGCAGGTTTGCTGCTGAGCGTGGGCATTTCAGCCGTCGCGCAACGGGCGGGCGCGCCATTGCCGCTTGACGAGTTGCGACAATTCTCCAATGTGTTTGCGGCCATCAAGGACAACTACGTCGAAGATGTTAGTGATGAAGATTTGATCAGCGGTGCCATATCGGGCATGTTGACAGACCTAGACCCTCACTCGGCCTACCTTGACGCCGAGGCGTTTAAGGAAATGCGTACGTCTACCCAAGGCCAGTTTGGTGGGTTGGGAATCGAGATTGGTTCTGAGGATGGGTTCGTCAAAGTTATTTCGCCAATTGAGGATACGCCAGCAGAGCGCGCGGGCATGCAAGCGGGTGATCTCATCATTAAGGTTGACGACACATCAACCAAGGGCATGAGCCTGACCGATGCGGTCAAACTCATGCGTGGTCCCGTCAAGACCTCAGTCAAGCTGACCGTTATGCGACAGGGGCAAGACAAACCGATCGTGGTGGATTTGGTGCGCGACATTATCAAGGTGCGCAGCGTGCGTAGCAAGACGGTGGATGATGACATTGCCTATGTGCGTATTTCTCAGTTTCAAGAGCCCACTGGCAGTGATTTGGCCAGGCATCTGAAAGAGCTTGACGATAAGGGCGTGCCCAAAGCACTCGTTTTGGACTTGCGCAACGACCCAGGTGGCCTGCTCAATGGGGCGATTGGGGTTTCGGCTGCCTTTTTGCCGGCTGACAAGCTCGTGGTCTCTACCGATGGGCGTGCGCCTGACTCACGTAGGAAATATTTGGCTAACCCGGTGGATTACGCCCGTGGGGAGACCGACTATCTCGCTGGTTTGCCCGATTGGGTCAAGACCGTGCCGATGGTCGTGCTAGTTAACGCTGGGTCGGCCTCGGCTTCTGAGATCGTTGCTGGTGCTTTGCAGGACTATGATCGGGCCACTGTTATGGGTAATCAGACGTTTGGCAAGGGATCCGTACAGGTGGTTCTGCCGATCTCACATGAAACCGCCATTAAGCTCACAACCTCTCGTTATTACACCCCGAGCGGTCGCTCGATTCAGGCCCAAGGGATAGAGCCCGATATCGTCGTGACCGATACGCCGGTGGGCAACTTGTTTACGGTGATGCGCGAGGCTGATCTCAATAAGCATCTGGAAAACGGCCAAGGCAAGAAGGAAGAGCAATCATCAGAGCCTTCAGGTGCGTCGGGAGATGCGGCAAATGATGATGTCAACGCCAACAAAGAGCAACCCAAGCCATTCCGTTTCGGTGAGCAGGGGGACTTCCAGCTGCAACAGGCGATCAATTTCTTGCGTGGCAAGCCGGTTGACCCGGGTCCTGTCGATGGTTTGCAGACTGCCCAGCAGAAGTAAGCCGGAACGGTCCTGCCATGCGTGATGACGAGCTGCTTCGATACGGGCGGCATATTCTGCTCGATGACATTGGTATCGAAGGCCAGCAGGCACTGTTAGGCAGCAAAGTGCTCGTGGTGGGCGCTGGCGGTTTGGGCTCTCCTGTTTGCTTGTATCTGGCCTCTGCTGGTGTAGGCGAGATCAGGGTTGCTGATGATGACGTGGTTGAATTGAGTAACCTGCAGCGTCAGATCATGCATAGCACCGATCGTTTGGGTAGCCTGAAGGTCGACTCTGCCCGTGCAGCGATTGCGCAGATCAACCCCGATACCCACGTGGTGGCTCTGCCGATTCGTCTGCAGGGACAGGCTTTGTTTGATCAAGTCTGTGCGGTGGATTTGGTGCTTGACTGTTGTGACAACTTTCAGACTCGTCATGCAGTTAACCGCGCCTGTGTCCAGGCCGGTAAGCCGCTGGTTTCGGGTGCCGCGATTCGGTTTGAAGGTCAGGTTTGCGTGTACGACACGCGTGATGACAAAAGCCCTTGCTACCACTGCCTTTTCCCTGAGGCAGAAGACGTTGCACCAGTCAATTGTGCAACCATGGGTGTGTATGCGCCGCTTGTGGGCATTATTGGCAGTCTGCAGGCTGCTGAAGCCATCAAAGTGCTGACTAAGGTCGGTCAGTCTCTCAAAGGGCGTTTGGTCATGTTTGATGCACGGCTGGCCCACTGGCATGAGGTCCGTGTCCCCCGTGACCTTGATTGCCCTGTCTGTCGCACGAGGCCCTAGCGCATGCCTATCCGGCGCGCAAAGGACGTTTCCGCAGCAGCAAGTCGCTAACTTTGTTCACGCGCAGGTCCACGTAGTGTGGCCGACCTCGGCGTTGATGGGCAAAAGGTGTGGCAGGGTGAAACACGTGCACGGTGCGTAATCCGGCGCGGCGCGCACCCCGCAGATTCGGTAGTGTGTCTTCAACGAGCACGGCGCGATGGGATGCGATGCCTTCGCGTGCGAGGATATGACGCAAGATGGCGCTAGAAGGCTTGGGTTTGTACTGGCCATGCAGTTTCATGTGCTCGATTGACCACAGGCTATGAAAATGACGCAAAATGCCGAGGTGTTTGAGCACCGCGCGTGCGTAGTGCAAGGGGGCGTTAGTGACCAGCACCTTGCGCCCTGACAGGCGTCCTAGTTTGTGATGTAGCCCGCGCTCGGCTTTGATTAAGGGCCGCACATCAAAATCGTGACTGCGCCATAGAAACTCGTGAGCATCAACGCCGTGATGCTTGACCAGTCCAATCATGGTTGCACCATAACGTTCCCAATATTTGGCACGTAGCTCATGGGCTTGCTGCTCTTGTACATTCAGGCAGGTCATGACCGCGCGGGTCATCCCCTCGCTGATGTATGCAAATATTTTGTGCGAAGTGTCGTGCAGCGTGTTGTCTAGGTCAAAGAGCCACACGTGACGGTTGTTGCTTGGAAACTCCCCGTGAACCCTGGCGCGCTTGGCACGCACGGCTGGTGTGGACAACGACCGCATCGCGCGCAGACCTAGCGTGACGAAATCATGGTGCCAACGCCCTGGTCAGTTAGGACTTCAAGCAACAGGCAGTGTGGTACTCGGCCATCGACCACATGCACAGATTTAACTCCGTTGCGTGCGGCATCCAAGGCAGACCCGATTTTAGGCAGCATGCCACCGGAAATCGTGCCATCGGCAAACATCGCATCAATGGTGCGCGGCGACAGTTCACGCAGCAGGTTGCCGTCTTTGTCGAGCACGCCCGGTGTGTTGGTCATCATCAAAAGCTTTTCAGCGTTCAGAACCTCAGCCATTTTGCCGGCCACGACGTCTGCGTTGATGTTGTAAGCCATGCCGTCTTCACCGAACCCGATGGGTGAAATGACAGGAATGAATTGGTCGTCTTGCAGTGCTTTGACAACCGAGGGGTCGACTTTGGTGATGTCACCCACAAAGCCGATGTCCAGAGGTGAGTCGGGGTTCTCTTTGTTGGCCATGAGTTTTTTGGTTGCACGGATTAAACCACCATCCTTGCCAGTCAGGCCCACGGCTTTGCCACCGGCCTCATTGATCATCATCACGATGTCCTGCTGTACTTGACCACCTAACACCCACTCAACCACTTCCATGGTTTCGTGGTCGGTTACACGCATACCCTGAATAAATGAGCCTTTCTTGCCGATACGGTTTAGTGCTTCGTCGATCTGTGGGCCACCGCCATGCACAACGATCGGGTTAAGACCAATCAGCTTAAGTAATACAACGTCGTGCGCAAAGCTGCGCTGCAAGCGCTCCTCGGTCATCGCGTTGCCACCATATTTGATCACGATGGTTTTGCCATGAAACTGACGGATATATGGCAAAGACTCGGACAGAACCCGGGCAATGATGGCCGGTTCCAAGGCGGGGGAGGTCGCGTCTGTCATGGTGTGCTCAAGGTATCGAGGGTGTGTTGTGTAGGGTTTGCTGTGGCTTGGCGTGGCTCAACTGGCAAGTGCTGACTCAATGGTTTTTTTCATGTCTTGCTTGTCGTAGTTACCAAGGTAGCGCTTGAGAATCTTGCCATCGCGATCAACAACAAACGCAATTGGGGTGAGCTTGACGTCACCGAACCCCTTGGCAACTGAGCCGTCGGTGTCTGTGGCCACGATGAAAGGCAATTGACGGCTGGTTGTGAATTGCTTGACATAGTCGATGGGGTCATAGTCCATGGCCACGGCAATGACCTCAAGGCCCTGCGGGTGATAAGTCTCATAGTAGCTTTCCGTGTCAGGCATTTGCTGCACGCAAGTCACGCAACTCGTTGCCCAGAACTTCACCAGCACCGCTTTGCCCTTGAGATCCTGCATGTCGATTTTTTCACCGTCCAGTGTCTGAAAGGTGACGGCCGGCGCACTCGGCTTGGGCGTAAACATGAACCAGGTACCTGCACCGACCAGTGCAGCGATGGCGATGATGGTGATGGCTTTACGCATGTCGATACCTCAAAGGCAATGCAAGTTGTGAATTAAAGCGGTCTGGCTGTCGGTGTGCTTGGTGCTTGAACCGGCTCGGCGGTCGGGGCGCCCGCCGCCGGTGTGTTGCTTGCTGTGCCACCAGCGGTACCAGACATGCCAGTTGGTGCTGGGTTACTCGGTGGTAGCCCAGGCTTTCGTTCGCTGGCGGCGGCACGCGCTGCGGCTTGCTCTGGCGTCATGATGTCAAACAGGGTATAAACTTTTTTGACGCCGCTGACAGTGGCGGTCACCTCAGCGATTTTGTCGGCTTCAGCCTGGGTCACAAGACCCTGCAGGTAAACATCGTCACGCTCGACGGTTACGAGAATCGCACCGTACGGTACGCCCTCAGCGGTGAGCAAAGTGGTTTTGACTTTGGAAGCCAGCCACGTGTCCGACGTAATCTGACTAAAAGACGCAAGCGGCCCAACGTACAGACGGTTAATCACCGACTTGACTTGTGGCACTGTCAACGCGACAGCGGCAGCTTCGCCGCGGATGTTTTCACTAAAGGCATCGCCCGTGAGCAACACCACGCCATCATACGAAGAGGCATTGATGCGCGCTGTATCACCAAATTTGATTTTCAGATCATTGTCGACTTTCAAGTCGATTTCTTTGTCACTGACTTGCTGCCCCACGGTGCGACGATCCGTGGCCACCATGGCGGTGGTGGTTGCCACCGAGCCAACGACGAGTGGCACGCAGCCGCTTAGAACGCCAGATAAACCCATGACGGCGGCAATTGCCAGAAGCTTGCTGCGGGTCTGTTGTGAATGCGTCATTTGGTCTCTCCGAGTAGGTGGACGTCGATGCCCTCACAGATCAAGTGAAGCAGCAGAATATGCATTTCTTGAATACGCATGGTGCGTGGGTCAGGTACGCACAAGAGAACATCTTGGCCTGTCAGCGCCTGTGCCATTTTTCCGCCATCACGTCCAGTCAGGGCGATGATATGCATGCCGTTTGTGTGCGCTTGTTGCATGGCATGGAGCACGTTAGACGAGTTACCGCTCGTTGAGATGCCGATCAAGATGTCGCCTGGTTGACCGAGCGCTGCAACTTGACGAGAAAACACCTGCTCAAACCCGTAGTCGTTACCCACCGCAGTCAGTATCGAGGTGTCGGTTGATAAAGCGATGGCGGCCAACGCAGGACGTTCGCGTTCAAACCGACCGACAAGCTCTGCCACAAAGTGTTGGGCGTCAGAGGCTGAGCCGCCATTGCCGCAGACCAGAATCCGACGCCGCTGAGTTACAGCGGCATGGCATAAACTGATCGCGCGCTCAAGTTCGGGCAGAACCTTCGCGAGCGTGCGCTCCGTTGTGCGCAGATGGTCTTCAAAATGTTGCTTCAGATGCTCGGTCAATTGCATGGCGACATGGCTTTTAGGTTAACGAAGCTATTATCTCACGCCAGGAGGCGGCGAGCCTGCTTATTGCATCAGTTTCGCAGGTAAAGCGCCGCGCAGGGCATTGCATAAAAGGACTGCCTGCGCGCTTAGAAGTTCCTGGCGCGTGATAACTCTTTGGCGTGCACTGAGCTCAGGATCCTCGAGCAAGATGCTGCGCATGACCCCGGGTAGTACGCCGGCATCAAGCGGTGGCGTGTACCAATAGCCATCGATTTTGACGAACACGTTGCTGCGCCCGCCTTCGGTGAGCTCGTCACGCTCGTTAAAGAACAGCATGTCAAACGCACCTAGCGCTTGAGCTTGCTGCCAGGCCGCATCGTAGAGGGCTCGATTGGAGGTTTTATGCCTTAAAAACAGATCGCTCGAGTTAGTGGTGTCTGGTGCAATCAGCACTTTGACTGGGGTGGCTAATGGCTCAAGGCGTGCGGTCTGTATCGATATCTCGCCGTCTGGCAGCAGATCCATGCGCAGCCGATGGTCGCTGTCCTCGGGCAGGCTCGCGCACGTGGTGTTCAGTTGTTGGCGCACCTGTTCCAGATCGACAGCAAAGTTCATCGCGGCAGCTGAAGTTTGAAGACGAGCCAGGTGTCGTTGGAGATGATCGATGCCGTGGCGACGATGGGCGCGCATGGTCTCAAATAGGCTGATCGTTGTCACCAATCGATGTGCAAAGGCCGATTTAAGCTCGCATTCATCCCACTCTTGACTGGCATTGCTGCCCCAAGTGATGCCAGCACCGACACCAAGTAGACCCAAGCGATGCCCATCTTGTTTTGGGGCAGATAGGGATAGCGTGCGTATTGGGACCGACATACAGAAGTTGCCCAAGCCTTGCGTCTTTGGCGGGTCGAACCAGCCAATGGCGCCTGTATAAAGCCCGCGGTCTTGTGACTCGAGCTCACGGATAATATGCATCGTGCTGCGTTTAGGCGCGCCAGTGATTGAGCCACAGGGAAAAATCGCTTCGATCAACGTTAGCCAGTCCAAGTCTGGTTTTAGCTGTGCAACCACGGTGGATGTCATTTGCCGCACGTTGCCGTAATCTTTGACGGCAAACTTTTCAGGCACGCTCACGCTGCCAGGCACGGCGATCCGCCCGAGGTCATTTCGCAGCAGATCGACAATCATGACGTTTTCCGCGCGGTTTTTAGGGTCTTGAGCCAAGTCCAAGGTGCTGTCCACGCCGACGGTGCCTTTCATGGGCTGCGCTTTGATCCAGCCATCCTGGTGTTGCACAAAAAGTTCAGGCGAGCGTGACAGTACCCAGCGGCCATCGGGCAGAGCAATCAGCGCACCGTAGGGCACCGCTTGGTGTTTGCGCATTTCACGGTACAGCGCAAGAGGGCTGCCGTTGAGCCCCATGCTCACCGTGTAGCAGAAGTTGACCTGGTAAGTTTCACCGCTGGCAATTCGCTCACGAATCTGTTCGATCGCTCGGGCAAACTCTGTCTGGTCTATATTGCGGCGCCAGCCAGTCAGTGTGGCACTGGCTCCCTGGTTTTGGCTCTCGAGCCAGTCATCGACTTCCTGACCGCTGAGTAAACGTACAGAGTCAAACAGCAGGATTTGGCTAAAGGACGCTTGCCCGCCCGTTGACCTAGGTGCAATGCCCTGCATGGCCTGGCCAAGTTCGTAGTCCAGCAACATCACGGCATGCAGGCCCCTAGTGAGCGCGACTTGCATTTGGTGCAGCCCAGCGGCTAGGGTGCAAGGACTGTCAATGATCAGTTGCTCACGCAGTCCTTGATACAGGCGAGACCGTCGCTGCGTGGGCAGGGCGGTCTGATCATCGAGCAGCACCACGACGGCTGATGCGTTGGCAGCAGGATTGTGCGCTGGTATGTCAGAGTCGGGGGAGGTGGCGTTGTACATGGTGTCTCGAGAGCGAGTCTAAAAGTATGCCATGGACAGGCGTAAGGCAGTCATTAGCCTTGCTGATCCTTGCCTAGTCCTTTGGGCGCACTACACTGACGCAATCAAAACCACACCATCCATTGCGTCTTGCTTATGTCTGAAACAAAGAGCTATTCTGATCTGCTGCCCCCTTGGCAAGATTTGATTGGTCGCCTAGAGCAGCAAAGGTGGGCAAAGCCCGGACTTTATGTCGTGGCCACCCCAATCGGCAACCTGACGGACTTAAGTCTGCGGGCTTGGTACACGTTGCGCATGGTTGATGTCATTGCTGCCGAGGACACTCGCACCAGCCAGCCACTGCTTCAGGCGTGGCACGTCACGACGCCCTTGATGGCTGCGCATCGCCACAATGAACGGGCGGCAACAGCGGCGATTTTGCAGCGCTTGGAACAGGGGCAAACGGTGGCCTTGATTTCTGATGCGGGGGCGCCGGCGGTTAGCGATCCCGGCGGCCAATTGGTGCAAGACGTCAGGCAAGCTGGCTTTGAGGTCATTGCGATTCCAGGTGCGAGCGCCGCCATCGCAGCCTTGATGGCGACCGGTGTGACCACCGATGAGCAACCCAGCTTTGTCTTTCTGGGTTTTTTGCCGGCTCGTCAGGCGGCACGCACACGAGTGCTCAGCCGCTGGTTGGGCGCAGAAACCGCTTTGGTCATGTATGAGGCGCCACATCGAATTGGCGAGTTGTTGCAGGACTTGTGCCAAGTCTTTGGCCAGACCCGCCGCGTGAGCTTAGCGCGCGAACTGACCAAGCGGTTTGAGCAAACGGTTACGCTCACCCTGGGTGAGTCCAAGGCATGGGTGCAAGCAGACCCACACCGTGAGCAGGGTGAGTACGTGGTGCTTGTCCATGCGCCGCAGGCAATGCCAGTGTCAGAAACAGAATCGGATCAGGCTTGGCAAAGCCAGGAACGTCAAGCCTGGATGGCGGCATTACTGAGTGAGCTTTCCACCCGGGATGCAGCCAAAATCATGGCCAAAGCCTTGGGTGTGCCGAAAGACGTCTGCTATGCGCAATTACTTGCGCATTCACGGCAACGAGATGCTGGGACTAACGCCGAGTGATTGCACCACGGCGTCCATGGTGGTCAGCGCCTGTGCTCGGTTCGCAAACGGTCCGATCCTAACGCGGTAGAGCTCGCTGGCGGTGCTATCGACTTCTACCGGCAGATTGCCTGGCATGCTAGCCGCTGCACGCGCGGCGAGCGCTCTGGCATTGGCTTCGCTACTAAAAGCGCCGATCTGTAAAAACACCGGTTCGCTGGCGATTTCTGCGCGGGCCATCGTTGACACGGATTCGACGGCGGCAGGCGATGGGGTTACCGTTGTAGGGGATGTGCTGGCAAATGACTCGTTGGCCCAAGTGCCAGCGCGAATCTGTGCGGGGGTAATGCGTTCAACCACCACCTCAGCGCTGCCTGGTCCAACCATGCCGAGCCGATGCGCGGCCGCATAGGAAAGGTCGATGACCCGATTGTGCAGGAACGGACCACGGTCGTTGACTCGCACAATGACACTTTTGCCGGTAGAGACGCGGGTTACCCGAACATAGCTGGGTATGGGTAGCGTTGTGTGCGCTGCGGTCATGGCAAACATGTCATAGGTTTCCCCATTGGACGTCTTGCGCCCATGAAACTTGCGTCCGTACCACGAAGCAGTGCCACGCTTGCGATAGGAGCGCTCGCTTGTGTCTGGCACATAGTGCTTGCCCATGACGGTGTACGGGCGGTTAGGCCCACGCGCCAACGGTTCTAGGCGGGGCACGGCATCGGGGATGTTGTCGAGGTTGGCGGGCACTTGTGCCGGCGGGCCATCATCTTTGTAGTAACCACCGCTCGAGCTCAGCCAACTGCCGCCGGAGCCACCGCCAGATGAGCACGCCGTCAGTGCGATAGCCAGCATAAGCGGACCGAGACGCGAACCAAGTTTGATCAAACCCGCACCCCCGGCGTTGCTTGCTGTTGCTCGCTCAATTGACTTTGTTGCCGGTGACGCTTGAGCAACCCGGCTACATCATGGAATCGCTTGGCCAATGCTTCAACGACGTAGACAGAGCGATGCTGGCCGCCGGTACAGCCAATCGCAATGGTTAGGTAGTTACGGGTATCAGCGGTGTAGCGCGGCAGCCACTTGCGGACAAACGACTCGATGTCGTTGACCATCTCTGCAACTTCAGGGTAGCCCTCAAGCCAGGCAACCACAGGCAGATCCAGGCCCGTCAGTGGTTTGAGCTCAGGATCGTAGTGCGGGTTGGGCAGGCAACGTACATCGAACACCAAATCGGCATCGCGCGGCGCCCCTTGTTTGTACGCAAAGGACTCCAGCGTCATGATGAGCCCAGGCCTGTCTGTTTTGATCAGGTCTCGCATCCAGTCGCGCAATTGCACCGGCTTTAAAGCCGATGTGTCGATCACATGCTCTCGATTACGCAAGCGGTCAAGCAATTCACGTTCGTGGCTGATGCAGGCGTGCAGCGATACCGGTTGGTTATTGGCTGCCATGCGATCAGCCAGCGGATGGCGCCTGCGGGTCTCAGAATAACGCTGAACCAGCGTGGCGTCGTTGGCATCCAGAAATACCACTCTGATCAGTGTGCCTCTTTGGCGCAAAGCATCGAGTATTTCTGGCAGTTCACGCAAGTCACCTTGCGAGCGGGCGTCGATGGCAACGGCCAGACGCCGGTTGTGTGCCCGTTGCGCGTCGTCAATCAGGTCTTGCAGCAAAGGCACGGGCAAATTGTCGACGCAGGCATAGCCGGCATCTTCTAGCCATTTCAGCGCCACTGATTTGCCCGAGCCGGACATGCCAGTAATCAGTACAACACTTTGAAGTCCATCAGTCATGTTTGCTGTTCTGCGCAATGGCCAAGGCTTGCTTCTCCATGAACTCTTGCAAGGTGTCAATGCCGCGTAGTTTCAAGATGGTGTTGCGCACCGCGGCCTCAACCAGCACAGCTAGGTTGCGACCAGCGGCAACTTGTAGTGTTACCTTGGCAATGTTTTCGCCAAGTATGTCTTGCGTAATTTCTTGCAAAGGCAGCCGTTCAAACTTTTCCTGAGCTGAGGCGCGCACGAGGTGCACGATCAGCTTTAACTTCATCTTTCGGCGCACCGACGTCTCGCCGAAGATGGTGCGGATATTCAAGAGTCCCAGGCCGCGGACCTCGAGCAGGTTCTGAAGTAGCGCTGGGCAGTGCCCGTCGATGACGTGTGGTGCGGTACGCGACAGTTCGACGGCATCGTCGGCCACCAGGCCGTGGCCGCGAGAAATCAGCTCAAGGGCCAATTCGCTTTTGCCCAGTCCGGATTCACCGGTAATCAGCACACCAAGGCCAAGTACGTCCATGAACACGCCGTGCACCGTAACCTTCGGGGCAAAGCGTTTTGACAGGTAGATGCGAAGCCGATCAATGGTTTCGGCAGCAGAAACACCGGTACGAAGCAAAGGTACGCTGGTGCGCTCACAAACCTCGACAAGGTCTTCCGGCGTTTCTAATCCATGCGCCAAAATGATGGCGGGTACACCACCGGAGGATAGCTCTTCAATATGATGGATGCGACGCTTAGGATCAAAGCGCTTGTAATACGCCATCTCCTCGTTGCCAAACACCTGGATGCGAGCCGGATGAATCAGGTTAAGGTGACCAATCAGGTCGGCTGCGGCCCTTCCATCATCCGGTACCGGCCTAGACTCTCCAGCTTCTCCGGCGAGCCATTGGAAGTCGACATCATCCGCGTTGTCATCTACTAAATCCTTGACCACCAGCATGCCGTTTCCTCAGGCTTAACTTATCACCGCCGGTTCAGGTTGTGGCTGATGCGCTCCTGGCAGTCAGCAACTCATGCACGCGTAGCACATCGGTGTCAGACCGCAGTGCCTGTACAACGGACTCGTCTGACAGTCGTTGCGCCACCTCGGCCAAAATATCCAAGTGTTGCTGCGTCGCCTCTTCCGGCACCACAATGACCAACAGTATATCGACTGGTTGCCCATCGGGCGCATCAAATGCCACGGGATTGGACAATCGGATGAAAGCGGCCCAAGGCCGATCGATGTTTTTTATGCGCCCATGGGGCACAGCAACTCCGTGGCCAAGGCCGGTCGAGCCGAGGCGCTCGCGCGCAAACAGGTTGTCGAACACAGCGGCTCGCTCTAGCCCTTGATTGTTCTCGAACATAAGGGCAACCTGTTCAAGAGCCCGCTTTTTGCTGGTGACAGAAACGTCGAGCAAAACGTTTTCGGGCGGCAATATTTGCGACAGTAGCTTCATGCCAGAAATTATAGGGGTTTTTGCGGCAGCGCAATAAATAACACAAAAAATTCCATCGGTTTGACGTTAGCCGAAATTACCCCATTTTAGAGAAAGAAAGGTTAATTTTCTTCGATGATCTGCCGTTTGTTTGATGCGTGCGCATGGTCCTGAGTTTTTCTTTTGTGCTCGATGACTTGTCGATCTACCTTATCGATCAGTAAGTCGATGGCTGCATAGAGGTTCTCTTCGGTCGCTTCACAATGGATGTCCTTGCCGCGCACGTGCACAGTCATTTCCGCGCGGTGCTTCAAGGGCTCAACAGACAACATGACTTTGGTGTCAATCACATGATCGAAATGCCGGGTGACCCGCTCGAGCTTGGTGCTGATGTACTCACGAATGGCGGGTGTGACTTCCAGGTGATGTCCAGTGATTTGAACGTTCATGCTGATTCTCCTTGAACGACGCTGACAAAATCGATTGCGATTAAATAATCGCAGAACCTCAGTGTAATTGCTTGGATGGGGAAATCAAGCCGTACTATCCAGCCGTACTATCCACCGGTTACATTTTAAAATGTTCGCCCAGATACACGCGGCGTACAGCCTCATCCTCAATGATTTGTTCAGGATCGCCGCTGGTCAGCACGGAGCCCTCGCTGATAATGTATGCCCGGTCGCAAATGCCTAAGGTCTCGCGAACATTGTGGTCAGTGATCAATACGCCAATACCGCGGCTTTTGAGAAACCGCACAATCCGCTGAATTTCAATCACGGCGATAGGATCAACGCCGGCAAATGGTTCATCGAGCAACACAAACCGGGGGTTCGTTGCCAATGCACGGGCAATTTCGACCCGGCGGCGCTCGCCGCCCGAAAGCGATAGCGCCCCGTTGGCCCGTAAATGCCCGATTTGTAGCTCTTCAAGCAACTCCTCAAGCCGCCGATTGACCTCGGCCTTGCTGGTCCGACGCCCGTTGGGGTCGACTTGTAGTTCAAGCACGGCCCGGATATTTTGCTCAACCGTCAGGCGCCTGAACACAGAGGCATCTTGTGGCAGGTAAGACAGACCGCGTCGAGCGCGCTGATGGATCGGCATGGCCGTGATCGAGTTACCGTCCACTTCGATGCGGCCAGCATCAGCCTGAATCAGGCCAACGATCATGTAGAAACTCGTGGTCTTGCCAGCACCGTTGGGCCCGAGTAGACCCACGACTTCGCCCCCATCAACATGCAGGCTGACATCTTGCACCACCATGCGCCCGCCATACGATTTACGCAAACCGATCGCACTCAAACGGCCCGCGTCTACCAATTCCGATGATGTGCTGCTGGAAACGGACATGAGTCTGCCTGATCAAGGGTTAGGGGGTGGTGGTGGCGCTGGAATTTCAGCCCCGCGAGCCTGTAGCTGTCGACAGGCTTCAATGGCGGCGTCTACTTTCGCACGAGGCTGGGCGATCGAGCGCACCCGTCCATCTGGGCTACCTGAGTTTGGCCCGGAAAACGCCTGGTAACGGTCGGTTTTCTGGAAATAGCGCACCCGCTCACCTGATACGGAGTCAAACGGCTTGCCGCAAATATAGCGCGTCAGCACTGCCCTGCCGATTAGGTCAAACGTGTCTGCTTTGCCATCATATTCAGCGCGCTCGCCGATTCCTTCGAGCACTTCAAAGTTTTCTGGGCGCTCTTGCCGTATGTAGACCCGTTTGCCCTTGTCCATGGTGGCTGTACCGAATTGGTAGCCTTCATCATCTTCTCGAAGGCGCAGCTCGTCAGACAGCAGTTTTAACAAACCGCGCGTCATGATTACATCGCCAATGAAAATGCTGGTTTTACTGTTTTCGTCGTAGGTCAGTTCATTGGAGAGGATTTGGGTCGCAGGCTCCTCCTGCTCGCTGTTATTGGCAAACAGTGAGCTTTGTGCCCAAACCGATGCGGTTTGGACCATGGCGATCATGGCGAGTGCGATGCCAAACTGTCGAGTAGTCATTGAAGCGGAGTCTCCGGGGCGGCTGGCGGTTGATCTTTGGCTCGTGGTGCGATTTCCACGTCCGTTGACTCAAAAACCTTCAGCTCGCCTGTTTTATTGTCATAACGCATGCCCACACCTTTGAGCGTGGAGCGATTTCGGACTGCTAACGCGGGTAAGTCGGTATAAGCAACGTCCTCATTCATCAGCAACGTGATTTTTTCGCTGCTGACGTTTAAAGGCTCTGTGGTGTCGCTTGGCAGACGCATGATCAATGCATCTTTTTTCATGTCAATGCGGTTGCCGTCATCTAGCAGTGTGGCCATTTGTGCGGTACCCACCAGCGTCGGTTGGTCTGGCTTGATGCTCATGGCACGGGGTTGCGTGATGTCATATGAATCATCGTCCGGGAAGTGTTCCATGTAGTCGCCTTCAATGCGACTAGTGGGCACGCCAGTTTCGTCTGTGCGCAACATGATCATCATTTTGCCCCAGCTGTCTGGCTCATGGGTTTGCTTGGCGGGCGCATCGAGCTTCACAGCGCGTTGGGTGTACTCGGCGGCGAACCACGTGCCGATGACCAGCGCGGCTAGGATCACAACAGATGCAACGGTGGGGAAACGATCTTTCATGAGGCTCTATTGAATAACACCGGTACCAACCGAACAGCCAAGCAGAAACGGAGCCAGTTTGCGTTGGGCCGCCAAAATGACATCGCAACATTCGCGAACGGCTCCGTGCCCACCAGCCACAGTCGTGGTCCAGTGCGCACTTTGGGCCATGTAGCCGGGCGCATTTGGTACGGTTACCGCCAGACCGGCTTGTTGCATGGCCGGCAAATCAATCAGATCATCACCCATGTAACCGACGGCATGCTTTGCAACGCCAAACTCTTGTGCCAACTCGATCAGTGCTTGCGCCTTGTCGCGCACACCCTGTCGGATGTGTCTGATGCCCAGCTCTGCTCCACGCCAGGCGACGATGGGACCATCGCGTGCCGTGACAACCGCCACACCGATGCCGCTGGAATCCAGCATTTTGAGGCCGTGGCCGTCCAGCACGTGAAACCGTTTAAGCGCTTCGCCTTGCTCACCGTACCAGAGCCCACCATCTGTGAGCACGCCGTCAACGTCAAATATCATCAGGCGGATTTGGGCCGCTCGTTCAATGACGTGATCTGGCAGTTTGGCTAGTACCAAAGCTTCAGCCGGGTGTGCGGGTAGTGGTTTCATATTACTTTTGCAGTCATGAGGTCGTGCATGTGCAGCGCTCCGACCAGTGTACCGGTTGCGTCGGCAACCAGTATCTGGCTAATGCGCCGCTCGTCCATGGTGCTTGCTGCATCGACAGCCAATACATCAGGGCTGATGTGCTGCGGATTACTTGACATCCCTTTGGCCACCGAGATTCCCCGGATATCGCCAGCGGACTCGAGCAATCGACGTAAATCTCCATCGGTAAATATGCCAACGGCAATCCCTTGCTCATTGACAACCGCCGTCATGCCCATCCCCTTGCGTGACATTTCGTCCAGGGCCTCGGTGATACTGGCCGACGGGGCAACCACGGGAATGGCAGCGCCTTGGCGCATCACATCTTTGACGCGCGTGAGCAACCGGCGTCCGAGCGAGCCGCCCGGGTGTGACCGGGCAAAGTCCTCGGGCGTAAAACCGCGCGCGTTCAGGCAGGCTACTGCCAAGGCGTCACCCATGGCCAAGGCAGCGGTGGTGCTGCTGGTGGGGGCAAGATTCATCGGGCAGGCTTCGCTGGCAACACTGACATCGAGATGCACCGTTGCTAGTCTGGCCAACTCGGAATTTGGGTTACCAGTCATGGCCATTACAGGAACATTAAGCCGGTGAGCGGCTGCAACCACGGCCAGTATTTCCTCACCGGTACCCGAATGCGAGAGACCCAATAGCATGTCTTGTTTAGTGAGCATCCCCAGGTCACCATGCAGCGCTTCAGCGGCATGCATGAACATGGCCGGTGTGCCGGTTGAGGCCAGCGTGGCGGCAATCTTGCGCGCGATATGCCCAGTCTTGCCCAAGCCGCAGACGATTACGCGCCCTGGGCAAGCCAGTAGAAGCTGAACTGCCTGCACAAACTTGCTGTCAAGGCGCTCTTTGAGGTCATTTAACGCCTGTGCTTCGGTCGCCAGTGTTTTGTGGCCAGTGGTCAGAATGTCTGACGCGAGTTGGTTAGGATCACTCATTTCCTGATTTTACCTAGTGCTCGTGCTAAAAGTGCACAGATCAGGTTTTAGTGCTCAGAACCAGCTTTGTCGAGGTCAAGATGTCTAACTCAGTTTCAGCCAGTTGGGGTACGCCACTTAGCCCGGTTGCTCGTCGTGTAATGTTGCTTGGGGCTGGCGAACTTGGCAAGGAGGTGGTGATTGCCTTGCAGCGCCTTGGCGTTGAAGTCATTGCTGTAGATCGCTACGCCAATGCCCCCGCCCACCAGGTGGCTCATCACGCCGCGGTGGTCAATATGGCTGACCGCGAGGCATTGATGGCAGTAATTGAGCAGTATCAGCCGGATATCATCGTGCCGGAGATTGAGGCGATCGCCACGGATTTGCTGGTTGAGATTGAGGCGCGCAACGGATTGCGAGTGACACCCACTGCCCGGGCGGCCAAGCTCACCATGAATCGCGAGGGTATCCGACGCCTTGCTGCCGAAACATTGGGTTTGCCAACCTCACCATACCGGTTTGCCGACTTGTTGGGCGATTTCAGGAAAGCAGTGGCTGAGATTGGCCTGCCGTGTGTGGTCAAGCCGGTCATGTCCTCATCAGGTAAGGGTCAGAGCGTGATCCGGCAAGAGAGTGATTTGCAGTCCGCCTGGGACTATGCCCAGACAGGCGGCCGTGTGGGCGCAGGCCGGGTGATTGTCGAGGGCTGGATCGAATTCGATTACGAGATCACGCTATTAACTGTTCGCTCTGAAGACCTGGAAGGTGAAGTTGTCACCAACTTTTGTGCGCCGATCGGGCACTTGCAAGTTGATGGTGACTATGTTGAAAGTTGGCAGCCACAGCCCATGAGCCCGGCCGCTTTAGAACGTGCTCAGCAGATCGCCCTGGCTGTCACCAGCGATTTAGGCGGTTTGGGTATCTTTGGTGTGGAGCTATTTGTTAAAGGCGACATGGTTTGGTTCTCTGAGGTCAGCCCCAGGCCACACGACACTGGGTTAGTGACACTGGTTTCCCAGGTGCAAAGTGAGTTTGAAATTCATGCACGGGCTTTGCTTGGCTTGCCAGTCAGTGTTGACATGCGGGGCCCTGCAGCCAGCCGGGTCATTTACGGTGGAGTTGATGCCAAGGCGGTGGTGTTTGAGGGTTTGGCGCTTGCGCTGGCGCAACCAGGCACCGACTTGCGGCTTTTTGGTAAGCCGGAATCGTTCGTCAAACGGCGTCTTGGCGTGGGGCTTGCCACGGCTGACACGCTCGAGCAGGCTCGTGAGCACGCCCGTGCGGTCTCCAAAGCTGTTAGTGTCAGAGCGGCTGATTAGCCTTATAAAAAAAGCTTGTAGGCCGGATTGTCTGTTTCGTTCCAGGATGGGTAGCCAATCTCAGCCAAAAATGCACGAAACTCCGTTTTCTGGCCCGTTGGCACCTGGATGCCCACCAAAATTTGGCCGTAGTCTGCGCCCTGATTTCTGTAGTGAAACAGGCTGATGTTCCAGTCTGGGCGCATCGTATTTAAGAACCGCATCAGGGCACCGGGGCGTTCGGGAAACTCAAATCGGTAAAGCAATTCGTCTTTGGCAAGTTTGGAATGACCGCCAACCATGTGACGCAGGTGAGTCTTGGCCATTTCGTCGTGCGTCAGGTCCACGGTTGGAAACCCATGCCGCTTGAACTCAGCAGTCAGTTTGCTGGAGTCCTGGGGGCGTTCGACCTGAATGCCTACAAACACATGAGCCCTATGTGCGTCTGAGATGCGGTAGTTAAACTCCGTGACGTTGCGTGGTCCCACAAGTGAGCAAAGCTGCCTGAAGCTGCCGCGTTCTTCTGGCAGCGTGATGGCAAACAGTGCCTCGCGGTCCTCACCAACCTCGGCGCGTTCGGCAACAAAACGCAGCCGGTCAAAGTTCATGTTCGCGCCACAAGCAATCGCCACAATCGTCTTGTCTTTCCAGCGATGTTGCTGCGCGTATTGCTTGGCACCGGCAATGGCTAGAGCTCCAGCGGGCTCCAGAACACTGCGCGTGTCTTGGAACACGTCTTTGATGGCGGCGCAGATGGCATCGGTGTCAACAATGACAAAATCATCCACATATTCCTTGACCAAGCGAAACGTTTCAACGCCAACTTGTTTTACCGCGGTTCCATCAGAAAACAAGCCGACATCGTGTAGGCGCACTCGCTTGCCGGCCTTAATGCTGCGCACCATGGCATCGGAGTCCTGCGTTTGGACCCCAATGACCTTGATCGACGGTCTGAGCTGCTTGATGTAGGCGGCAACGCCGCTAATCAGTCCACCGCCGCCAATGGCCACAAACACGGCATCGATGTTGTCCGGGTGTTGGCGCAGGATTTCCATCGCGATGGTTCCTTGGCCTGCAATCACATCTGGATCGTCAAAGGGATGCACGAAGCTAAGCTTTTCTTTTGCTTGCAGCTCGGTGGCTTTGTCAAATGCATCGGTGTAACTGTCACCATGCAAGATGACCTCAGCGCCTAAACGTTTGACCGCATCAATTTTGACCGGTGGGGTGGTGGTGGGCATCACAATGACGGCACGGCAACCGAGGCGCTTTGCCGACAGCGCCACACCTTGGGCGTGGTTGCCAGCCGATGAGGCAATAACGCCTCGTGCCAGAGCCTCTTTGCTCAAGTGAGCCATCTTGTTATAGGCGCCGCGCAACTTGAAGCTAAACACGGGCTGGTAATCTTCACGCTTTAACAACACCGTATTGCCCAGACGAGCGGACAGCGTGGGCGCTTTTTCCAACGGCGTCTCATGGGCGACGTCGTACACTTTGGACGTCAGAATGCGTTTTAGGTAATCAGTCGACATAGACCCGCATGCACAAAAAAACATCATTATCCCATGGCCTGCCGCTGCCGCTGCGGCTGCCGTTGCCACGCCAGGCTCGGCACCTCGTGATCACGGACTCGTTGACATGAGCCTTGGCTTGACCGCGCTGTTTTTGGCCGGCTTTATCGCGTCGACGCTTTTGCCGATTGGTTCCGAGCCGGTGCTCGTGGCCTATCTGGCCGAGCAGGCGCCTGCCGCTTGGTGGCCCACGGTCGCGCTTGCGGTGAGTGCCGTGGGGCTTGGGAACACCTTGGGCGGTGTGTTTACGTATGGCATGGGCATCGGTGTCAGGTACTTTTGGGGGCGCTGGCGCGAGGCGCCCGATCCCGAGCGGCAAAGTCACCGCAAAGCCAGAGCCTGGTTGGACCGCTGGGGTCCTTGGGCACTCTTGTTGTCATGGCTGCCGGTCGTGGGCGATCCATTGTGTTTAGTTGCTGGCGCCATGCGTCTGCGGTTCTGGGCCTGTGTGCTGGCCATCGCCGTGGGTAAGTTTGCGCGTTATGTCTTGTTGGCTGCTGCGGTGCTGGCGATTCAGTCCTAATTGGCCGGATTGCTGCTCGAACGCGCGTTGTAGGGGTTTTGCGTCGCAAACACGAGACTTTGCACCTAAAATGCTAGTTTTGATGGCACCCGAACCAGGGCGTACGTCCCAGCGGTTCAACAACTTTTTGGTCGTTTATGAACTCCCCCGCCGCCAGTCACCTGCTCGTTAGCTCGTCTGCCCAACCCGATGCCCGGTTGCGCGAGATTCCTTATAACTACACCTCGTTTTCTGATCGGGAAGTGGTGTTGCGCTTATTGGGTGAGCAGGCGTGGACGTTGCTAAGTGAGTTGCGTGGCGAACGTCGCACGGGTCGATCGGCGCGCATGCTGTACGAGGTGTTGGGTGACATTTGGGTGGTCAAGCGTAATCCCTATTTGCAAGATGATTTGCTCGACAACCCCAAGCGCCGACGCCTTTTGATCGAGGCTTTGCGACATCGTTTGGCCGAGATTGACCAGCGCCGTCAGTCGGATAACCTGCAGCGCGATGAAAAAGTGGCGGCGTTGCTGGCACGTGCTCGTCGTGCCGTGGACGAGTTTGAGCAAACCTTTAACGAAACATCTGACTTGCGCAAGCGCGTGGCGAAAGTGCTGGGCAATCTCACTGCCAAGGACAACATCAAATTCGACGGCCTGTCACGTGTCTCGCATGTGACCGATGCAACCGATTGGCGGGTTGAGTATCCGTTTGTGGTGTTGACACCTGACACGGAAGAAGAAATCGCAGGGCTCGTGCGCGGTTGCATTGAACTGGGGTTGACCATTGTTCCTCGTGGCGGTGGTACTGGCTATACCGGTGGCGCCTTGCCCTTGAGCTGGCGTTCGGTGGTCATTAACACCGAAAAGCTGGAGACGCTCAGCGAAGTCGAGATGCTTGGCTTGCCAGGCCTTGATACGCCGGTTCCAACGATTCGCGCCGGGGCGGGCGTGGTTACCCGCCGAGTGGCCGACACAGCCGAGCAGGCTGGTTTTGTGTTTGCGGTTGACCCCACCTCGGCCGATGCGTCGTGTGTGGGTGGCAACGTTGCCATGAATGCCGGTGGCAAGAAGGCGGTCCTCTGGGGCACAGCCTTAGACAACCTGGCCTGGTGGCGTATGGTTGACCCAGACGGCAACTGGCTCGATGTGACGCGTGTTGGACATAATCTGGGCAAGATCCACGACGTTGAGCTCGCTACGTTCGAACTTTCTTGGTCTGATGGCCGATATGCACCGGGACAGCGGGTCATTAAAACCAAGACCTTGGAGATCAAGGGACAGCAGTTTCGTAAGGTAGGCCTTGGAAAGGATGTCACCGATAAGTTCCTTGCGGGTTTGCCCGGCGTTCAAAAAGAAGGTTGCGATGGTCTGATCACGGCTGCGCGCTGGGTGGTGCACCGCATGCCTTCGCATATTCGAACGGTTTGCCTCGAGTTCTTTGGGCAGGCACGGGACGCCATCCCGTCGATCGTGGAGATCAAAAACTACCTGGATGGCGCTGGCAAAGCACAAGGTGCGATTTTGGCCGGCCTGGAGCATCTCGATGAGCGCTATCTGCGAGCTGTCGGTTACGCCACCAAAAGCAAGCGGGGTGGTTTTCCGAAGATGGTGCTCATTGGTGACATCGTTGGTGATGACGACAATGCTGTCGCAGCGGCCTGTAGCGAAGTGGTGCGTATGGCCAATGGCCGTCATGGTGAGGGCTTTGTGGCCGTTAGTGCTGATGCCCGTAAAAAGTTCTGGTTAGATCGCGCCAGGACTGCAGCGATTGCAAGGCACACCAATGCGTTCAAGATTAATGAAGACGTGGTGATTCCGCTTGATCGCATGGGTGAGTACACCGATGAGATTGAGCGCATTAACATCGAGCTCTCCACGCGCAATAAATTGCGTTTGCTCGATGCGCTGGAGGTCCGCCTAAACGAGCCCTTGATGGTGGCCAAGCTTGACGCTGATGGCGTCTCCAGAGAGGAGTGGCTGGCTGAACGGACTGCGGCTGCACTCGAAATGATTAGCCGCGTTCGAGGGCGCTGGGACTGGGTGCTGACACACCTTGATCAACCGTTGCGAGACCTCGACGAAGATCTCGTGAGACACGGACTTGAAGCTTTGCTGCCTGCTGTGGAACAGCGCCTACTGATCAATCCTGATGCAACCTTGTTTGACATCGTTCAGGATCGCACGCTGCGTGTGTCTTGGAAGGTTGAGGTGCTTAAGCACCTTGAAGACATGTTTGGCGGCGCGCATCTGGCGCCTGTGCTCACCGAGCTCAAGGCCGTTCATGCTCGTGTGCTCAAGAGCCGGGTCTTTGTTGCCTTGCATATGCACGCGGGTGATGGCAACGTACACACCAACATCCCGGTCAACTCGGATGACTACTTGATGTTGCAAGAGGCCAATGAGACGGTTGCACGCATCATGCAAATTGCACGTGATCTTGATGGCGTGATTTCAGGCGAGCACGGTATTGGCTTGACCAAATATGAGTTTTTGACCGAGCAGGAGCTTGCGCCATTTCAGGCGTACAAGAGAGAGGTTGATCCTGACGGGCATTTCAACGCGGGCAAGCTCATGCCCGGTGCTGACTTGCGCGACGCCTGGACGCCGAGCTTTGGGCTGATGGGCCACGAGTCGCTCATCATGCAGCAAAGTGACATTGGCGAGATCAGTGAATCGATTAAAGACTGCCTCCGCTGTGGCAAGTGCAAACCGGTTTGTGCCACGCATGTGCCGCGCGCCAACTTGCTGTACTCGCCACGAAACAAGATTCTGGCAACGTCGTTGCTGATTGAAGCCTTCCTGTATGAAGAGCAAACTCGGCGTGGTATTAGCCTAAAGCACTGGCAGGAGTTTGAAGACGTGGCGGATCACTGCACGGTTTGCCATAAGTGCTACAACCCCTGCCCGGTGGACATTGATTTCGGGAATGTGTCGATGAACATGCGCGCCTTGTTGCGCCGCATGGGTCGTAAGTCGTTCAATCCAGGCACGTCTTTCGCGATGTTTTTCTTGAACGCCAAGGATCCGCGGACCATTAACTTGACTCGCAAGGCAATGCTTGACGTTGGTTACAAGGCGCAGAGGTTTGCCAATGATTTGTTTTCCAAGTTTGCGCGTCAGCAAACTAAAAAACCGCCCGCAACCGTCGGTAAGCCACCCTTGCGGGAACAGGTTGTGCATTTCATCAATAAAAAAATGCCAGGTGGCTTGCCCAAACAAAGCGCGCGCAAGCTGCTAGACATTGAGGATGCCAATTACGTGCCGATCATTCGGGATCCTGTGCGCACCAACAGCGATTCGGAGACCGTCTTTTATTTCCCTGGTTGTGGCTCTGAGCGCTTGTTCTCTCAGGTGGGTTTGGCCACACAAGCCATGCTCTGGCATGTGGGCGTGCAAACAGTTTTGCCGCCTGGCTATCTGTGCTGTGGGTATCCGCAGCGCGGCAA
The DNA here is from genome assembly GCA_964558695.1 of uncultured Orrella sp. Taxonomy (GTDB): domain Bacteria; phylum Pseudomonadota; class Gammaproteobacteria; order Burkholderiales; family Burkholderiaceae_B; genus Algicoccus. Next base: position 39,233 of record CAZLFB010000024.1, read on the forward strand.
TGGCATGACAGACAAAGCAGAAAAAATCATCACCGATAATCGAGTCCTGTTTCATCGAGTGGCTAACACGCTGAACTACCTCGACATCAAAACGGTCGTGGTCAGTTGCGGCACCTGTTATGACCAGTTGGCTGGCTACGAATTTGACAAGATTTTCCCGGGCTGTCGGATCATTGATATCCACGAATTCTTGCTTGAGAAAGACGTCAAGCTTCAGGATGTGCAAGGCGTGCGTTACATGTATCACGATCCTTGCCACACACCGATGAAGCAGCAGGATCCGCTTAAGACGGTGCGCGCGCTCGTTGGCGATGGCACGATCAAGACCGATCGATGCTGTGGCGAGTCAGGAACGCTAGCGGTCACTCGTCCGGATATTTCGACTCAGGTTCGATTCCGTAAGGAAATTGAGCTTGACAAAAATATGGCCACGCTAAGAAGCGATGGGTTTGACGGTGAAGTCAAGATGCTGACGTCTTGCCCTTCGTGTCTGCAAGGCTTGTCAAGGTATCAGGACGACACGGGCGCGAAGGCTGATTACATCGTTGTTGAAATGGCCCGTCATGTATTAGGCCAAACCTGGCTGGAAGACTACGTGAAAGTCGCCAACCAGGGTGGTATCGAGCGGGTGTTGGTGTAGACCTATTTGTTTGAAACGGCTTTGACGGTGATTTCGTGCTCTTTGAGTGCAGCCCGGATTGCAGTGGCAAACTCGAGCGCATCGGGTTGGTCACCGTGCAGACAAAGCGTATCGGCTTTGACGGCAACAGTGCTGCCATCTTGCGCAATGACGGTGCTTTGTTTGACCATGCGCAGAACCTGCTCGATCGATTGCCGCACATCGGTGATCATGGCGCCAGGTTTGCTGCGTGGGGTCAAACTGCCGTCCGGTTGATATGAGCGATCGCCGAACACTTCGCCAGCTGCGGTTAGCCCAAGTGCACGTGCCTCTTCGAGCATGTGGCTGCCAGCCAACCCAAAAAATATCAATGATTTGTCTACGTCATGTACGGCGCGCGCAATGCCGCGTGCCAGTGCCCGGTCTTTGACAGCCATGTTGTAAAGCATGCCGTGGGCTTTGACATGATTCAGGCGCGTGCCTTGTGAGGCAGCAACGCCAGCCAGGGTGCCAATTTGGGCCACCACAATGTCATAGGCCTCTTGTTCTGTAATTTGCATGGCACGTCGTCCAAACCCTTGCAGATCCGGCAGGCCAGGATGTGCGCCAATGGCCACACCATGTTCACGCGCGCATGCAACCGTCTCACGCATCACGCCAGGGTCACCGGCATGGTACCCACAAGCGATGTTGGCCGATGAGATATAAGGCATGATTTCCACGTCATGACCCATGGTCCAGGCCCCAAAGCTCTCGCCCATGTCGCAGTTTAGGTCAAGTGTCAGGCTCATTGAAGTCTCCTAGTTCACAGTCGCGCTCGCATCGCACAGCCACTGACGTATGCTGGCCAACGACACGGATAGTTCGTCAAGTGCCGCCGCCTTCGCGCGGTCAAGCTGCTGCGCGTGTTCAACATTTACCAATGTAAACCGTACCTCATCGCCCGGTTTCTTCTGGGCAAGAATAGGCAAGTCGACGCTGGCCACCGTTGCAATCTTTGGGTATCCACCCGAGGTCTGGCGGTCAGCCATCAGCACAATAGGTTGTCCGCCTCGCGGCACTTGAATCGATCCAAAAGAGGTTGCCTCTGAGATCATTTCGCGCGGTTTTTCCAGGGTGATCTCAGGGCCTTGTAGACGATAGCCCATGCGCTCAGAGTCCGTTGAGATACGCCACGTGCCAGACAACATGGCGGCCCGACTGGCTGCAGTGAATTCAGGCCATTGGTCACTACGGATCAGCCGCACCAGTGATTTGCGCCCGGTATGTTGGCCAAGCATGCTGGGCAGGTATAGCACTTGGTCCCAAATACGTTCGCTTAAAGCGGTGAGCGTTTCCTTACTGTCGAGCAGTGGCGCCCGAAAAGGTATTTCGTCGTCCTTTTTTAGTGCGCGCCCTTGCCAGCCACCAAATCCTGCCCTGAGATAGGTGCTTTGACTGCCCATGACTGGCGCTAAGTCGAAGCCACCATGGACTGCCAAATAGGCTCGGGTACCTTCTGAGGCGGTTTCAAATGTCAGGGTGTCAGTTGGGCGCACAATCAGCGGTCGGTAGCGAGGCACAGGCCTGCCATTCATGCGCGCGTTCATCTGAGCGCCAGCCAGGCAAATGCAGCATGCCTCCGTGAAGACCAGTGTTGGTCCAAGCAGGGTAATTTCGAGCGTCGCGCAGTCGTCCGTGTTGCCGGCAATCAGGTTGGCCATCTGATGGGATTGGATATCCATGGCGCCGGTCACGGAAACGCCGAGATGTTGATACCCCCAGCGCCCACTGTCTTGAAATGATGAGAGTAGTCCGGGTCGCTTGACGATCATGCTCATGATGCCTGTTCCCCCGTTTGCGCCGCTTTGATTTCATCGAACCGTTTGGCGTCGATGGGTACGAACTCAATTTCATCGCCAGGCATGAGCAGCGTTGGCTGCCTGGCCTCGGCGTCAAAGAGCCTGAGTGGTGTGGCGCCAATAATGTGCCAGCCGCCCGGTAATACATTGGGGTAGATGGTGCTTTGCCGGTTGGCCACGCCTAGCGAGCCAGCGGGTAATGCGGTACGAGGGACCTCGCGGCGTGGCAAGTTAAAGCGGTCATCGTGGATGCCGATGTAGGGGTGACCGGGCGCAAAACCAATCATGTACACCCGGCAAATACTGGCGTGATGGGCCTGCACGACCTCTGCCGGGGTAATTCCCATGCGTTGAGCAACGTCATCGAGGTCGGGGCCGTGAGCGCTGCCGTAGCACACGGGTATTTGAATGCGCCGAGCGATAAGCTCGGCGCCCTCGGCAATTTGATCAATGATGCCTTCCACCAGGCTGGTTAAATGAGCAACCGGGTTTAGCCCAGGCGCGCTGCCAGGCTCAAAGTAAATGGCCACGGCAGTAAAGGAAGGCACAATGTCCAGCACACCGGGTACTTGGGCTTGACGCAAATGATGGGCCAGGGTCAGGCAGCGTAAACCCACCGCCTGATCTATCTGGTCACCCAGATCAATGATCAGGCAGCGGTCCCCTTGTGTGCGTATGCGTTTGAGCAAGTTAGATGGCATGATGGTCAAGCTGACTGTTTGTCTGCGCTCACGGTAACACCGCGGCTTTGGTGTTTGCCAAAGATAGGCACTCGGATTTTGGGGTGTCAATGAAGTTGGGTACCGTCAAAGCCGTGTGACTGGGCTGAATGCGGGTCAGAGCCAAGATGTAGAGGCGTGGGGAAAGGATCATTGTTGACAAGCAGAGGGCAATGGGCGGTGTAACTAACACCCAGAACTGAAAGAATATCAGGTCGCGCGGGTTAGGCGATTATGCGGGAATACCAGGCTAAAGGTGCTGCCTTGTTTTAAGCGGCTTTGAATTTGCAGTTCAGCCTCATGGCGCATGGCCACGTGTTTGGCGATGGCTAGTCCGAGCCCTGTGCCGCCGGCTCCGCGAGAGCGGCTGCGATCTACCCGATAAAAACGTTCACTGAGTCTTGGGATGTGTTCGGCAGCAATGCCAATGCCAGTGTCTCTGACGCTAAAGCGCGCACCGCCATTTGGCTGTGACAGCCATTGGACGTGGATCGTGCCGCCATCGGGGGTATAACGAACCGCATTGGTCAAGAGATTGGCAAAGGCGGAGGTAAGTTCTGATGGGGCACCCAACAGATCAAGGCCTGGCTCGATTTCCCATTCAAAGTGATGCCGTCCGGCAGACAGCGCTTCAATCTGTTGGCGCAAGCCATCGATCATTTCTCCAACATTCAGCGCCACCTGCTCTGCCACGGGCGAGGTCTCGAGGTTGGATAGCGTCAGAAGGTCTGAGACGATTGACTGCATGCGCTTTGCTTGTTCGCGCATGAGTCCAAAGTACTGCTGGGTCTGCTCCTCGGTCAATGCACCTGGTGGCGCCTCGCTGATGGTTTCAACAAAGCCTGCCAGCACGGTCAGTGGTGTTCGCAGTTCGTGCGAGACGTTAGCCACAAAATCGCGTCTGGTGGTCTCTAGCTTATCGATCTGAGTCAGGTCTCGCGTAATCAGCAGCCGCTGTTCGCGGGCATAAATCACGAACTGCATCATCAATAACTTGTCTTGATTGCCCTGGTGGGTTTTGATGATCACCGGGTCTGGCCAGGTTCGCTGCCTGGCGTAACGGACAAACTCTGGCTGGCGAATCAGGTGCAGCAGGTTGCCGCCCAGATCTGATTGCTCGTCCAAATTTAATTGCTGACGTGCCGCTTTGTTAAACCAGATGATCGATAAGGACTGATCCAGGGCAATGACCCCAACCGGCAAAGCCTGGGCCGCTGCCATCACGGCATCACTACTTTCCTGAGCCTGCAACAACAGTTCATTTTGCAGTTGCAGGTTGTGTTCATGTTGTCGCACCACGCCAGTCCACGGTCCGACATCTTCCGGGGGTTTCTTGCCAGAGGCGGATTTCAACCAAGCGGCCACCTTGGCCGCTTGATAGCGCCGCCAAGTTGTCAGGCCACCAAAACCAATGGCCATGCTAATCCAGCCCAGATTGCTTTTCCAGACTATGTCGATTGTGACCGCGGCCACTAAACAAATTACGAACCACCAAAGAGTTTTACGCCACTGCATGAGCCGGATTGTCGCACGCGGCCAATCCGATATGCCAGTCAAACCGCCATCCATTAACTTTCGGAAGCTTGGCGGGTAAACCGATAGCCAGTGCCACGCACCGTCTCAATGTGCTTGTCGTGACCGCTTGGCTCGAGCGCCTTGCGCAAACGGCGGATGTGAACATCGACGGTTCGTTCTTCGACAAATACGTGATCGCCCCAGACTTGATCAAGCAATTGTGAGCGTGAGAACACACGCTCGGGATGGGTCATAAAAAAGTGCAATAGACGAAACTCGGTTGGACCGATCGGCAGCGTTTGGCCGTTGCCAGTGAGTCGGTGCGCAGCCGGATCAAGCTTCAGGCCCGCCACTTCGGTCATGTCATCGGTCAGTTGCGGTGCACGTCGGCGCAACACGGCCTTGATCCGCGCCATGAGTTCTTTCGGTGAAAACGGCTTGGTGATGTAGTCGTCTGCGCCTGCTTCCAGGCCATCGATTTTGTCTTGCTCAGCACCTTTGGCTGTGAGCATGATGATCGGCACATGTCGGGTGCGCTCTTGGGCACGAAGCTTGCGAGACAAGGCCAGGCCACTTTGACCGGGCAACATCCAGTCCAGCAGAATCAAGTCTGGCAGCTCTGCGTCAATCAAAGTCTGGGCTTGTTCGCTGTCAAAGGCACGCAGTACTTTATGCCCAGCAAATGAAAGGTTGACCGCAATCAGCTCCTGGATTGCCGGTTCGTCCTCAATAACTAGAATGGTGCTCGACATAGAAACTCACTTTAAGTGGCTTGCAACATGACAATTCATATTTGCAATGCTATGCCTAAAATGTGTCAGATCCATGACACATGACAATTGTTGTGAGTAGGCTACCATAGAGGGGATATGCGCATCGATGGTGCGCGGCTGACCATGCAAACTGAAATGACCGACAAGAAGATTGATTTTGGGTTCACCCAAGTGCCAGAGTCCGAGAAAGCTGGCAAGGTTGCCGACGTATTTGACTCAGTGGCAACACGCTACGATCTGATGAATGACCTGATGTCTGGTGGACTGCACCGGCTCTGGAAACGTTTTGCGCTGTCGCGCGTGGCGGCGCGCCCAGGCATGCGCGTGCTCGACATTGCGGGGGGCACGGGCGATTTGGCCAAGTCCATGGCCAAAGAGGTGGGGCCCAAGGGTCAGGTCTGGCTGACTGACATCAACCTGTCGATGCTCAAAGTAGGGCGCGATCGCATGTTGGATGTTGGCCTGGTTTTACCCACAGCCGTGTGTGATGCAGAGGCCTTGCCATTTGAGGATGGTTATTTTGATCGCGTAACGGTGGCTTTTGGATTGCGCAATATGACGCATAAAGACCAGGCCTTGGCAGAGATGTCTCGGGTGCTCAAACCGGGCGGCAAGCTCATGGTGCTTGAGTTCTCTCGCGTTAATGCGGTCTTGGCACCGACCTATGACTGGTATTCGTTTAATGTCTTGCCGTGGCTTGGGCGCAAGGTTGCTAACGACGAGGACAGCTATCGTTATCTGGCTGAGTCCATACGGATGCATCCTGACCAAGAGACGCTAAAAGGGATGATGCAGGACGCTGGGCTGTCACGCGTGCAGTACTTTAATTTGACTGCTGGCATCGTGGCGGTTCATGAGGGCATAAAAATGCTGTGACCGTCACACCTAGCGAGCCTTGGCTCAGGCTGGCTTAACTCTATTTAGTTTGCTGGCGCAGTCGAACTTTTAATGTAAATTTTTGTCAAACGACAGCCCTTATGTTGTCATTGGTTTGTTTTTAGATTGGGAGACGAGGAAATGATCAAAAACATAGTTGGACGGTGGTTTGCCATGATGTTGGTCGCGGCCAGCGCGTTTGCGATGATGGCCGTTTCGTTTGAGGCGCAAGCAAAACGATTTGGCGGTGGGTTTAGCAGTGGGAAACAATCGACCAATGTGATGCAGCAGCGTCAGGCAGCCACGCCGCCTGCCGCCACGGCACCCAAAGCCGCAGGCGCTGCCGGTGCTGCGACTGCCGCCTCTGGCTCAAGATGGCTTGGCCCGTTGGCGGGCATTGCCGCTGGTCTGGGTATTGCTGCTTTGCTGTCCCATTTTGGGCTAGGTGGCGCCATGGCTGATTTGTTGGTGCTGGCTCTGCTGGCGGCGATCGCGTTTTTTGGTATTCGTTTCATGTTGCGCGCCTTGAGCGGTGGCTTGAACCCAGCAGCCCAAGCCGCCAATGTGACGGGCACGCAACGCCGTCAATATGCGGAGGAACAACCACCACGTGCGCCCATGTCTGGTTTGTTTGGGGCTGGTGCCATTCAGCCTGAGCAGCCCATGCCGATCGTGGGTGATTGGTTCATTCCGGTGGATTTCGATCAGCCATCCTTCCTTGAGGAAGCCAAAAAGCAGTTCATTGCGGTACAGAAAGCTTGGGACACGATGGACTTTGACGGTTTGCAGTCGCGTCTGACCGAGGAGCTTTATGCTGAATACGCCGGCAAAATGGCGGCACACGGCGGCAATAATCAAACTGAAGTGGTGCTTTTGAATGCTAATTTGATGGGTATCGAGAAGCTTTCGAATGGTCACCTGGCTAGCGTGCGGTTTTCTGGGATGATTCGTGAAGACAATCAGCCCGAGGCCGCCTCATTTGAAGAGGTTTGGAACCTCTTTAAGCCAGATGGCAAGGGCTGGTTGCTTGCTGGCGTTCAGCAGCTTTCCTCGACCTAGGCATTTGAGTGGGATGGTCACGGCGCTAGCAGTTAAACTTCGGATAGCGATTTAACTGAGGTCTTGGCCATTTCCACCTTAACCTTTCCCCCTCCCTTACTTAACCGGTTCTGGCAGCAGCCGCCGAGACAAGTCTTTTGTGGCTTGCTCAACGGGCTGTTTGAGCGCCAGCCAGCGGTCTTTGACTTGTTGTCGTGCCATGCCGGTCGGAGCTTTCGCTTATTGGCCAGCCCCGTGGATGCTGCGATGACCATCGGGCACGATGGTCGGCTTGCGCCGGCTGACTTGGTGGTGGTGCCAGACGTGACCCTGACCATCGATACGGCCAAGCTCTGGTCAGAGGGTTGGCGACCGGGGCATCCGTTGCCTGAGCGTGCGGGTCTGGTGCATGTTAGTGGTGATGCGGCGTTGGCTCAGACACTCTCCACGCTGGCTAAGTCATGGCGGCCAGATATAGAAGACTTGTTATCCCAGTACATCGGCGACGTTGCAGCGGTTCAACTCGTCTCTGGTGCTAAGCGCTTGACGATGTTAGCGGCCCAGTTTTTTGTACGCACGACTGCCAATGTTGCGGAGTACGCAGCACATGAGGCGCAGTGGCTTGCCGCAGACGTGCACTTGCGCGAGCACACCAGCGAACTCTCGAGTCTGAACGCCGATTTGGATAGTCTGCAAAAGCGCATTGAGGCGCTAGATGCCCGTGCCCAATCGTTTGGCGAGGTTTCATCCAATCAAGCTTCAACCGGAGGCTTGCGATGAGCGCCTTGCGCTTGACCCGCATCATCGTGGTTAGCCTGCGTTATCGGCTCGATGAGCTGGTGTTATCGGGCTTTGACCATCCGTGGGCGGTGCGACTGTTGCGCTTGGTGCGCATGGGCGCTGCGCCGAAGATGCCGCGGGGCCAGCGTTTGCGGCTTGCCCTGGAGTCGCTTGGGCCTATTTTTGTGAAGTTTGGTCAAGTGCTCTCGACCAGGCGAGACCTGATTCCGCCGGATGTGGCTGATGAATTGGCCTTGTTGCAAGATCACGTGGCGCCATTTCCCTCCGCTGAGGCTGCCCAAATTATCGAGGATGCGCTTGGCGCACCACCGGCTGAGCTGTTCGCGCACTTTGAGGTGGATCCAGTGGCATCAGCCTCGATTGCCCAGGTTCATTTTGCGACCTTGCATGACGGCCAGGATGTTGCCGTCAAGGTGTTGCGCCCTGGCATGCTGGAAGTCATCGATCATGACTTGGCGTTACTGCGTCAAATCGCACGGCTGGTTGAACGCCTGTCGCCTGACGGTAAGCGTTTGAAGCCCCGCGAGGTAGTGGCCGAGTTTGACAAGTACTTGCATGACGAGCTCGATTTGCTGCGCGAGGCGTCCAACTGTAGCCAGTTGCGGCGCAATTTCTCGCCTGGCACTGATCGGGGCCAGTTGCTCATGGTGCCGGAAGTTCATTGGGATTATTGCGCCACCAACGTGTTCACGATGCAACGCATGTACGGCATTCCGGTGGGGCAGATTGAGCGGTTAAGGCAAGCGGGTGTTGATCTTAAGGACTTGTCACGCACCGGTGTGGAAATTTTCTTTACGCAGGTCTTTACCGATGGGTTTTTCCATGCGGACATGCATCCTGGTAATATTTACGTCTCGGACAATCCCGAGACTTTTGGTCGTTATATCGCGCTTGACTTCGGCATCGTTGGGTCGCTTTCAGAGTTTGATAAGAACTATCTGGCACAGAATTTCTTGGCGTTCTTCCAGCGCGACTACCGCCGGGTGGCACGCCTGCACATTGAGTCTGGTTGGGTGCCAGCTGACACCCGCGAAGAGGAGCTAGAGGGGGCGATTCGGGCTGTGTGCGAGCCGTACTTTGATCGGCCATTGGCTGAAATTTCCTTGGGACAAGTTTTATTGCGTTTGTTTCAAACATCTCGGCGATTTCACGTCGAGATTCAGCCTCAGCTGGTTTTATTACAAAAGACGCTGCTCAATGTCGAGGGTTTGGGACGGCAGTTATACCCTCAACTGGACTTGTGGGAAACGGCCAAGCCCTATCTAGAGAAATGGATGCATGACAGGGTGGGCTTAAGTGGTCTGCGCCGTAAACTAGCGCTTGAAGCCGGGCAGTGGGCCCAATGGTTGCCGGAGATGCCTAGGCTGATGCACGCCGCATTGACCAAGCCAGACCACAGCGAGGATGTTTGGCGCGAGCTTAAATTGCTGCGACAAGAGCGTGAACGCGGTAATCGAATCAACGCGGCGTTGCTTGTCTTGGCCGCACTGGCGCTTGGTGTCGCGCTTTATCACATGTGGTGATGGGTGTTTAACACAGCAATGTGTGTGGTTTGTCATCCAAATGAAGGTTATATCGGTTATTAATACAAAACTGTTTCATTTTTTATAGGCGTGGCAGATCATGCTGTATCCAGAATTGTTCAAGTCACTCGAGTCGGTCCGTTGGAACATGGACGCCGACATCCCGTGGGACAAGTTTGACCCGTCGCTTCTGACTGACGAACAAGCGCAGACCATCAAGATGAACGCTATCACGGAGTGGGCGGCGTTACCTGCCACGGAAATGTTTTTGCGTGACAACCGCGGCGACAGCGACTTCAGCGCTTTTATGTCGGTCTGGTTTTTTGAAGAGCAGAAACATTCATTGGTGTTGATTGAGTATCTGCGCCGTTTTCGTCCTGACCTCGTGCCCACTGAGGAAGAACTGCACAATGTGCGATTCGAGTTTGATCCGGCGCCTGCGCTTGAGACATTGATGTTGCATTTTTGTGGTGAGATCAGGCTGAATCACTGGTACCGGTGTGCTGAACAATGGCACACAGAACCGGTGATCCAAAACATTTACGAGATCATCGCGCAAGACGAAGCCCGCCATGCAGGCGCATACCTGCGCTATATGCGCCGCGCGCTTCATGACCTTGGTGAAAAGACCGCTCAAGAGGCTAAACGTGCGTTTTGCAAGATTGGCGTCTTGATGGCGTCAGCCAAGCGCACCGCTCAGGCCTTGCATCCCACCAACTTGCACGTCAACCGTGACATGTTCCCCAACGACACTGTGCAGTCCAAGTTGCCCGAGCCAGGCTGGCTTGAGCGCTGGCTTGATGAGCAGATTCGTTTCGATGGGAAATGGGAAACCAAGGTGGCTGATCGAATTCTGCATAACTTGTCTGTTTTATTTGGGCAGCCCTTTAAAACTGTCCAAGAGCTAAACCGCTTTCGCAAGGGCCTGGACAAGTCGGTTGAGCCGGCGTTGCAGGCTTAATCGACCTAACTGACCTAACCGTCTTAATGGACTTCGGGACTTATGCCTGCGCGCTTCGATTCAAAAATCTTGTCGCCAGAGCAGTGCCTGCAGTGGCGCCGCTCGGATGAGTGTGTCGCACCCGTGGTTTTTACCAATGGTGTGTTTGATTTGTTGCATCGTGGGCATGTCACGTACCTGGATGAGGCAGCCAAGCTCGGTGGTTGTTTGATTGTGGCCATTAACACCGATGCTTCGGCCAAGCGCTTGGGCAAAGGCCCTGAGCGACCCTTGAACAGTCAGCAGGATCGTGCGGCCATGCTCGCCGCCTTGGCGTGCGTGAGTGCAGTCACCCTGTTTGATGAAGACACACCCTATGAGTTAATCGAGTTGCTGCGACCAGACGTCTTGGTTAAGGGTGGTGATTACGACATGGGCAAGTTGCGCGAAACCGCGCTGGTTCAGTCTTGGGGTGGCCGCGCACTGGCTGTGCCGTTTGAATATGAGCGGTCCACAACAGCACTGGTCAATAAGATCAAGCAGTCGGTCTAGATTGCACTAGCGTCGCTAACCGTCGTTAGCGAAGTCTTTTGACGTCGTGCATGATGCCCGTGCCAGGCGCACCAGGTGGCTTCAGTAACTGGTTGATGGCAAACAAATCTGACTCAGACAGAACGCCACTGTTGGCCCTAAGTCGTAAGCTCGTCAATAGCGTGTTGTAGCGGGCAGCAGCCAGGTCACGTTTGGTGATAAACAACTGCCTTTGCGCGTCCAGCACATCGAGGTTAATACGCACCCCGATTTCATAGCCCGTGAGGTTGGCCTTCAGTGCTGAGAGACTGGACTTTTCCGCGGCCTCCAAGCCTTTGATGCGGGCAAGGCCTGCTTGAACACCATTGAAGTATTGCCGCGAGAGCTGCAGAGAACGACGTCGTTCGGCCTCGAGGTCATAGACAGACTTTTGCTGCAACTCGGCTTTTTCAACAACGGTAGCGCTCACCCCGCCACCAGAATAGATCGGCACCGATAGCGTCAGCCCAATCGTGTTGTCGATCGTGCGTCCATCGTAAAAGGGCTGTATCTGGGTATTGCCGACCAGGTTGCTAGTGGATGACGCAGTCAGGTTGACTGTCGGATAATGTCCCGACTTGGCAATCTCAATGTCGTATTGAGTAATCCGGGTTTGTATCTGTGCCCGAACGACATTAAGGTTAGCCGCCCGTGCCTGATCGGACCAAGGGCTAAGTTTGTTGGGTTGTGGTGCTGGCAAGGCAATGTTGTAGGGCAATGGATGCAGCGTCTGCGGTATTGGTTGCCTGCCGATGATGCGGGCTAGTTCGTCCTCTGAGTTGCTGAGCTCGTTTTCTAGGCCAATGAGGTTGGCCGAGGTCAGGTCAAAACGCGCTTGAGCTTCGAGCGCATCGGTCACTGTGGCGTCACCGAGCTCAAATCGCCGCTTGGCTGCAGAGAGCTGCTCAGCAATCGAGCGTTGCTCGGCTTTGAGCGCGTCAACCTCATCTTGCAAGGCGAGAATTCGAAAGTATGACTCGCTCACGCGCAACATCAAGTCTTGGTAGGCAAGCTGCAACTGCACCTCGGCACCGGCCACTTGAAGCTTTGATTGTTCGTAGCCTTGGATGGCAGACCAATTGAAAACCGGTTGAGTCAGGTTCAGCGCCCATGCCGAGCGCGAGCCTTGAAATGTTTGGTTGAAGTTGCCTGTGGCTCTGTCGTCTTGATACGCGCCAGTTAGTCCCGCGTTGATCTCGGGGAGCAAGTTCGCGCGGGCCTGCGGCATTTTTTGTGCGGCAGCGCGGTAGTTCGCTCGAGCTGCCTGATAGGTCGGATCGTTGGTAAGGGCCAGTTGCCAAACCTGTGACAAATCCATCGCGCTAGAACTTGCAGAGAAAGCGGATGCCCCGAGCGCTATCAATAGACCAGCTAATCGACGAGCGCGAGTCATCCAAGCTACCCCTTAAAATTTAAATCGTGAGACGCGCGGGCCTACCAAAGGTTTGATCACCGTTTCAAATAGTGATTCCGTCTCAAAGCTCGCTGCGGTCATGCGGGTGATGCGAATCGCCGTCATGGCCGGTGCTTGACCGATCACTGCGACCAGACGGCCACCGACGCGCAGTTGGTATTTCAAAGTGTCGGGTACACATGGAAGCGAACCAGAAACCAGCACAGCATCGTATTCGGTGGTACCCCAGCCTTCACTACCGTCGCCAAGTTCAACGGTGACATTGGTGATGCCAGCCGATTGCAAGTTTTGCAGGGCAAACGCCGACAAACGTGAGTCGATCTCCACGCTGGTGACTTGGCGCGCCATCGCTGAGAGCAAAGCGGCCTGATAACCAGAGCCCGTGCCGATTTCCAGAACGCAGTCGGCCGGATTCAGGTTTAGTGCCTGAGCCAGTCGGGCTTCAAGCTTGGGCGTCAGCATGACCTGGTGGGTGTCTTCTGCGTGCACAACCAGCGGGATCTCTAGGTCACAGAACGCCAAGCCTTTGTGCTCTTGCGGCACGAAGCGCTCGCGGGGGACCTGGGCAATGGCTTGCAGCACACGGCTGTCATTGACATCCCATGGACGTATCTGTTGCTCGACCATGTTGAATCGGGCGAGTTCTATCTCGGGCAGGCTGGAATTTTTCATGGTGACAATTGGTTGCTGAAGTCAGTCGATTGTACTAGGGGTTTTCCAGAATGCGTGGAAATGGTGCACCGGGCCATGGCCATGGCCCACAGACAATTGGCCTGACTCCTCAATCGCACGAACCAGATAACGCTTGGCTTCCTGGGCAGACTCTTGGGCACTTAGGCCTCTGGCCAGGAGTGTTGCCAGCGCGGCCGATAACGTACAACCGGTGCCATGGGTGTTACGGGTGTCGATGCGATAGCCCGGCAGCTCAATCATGACGTCACCGTCATGCAATAGATCAGTGGTGTCCGAGCCAGGCAGGTGACCGCCTTTGAGAAACACCCAGCGGTGACCATCATGGCTCATCAGTCTGCGCAATTTCTCTGCGTGTTGACGCATCTCTTTGATGTTCTGAGCCGCGCCTGTTTCCAGCAACACCCCGGCTTCAGGTAGGTTGGGGGTAATCATGGTCGCTAGTGGCAGCAGAGCCTCTCGCAGCTCGCCGACGGCGCTTTTCTGGAGCAGCATGTCACCGCTTTTGGCGACCATGACAGGGTCAAGGACCACGTGGGCAGGGCAACGCCTGCCAAGTTTGTCGGCCACGATGCGAATCACGGGAGTTTGACCCAGCATACCAATCTTGCAGGCATGAATTGTGACATCGTCAAATAAGGTGTCAATTTGGGCACCCACAAAATCAACGGGCACAGGGTGAATATGTGTCACTGCCTGGGTGTTTTGTGCAGTCAGTGCGGCAACCACTGCACAGCCATAGCCACCGAGCGCACTCATGGCTTTGACATCAGCCAGGATGCCAGCGCCGCCAGAGGGGTCAACACCAGCAATGGTCAATACATTTGGAATCATTGGTTGTAGCTCTTGAATGTGCAGGGTCTATTTTGCGGTTGAGCTGATCAGGCCGCTCGTGGGCGAGCTCGGGCTGGCTTCATAGGTTTTGCGGGGCATGCGCCCGGCCAGAAATGCCTCGCGGCCAGCTTCAACGGCCTTGCGCATGGCACCGGCCATCAGCACGGGATCTTTCGCTGCGGCAATGGCGGTGTTCATTAAGACCCCATCGCAACCGAGCTCCATGGCGATGGCGGCATCTGATGCAGTGCCAACGCCGGCGTCAACTAGCACGGGCACTCTGGCCTGATCGATAATCAGTCTCAGATTCCATGGATTCAAGATGCCCATGCCAGACCCGATTAATGAGGCCAGTGGCATGACGGCTACGCAGCCAATGTCCTCAAGCATGCGGCACTGAATGGGGTCGTCGGTGCAGTACACCATCACATCAAACCCGTCTGCCACCAGCGTTTTGGCGGCAGCCAAGGTCTCAGGCATGTTAGGAAACAGGGTGTGTGGATCTCCCAGCACTTCAAGTTTGACTAGGCGATGACCATCCAGCAGTTCACGCGCCAATCTGAGTGTACGAACGGCGTCGTCAGCGGTGTAGCAACCAGCGGTGTTGGGCAGTAAAGTGAATTGATCGGGTGGAAGGTAGTCCAGCAGACTCTCTTGGTTGGCATCTTGGCCGATGTTGGTACGCCTGATCGCCACCGTCACAATCTTGGCACCGCTGGCATCGATGGCTGCCCGTGTTTGCGCAAAGTCTTTGTATTTACCCGTGCCAACCAGCAGCCGGGAGTTGTAGGGTGTTTGGGCAATGACCAGTTGGTCTGCGGTGCTCATGGGGACATTCCTATTGTTTGGAGCGCTTTAATCGTGCCTGGCTGGCCAGTGCACAGATTTCCAGCGCAGCTTCAATAAACCTAGGACCTGGACGATACAGCGAATCTGCGCTGACCACGTGTAAGGGTGCCTGCAGTGTGATGAATTGAGGGTCCTCTAAGGGGCTACCACTAATGATGACATCGGGTTTGGCGGCAATCAAGCTTTCTGGGCTGATTTGTGGCGCTGGGGCATGCGTGGCTGCAAATGGATTGATGGCACCACAGCGATTTAATGTACTGTTAATCAATTCGTGTCGGCCAATCACGAACTGCGCATCGCTGCTAGCGAGAATGACCACACGAATGGGATCGTCTGTTTGATCGGTGCCGAATTCAGTGAGTTGATCGATTTTCTGCGTAAATTGATCGTGCCAAGCTTGCGCCTGGGGCAGAGTTCCGAGGGACTGCCCGAGTTGCAACACCTCTTGACCAATGCCCTCGATCGAGTCAGGGTCGCTGACATAGGTCTGAATGCCCAAAGACTGAAGTTGGGAGATCAGCGGTGATGGCCAACCAATCACGACACCGGGATTGAGCGCAATCACTTGTTCAGCCCCAGTATTGAGGCCATCACCGACGCGGCTAATCTGTTTGGCTGCGGCCGGAAAGTCGCTCGATTGAACGGTGCCCACGATTTGATCACCCGCACCCGCGGCAAACACCAGCTCGGTGGCGTGCGGGGTGAGGGTGATGAGGCGTTCACCTGCGTGCCCTGTAACGACAAGACTGCAGGTGAGCACGGCGGTGGCGAAAGTTAGGGCGCGCAATCAATACCTCAAGTTGAGGTTCACAAAAATGTTCGATCCAGGGGTGTTATAGCCCTCAACCAGATTGTAGGACTTGCCCAGCACGTTGTTCCATTGCAGCCTGATGGTGGCGTGGTCGTCCCAATCGTAAGCGATGCCAAGGTTGACAAGGCCATACCCACCAAGGAAGTCATCCGAGAAAACTTCTTTGCGAGCGCTCGTTAGAAACCATTCCGCATCGAACTCGAATTCACCGAGTTGATAGTTGGCGCCGAGCTTTAGAACCCGTTGCGCGCGCAGGGGAAGCAAAGTGTTGGTGTCAGAGTTGACCGCGCTTAGCCAATCAAAGCTGCCATCGACAACAAAGGAATCAGTGATTGCATAATCCCCCGAAAGCGTCACACCACGGATCTTGGCTTTGCCAATGTTGACGGGCGTGTATACAAAGCTGCCTGGCTGTGTTGGTTCGTTGATGATCGCATTGGTGATCTCGTTCCAATACGCCGCGACTGCAAATTGCCCCTTGCCGGTCAAATATCGTAAGCCAGCCTCTAGATTCTTGGACTTTTCGGGTTCTAGTGTCGGGTTACCAACAAAGCTTGACGTTTGCGGCCAGTACAGTTCGTTGAAGTTTGGTGCTCGAAATCCCGTGCTTGCACCGAGGCTAGCACGCCACTGGTCTGTTATATCGAGGGCGTAGTTCAGGCTACCACTGGTGAAATTTTTATACTGGGAGTTGTAGTCATTTCGGACACTTGCCTGTACAGAGTGAATGCCCCAGGACCCCTCGTAGCCCGCAAAAAAGGAGTTGGTGAACACTTCTTGACCGTCGTAGCCGACATAGGTTGCTTGAGGAAACCCGAAATCAGAGAATGATCCGTTAACCTTTTGATTGAGACGCTCGTATCCAAGGGTGAGTGTCTGATCTTCACTTAGGTTGAAATTGTTTTGCCAAGTGTATTGGGTCTGCTCGGTTCGGTAATATTGTTGTCCGTTCGTGCTCGCCGTTGGAATCGTCAAGCTTTCGTATTTGTCGATCATCAGACTGGCGGTGAGAATACTGGTCCAACGTTCGTTAATCCTATTGCTGCTAGAGATGGTGTTTGTGCTCAGATCTTGTATCCCGCGGTCATTAAAGTAGGGACGGCCATTGTCTATTCCACCATTGACGCGAGATTGAAGGGTCTGAACAGTTAGCGTTTGGTCAGATGCCCACTCGAGACTCAAAGATCCCCCGACGTTACTCCGATAGTAGGAATCCTTGTCGGGGTTGTAGTAAAAGTTCTCCTGATTGGTTGCATTGAATCCTGCGCTTTGCCCATAGCCACCGTAGACGTTGTATGACCACTTGCCGATTGATCCAGATAACCCAGCGTCATATTGGCTGGTGGCATATGTGCCAACGCCCGCATTGACAAAAGCTGAAATGGGACCGTCACCCCCTTTTCTGGTGATGATGTTGATGACGCCGCCGATGGCGTCTGCGCCATACAGGCTGCTGGCTGCGCCGCGCACGATTTCAATGCGTTCAATCGCACTTGCTGGTATTGCGTTCAACGGCGGCAAGCCATTGCTACTGTTGTTGACCCGAACGCCATCAATTAGCACTAGCGTTTGGTTGCTGTTAGTCCCTCGGACGTTGACAGTACTCAAAGTTTGCGGTCCGCCGTAATTGACGAAGGTAATACCCCGCTGACGCCCAAGCACCTCTGCCAACGTGGCGTCAGGCATCTTGTCGAGCTCTGTTCGACCGATCACCGAATTATCCCCAATCGTCGAATCAAGCGGCTCGGGACTGCGGGTGGCGGTCACGATGACTGGGTCGAGTTCCGTGGGGGCGGTATAGCTGTTTTGCGCAAAGGCAGGGGCGCTGAGCACGCAGGCGACCGTGACGGTC
>CAZLFB010000025.1:0-11400 GCA_964558695.1 uncultured Orrella sp.
GAACTCATCACCAAACTTGAGTCGACATTGACAGAAGCCGTCAGCTTGCAATCACTGGCTGATGTACCTCTGGGTGCATTTCTCTCAGGCGGTGTTGACTCATCAACCATCGTTGCTCTAATGCAGCAACAATCCCGTGAGCAGGGTGGAGATCCCGTCAAGACCTTCACGATTGGTTTTGATGAGGGTGGATTTGACGAATCCCCCTACGCCCGCGCTGTGGCTGAACACTTGGGCACCGAACACCACGAAATGCGTGTCACCGCACAAATGGCGCAAGACCTGATACCCACTTTGCCTAGGATGTATGACGAACCGTTTGCCGACTCCTCTCAAATCCCCACCCACCTCGTCTGTAAAGCCGCGCGCCAACACGTGACGGTGGCCTTGAGTGGCGATGCCGCTGACGAACTGTTTGGTGGCTACAACCGCTACTTCTGGGGGCCACGTATTTGGAATCGTCTGCGTCATGTCCCTTTGGCAGCGCGACAACCGTTGGCCAAGCTACTTGTCAAGATTCCCATTCCTCTATGGGATAGGATAGGTGAGACATTTTCTAAATCACAACATGGTGTGGTGCGTCTTGGAGAGAAGTTGCATAAACTGTCTGAGGCCATAGATGGCGCCAAAGAACTGAATGACCTTTATGTGAACTTACTCAGCACTTGGTCTGACCCCGCTTCTTTGGTTATTAGCGACAGCCGCCGTAAAGCTTCCTCATCACCGCAACATTTATCAACCTTATTAAATGATCCGCTGCCTCAAACAGGCGTAACACAATCGCCGCTACCCATGATGTACCAAGACTCTATGACCTACTTGCCTGACGATATTCTCTGCAAGGTGGATCGTGCCGCCATGGCTTGCAGCCTTGAGACTCGGGTGCCTTTTTTGGATCATCGGGTGTTAGAGCTCGCTTGGCAATTACCGCTGCACATGAAAGTGCGTGGCAATGTGGGCAAATGGGCGTTACGACAGGTGCTTTACAAGCATGTGCCAAAAGAATTGATTGAACGACCCAAGGCCGGTTTTGCGATACCGGTGGGGCAGTGGTTAAAAGGGCCTTTGCGTGACTGGGCTGAGAGTCTATTGGACGAGGGGCGACTGATATCCGAGGGTTATTTGGAACCAGTGCCGATACGACAAGCCTGGAAAGAGCACTTGAGCGGTCGTGGCGATCACACCAGCCGACTATGGACTATTCTTATGTTCCAAGCGTGGTTGGAGCAAAACCCTTGACATGTTGATTTATTGGTTGATGTTTTTGATTCCGGCCGGCCTTGCCCTGCGGGAGTCTGTGCGCAGGCAGGTGCTCATTGATGCTTGGCGAACAGAGACTTTTCGGCTGCCGAATCTGTGGTGGTTCATTGTCTTTGCCCTGACGGCCTTAGTGGGGTGGCGTTACGAGGTTGGCGGTGATTGGTTCAACTACATACGTCACGTTGAACTTGCAGTCTATTTAAGCGGCGAGCTCGATTGGTGGTTAAACGATCCCGGTTATCGGCTACTTGAGTTTATCTCGGTCCAAATGGACTGGGGTATTTATGGCGTCAACTTATTAGCCGGGGCTTTCTTTAGCCTAGGCGTGGTGGTGTTTTGTCGGCACTTGCCGAGGCCTTGGTTGGCCTTGGCCGTTTCAATCCCTTACCTGGTCATGATTGTGGGCATGGGGTACAGCCGCCAAGGGATTGCGCTGGGCTTGCTCATGATCGGTCTTGTGAACTTGGGTCGCGGTCAGGTGACCAAATTCCTGATTTGGACGGTGCTGGCCGCCACCTTTCACAAATCTGCTGTTGTGTTGATCCCGCTAGCTGCCTTGGCGGCCAGCCAAAGACGTATATTTGTGGTGTTTTGGGCGGGTGCCGTCGCCATCATTTCCTACTTTGTGCTGCTGCAAGACGCAGTCGAAGGACTGACTTCGGGTTATATCGATGCCGAGTACCAATCGCAAGGCGCACTTATCCGGCTTTTGATGAATGCGCTGCCCGCGGCCATTTTGCTTTGGAAGCGACGGCGTTTTGGAACGACGCTACCCCAACTAAAGCTCTATTTCTGGATGGCAGTGATCGGTGTGGGATTGGTTGTGCTGTACTTTGCCAGTCCATCGAGCACGGCCATTGATCGGATGGGGCTATACGTCTTGCCGTTGCAGCTGATGGTGTTTTCTTATTTGCCGGAAGTGATGGGCAAGCGGCGTGGCAACAACAGTCTCTGGGTGTTTATTGTCTTGGCCTACTACGCCGCTGTTGAGTTTGTTTGGCTGAACTTTGCCGTACATGCCTATGCTTGGGTTCCTTATCAATTCTATCCCTGGGTCTGGCTTTGGCAGTAGTGATGATTGCGTTGAACACCGCCTGGAATTTGGTGAATTTCCGGGCGGGGTTGATACAAAGGTTGGTGTCTGAGGGCCACGACGTCATTGCTGTTGCCCCACCCGATGAATACGCTTGCCGCTTGGCAGATCTCGGTTGCCGTTTTGTGCCCATGCCCATGGACAACCAAGGCACCCATCCGGGCAAGGATCTGGCGCTATGGTGGCGTTTTTATCGACTACTGAAGCGCGAACGCCCAGACGTCCTCTTAAGTTACACCGTCAAACCCAACATCTATGGCTCGCTTGCCGCCCATACGCTGGGCATCCCCGTCATCAACAACATCGCGGGTTTGGGCGCTGTGTTCATTAAAAACACCTGGGTCACCCGCCTCGTCAAAACACTCTATCGGCTAGCGCTCTCCAGGTCAGCGCGGGTTTTTTTTCAGAATGAAGATGACCGTGCCTTGTTTGTTTCCAATGGCCTGGTCTCTTTAGCTATCACCGACCGCCTACCTGGCTCTGGCATCGACTTGCAAAAATTCACCCCGATGCCCCTTCCAAACCGAACAACGGTTCGCTTTTTGTTGATCGCCCGTATGCTCTGGGACAAAGGCGTGGGGGAATACGTCCAAGCCGCTAGGCAACTCAAGCAACAGGGTGTCAATGCCGAGTTTTGTCTGTTGGGTTTTCTGGATGTCAAGAACCCTGCGGTCATCTCACGCCAACAAATGGATGACTGGGTTAAGGAAGACATCGTGCGCTACCTTGGCAACACTGATGACGTCAGGCCAGAGATCGCCGATACCGACTGCATCGTATTACCTTCTTACCGCGAAGGCACACCTCGCACCCTGCTCGAGGCCGCTGCCATGGCCAGGCCCATCGTCACCACGAATGCCGTGGGCTGTCGAGAGGTCGTCGAGGACGGCATCAACGGTTACCTATGCGATCCACGCAACGCAACTGACCTCGCCAATAAGTTAAACAAAATGCTCTCCCTCACACCGACAGAACGGACCAACATGGGCCTGAGCGGGAGAGTCAAAGTTGAGCGCGAATTCGATGAACAATTGGTTATCAACAAATACCTGCAGGCCATTGCAGCAATCGTGATGTAATTGAATTGGATCAGTTGGCGTCGGTTGCGGGGTGCGCACGAACGTATGCGGTTACCATTCTTGTTTGTTAGTGTGGCCGTCCCCCTGTGCTCTTGCTACAGCAGTTACCCTTTCTTTACAGCCGACGCACAGCATTTTTGGAATGCTTGATTTGATCCCTCGTAGTCAGCAGTTAATCGACATCTAGCTGTTTGACAAATACCAACCTAAAGCCTCATCGACTCCCTCTCGTGCTGTGTGAGTCGGATCATAGCCAAGCAGTTGCTTGGCTTTTTTTATGTCTGCCTTGGAGTGCCGCACATCGCCGGGACGGAAGTCTCGGTAGGTTGGTTCTTTTGTGGTGAGTTTTGGGACTGTTTGTGTGAGTTGTGTTTGTAAGAGATTAAAAAGCTCATTGAGCGTCGTCTGATCTCCAACCGCCACGTTGTAGACCTGATTTAGGGCTTTTGGGTTTTGTGTGAGTGCCGCACGCAGATTCGCTTGGATGGCATTGGCCACGTAACAAAAGTCCCGGCTGGTTTCACCGTCACCGTTGATGAATACAGTCTCGTTTTTTAGTATGGCTGCAATCCACTTGGGAATCACAGCCGCATACGCACCCTCAGGGTCTTGTCTTGGTCCGAATACGTTGAAATATCTGAGACCGATACAGTCCATGCCGTAGCTTCGGTGAAACACATCGGCATAGAGTTCATTAACGTATTTAGTCACAGCATAGGGACTAAGCGGTTTACCAATCTGATCTTCCACCTTCGGTAGGGCAGGGTGGTCACCGTAAGTGCTGCTGCTAGCGGCATAGATAAATCGTGACACTTGAGCATCGCGTGATGCCACGAGCATGTTCAGAAAACCCGAAATATTGACCTCATTGGTACGTATCGGGTCCTTCAGGCTTCTTGGCACACTACCTAGTGCTGCTTGGTGCAGGACGTAGTCCACCGTTGAGTTTGGTTGGGTGCGGAACAGCATATGACAAGTATTTAGGTCACAAATGTCACCTTCAACGAAATGAAATTGTTGCCACTGATCTGCAGTGACAAGGGTTTGCACTTCGTCGAGGTTACGTTTGTGTCCCGTAGCAAAGTTATCAAGACCGATCACGCGCTGGTCTAGTTTAAGCAAAGCCTCGAGCAGGTTGCTGCCGATGAAGCCAGCAACTCCGGTGATTACCCAAGTTTTGGTGACGGTTTGGTTGTTTTCGGTCAGGAGTGGTTTGAGGTTATCTAGAAACAGCATGGGATTTTCTGCTTTCTCACAATCTGGCATCGACTGCGTCAATCGGCAAAACACCCTTCACATCGAAGATGGCTGCATTCGGCAGGCCTAGCCGTTTTAGTTGATCGACTCCGATGCTGAGCAATTCGGCGTGGGGGACGGCTAGCACGATGCCGGCGTAAATGCCGGCATCGTTGCCAGCATGGTTGTCAGCAGGGTTGCCAACGGCAGTGATCGTTTTGGGGTGTGCTTTGGGGCTCGCTTTGGCTTGCGCTCTGGCTTGTATTTTCGATTCGGCATTGACGGTGGCTTCTGTGTCATTTGCAGGTTGATCGCCAGTGGCCGTTTCTGAGCCTTGCCCAGGCCAGTTTGCCAGGCACTCCAGCCCGTACTCGTGTTTGGCTTCATCTAGGTCGATGAGCGGATCGTAGATATCGACTTCACAGCGATATTCTTTGAGTCGTTTGACGATGTCCACGACCTTGGTGTTGCGCAGGTCCGGGCAGTTTTCTTTGAAGGTTAGGCCGAGAATTAATACTTTGCTTCCTAGTACCGGGTGACCTTTGAGCAGCATGAGCTTGACGAGTTCATCTGCTACGTGTCTGGCCATGTCATCGTTGATGCGCCTGCCTGCCAGAATCACTTCAGGGTGATAACCCGCTTCTTGTGCCTTGTGGGTTAGGTAGTAGGGGTCAACGCCAATGCAGTGACCACCCACAAGCCCTGGCCTAAACGGCAGGAAGTTCCATTTGGTTTCAGCTGCTTTTAGTACTTCGAGGGTATCAATCCCCAGCTTGTGAAAAATCAGACTGAGTTCGTTCATCAGTGCGATGTTTAAGTCGCGCTGGGTGTTTTCTATTACCTTGGCGGCTTCGGCTACTTTGATTGAGCTTGCCTTGTAGGTGCCAGCAGTGATGATATCGGCATAGGTCTGGTCAACAAGATCAGCGATTTCAGGTGTGCTGCCACTGGTGACTTTCTTGATGTTGGCAATACGGTGAACCTTGTCACCTGGGTTGATGCGCTCTGGGCTGTAACCACAAAAGAAATCCTGATTGAACTTCAGTCCACTTTGGGCTTCAAGCACAGGGACACAGACTTCTTCTGTGGCACCTGGGTAAACCGTGGACTCATACACAACGATATCACCGGGTTTTAAGACTTTACCGATGGTCTCGCTTGCTTTGATCAGTGGTGTCAGGTCTGGTCGCTTGGCAATGTCAATCGGAGTGGGAACCGTCACGATGTAGAAACTTGCTTGCCTTAGGTCGTCCTTGTCGCAGGTGAATGTCAGAAGCTTCGCCTGTTTCAGTTCGTCTGCATCACACTCTAGCGTACGGTCAATTCCTTTGCTTAGTTCTGATATCCGCGTTTGGTTGATATCAAAACCAATCACAGGGCGTTTTTGTCCGAAGGCAACGGCTAGTGGTAGTCCAACATATCCTAATCCAATGATGCCGATAATGCGTTCATGTGCATCTACCGTCAATAATTGATTCACTGATTGCCTCCGGTGATTTTCTGACCGTAATTACTTTCCGTTACTTTGTCGGTTACAAAGTGGCTCATATTGTAGCGGCTCTGCCTGGTTATTGTTTGTTTGTGGTTGCTTGTTTGTTGAGCGTTGCCCGATAAGGCACGGCTAGGGCATTATTCAAGCATGATTCAGGCATCATGCTGCCCGGGATGCTTTGGTGTAATTTGGCGGGATATGGTGGCAGGGATGGCAACAGGACGACCACCGTTGTCGACGTTCGTTGGTGTTTTTTTCTTGCGCTTGCACGGCCAATCCCGCGCCCCTTGATAGGATGCGCGTTTGAAGGTTGGCGATATCTTTTGGTTCTATTTTTAGGTGCACCGTCGATGTTTGTCATTTCCAAGTTACTCTCGGCCATTACACAACCGATGTTCTGGCTGGGTTTGTGGTGGTTACTGGCGTTGCTGTTGCTTAGTCGCTGGCGCAAGGGCGCGGTCATCATGTTGTGGATTGGGCTGGTTTGCTTGGTTTTGTTGGGGTTCAGAGCCGTTCCAGATGCAATGCTACGCGAACTGGAGCAGCGTTACCCAGTTCCCTCAGCTGAGGTTATGCAGCAGCACGTGGGTGTCATTGTTTTGGGTGGCGGTACGGGACATCCAGAAACTTATCTGGCGCATGATCAGGTGCCATTGAATGTAGCGGCCGAGCGCATGACAGTGCCAATGGGACTGTTGCGTCAGTATCCCGAGTTCGAGATGGTGTTCGCTGGAGGCGAGGGGCGGCTCGCCACGACGGGCGTGACTGAGGCCATGTTGGCTGAACGTTTTTTTCAAGAGCAGGGCGTGGACATGTCGCGAGTACGTTTTGAGGGGAGATCACGCAACACCCGAGAAAACGCACAACAGATTGCCGACCTGTTAGGCACCCGGTGCCAAGAGCCGTGGTTATTGGTGACCTCAGCCTCTCACATGCCAAGGGCATTGCCCGAGTTTGAAGCCACCGGTTGCTCGGTAACACCGTATCCAGTTGATTTCAGAACAGGTGACAGCACTGATCTTACCGAATACGCATTGGTTAGTAGCCTTGGGCGTTGGCAGACGGTGTTGCATGAGTTGCTCGGGCAATTGGTCTACCGTTTGACGCGGTGAATTCTGAGGAGATATCCCTCCCATCAGTGTTGAGGCTAGGGTTTGCAGAAGTCTGTCGTAAATCGGCGGCCTGCTCACTGTCGAGGCAATCCGGGGTGTTAAGATTTATTTGTGCTCATGGTAACTTAGACCTTGGCAATGCTTGAGCGCTTGAGCGCCCGATGTCTGGAAAGGAAACGCGTCATGTCAGCGAAAAAGAAATCAATGCTCGAGCCTTGTCTAGTGATTGGCAGTGGCTTTCATCGATGGGTGGTTGGCGACATAGAAACACCGTTGTCTAGTTGGACCAAATTGATCGAGGCGGTGGCTGCTGAAATGCATGTCAGCGCGCCGAGTAGGAACTATCCGCCAACTTTCCGGTGGGAAAAGCTGCTGGAAAACGCTGGCTGAGACGGTTTCATGGTTGGCGCGACCGCAGGTCGTTGGGTCGAGCCTAACCACGACAAACCTCATATCGTGGAGGACACCCACCTAGGAGCCCGAGTGATGCAAGAGTTACCCACCTTCATCGTCAATCGTAGCTGTGTCTGTGGTCTGTGACAGCCTCGCTGTTCAGAGACGAGCCCTTGCCCCTGCAAGAAACGGTGATGGCGTTGTCTCGCGACGGTCCCCCCACGGCATTATCCGAGACTTTGAGTAAGGAGGTATGGCAATCGTATAGCAAGCAACGTGACCGAGTAGTGGCCACAAACCCGTTTCTCATGCGTTTCTCACTTCTTCGGTAGAAGCCTTGGGCGACGTTGCTCGCGAGTCAGGTGCGCGAGTCAGGAAATATGCCCTTGACCATGTCAGGCATAAACACGACGTCGAATTCCAACCTAAAAACCGAGCCAAGTCTCTGGTACCGCCTGTATCCCTTAAAAACTGATCCCACTCATGGCTCAGCACCGTCACATCTTCATGAACCGCTAATCGGTCAAGATCCTCATTCTTGTCTGCCTGCTGTCTCATGACATCGAGCCCCGCTTGCATATTAAGACGATCGGGGTTGCGTATAACCGCAGCAAGTGCATCCCGAACGGTCAATGCGCGCGTGATGAGGGTGGTTGTGTTGTCAGTCTTTGGTTTTCTGGCCGCTGTTTTTTGCGGCAGTTCCCAGCTTTAGATGTTCTGCAGTCTTTGGGTGTTTTTTGCTGGCGCAGCCGTGACCGCAGTCGTTGCACCAGTGATGCCAAGTCTGTCAGTATCAGTACTGGAAAAGTAAGTAGGCCTGGCACCACACGCCAATGCTCAAAGTCTTTGCATCACGCTGCTTATCGCACCATCGTCATGGGTGTGAGAGGTCACTGTATCTGTATCAGTCGTGCCCGGTACAGCATTTGCAGCTCGGTCAATGGTGCCGTTTGTGAAGCCGAATGTTTCAGTAACTGTTTCATAGGGTTTCTTGCGAACCCACAGTCAGGCGATAAAGGAAAATATCGTAATCGAGTCAATCCGGCGTTGATCCGGCGCTGATCCGCGGCATTAATTTGTTTCGAGACTGCCAGCTACACAACCAGCAAGTGAGAACCAGCAAGAGGAATGTAACCTGCTTGCAGTATTATCCGAATTGTGAACCGATCCTATCGTTTGATTCTGTATTCGCGTATTGCTCAAGGAAACCGAGATGGCCTTAAATCTACATCGCCACCTCCAAGGGCGCGCTGCTTTGGCCGGTGTTCTTGCGAGTCTTAGCCTAATGTCTGGCGCCTTTGCCCAGACCAGTGGCTCGGGTCTAGACGCGAATAGTAGCGGCGCACAAGGTATCACCATTACGGCTGAGCAAGAACAGCAGATGTTGGCTGCTATGGGTGAAGCCGGTGCTATCGGTTTGACGCGGTATTACTATCCATCCCTTGGCGCAGGTATTCCTACGGGGTTTGGCGCAAATTGGGGAGACATCATGTTTAGTGTCTCGGGCTCCAATAGCGACAAAGTTCGAGACGACTACGACGGTAGTATGTCCTTTACAGTCGGTCTGGGTAACTCCTCGAAGCTTGTCGGTTTAGAGCTTTTTGCGAATAACCTATCCATTCGGAATTTCGGTGACAACTGGAGTTTCGGTGGTAAGGTGCACCGCATGTTGTATGAAGGTGACGAGAGTTTTTTGTCGTTTGCAATTGGACGAGACAACCTCGGCTGTAGCGGCGGCGAAGCCTGCAGTAATGAAGTGTCGAGTAACTATGCAGTTCTGAGCGGTGTCACTTCAGCCAAGAACCCATTTGGATCGGGCACCGTACCTCTAAGTGTGTCGTTCGGTATGGGCAACGGTTATTACTCCTATAACCAGGACAAGAACACGCGCTACAGCCCATTTGGCGATGTTGGTATTCAGCTTCACGACCAAGTCGGTGTTGGCGTTGGCTGGAGTGGTGTAGGTTTGAATGCCAATGTGTCATTTGTGCCTGTCCGAGAATGGCCAGTCATCTTGAACGTGCTTTTTGCCGACATTACGGATAGATCGCGTGGTGGCTTTAACGTGGTTGTGACGGTCGGCATCCCATTTAATTTCTTAAAGTGAAAGCCAAGGGGATCATGATGTTAACCAAGACCTTTGTCGCAGCGACGATCGCAATAGGTGCTGTTTCAGTTTTTGTCTTCTCGAATGCGTTGGCGGGTAAGTCAACGGTTGCCTACGTCAGTGGTGCTACCGTTGCGGGGTCGGCTGCCATTCCGTCGGCTTCGATAAATGCCATATCAAGTGCCCTGACATCGGCTTCGATAAATGCCACATCAAGTGCCGTGACATCGGATGCGGGTGCCTCGATGGGTGCAGGGATGCTCCCAGCCACTCGCGCTTCGAACGTAACCATACCAGTTTCACTAAGAAGCTTTGTGACTCCCCTAGCCCCAGGGCAAAGCGTCACATTTGTCTGCCCCAATGGTTGCTTTACGGTGACTGCCAATAGCGACGGTGGATTTAGCGTTGAGTCTACGCCCATTGGCGGGTCTTGTGAGGGTAGCACGACCTATTATGGTAACGAGCAGTAACTGATAGGAAGTCGTGCCAGTCGGTCGAACTGGGTTTACAGACGGTGTTTGCTCATCACTTGCTCATCATTTGCTCATAACTCGCACATCACCACATTTACGGTGCGCAAGTGGGAACGGGGTCAAACATGTCATGTTGGCCTTGTTGGCCCTACTGGTCTAATGATGCTGTCTTGGAAGATGTCATGAATCGACCGTGGCCATCGTGCTGGGCAACCCAGATGAGGTCGGTGTCTATGACCGATCAGAGCCGGGGAGGCCAATCGGGCCAAGCAACGAGCCAAGCAACCAACATCTGACCCATCGGGCTCGGACGGTTGTAGTGGAGCGATTGGATGCATGAATTCAAATAAATCATGGGCTTATGTCTTCACTATGTCGAAGTCGAGTGGCCAGGGTCGAGGTTGTTGGGTCCGAGGTTGTTTATGTGTATGCGGTTCAGAGAACCACTGCAACCGGCAGCAAACCTTGGCATAGGGGAAGTTCGCTGCTGCTCTGGTTGGAACCCTGATTCGCGTTCATCACGATCTCGCAAATTCTGAGGCACACGGCGAATGCCACCCCTTATCTTCGCTGCGAGCAACCTCCGTCAGCCTCTGTAACCAAACCACCGTTAAAATCGATGAATACGTTCTGGGTTCAGCCTAAATTTTTGCTGCTGAGTTCAGTGTCCAGTTTTCAGTTTTACTTTCAATTCAATTTTTATCTAACCAACCTTCGGTAATCCAACATGTCACTAAACAACGTCACCCCCGGCGATAAAGTCCCGGAAGTCGTCAACGTCATCATTGAAATCCCCATGGCGTCAGACCCCATCAAATACGAAGTCGACAAAGAAACAGGTGCACTGTTTGTTGATCGTTTTGTGGGTACAGCGATGCATTACCCTGCCAACTACGGTTATGTGCCCCAGACCATTGCCGGAGATGGTGACCCAGTCGATGTGCTGGTGCTGACTCCCTTCCCAATCGTTCCAGGTGCCGTCATTCCTTGTCGTCCGATCGGCATCCTGAACATGGAGGATGAGAGTGGCTTGGATGGCAAAGTGCTGGCAGTGCCCACCACCAAGATCTTGCCGCTCTACAGCCACATCGAGAAGTGCGAAGACTTGAACCCCGCGCAATTGAACATCATTGCCCACTTCTTTGAGCACTACAA
>CAZLFB010000026.1:0-29712 GCA_964558695.1 uncultured Orrella sp.
AGCAGCGGCACCCGCACCATCCACTAAATAACTGTAGGAGGCATGAACATGCGGATATGGGAAATCGTGGATGGTGCGGCTCAACAAGTGGATGCACTCAAACAGCAGGCAAAGGCCGCACAGAAACGGGCAAAAGAAGCCGCTGCGCGCCTAAAAGTCAAAAAGGCGCAGCAGTCGCTGGCAAAAACCATCACGCAACAAGGCTGAAACCCGCCAATCTGACGGGATACCAACGGATTTCGGTTGTCCATTTTGAAGTCTGAAAACACACTGTGTGCATTAAAGGAGCACAGTCGTGGACAAGCAACAATTTCAGGAAATTCAACGGCAATACGCCGTGACGCAGACCAAAGAACGGCTACAAGACGCTGTAAACACCCTGCAGCGCAGTATGTATGAGCTTGAGCTGTACATCGAACGCTTTGAACAAGCGGACACGGATCGCGAGCGCAGCCAGATCGTTAACTGGGCGGTGAACTACTTGGTTTGCAACATCACACCCAACCTACGCATTGACTTGCTGGCAGATAGCCAAGCCCAGCTTGCGGTATTGGCTGTGGAGGAGCTGGGCGATGACTAAGTTCGATCCCACTGAGTTGGCGCACTTTACGGGCACCACTGCCTACTATCCTATTTCCAATCGACACTTGCTCACAGATGGCACCAAGTATTTGGCTGAAGCGGCGGGGGCGTTTTGGTTAATGGATGCTGCTGCCAGTCATTTAGATGAAATCGGCACCGTGGATTGGTTCGTGTTGGTGAAACTGCAGGTCAAAGACAGCCGTGCTGTGATGATCTATGAAGATGGCAATGGCTATGAGCATGCACGACAAGAGATTGCCTACACGGATTTCCCGTTGAGCGAGATCCAGCTATATGCCTGTTGGACGGGTGAGCACTGGGTGCTGATGCTGCCCAGCGAATACTGAAAAACCCCTCAAACGATTCAAAAGAACGGTTTTTGGCATGGTTCGACATGGGCTGTGCCTAGCCACATGTTGTGGTCATGACTGGCATAGCAAAAATGGTCTCGCAGTTTTTGTCGGCACATGTCGGAAAATGTCGGAATTGTGACGTCAATTTGACGCAGGCGGCAAACAGTTGCACTGTGTGTGACTTTCAGGATGTAGAATGCCAATATCGTCCACGAACTACTCAGATGCAATAATCCCAAATGTTGCACAAAAGTTACACACAGGTTTTAAAAATCATGCAAATTATTGAAAATAAATGGTTTTTCGACCACGTGACTATTGAGTGGGAGTGATGGTGTTTGATCGACCCGAAATTGTCATCATCGCTGGTCCAAATGGTGCCGGCAAGACAACCTTAGCTAAGCAATATCTTACATAGCGCAAGCAGCCCCTACCATTTGTCAATGCTGATTTGATTGCCGCGGGCATTGCCCCTTTGTCGCCTGATTCAGCCGCTTTGCCGGCGGGCCGCCTTATGCTTGAGGAAATGAATCGACTGGTTCAGCTAAACAAATCTTTCGCTTTTGAGACGACATTGGCTGGCATCGGCTACGCGAAAAAGCTCGCTGTATGGTCGGACATGGGATATTCGATTGTGCTTGTCTTTCTGAAACTGCCGCAGTTGACACATGCGCTTGATCGCGTGAAAGCTCGAGTAGCCCAGGGTGGACACAATATGCTGGAGGCTGTCATTTGTAGGCGATTCGCAGCGGGATTGCGGAATTTTGAAGGAATTTACAAAGACATAGCCGATGCATGGTATGTTCTAGACGCAAATAACCCGTCGGTAATTTTGTTATCTGGGGAGCGTTCGGAGCATGGTTGATAAAAAACGACCCGATCAGATTGAAACCGAGCGCAGGATTTTAGAAGCCTATAAGGCCGCGTTGCTTCAAGCAAAAATCGATGCGGTTCGGTTCAACACCGATCTGATTGTCACGCGCGATGGCAAACTCACGCGTATTCCACCCGCAGACTTGATTCCAGATCTCGAGGCGGCGGGTCTTGAAGTCATCATCATTCGACCCAAGCAAAAGGGTTAGTTGATCGGTTTGGTTGCTTAGGGTACTCAAGGCCAGGCCGCCGAGCCAGCCATGCAACTCGAGTCTGCCAGTATGCGAGCCCAGGGGTGCCAATAGAGGCGGGCTTTGAAATTATCAGCATCAGACCCAAGCGCAGGGCGCAATTTTGCCTAAGTGTCTCAACCTTTGCTTGGTCTGATGCTGCGAATGCTTTGAGCTGCCTCGTGGTCTAGCGTCGCTAGTCCGATGGCCCAAAGCTCAAGCATTCGGCTTGCGATAGGTTCAAAGTTGTCCTCGGGGTGTGTGTTGAGATGATCGAGAACTTTGCTGGATGTTTTAATAAGTGCGTCTGCAATTTGTGACTTCCACTGATCGACGCGTGTTCTGGTAATCAAGCACTGGGCAGCAAGAGAGTCGATGCTGTCTGGCGTTAACCAACGTTTTGAGCCTTGAAAATTGATGGCCATCGCGTCATTGGCGTCCCTTGAATTGGATAAGATCGGTGCATACACCGACATGCTAAGCATGTCGTACACCGGCGCAAGTTCAGCGGTGTTGATACCTTCATAAATGAGACCGAAATTTTTGAGATGCGCATCGCCATTGCGCATGGTTGATGCAAGAAGATATTGACCAAAAAATTGATCAAAAGATTTTTTCTTTTTTTCAGCTTGGCAATATGCACTCATTGTTCTCAAGATGCGTTCAACGGAGCCTGTGAACTTATCTCTGGCGGGTAGTCCGAACAAGGCACACATGTCCTCGAACCCAAGACGTTCACCCGTGGTGGTTACATCGAAGCGTTTGACCAATAAGTGTTTGCGATCTTGTGACAGATGAACGTCTGGCAATGTCAATCCAGCCGCACGAGCTGCCATCATCCCAAAGTATTCGAGTAAGACGATGTGCGGATGATCATCGTCATTTAGTTTGACGATCCAATCATTGAGTGCCAGTGTGGGTCTTGCATTAGGGTTGTCGCTCGGACTTTTTGCGAGAAACTTCATGAATCCGCCCGAGACGCCGGACTCATGGAGTCGAGCGCCTAGGTAGTGCTGTACAAGCTCATGGGTCTCTTCGTTCATCAGGCGAGACAATGACTCATGTGGTGTAGAGTTTGAGGGCGCTTTTCCGTGCGATGTGACCTGAATTCGGCCGATCATGTTTTCGCCAACGACAGACAGTAACTCGAGGTCTCCGAAGTGCTTGAATCGCTTTCCAAGTTTTCTGGTAATGAGTTCGCGTAGCGCTCCCTCTGGCAAAGAGATTTGAAACACGGGGTGCAGTTCGCGGCTGATCCAGCTCTCTGTTCGCTTGGGCATAAGAAGAGAGACTGCAAGCTCGCTTGGCGCGTCCGGTAGATAGTTAAAAACATACGTGTACGGATCGGGCTGATCCAAGACGCCCACTAATCGGTTAGATACGTACACATCTAGCATCATAGAAGGCCTAGGTCAGGTTTTGGTTGGTGGCACGTGCTTGGGCAAACAGCCTTTCATTTTCTCGTGTGACATCGTCTAGCGTGGGTAGGCGAGGCGTATGCGCTCGCATCTCTAGTCCAAGCGCGGTCGTCAGACGTCGTAAAGTGCTAAGCGTGCAGTCACCACCAGACTCAATCAGAACGATGGTACGGCGCGATAAGCCAGCTAGTTCCGCGAGTTGATGTTGCGTGAGTTTTTGGGCTTTGCGCGCGGCAATAATATCCCTCACCAGTTCATCGAGATCGCGTTGCTTTGTTGGCTTGTGCGAAGGCGTTATTGAATTCATTTGCGCATTATAGATTACATTTTTCAAAAAAAACTGTAAAAAGTAATCTATAAATTACAAAATAATTGGTCTAATCACCATGCGCGCAGCCCGCCCGAGTGGGTCGAGCTCGATGGGTCGGCGCAGTCAGTAGGGTGATGTTTCGGGTTTGATCTGGCACGGTGCCACCGTTCAGCCGGTGAAATACATTGCAAGTCTATTGACAGATACACTCTTCTACTTAGCGCTTTGGCTTGCCAACAAAGCGGTGACCACTGGAAGCGAGCTGGCGTTGATATCCACATTACTCTGTAAGGCGGCGTGATTTAAATGGCCTTAGGCGCAACAATCTATAAAACCGATCTCCATGTCTCTGACACTGACCGCCATTACTACGGCACTCACGCATTGACCATTGCGCGTCATCCGTCTGAAACAGTCGAGCGCATGATGGCTCGATTGCTGGCGTTTTCCATGCACGCAGATGAACACTTAGCTTTCACCAAGGGGATTAGTGAGGCAGATGAGCCGGACATCTGGCTCAAAGATTTGACGGGTGCCATTGATCTCTGGATCGAGGTCGGTCAGCCTGCGGAGACTCGAATCTTAAAGGCCTGCGGCCGAGCCAGGGAAGTGGTGGTTTACTGCCACCATGGTCATGCCAGTCAAGTTTGGTGGGATGCCGCATCACCCAAACTTGAGCGAACGAAAAACTTAAAAGTGGTCTCTTTACCGATAGACCCTATCAGAGCGCTAGCCGCCAAGGTCACTCGTAACATGTCCCTTTACGTCAACATTCAAGAGCAAGAGCTCTTTATCTCCACAGAAGATGATCAAATTGCCTTGGTTCCTGATGTCTGGCGTGAGCCACGGACGTGAGTTAGCTTTGAATTTTAAAACCCTGAAGGAGACGAACATGCAACCCACCATCGCTCAAAAAGCCCCTTATGCCGTCGACGTTCAAGCCGGCAAAACTTATTACTGGTGTTCGTGTGGAAAAAGCAAAAGCCAACCATTTTGCGATGGTTCGCACCAGGGCAGTGAGTTTGCACCGATGCCCTACACAGCAGAGAAATCTGAGACGAAATACTTCTGTGGCTGCAAGATGACGGCTAACAAGCCGTTCTGTGATGGGGCACATTCGAAG
The DNA here is from genome assembly GCA_964558695.1 of uncultured Orrella sp. Lineage (GTDB taxonomy): Bacteria > Pseudomonadota > Gammaproteobacteria > Burkholderiales > Burkholderiaceae_B > Algicoccus. The sequence goes on from CAZLFB010000026.1 coordinate 4,890, forward strand.
CTGTAGGCTTATCACGGCTAGACTTTTGTCGGTGGCGTCGCCGGTGGCCTACTGTCCTTTTTGACAGGCTGGGCTGCCTAAATTCGTTTAAATTCAGATGCATTACTCGACCATCTTTTAAAAGCAAGGGAGCATTCGTCTATGAACAACGCAATCTGGGTGGGTGGCGGTGGTGATTCACAGGTCGAGCCACAGTGGCTGGATTTGAAGCTTGCCAACCGGCACGGTCTGATTGCTGGGGCCACCGGCACCGGCAAAACCATCACCATGCAGGTGCTCGCCGAAGCGTTCTCGCGAGCCGGTGTTCCGGTCTTTCTGACGGACATCAAAGGCGACGTCAGCGGCATGGCGTTAGCCGGTCAAGACAAAGCCTGGCAAAAGAAACGCGCCGAGCGCATCGAGTTGCCGGATTTCGAGTTTCAGGAAACACCGGTTATTTTTTGGGATTTTTTTGGGGAGTTTGGCCACCCGGTACGAGCCACCGTCTCAGAGGTTGGCCCGTTTTTGTTGTCTCGCATGCTCGACTTAACAGAGGCACAAGAAGGGGTGATCAATATTGCCTTTAAGATCGCCGACGATGAGGGTTTGCCGATTCTGGACTTGAAAGACCTGCGTTCCATGCTGGCCTTTCTAGGCGAGAATCGCGCAGAGATTTCAGCCAATTATGGCAACGTCACAACCGCCAGTATTGGCGCCATACAACGCAAGCTGCTGGTACTGGAAAACCAGGGCGCCACGCCTTTTTTTGCGGAACCTGCGCTAGAGTTTGCTGACCTGATGCGCACCACCAGCGATGGTCGGGGTTATGTCTCGCTCCTGCACGCCGAGCGTTTGATGCGAACGCCGCAGCTATACGCCACCTTCATGTTGTGGTTTTTATCGGAATTGTTTGAAGAGCTGCCTGAGGTTGGCAATCCGGATAAACCGAAACTGGTGTTTTTCTTTGATGAAGCGCACCTCTTGTTCAACAGCGCGCCTCGCGCCCTGATCGAGAAAGTCGAGCAAGTTGCCCGTCTCATTCGCTCCAAAGGGGTGGGCGTTTACTTTGTGACGCAAAATCCCGATGACGTGCCCGACAGTATATTGAGCCAACTGGGCAACCGGGTGCAACACGCATTGCGGGCTTTTACGGCGCGTGACCAACAGGCGCTTAAAAAGGCGGCCCAGACTTATCGACCCAACCCTCGGTTTGATATTTCTGAGGCCATTCGTGACGTCGGCGTGGGCGAGGCGATTACATCGTTCCTAGAGGGCAAAGGCGCGCCGGGGGTCGCTGAGCGCACATTGATTTGTCCACCACGCTCTGGCGTGGGGCCCATTGATGCCGGTGCCAGAACCACCTTGATGTCACGCTCGCCAGTGGCTGGCAAGTATGACAAGATGGTCGACAACGACAGTGCACATGAGATGTTGGCACGTCGTGCTGAGGCGGCAGCCAAACAAGCCCATGCAGGCGAGCAGGAGCCTGCCCAGACTCAAGCAAGTGACACCGCGACCGAACGGCGGGCTCCAGCGGCAAGGGGGGATTCGGTTGTGCAGGCGTTTGTGAAGTCTTTTGCGCGCCAGCTCGGCAGCCGTTCTGGCCAAGCTTTGATACGGGGAATTCTGGGCAGCATCATGAAGGGTCGCTAATCCTTTGAGGCACCCGGCTGATCGAGAGGTATCGGAGGTGGTTCATTGCTACTTCGTTCGATGTGCTTATTTCGGTGTCCTCGGTCCGGGCCACGTAGTTTGGGCCACTTATTGCGGTCAAATTAGTGCGGTCAAATTAGTGCGGCGATGCGCTAGACTTTCGGTTACTGGAGTTAGTGATGCCGCGCCCGATTAAAGCCATTATTCATACCGACGCCTTACGCCATAACCTGAATCAGGTTCGTGGTGTTTTGCAGGGCACCGTGACGCCCTCTAAAGTATGGGCGGTGATCAAGGCAAACGCCTATGGTCATGGGATTGAGCCGGCTGTGACGAGTTTTGGGGTGGCTGATGGCTTGGCACTGCTGGACTTGGATGAGGCGGTGCGCGCACGTGAAGCCGGTTGGCGTAAACCGATTCTGTTGCTCGAAGGGCCGTTTGAAGCCGATGACCTGCAAACGTTTTGGCAGTATCAGCTAACGCCAGTAATCCACAACCTAGAGCAACTTGCCATGCTCGATGCGGCCCGCGGTGGGTCACCCGATGTGTATCTCAAGCTCGATACGGGCATGACGCGTCTTGGGTTCACGCGCAGCAATTTTGGTGAGGCATTTGCGCGGGTTGATGCGTTACAGCGCGCAGGCCAAGTGGGCAAGGTCACCAACATGACGCATTTTGCCTGCGCTGATCGCGCCGATGGGCTTGACGAACCGCTACAGCGGTTTGCGCAGATGACCAACGGTCGTGATGGTCAGTGGTGTTTGAGTAACTCTGCAGCTTGCCTCATGCATGCACAGACCGTTGCAGCATTTGCCGCTGCCCATGGGCACGGGCTCTGGTCGCGACCCGGTATTTGTTTGTATGGTGGCAGTCCCACCGGTGAGCGCAGCGCCGTTGATCTCGGCCTCTTGCCCGCCATGACGCTAAGGTCCGAGCTCATCAGTGTCAAAGCCGTGGCTGTTGGCGAAGGCATCGGCTATGGTCACACCTTCGTGGCTGACCGACCCATGCCAGTAGGGGTGGTTGCCTGTGGTTATGCGGATGGCTATCCGCGTCATGCGCCAACAGGTACTTCGATTTCAGTCGGTGGTTACCCCACTCGAATCGTGGGTCGTGTGTCCATGGATATGATCACCGTTGATCTCTCTGGGCTGCCGGAATTCGGTGTCGGCACGGAGGTGGTCCTGTGGGGTCAGGGTGGACCGAGCGCTGATGAGGTGGCTGCGGCGGCTGGCACAATCAATTACGAGTTGCTTAGTGCGGTGACCGCTCGTGTGCCGCGGGTGATTGAATAGTTCTGCATCATTAGTCCCGCATCACTTCACCCTGTATCAAGCGACTCATTGCTTGGCTGCGGTATCATCGAGCCAACATTTTGCAGATAGTGAATGCATCTGCGTCGCGGGTCGCGCCACGTTTTTTTGTAGGCCTATCTGTCACCTTTCACGGTTGTCCATGTCCAAATCAAAAACCAAATTTGTCTGTCAGTCCTGTGGCACTGAAAGCCCCAAATGGCTTGGCCAGTGTCCTGGTTGCCAGTCATGGAATACCTTTGAGGAGACCCGGCAAGAGAATGCGGCGGCTTCGGCTCATCGCTATGCGGCAGTCGCTGGCACGGCGCAAATGCAAAAGTTGGCCGAGGTCGAGGCGCGCGAGTTGCCGAGACTTTCGACTGGCATTCCGGAGTTTGACCGAGTTTTAGGTGGGGGCTTGGTCACCGGTGGCGTGGTGCTCATCGGTGGTGATCCCGGGATTGGCAAGTCAACTCTGCTGCTACAAGCTTTGGCGGCGATGTCGCAAACGACAGCCGTGCTGTATGTCACGGGAGAAGAATCTGCCGAGCAAGTGGCCTTGCGTGCCCGGCGACTGAACCTGTCGAGCCCCGATGTGGATCTGTTGGCCGAAATTCGCCTGGAAGTGATTGAAGACGCGCTCAAACGTGTGCCTGCACCTGCGGTGGCGGTGATTGATTCGATTCAGACGATCTACACCAGCACACTGTCGTCTGCGCCAGGGTCTGTGTCTCAAGTCAGGGAGTGTGCTGCGCAGCTGACTCGAATGGCCAAGCAATCTGGCGTGCCAATTGTCATGATTGGGCATGTCACCAAGGATGGCACCTTGGCCGGCCCCCGTGTGCTTGAGCACATTGTTGACACGGTCTTGTATTTCGAAGGCGATACGCATTCGTCTTTCAGGCTGGTGAGGGCATTTAAGAACCGGTTTGGGGCGGTCAATGAGCTTGGCGTCTTCGCCATGACAGACAAGGGTCTAAAAGGGGTGTCAAACCCGTCGGCACTCTTTTTGTCGCAGCACGCGGAGCAGGTGGCAGGATCCTGCGTGATGGCTACCCAAGAAGGGTCGCGCCCGTTGCTGGTGGAGGTTCAAGCCCTGGTGGACGCGGCCAACATGCCCAACCCGCGTCGATTGGCCTTGGGTCTTGAGGGGCATCGCCTAGCGATGCTCTTGGCCGTGTTACACCGTCATGGTGGCGTGGCAACCTCTGATCAGGACGTGTTTGTCAATGCGGTGGGCGGCGTCAAAATCACCGAGCCAGCAGCTGATTTGCCGGTGTTGTTGGCGATTCTGTCTTCCTTGCGCGACAAGCCGCTGCCCGTGGGGCTGGTGTCGTTTGGGGAAGTGGGCTTGGCGGGCGAAGTTCGGCCGGCACCACGTGGTCAGGAGCGTCTCAAAGAGGCCGCCAAGCTTGGGTTCTCAGTGGCGATTATCCCGGCGGCCAATAAGCCCAAGCAGGCCATCGAAGGACTCAAGGTGATTGCGGTCAATCGCTTGTCGCAAGCCATCGATGCGGTTCGGCAAATCTAATTAATCTCTGATGCTTGAGCATAAATGACCATGTTGCGATTCGCTTTAAAACAAACTTGGCGGGATTTCAGGGCGGGTGATTTGCGCTTGCTCGGTTTGGCTGTGGTGGTCGCGGTGGCTGCCATTAGCAGTGTCGGGTTTTTATCCGATCGGGTGGGCAGGGCGCTTGAGCGCGATGCCAGCCAGATGCTGGGTGCTGATCTGGTGCTTCAATCTTCGGCGCCGGCCAATCAGCTTTGGCTCGATCAGGCGAAATCAGACGGCTTGTCGGCAATTCGGACGTCCAATTTCCCTTCGATGGTGGGCAGCGCTGCTGGCGAGTTGCAGCTGGCCTCTGTCAAGGCAGTTGAATTTGGCTACCCGCTGCGAGGCCAGTTACGCACCAGTCAAGGCATAGCCGAGCCGGATGAGCCCACCGTCAGTGCACCCGACGTTGGCAAGGTTTGGGTGGATGGTCAGCTTTTGGCGCTTTTGGGGTTGTCGGTTGGCGACACGCTCTCAGTGGGAAACCAGACGCTTTTGATTGATCGCGTCATTACCTACGAGCCAGATCGGGGTGTTCAGTTTGTCAACGTCGCACCGCGCGTCATGATTCGGGCAGAGGATTTGGCTGAGGCAGGCTTGTTGGGGCCTGGTAGCCGTGTGCGTCACTCAATGTTGGTGGCGGGCGACATACCGGCGGTTAACCGTTACCGCGACTGGCTAACGCCGCAGTTAAGTCCGGCGCAGGAATTGGCGACCGTCAATGAGGGGCGCCCAGAGATTACTCGAACACTAGAGCGTGCCAACGAATTTCTAACGCTGGTGGTCATGATTGCCGTACTCATTGCAGCTGTAGCGGTTGCTTTAGGCGCTCGTCGTTTTAGCCAGCGTCAGCGGCCAGCGATTGCGGTGATGCGTTGCTTTGGTGCGACCCAAAGCGCGGTGACCCGGTTGCTCGTGATCGAGTTCATGGTGGTGGCCATGGTGGGATCACTTCTGGGTTTAACCATTGGCTGGTTTGCCCAAACGGCGCTCGTCAATTTGATGCAGGGCTTTGTCAGTGAGGATTTGCCAGGCGTGGGTTGGGTGCCGGCCTTACAGGGCTTGTATGCCGGGTTCTGGCTGCTGTTTGCGTTTTCTTTGCCACCCTTGCAGGCTTTGCGCCGAGTCACGGCTGCCCAGATTCTGCGCCACGATGTTCCTGCCTTCCCCGTCCAGAGCTTGGCGGGCTATTTGTTGGCGTTTGCAGGTTTTGCGGTTTTGATGTGGTGGATCGCGGGCAACTTGCGTTACGGCTTTGGCCTGGCAGCTGGGTTTGTGGTGGCTGCCGTGCTGTTTGGCCTGATGTCACACGGCGCATTGAAATTGCTCAATTTGTTACGTCCGGCACTCAGTCACAGGCCCGCCTGGCGCTTTGCGCTAGCCGGCATGGTCAGGCGTCGGGCTTCTTCGATTGCGCAAATCAGTGCCTTAGCCGTGGGCATGATGGCCATTCTCTTGTTGACCATCGTTCGCACGGATTTACTGCAAGGCTGGCAGCAGACCGTGCCGCCAGATGCACCGAACCGCTTTCTGATCAACATTCAGCCTGATCAAGTGCCTACCATTGAAACGGCTTTGAGGGATGCGGGCATCAATAACCTAGCCTTCTACCCCATGATTCGCGGGCGGGTGATTGAGCACAACGGTGAGGCAATTGTTGCGGAAGACTTTCAGTCACCTCGCGCTCAGCGCTTGCTTCAACGAGACTTCAACTTGTCTTATGCCGACACTCTGCCGCAAAACGCCAAGCTCGTATCTGGACAGCCTCTGAACTCTGGTGCCATGGAAGTATCGATGGAGCAGGATGTCGCCGACCTCTTAGGCATGAAACTCGGTGATGAAGTGGTGTTTGAGGTTGCCGGCCAGCCTGTGGCGGTGAAGATCAGCAGTGTGCGACAGGTTGATTGGGATTCGATGCAACCCAATTTCTTTGCTGTGCTTTCAACGGCTTCGCTCAAAGACCAACCGCAAACGTTCATCACCTCCTTTCATTTACCGGTTGACAAGGCCGCGGTGGCACAGTCGCTCGTGCGACAGTTTCCGAACCTGACGATATTTGATGTCGGGGCGCTCTTGGCTCAGTTGCAGTCAGTGCTTGACCGGGTGTCAGTGGCCATCCAGGCGCTGTTTGTGTTTGCAATTCTGGCTGGTGCCATCGTTTTAGCGGCGGCGCTTAGCGCCAGTCGCCATGAGCGCATGCGTGAGGCCGCGCTGTTGCGTGCCCTGGGTGCGACCAACGCGCAATTGTCGCGTGCCCAGCGCGTTGAGCTTTTGGGCATCGGCGCATTGGCAGGCTTGATGGCGGCCACGGGTGCTACCTTGGCAGCTTGGGCATTGGCAACCTGGGTCTTTGAGTTCTCAATGCAGTGGTCTTTGACACCTTGGTTGTTGGGCTTAGCGGTTTGTATGCCAGGCGCCTGGTTGGCGGGTTCCTTGGTCTTGCGTGGTGTTTTAAAGACACCGCCATTGTTGATTTTGCGCAATGAGTGAGGTTCTTGAGCCGATCGAGCCGATCGAGATTGTCAGTGGGCGCTTTGGCAACTGCCATGTCTGGACCGATGGCAGTTTGGCTCCTGCGGATGCGTATAGCGTTCTTCTTAAAGGCGATGGTGACCCTGATCTCTTGCCCATTACGCGGGGCGGCAGAGGTAGCGCTTGGCGCTTAAACGTCAATGGCCAAGCTGCCGTCCTTCGGCAATATCGGCGTGGCGGCATGATGGCGCGTGTCAATCGTGACCTTTACTGGTGGACTGGTGAGCACAAGGCGCGCGCATACCGGGAGTTCACGCTCATGGCGCGTTTGGCTCAGGCCGGTTTGGCGGTGCCTTGCCCCATGGCAGCCATGGCGTGTACGGTCTCTGGGCTTCTTTACCGTGCGGCGATCTTGACTCGGTTCGTTAAGCATATCGGTGCGCTGTGTGAGGTCGATGCGAAGCCTGCTTGGTATCAGGCGGGTCAGGTGATTGCGCACTTGCATCGGGCAGGCGTTTGGCATGCGGATTTGAACGTGCACAACATTTTGGTTGGCGCTGAAACCCAAGTCTGGCTGATCGATTTCGACCGGGCGCGCGAGGGGGTGACTGACGGCACGCAACTTCAAGGGAATCTGAGTCGTTTGCTGCGGTCAGTTCGCAAGGTTTGCCCCGAGTTGGAGCAGGGCCTTTGGCCTGTTTTGCTGGATGGCTACAAAAACCCGTCATAATTTCGTCAAAACCACCTTGCATCTGGTGCGACACGGCGCCAAATGGCTTTAGAATCAAGACTGTCGAACCCGTTTTGTGAAACATGAAACGGGATTTTTTATGTCAGGTTCAGAGTGGCTTTCCGATTGGTTTTCCGATTGGTGTTTCACTTGGACGCGGATCAAGGAGGCTTCAATGGTTGCACGTCTTCTCAGTGTTTTGGTGGCAGGCAGTCTTGGCTGGATGGGTGTGGCTAGCGCCCAAGACAATCAGCTCAATATTTACAATTGGGCGGAGTACACCGCTGAAGACACCATTCCCGGGTTCGAGCGTCAAACTGGCATCAAGGTTCAGTACGACACCTACGACAGCAACGATACATTGCAGGCCAAGCTTTTAACCGGTAAATCCGGATACGACATCGTCGTGCCCTCGACTCACTATGCGGCGCGTCAGCTTGAGGCGGGTCTGTTTCAGAAGCTCGATAAGTCAAAAATCCCGAACTGGTCCAATCTGGATCCCGCCATTATGGCGCTGCTGCAGCCGGTTGACCCCAATAACGAATACCTTGTGCCGTGGGGCTACGGCACAAACGCCTTGGGATTTAACGTGACCAAGGCCAAGCAAATCATGGGCCCAGACGTCAAGCTCAATGACTGGTCACTTTTGTTTGATCCTGAGAAAGCGAAGCAGTTTCAATCGTGCGGCATTTCAGTGCTCGATGAGGCGGCGCAAGTTTTTCCGGCAGCCTTGCACTACATGGGCAAAGATCCCAATAGCAGCAATCCGGATGACTACCGCGCAGCCCTTGAGATGCTCAAGAAGGTTCGCCCTTATATCCGTCAGTTCAGCTCCTCTGGCTACATCGATGAGTTGGCGTCAGGCGACTTGTGCCTGGTGTATGCCTACTCTGGCGATGTGTTGATCGCGGCGGACCGCGCTCGGGAAGCCAAGCGCGACTATGAAGTTGACTTCTTCTTGCCAGACGATGGCGCGCCAGCTTGGTTTGACACCATGGCGGTTCCCAAAGATGCACCGAACCCGACCGCGGCTTTTGAGTTCATTAATTACTTTAATGAACCCAAGGTTTCTGCTGACATCACCAACAACATGTTTTATCCGAATGCCAATAAGGCTGCGCGCGAGTTTGTGGTGCCAGCGGTGGCCAACAATCCAGCCGTCTATCCACCGCCGGAAGTCGCGCGGAATTTGTTTGTGATTCAGGCGCAGCCGCTAAATATTCAGCGGCTGCAAACTCGGCTGTGGTCTGAATTGAAGTCGGGAAGATAATTAACATGAACCAAGGTGCAGGCAGCCTGTCACGGTTGTCCGGTGACGCACAGGCGTTTTTAGAGATCCAGGATCTCACCAAGGTTTTTGGTGAGACGGTGGCCGTGCAAGCGGTAAATCTCACCATCCATCGCAATGAAATATTTGCTTTATTGGGCAGTTCGGGCTGTGGCAAGTCCACACTACTGCGCATGCTGGCTGGATTTGAGACAGTGAGCTCCGGACGCATTTACCTCGACGGCGAGGACATCACGGAGCTTGCGCCCTATGAGCGTCCGGTGAACATGATGTTTCAGTCCTACGCATTGTTTCCTCACATGACCGTCGAGGGCAATGTTGGCTTTGGTTTGAAACAAGAGGGTATTGCCCGTAACGAAGTCCACGAACGTGTCTATGAGGCACTTGAGCTGGTGCAAATGTCGTCTTACGCGCGGCGCAAGCCTCACCAGCTCTCGGGTGGGCAGCAACAACGCGTCGCGCTGGCACGCAGCTTAGTCAAGCGACCCAAGCTCTTGTTGCTCGATGAGCCGATGTCTGCGCTTGACAAGCAGATTCGGCACAACACGCAAATTGAACTGGTGCGTATTCTGGATCAGCTTGGGGTGACGTGCTTCATGGTCACCCACGATCAGGAAGAAGCCATGACCATGGCGAATCGGCTGGCGGTCATGACCGAAGGCCAGATTCAGCAGGTAGGAACCCCGCAAGAAGTGTATGCCTTTCCAAACTCACGGTTTGTGGCGGGTTTCATTGGTTCGACCAATTTGTTCGATGGCGTGATTACGGTTGACGAGCCAGATCATGTGATGATTGAGAGCGAAGACTTGCAGCGACCACTCTATGTGGACCATGGCGTCAGTGAACCACTGGGCATGACTGTCTCGGTGTCCTTGCGCCCGGAACAGATTCGGGTGGTTCGTGCAGTGCCTTCGGAGCAACATAACTGGGCACATGGCATGGTCAGTCACATGGCCTGGATGGGCAGCTATGCGCTTTATCAGATTCGTTTGGACTCGGGTAAAGTGATTGAGGCGACCATGCCAAGTCAGTTGCTCGCGCAGGGCGAGCCCCCGGGCGTGGATGATGAGGTGTATGTCACCTGGGGACGAGACAGCGTCACGGTGCTGTCATCATGATCTTGGAGCGTTTGAGTCGCTCGGATAGCAAAGCGGCTGGAGTTTCCAGAGCCTCTGGCGCCTCGGGCATTGGGACGATCGCACCGCCTTATGCCTGGCTCGCTTTGTTCTTGTTGGTGCCATTTGTGCTGGTTTTTAAAATCAGTCTGGCGGATTTGAAGTTTGGAATTCCGCCTTACACCGCGCTAACTGAAATCAAAGATGAGGCGATCAATCTCACGGTGCATCTGCGCGGATACATCCTGCTTTTTAGCGATTCGCTGTACATCAGCACTTACATCAGTTCGTTGAAGATGGCTGCAGTCACCACCTTTTGGTGCGCGTTAATTGGCTATCCGATGGCCTACTACATTGCCCGCTCGCCAGATTCGATTCGCCATGTTTTGTTGTTGGCGGTGATCTTGCCGTTTTGGACGTCCTTGCTGCTTCGGGTGTACGCGTGGGTGGGGATTTTGCGCTCAGATGGTTTATTAAACAGTGTGTTGATCTCGCTTGGCTTGATCGATACACCGCTTGAGATTTATCGCACGGATTTAGCGGTCTACATTGGTTTGGTGTATGCGTACCTGCCGTTTTTCATCTTGCCGCTCTTCGCCAATTTGGTCAAGCTCGACACCCGTTTGCTCGATGCCGCCTATGATCTGGGTGCCAAGCCTTGGCGGGCGTTTTTGTCGATTACCTTGCCTTTGTCGATGCCAGGCGTGATTGCTGGTGCCATGCTTGTGTTTATTCCCGCGGTTGGTGAGTATGTCATCCCTGAATTGCTGGGTGGTGCGGATACGCTCATGATGGGACGCGTCATGTGGAATGAGTTCTTTACCAATGCAGACTGGCCGATGGCCTCGGCCATTACAGTCATCATGGTTCTGTTGCTGCTGGTTCCGATGATTGTTTTCCAAGTCAATCAGAAGCATCGCTACGAGGCTGATCGGGGGCGCACATGAGTTGGTTTAAGCGTGCCGCACCGAACGATCCAAGTCCGCTTGGTCGCGCCATGGCACTGTCCATCGGTTTTTTCTTTCTCTACGTGCCGATCGTCACGCTCATCGTGTTTTCTTTTAACAGCTCGTCCATCATGACGAGCTGGAGTGGGTTTTCCTGGCGTTGGTATATTGCTTTGTTCAATGATCAGGCACTGTTGAGTGCGGCTTGGCTCTCCTTTAAAGTGGCCACGCTGACAGCAACGGCAGCATCCATCATTGGCACTTGGGCTGGCTATGTGCTTGCGCGCAAGGGCAACTTTAAGGGGTTTTCCTTATTTGTCGGCTTGGTGAGCGCGCCATTGGTCATACCTGAAGTCGTGCTCGGTATTTCCTTGTTGTTGCTGTTTGTGGAGATGGATTCGCTGTTTGGCTGGCCAGGCGAGCGCGGCATCTTCACGATCTGGGTTGGGCACACGACTTTTTGTATGGCCTTTGTCACGGTCATTGTTCAGTCCCGTATTCGTGACCTGGATCGTTCTCTTGAAGAGGCGGCACTGGATCTAGGCGCCACGCCAATGAAAGTATTCTTTACGATCACGCTGCCGCTGATTGCGCCGGCGATTGTCTCTGGCTGGCTATTGGCCTTTACCTTGTCACTGGATGATGTGGTGATTGCATCTTTTCTGTCGGGGCCGGGTGCAACGCTTTTGTCACCAGAGATTTTTTCTCGGGTAAGGTTAGGGTTAAAGCCAGAAGTCAATGCGCTTGCAACCATTTTTGTGCTGGTGGTTGCGGTGGTCGTGATCGCCTTAAATGCACTGCAGCGCCGTCAGGCGAGGAGGGGATGATGCGTATCTACGGTTTAAAGAAGTGCAGCACGTGCCAGAAGGCAATTGCATGGTTGGCCGAACATGGCATTGACCACCAGTTTATTGATTATCGAGATGAGCCGATCGACCCTAAACACCTGAAGGTTTGGGCCGATGCACTTGGTGGATGGGAAAAACTGGTCAACCGCGCTTCCATGACGTGGCGCAAGCTCGCTGATCACGAGCGCGAGGTTTACAACGACGAGCAGTGGCAGTCTCTGATTGCTCAGTATCCATCGCTGGTTCGCAGGCCCTTGGCCATTCATCGCGACGGCTCGGTGACCACGGGCTTTAATGAGAAGAAATTTACAGAGAAACTCGGTCAGTCGTGAACGCGTGGCTGACTGACCCTCAAACATTACCCTGGCTGGCGCTAGCTGGCTTGGTTTTGTTGTTGGTGGTTTTGCTGCTGGTGCTCTCCTTATGGCGAGCACGTGAACCCGAGCAAGATGACCGGCTAGATCGGGTCTTGGAGGCGCAAGAGCGCCTTGAATCTGCTTGGCGCACTGAACTTGGGGAGAGCCAGCGTCAGTTGCGCGCCGAACTGTCGGAGTCTCAGCGCGCTTTGCGCATGGAGCTCGCGGCTGCTGATGAACAGTTTCGAGCAATTGTTTCGCGCGATGCGGCCAGTGGACGGCAGGAGTCTGCTGAGGCGCTCGAGCGGTTTGGGCAGGGGTTTGCGCAGCGTTTGCAAGCCCTGTCGCAGAGCAATGAGCAGCGCATGGCGGATTTGCGTGCCGTGGTCGAGCAGCGGCTTGAATTGCTGCAAAAAGACAACGCCTCTAAATTGGAGGAAATGCGTCGCACGGTGGACGAGAAACTGCATGCTACTTTGGAGCAGCGTCTTGGCGAGTCCTTTAAGCTGGTCTCGGATCGCTTAGAAGCGGTGCACAAAGGCTTGGGTGAAATGCAGACGCTGGCAGCTGGCGTGGGCGATTTGAAACGCGTGCTAACCAATGTGAAGTCACGCGGAACATGGGGAGAGGTGCAGCTTGCCCGTTTGATTGAAGACACCATGACCGCTGATCAATATGCACGCAACGTCAAACCCATTCCTGGTAGTGATGCGATCGTTGAGTTTGCGATCAAGCTGCCTGGCCGAGAGGGTCTGGATGGCCCGGTCTGGATGCCGATTGATGCCAAGTTCCCCAAAGAAGAGTACGAGCGACTGCATCAAGCCCAAGAAGATGCTGATCGCGATGCGGTCAAATCCGCCTCGCAGGCGCTTGGGCGCGCCATTGAGGCACAGGCCAAGCTGATTGCCACTAAATACGTGGCGCCGCCCCACACAACCGACTTCGCCATCATGTTCTTGCCCAGTGAGGGTTTGTATGCGGAGGTTCTGCGCACCCCAGGGCTTTTGGATAAGTTGCAGACATGGCGCATTAACGTGGCTGGACCGGTCAATCTGACTGCCATGCTCAATAGTCTACAGATGGGTTTTAGGACCCTGGCTATTGAAAAGCGCTCTTCGGAGGTCTGGCAGTTGCTCAGGGCAGTCAAGACCGAGTTCGGCCGGTTTGGTGCATCTCTTGATGACGTGCGCAAGTCTTTAGAGACGGCGGCTACTCGATTAGGTAAGACTGAGACACGAACACGCGCCATGTTGCGCAATCTAAAGAGCGTGGAGTCGCTTCCTTTGGAAGAAACGGCCAGGCTTTTGCCCGACGACACTGACTTAAGTGAGGATGAATCCAGATGACCCTAGATGCACAGGCATTAAAAAAAGCAGCGGCTCAGGCCGCGATTGACTACATCGCGCCGTGGTTAATCGCCGATGCGGTTATTGGGGTCGGGACGGGTTCGACTGCGGACTTATTCATTGACCTTTTGTGTGAAAAGCGAGATCGCTTTAAGGCGGCGGTTGCCAGTTCTGAACGCACGGCCAAGCGCCTGCGCGATGGTGGCGTGGTGGTTCTTGAGCTCAATGATGTGTCGTCCATGCCGGTTTATGTGGATGGAGCAGACGAGATCAATGCACACGGGGCGATGATTAAAGGCGGTGGTGGGGCGCTGACCCGAGAAAAAATCGTTGCCTCAGTCGCACAACGATTTGTCTGTATTGTGGATGAGTCCAAGCAAGTGGAGTGCCTCGGTCAATTTCCGTTGCCGATCGAAGTGATCCCCATGGCGCAATCGGCCATCATCAAAAAATGCCAGGATTTAGGGGGTCAGCCTGCACTCAGAGATGGGTTTGTGACTGATAACGGCAACGTCATTGTGGATGTTTCAGGCCTTGTGATAAGTGTCCCTAGCAAGACGGAGACTGAAATTAACCAATGGGCGGGCGTAGTTACCAATGGCCTGTTTGCATTAAGAAAGGCAGATGTTGCTCTGGTGGCAGGTCAAGGTGGTGTTACCTTGGCTCGGTATTGATTCACAAAGCTGTCATACTAAGCCCCTACACTCCATCCAGAAGTTGAAAATCCTCGCTAAAGGTGGTGCCCGTCATGACTAGTCACACAATCAAGCAATTCGATATTGAAATTGACCAAATTCGTACTAATTTCTTGCGTATGGCTGGCGTGGTCGATGCCATGATTCAGGACGCCATGGCGGTGGTCGCTGACGGAGACGCTGTGGCCCTTGATCGCGTGCGAGCCAATGAAAAAGTCGTGAACCAGCTTGAAATTGATATTGATGAGCTTGTTGTAAGTTTGATTGCTCGCCAACAACCCACGGCGGTCGATCTGCGCATCATCTTGGCGGTTGCAAAAATGTTAACTGACCTCGAGCGTTGTGGCGATGAGGCTGAAACGATCGCGCGCCGGGCGAACCGAATTCACGAAAACGCCAACCGTACTATGTCTGACCTCGAGTTACAGCACATGGCTCGTGAGGTTTTAGTGATGCTTAGCGAGGTCATGGATAGCTTCGCCAGACACGACTCGGTCCAGGCGGCGGAAGTGGTGCGGCACGACAAGCAGGTCGATAAGGAATGGAAGGCTGCCGTGCGGGGTGCAGTTTCGTTCATGATTGAAGATCCACGCACTATCTCTAACGGGATCGACGTGATGTTCATCGCCCGTTCACTGGAGCGTATCGGTGATCATTGCAAGAACATGGGCGAGCGTGTCATTTTTATGGTGCACGGCGATGATGTGCGTCACCAAGGTGTGAAGGCGGCAGAGCGTTTGGTGTCAGAGAAAACGCAGAGCAATTAAGCGTTGGATCAAGTGCGTATCATCAGCTAAGGCGCGTATCAAGTCGGGTGAGCCGCACGGCGCGGCGCCCAGTTAGTTGCAGGACGCCTTGATCGTGCAGCGCTGAACTTAGTGAAACGGCCCATTGATTGGGCCGTTTGTTTTGAATGGTTTTACACTTACAGGTTTATGCGGGTGGCGGCACGTAGCCCTGTGCTTCGACGTCCTGATCTTCAAAGAGGAACTTCTCCATTTGCTCTTTGAGGTACTTGCGAGCCCGGGCGTCTGCCAGATTGAGCCGATTCTCATTGACCAGACGGGTCTGCACATCCATCCATTCCTGCCAAGCCTGTTTCGACACACTTTGCCAGATTTTTTTGCCGAGATCACCAGGATAGGGCGGAAAATCCAACCCTTCAGCTTCTTTTTTTAATTTGACGCATTCGACCATTCGAGCCATGCCTTACCTCTTGATTGTTGGGTTAGGGTTGCTTATTTACTGTGGGATGATTTTAGTGGCAACTTGCGTTTGGGGTGTAAAGACCACGCCAAACACCATGGTTGCCAATAGTACCCACTCCGGTACCCACTCCGTTTTAGAGGCGCTTGATGAATATTTGACTGTTGCGAGAGCGGTTGTAGGCCGACTGCCGCTCTTTAGGTAAGTCTGACACTCCGCCTTGCACAAAGCCTCGTTTCATAAACCAGTGCGATGTCCGGGTGGTCAGTACAAACATGCGCTTAACACCCAACGCTCGTGCTCGTGACTCCATGTGGCGTAGCAGCAACTCGCCTTCACCAGAGCCTTGCCATTCAGGATGCACAATCAGGCAGCCCATTTCTGTCATTTGCTCTTGCGGGAAATAGTGCAGGGTTGCACACCCAAAAATGACGCCGTCATGCTCAAGCACAGAAAAGTTCTCAACATCGCGCTCGATCGATGCTCGCCCTCTTGCAATGAGCGTGCCGTCATGCTCCAGTGGCTCGATTAAGCGCAGGATGGCACCCACGTCATCGATCGTGGCCGGGCGCAAGTCATCGAGGGTGTCTTCTACCACCATGGTTCCCACGCCATCGTGGGTAAAGATTTCCAGCAACACAGAGCCATCTAGGCCAAATGGAACCAGGTGCGCGCGAGCAACGCCGCGTTTGACGGCGCGCGAGGCGTAGTGCAGGTAAAAAGCCGTGTCCTCATCAAGCCCGCCAGCGGCCAACAGCGCATCGGCATCTAGCCTTGCCAGCTCGGTATCAACATTGCCTTCCTCGTCAATGACGCCCGGTGTCTCTGTCAGGAAAATCAGCTTCTCGGCTCGCAAGCCAACAGCCACGCTGGTGGCAAGCTCTTCCATGGCAAGATTAAATGCCTCGCCCGTGGGCGAGAAGCCAAGTGGTGAGAGCACCACGATTGAACCGCGTTCGATCGCTGCTTTCATGGCGTCGATGTCGATCTTTCGGACTTGACCCGTGTGACGATAATCCACACCATCAATGACACCGGTGGGGCGTGCAGTCACGAAGTTGCCAGAAATTACCCGAATCTGGGCGTGAGACATGGGGGTGTTGGGTAAGCCTTGGCTAAATGCCGCTTCAATGTCCAGACGTATCTCGCCTGCGGCTTCCTTGGCACATTCGAGTGCGGCATCGTCCGTCGGTTGGCGTCCCCGCCCAAATTGCTGAGAAAAGCCTTTTAACCGCAGCTGCTCATTGACCTGAGGTCGTGAGCCGTGCACCAGCACCAAGCGGATGCCCAGAGCACTTAAGAGAGACAAGTCTTGGATCAGAGAGTTTAATGAGTTCGCCTGAACCAATTCACCGCCAAACGCCACGACAAAAGTCTTTGCCCGAAAGGCGTGGACATAGGGTGCCACCTCGCGAAACCATCGCACAAACTGCGGTGCAGCTGAATCAGGCGCGCCAAGTGCTGAGACGGTGTCAGTGGACGCTGTCGCTGCGCTCGTTTCGCTATCTTCTGCACCACTTTCTACGCTATCGACAGCAATGCTGTCGGGATTGCCATTCATCTGGGCCGGATCCTGATAAGGTTCGATCAATGCCCGATTTTATAATGCTGAGAAGTTTACTGCGTCACATCAGAGCCCAAGTTTTGAATTCCGAACCGTCTATCGACCTATCCGTTGTCAAATCCCCACGAACTGAGCCTGTGATTGCGTTTGACCCGGCTTTACCGGTCACGCAAGCACGCGATGACATTGCGAAGGCCATCGCCAATCATCAGGTTGTCATTGTCAGTGGGCAAACGGGCTCGGGCAAGACCACCCAGATACCGAAGATCTGTCTGGCCATGGGCCGAGGGCAGACAGCCATGATCGGGCATACGCAGCCTAGAAGGTTGGCCGCGACTTCGGTGGCCAAGCGCATTGCCCAAGAGCTTCAAACCCCCTTGGGCGAACTGGTCGGCTATCAGATTCGTTTCCATCAGCGCACGGCGTCAAATACCGCGATCAAGCTCATGACCGATGGTGTGTTGCTCGCGCAAACACAACGTGACCGGCTGCTCAAGCAATTCGACACGCTCATTATCGATGAGGCCCATGAGCGTAGCTTGAACATTGATTTCTTATTGGGGTATTTGCGGCAGCTCCTGCCCAAGCGGCCCGATTTGAAGGTGATCATCACCTCGGCCACCATTGATGCGGAACGCTTTGCCAGTCACTTTGCGGATGCTGATGGCAGGCCAGCACCAGTCATTGATGTCTCAGGCAGGCTTTACCCGGTCGAGATTGTGTATCGCCCCGTCATGCGGTTGCAAGGACTTGATGAGCAGGTGGTGTCCACGGATAACGATCAGGCTGAGGATGAACGTGAACTGAGCGACGCGATTGTCGATGCGGTTGATGAGTGCGCTAGGCTTGGGCCAGGCGATATTCTGGTGTTCTTACCAGGTGAGCGCGAGATTCGAGAAGCCGCTGAGGCGCTACGCAAGCACCATCCACCGAGTACGCAAATACTGGCGCTCTACGCCCGTCTGTCTCAAAGCGAACAGGAAGAGATATTTCGTCCTAGCACCAGTGCCAGACGGGTGGTGCTAGCCACCAACGTGGCGGAAACGTCGCTGACGGTGCCAGGGATCCGGTTTGTGGTGGATTCTGGCCTAGCGCGCGTCAAACGTTATTCGTGGCGCCAAAAAGTCGAGCAACTTCAAGTCGAGCCCATCAGCCAGGCCGCTGCCAACCAGCGCGCCGGGCGTTGTGGACGTTTGGGCCCGGGGGTGTGCATTCGTTTATATGATGAGCTGGATTTCAAGCGAAGGCGGCCGTTCACTGAACCCGAGGTTCTACGTTCATCGTTGGCGGGTGTGATTTTGCGGATGAAGTCACTCGGACTAGATGATATCGATGCATTTGCATTTGTTGATCCGCCCACAGGACGTGCGATTGCTGATGGCTATCAGGCTTTGCAAGAGCTCGGTGCGCTCACTCAAAAAGTAGGCCCCAATGGTCAACTGAACAATCATCTGACAAGCATCGGGCGCAGCCTCGCGAAATTGCCGCTAGACCCGCGCGTGGGCCGCATGTTGCTGGCTGCCCGTGATCAACAGTGCTTAAACGAAATGCTGATCATTGCGGCAGCGCTCGCAGTGCAAGACCCGCGAGAGCGCCCCATGCAGGCGCGTGAACTTGCCGATCAAGCACACGCCAAGTTCACGGACAAGCAGTCTGAGTTTTTAGGGTGGATCAAGCTCTGGGCCTGGTATCACGAGCAAGTGGCGCACAAAGGATCACAGCGTCAATTGGCAAAGCTGTTACGACAAAACTACTTGTCTGTCTCCCGTCTGCGCGAGTGGCATGACATTCATGGGCAGCTCGCGGCACTCGCGGGTGAACAAGGCTGGCGGGTGAATCAGACCGAGGCAACCTTTGAGCAGATTCACTGCGCGCTCTTGTCAGGATTGCTGGGGCAGGTGGGATTAAAGTCAGAAGAGTCGGGGTCGTACCAAGGCGTGCGAGGAATCAAATTCTGGATCCACCCGGGATCACGCTTGGCCAGGCGCGCTGGCAAATGGGTGATGGCGGCTGAACTGGTGGAGACCAGCAAACTTTATGCTCGCTGTATCGCCAAAATAGAGCCCGTCTGGATTGAGCGCGTTGGCGGGCACTTGTTGCAGCGCAGCTGGTCTGACCCCCGCTGGGATTCTAAGCGCGGTCAAGTCGTGGCCCATGAAAGGGCGTCGTTATTTGGCTTGCCTGTCTATAGCGGGCGGCAAGTTCATTTTGGGCCCGTGGATCCCGTACTTGCACGCCAGACGTTTATACGTGAGGCTTTGGTGCCAGGTGAGCTCGATGTGCCGTTTGAGTTCGTCGCGCACAACCGGCGACTAATCCGACAAATTGAGCAGCTTGAGCACCGCAGTCGTCGGCCAGATATTTTGGTGGATGAGGAGCTCATTGCCAGGTTTTACGATCAACTACTGCCCGCTGATATTTGTCAGCTCACCAAGTTTAAGCATTGGTTCAAGCATTTGCCGCCTGAGCAACAGCAACCTTGGAAATTGTCACGTGATGATTTGATGCAGCACGAGGCGGCAGGCATCACCAGCGATGTCTTCCCCAAGGCCGTCAGTTGGCAGGGTGCCCAGCTTAAACTGGACTATCACTTTGAGCCGGGCTCGGCCAAGGATGGTGTCACGCTGACTGTGCCGCTCATGGTGCTTAATCAGCTCTCGCCTGAGCGTTGGGAGTGGCTTGTGCCTGGCATGCTGAAAGAAAAGGTTCAGTGGCTGGTGAAGTCCTTGCCGCAAAAGATTCGCAAATACTGCGTGCCATTGCCAGATTATTCCAAGGCGTTTTATGAGCGCTGGTTTGATCGTCTGGATAATCCGCCCGGTAGCTTGCTGTCAGCCATCATCCTGGACATAGATCAGCAGTTTCACGTCAAGGTCGCTGTGTCGGACTTCCGGCTTGATACATTGCCAGCCCATTTGTTCATGAGTTTCAAGGTCATTGATGAACATGGACGCATGCTCAAGGCCGGTCGGAATCTGGCACAGATCAAAGCAGACCTTGCGCGTCAGACCCAGCAAACTTTGCAGGCCATGGCAGCCGATGGTGAGGCGGTGGTTCCCGATGCACCGCAAGACGAGATCACGAATTGGTGCTTCGATGCACTCCCGGAAATCATGGAGATTCGGCGCCACAAGCAGACGGTTATTGGGTATCCGGCACTGGTCGATCAAGGCACGCATTGCCGCATTGATGTGTTCGATGAGCCGCACGTGGCACGCGCTCATCACCGCAAAGGGTTGGTTAGACTTTTGCGTTTGGCCCTAAAAGACCAGGTGCGCTTCATTGAAAAAAACCTCCCTGAATCTTTAAAACTTGGTGTGTTGTATATGCCGTTGGGCGCTTGGGAGGAACTGCGAACCGATATCTTGGACGCAGCAATCTACCAGGCTTGTCTGATTGGCGATTGGCCTCAGACTGCCGCACAGTTTGAGGCTTGTCGTGAGCAGGGTAAAGAGCGGGTGGGGTTGCTCGCTCAAGAGCTTGCCCGTCTTGTTCTGGAGATCCTAGAAACTTGGTCTGAAGTGCAAAAACGTCTTACCCAGTTTAAGGTCCACGTCAATGCGTGCCAGGACATCAAAGCCCAGCTCTCGCCATTAATGGCCAAGCAATTTGTGGTGCAAACACCGTATGAGCAGTTACGCCATTTTCCGCGTTACTTGCAGGCGGTGTTGGTCAGATTTGATGCGCTGCGCACGGATGCCGACAAAGACCAGGGCAAGATCAATGACATGGCGCCGTTGATTGCTGGTTATCAGCGCGCGCGAGCTGCTTTGGTAGGTGCACCAGATCCAGCCATGGATGAGTTTCGCTGGATGCTTGAAGAGTTGCGTGTGGCACTTTATGCCCAGCGCTTGCGCACGCCGTATCCGGTGTCGGTTAAGCGCCTGCACAAGGCTTGGCAGGCGCTTAACCGATAGTTAGATGGCCAAAAACAGCAGAATGGCCAGCACGATCAGGCCAATTTTGGTGGCTTTGTAAAGCGTTCGATTGGCGTTCTTAAATGCTTTGCGCTTCTGATCAAGCACCCAGTGTGCGTGCGTGAGCTTGTTGATAAAGCCGGTTTGATCGGAGTCGGCATTGGGTGAGCTTGCCGCTGACATGATGTAGCGACCAAACCAACGATTAAAGGATTCTGCCCAGCGCCATTTCAACGGGCGTTCGACATCGCAGAACAAAATAATCCGATTCGAGTCGGTTTTGTTGTGTGCCTCGTGAACGTAGGTTTCGTCAAAGATGACGCCTTCACCATCGTGCCACACATGACGAATGCCATCGACATCGATGTAACAGGCCGCGTCATTGGGCGTAGCAAGGCCGAGGTGATAGCGCATCGAGCCCGCAAAAGGGTCGCGGTGGGGGTTTAAGCGTCCGCCAGGCGGTAGTTCAGCAAACATCGCTGCTTTGACATAAGGAATTTGCTTAAGCAGAGCAACGGTCTGAGGGCACAGTTGTTCGGCTGAAGGGTGCTTGGCGTCATACCACTTCAGGTAAAAGCGCTTCCAGCCGTACTTGAAAAAAGAATTAAAGCCGATGTCGTCATGCTTGTCAGGGGCCTTAATTTCTTTGAGCTCGGCCAGATGCATGGCCTCGTTGCGGATGGTTTCCCAGTTGTCTTCAAGCAGCTTTAAATCAGGTAGCCGCGACACAGGAATGTATGGCGTGGTGGGAACTTTCGACGTCAAGATCATGAAGGCATTGATGGGCGCCAGAATGATAGAGTGATCAAGCAGTTGACGCCGCAGCGGCAATCGAACTTGTCCGCGAAAATGGGCAAACAAGACCGACCCCACCCATAAAAAAAGAATTAGCCACTTCATAATGTGAGTCCAAGCTCCTTCTGTACAATCAAACGCATGTCCGACACCGCATCCACTTCGTTCGTCCATCTGCGCATTCACTCCGAGTTCTCGGTGGTGGACGGCATCGTGCGCATTGGCGACTTGGTTAAACGCGTGCGCGAACTTCAACAACCAGCCGTTGCCCTGACTGACTTGGGCAACGTGTTTGGCTTGATCAAGTTTTACAAGGCTGCCCGAGGGCAGGGCATCAAACCAATCGCTGGCTGCGATATTGGACTGACCAATGAAGCAGACATAACTAAGCCGTACCGTATATTACTGCTAGTGGCCAATGAAGTGGGCTACCGCAGCCTTTGCGAGCTTATTTCAAGGGCTTGGCTAGAAAACGCTCGTCACGGTCGCGCTGAGCTCAAACGCGAGTGGCTGCTGGATCCAGATGCCAATGCTGGTTTGATTGTGTTGTCGGGTGCGCGCATGGGCGATGTGGGCCAGGCCTTGCTTGCGGGCCAGGACGAAGTGGCCAACGATTTGGCTCTGCAGTGGCAGACAGCGTTGCCAGGGCGGTATTTTTTGGAGTTGCAACGCACCCAGAATGTGGTGGATTGGCAATGCGCGGATGCCAGCCTGCAATTGGCGGAGTCCTTACGGATCCCGGTGGTGGCCACCCATCCGGTGCAATTCTTGCACCCAGAAGAGTTTCGTGCGCATGAGGCCAGGGTTTGCATTGCGGACGGTGAAATCCTCACGAACCCGAATAGACCCAAGCGTTTTACCCCGGATCAGTATCTGCGTTCTTCGGAACATATGGCAGATCTTTTTAGTGATGTGCCATCTGCGCTCGCCAACACATTGGCGATCGCGCGTCGTTGCAGCCTAAACTTAACGCTAGACCAGCCTCGCTTGCCGGATTTCCCGACTCCGGACGGTTTGTCGATCGATGACTATTTGGTCAAGCTCTCGCAAGAGGGTCTTGAAGTACGTCTTCAACAGTTGTTTGAGGATGTGGCGCAGCGAGAGCGTCAGCGCCCAACCTACGAGGCCAGGCTGCAGTGGGAATGTCAGACCATTATTCAGATGGGGTTTGCTGGATACTTCCTCATTGTTCAGGACTTCATTAACTGGGGCAAGAATAATGGTGTTCCAGTGGGGCCTGGTCGGGGCTCTGGCGCGGGATCTTTGGTGGCCTACAGCTTGGGTATCACCGATCTGGATCCAATTCGCTATGACCTGCTGTTTGAGCGGTTCCTGAACCCGGAGCGGGTGTCGATGCCAGACTTTGATATCGACTTCTGCCAGGACAACCGTGAACGCGTGATTGAGTACGTCAAACAAAAGTATGGCCGTCAGGCGGTGAGTCAAATTGCCACCTTTGGCACGCTGGGCGCCAAAGCGGTCGTGCGCGATGCCGGACGCGTGCTGGATATGCCCTACAGTCTCTGCGATGGGCTCTCCAAACTGATCCCGTTTAGCTCGGCTGACCCTTGGACGCTGGAGCGAGCGTTGTCTGATGAGCCGGCATTTAAGGCACGTTATGAGCGTGAAGACGAGGTTAGAGCGCTCATCGATTTAGCCCGACCGCTAGAGGGGCTGACTCGTAACGTGGGCATGCATGCGGGTGGCGTGCTGATTGCCCCAGGCAAGTTGACTGACTTTTGCCCTCTGTATTGTCAGCCAGGCCAGGAGTCCAGTGCGATTTCGCAGTTTGATAAGGATGATGTCGAGGCGGCTGGGCTGGTGAAGTTTGACTTCCTGGGCTTGCGCAACCTGACCATTTTGGACTGGGCAGTGCGTTATGTTCGCCGGTTCAACGATGAGCTTTCAGCGTTTGACATCATGAAGCTCACCTTGGATGACCCGGCTGTCTACCAGTTGCTCTGTGAGGGCAACACGACGGCCGTGTTCCAGCTTGAATCGCGTGGCATGAAGGAGTTGCTCAAAAAGCTGCGGCCCAGCAACTTTGAAGATGTGATTGCTGTGTTGGCGCTGTATCGCCCGGGTCCACTTGAGTCGGGCATGGTTGACGATTTTGTGAACCGCAAGCACGGGAGAGCGTCGGTTGATTATTTCCACCCTGATCTTGAACACACCCTGAAAAGCACGTACGGGGTCATCGTGTATCAGGAGCAGGTGATGCTGATCTCGCAGATCATTGGTGGCTACTCGCTCGGGAGTGCCGATCTGTTACGCCGCGCCATGGGCAAGAAAAAGCCTGAGGAAATGGCCAAGCAACGCGAACTGTTCCAGCAGGGCGCAGCGCAAAAGGGTCATGACCCGCAGCTTGCCGTCAAGCTTTTTGATTTGATGGAGAAGTTTGCAGGCTATGGCTTTAACAAGTCACACTCGGCTGCTTATGCACTGATTGCATATCACACGGCCTGGTTAAAAGCACACCATCCAGCCGAGTTTTTGGCCGCGACCTTGTCCTCAGACATGGACGACACGGACAAAGTCCAGATTTTTTGGCGTGACAGTATTGCCAATGGTGTCAAAGTGTTGCCACCCGATGTCAATGCTTCGGGCTATCGTTTTGAGCCGGTGAAAGACGAACGCAGTACCAAAGGCTTGCCGCCACGCACGATTCGGTATGGCTTGGGGGCAATCAAGGGGGTCGGTCAGGCGGCGATTGAAGAACTCGTTCGGGTGCGTGAGACGAGCGGGCCGTTCACCTCGCTTGCTGACTTTTGTAATCGGGTTAACCGTCAAATGGTCAATCGCCGCGCCATTGAGTCCATGATTCGAGCTGGCGCATTTGATACTGTTGAGCCGAACCGAGCGGCGTTGCTGGCGACCTTGCCCACCGCCATGGAGGCGGCTGAGCAAGCGGCACGCAGCGCCAGTCAGGTATCACTTTTTGGTGATGACACAGATGACGTGGTCGCCGTTGAGTTAGCGAAAGTTACACCTTGGGATTTGCGCCGAAAGTTGATTGAAGAAAAGGCAGCGCTCGGGTTTTTCTTTAGCGGTCATATGTTTGATGC
>CAZLFB010000027.1:0-58076 GCA_964558695.1 uncultured Orrella sp.
TGGCGGACAGAGGGGGATTCGAACCCCCGATACGCTATGAACGTATACACGCTTTCCAGGCGTGCGCCTTCAACCACTCGGCCACCTGTCCTGTCTGAACCGGGAAAGAACATCCCCGGTGACATAAGCGCAGAAGTTTAACAGACCAACCGCTAGGCTGGGGGAAACCGGAGCCTTGAAAACGATCTACCGGCGAGAACAGCTTGTCGCTCTATCTCAACAGCGGAAGGAATCCAACCCTTTTGCTCCAACAGTAACAGCAACGATCTCGTGCTGACCTTCAGACAGTTTTCAGGCAGCACGAAAGAAGACCTTGCGATCTTATGGTCCTCGAATAGAAAGACACCTTGCTTTAGCGACATGTCTGTGGCGAAGCGGTGCATGGCCTCCTGAATCGCTAGCTCACCCAAGTTCGCCGATCGAGCACTGGAGCCCAATTCAGCACAGCGCTTGCGGTAACCGGCATAGATTTGCGTCTCGATGATGGGTAACCCGTTACTCTGAATCCATCGGCCAATCT
Source organism: uncultured Orrella sp. (assembly GCA_964558695.1). Classification (GTDB taxonomy): domain Bacteria; phylum Pseudomonadota; class Gammaproteobacteria; order Burkholderiales; family Burkholderiaceae_B; genus Algicoccus. Next base: position 521 of record CAZLFB010000027.1, read on the forward strand.
TTGAGCTAGTGGGTGTCTCATGGCGGGTCACTTCATGTTGCACCATGTCCACCACGGCCACCGACCAACCAGGCTTAAATAATAAGTCGAGCGCATCAGCGTAAGCTAAGGTGATCAGGGGTCCGGCGTCAGGTAACACGAAGATCTCTGGCTTCGCGCCCGTCAACCCAATCAAACTCATGACAACAGCTTGTGCAAGCTATCCACCATCTCGTTGGTCTGTTTTTCAGACAACCGAGGCATCGGCAAATGAGCCTGCGCCATCATCAGAAATAAGTCTTCCTGACCATCAATCGACAGCATGCGCATCGCTTGCTCATCGGTGAGTCGCCCAAGAGAAAAGTCTAACAATATCTTATAGTTCTCATTGCCTTGGCGCTCAGCAGCTTCAAATGTCTCAACCAGATATCTCAGCTCAGCATTAAAGAGTGCATTGACCGATGTCTCCGACTTGGCTGCTATGATTTTCGCTCTCTTGAGCAAATCGCGGTCGACCGACCCCGTAAAGTTGACTGAAGCACCCATGATCCACTCCAATACACATAATTAAGTGAAGCACATTATTATGTGTTGGTATTATTTTGTCAAGAATATCCAAGGAGCTACTCATCTGAGCTGATACAAGACCACCAACCGCGCGAAACAGTAGCCATAAAAGCTCTCGGGCAAGCCACGGCAAACTCAAACCAGTGCCATGCCGATCACTTAAACGCCATCATCCGCTGCACGTAGCGTGCAATCGTATCGACCTCGAGATTGACTAAATCATTGGCCTTCAGGCGTTTGAGGGTCGTGACGTGAACCGTGTGCGGAATCAAGTTAATACTGAACTCTGTGCCCTCGTCAGTGTCCGTGACGCGGTTAACCGTCAGGCTCACGCCATTGACTGTCATCGAACCTTTGTAAGCGAGGTACATGCCCAAATCTTTGGGCGCCAGGATGACCAATTCCCAAGACTCGCCCACAGGCTCAAATCGTTTGACCGTGCCCAAACCATCGACATGGCCAGACACCAAATGGCCACCGATCTGATCGCCGATGCGCAGTGACTTCTCAAGATTGACTGGACCTGGTTTGTCCAAACCCACGGTTTTACTCAAGCTCTCGCGCGAAACATCGACTGTGAAGTGACAGTCGTCTGGCATCGATGTCACCGTCATGCAGGCACCTTGAATCGCAATCGAATCACCCAAGCCCACATCGGTCAGACCAAGATCCTTGGCGTTAATCACCAGACGCACACCACTGCGCTCGTCTTGCCCAAGTGACTCAATGGATTCAATCTGGCCGGTGGTGGCCACAATACCTGTAAACATGATTTGTCCAGCAAAGAGTTGGTGGTTTGTTGGTGACTGCTTACTGTGCTGTCGGCCGTCGACTAGCGTTCCGTGAGTGTTCTATTGATGTTGCGCATTACTACATTCGATGTGATCAAGGAGCGCTTGCCAACGGTCTAACCTACGTGCACGAATGCGGATGTCTTGCCCGACATTGCCGTGATCCACAAAGCTTAGCTGATCGGCCTCAGACAATTGGTCAATACCCGGGATGTCTAGCATGGGCATGCCATGGCCCAAGAAGGTCGGTGCCAGATAAAGAATCAACTCATCCACGCAGCCCGCGCGCCACAACGCCCCATTGATACCAGAACCGGCTTCCACGTGCACTTCATTGATGTCGTTTTCTGCTAACCACTGCATCACCGCCTGCACGTCCACACGATCCGGGTTGTCTGTCAGCGGCAAATTCACAATGACTGCGCCGCGTGCCTCGAGCGCTGTGATTCGGCTTTCTTGCGGATTAGCCACAAATAGAATTAAGCCTTGGGTATCAAGTAACTTGGCCTCATCCGGAATCTCAAGCTTGGGGTCTACCACCGCTCGCGTGGGCTGGCGCTCGGTTTGCACATCGCGCACATTCAACTGAGGGTCATCAGCCCTAACCGTGCCAATGCCACTTAACACCAGGCAACTGCGGGCACGCCAATGATGGCCATCGGCCCGGGCCGCAGACCCGGTGATCCACTTGGACTGACCATCAGGCAACGCCGTAAACCGATCCATCGAGGCAGCGATCTTGGCCCAGACATACGGCATGCCACGTACCATGCGCGACACAAACCCCGGGTTGATCTCAAGTGCCTCTTTGGCAAGCACACCAACCGTGACTTCAATGCCCGCTTGCCTTAAGGCCGCTATGCCTCGGCCCGAGACCGCTGGATACGGATCCACATGTGCAATCACCACACGCTCAGGCTTAGCTTTAACCAAGGCATCGGTGCAAGGCGGGGTTTTACCGTGATGGCTGCAAGGTTCAAGCGACACATAGACCGTGGCACCGTGAGCAGAAAGACCTTTTTGTGCAAGGTCTCTAAGCGCCATGACCTCAGCGTGTGCGTGGCCAGCGGCCTGGGTTACGCCTTGTGCCAGAACCTGACCATCTTTGACGATCACGCAACCTACACGCGGATTGGGCGTGGGCACATACATCGCTGACTTGGCAAGCTCCAGCGCTTGCGCCATGAAGGTCTGGTCTTGGGATGAAGGCGTATCAGACATGCGCGCGTGCGTGGCCTAGCTCTCGCGCTTGCGAAGCGGCTTTTGCATTTCTTTGATGGCTTGTACAAACTCGCCAATGTCTTCAAAGCTTTTATAAACCGAGGCAAACCGCACATAGGCCACTTTGTCGAGCTTGTTGAGCTCCTGCATCACCAAAGCACCTATTTTCTCGGTGGAGACTTCGCGCTCGCCACTGGTTAACAAGTTCTCTTCAATACGGTGCACGACCTGATCAATCTGATCCGTGCTCACCGGGCGCTTGCGCAAGGCAAGCCGCAAACTCGCCTGCAGTTTGCTCGGATCATATTCATGGCGGCTGCCGTTGCGCTTAACCACCGCGGGCATGTCGAGCTCGGCCCGCTCATATGTGGTGAAGCGCCGATCACACTTCTCGCACCGGCGCCTGCGACGCACGAAGTTACCGTCCTCGCCCGTGCGAGAATCCACCACGAGCGTTTCAGCATGACCGCAAAACGGACACTTCATCAATGCGGCTCTTAACGGTAAACCGGAAATGCCGAGGTCAAAGCATGCACACGCTCGCGAACCGACTGCAGGTTTGCTTCATCGGTTGGGTTCTCCAGCACGTCAGCAATCAGGTTGCCCGTTAATTCAGATTCCTGCTCTTTGAACCCACGCGTGGTCATGGCTGGCGTACCCAAACGGATGCCGCTCGTCACAAATGGCTTTTCTGGGTCGTTGGGGATGGCGTTCTTGTTCACGGTGATATGTGCCTCACCCAATGCCTTCTCAGCATCCTTACCCGTGATGCCCTTGGCACGCAAATCCACGAGCATGACGTGGCTCTCGGTCTTGCCAGAGACAATCCGAAGGCCGCGCTTGACCAACGTTTGTGCCAGCACCTGCGCATTGGTCACGACTTGGGCAGCATAGTCTTTAAAACTTGGATCGAGCGCTTCTTTAAAAGCAACGGCCTTGGCAGCGATCACGTGCATCAGTGGACCGCCCTGAATGCCCGGGAAAATCGCGGAGTTAATGATTTTTTCGTGTTCGGCTTTCATCATGATGATGCCACCGCGCGGGCCACGCAGGCCCTTGTGGGTGGTCGAGGTCACAAAGTCCGCATGGGGCACTGGGTTGGGGTAAGCGCCACCGGCAACCAAGCCTGAGTAGTGGGCCAAGTCAACCAGGAGCAGCGCGCCGTTGTCACGCGCGATCTGCGCAAAGCGCTCGAAATCCATCTTCAGCGAATAGGCAGACGCACCCGCCACGATCAGCTTGGGCTTGTGCTCTTTCGCCAGCGCTTCTACCTTGGCATAGTCCAGCACCTCATTGGCGTCTAGCCCATACTGATGAAAGTTATAGAGTTTGCCCGAGGCGTTGACGCTCGCACCATGGGTCAAATGACCGCCTTCAGCCAGGCTCATGCCCAAGACCGTATCACCGGGCTTTAATACCGCCAGATAAACCGCCTGGTTCGCCTGAGAACCCGAGTTGGGCTGCACATTGACGGCCTCAGCACCAAACAGTTGTTTTAAACGTTCAATGGCCAGCTGTTCAACGATGTCGACATACTCGCAGCCACCGTAGTAACGCTTGCCAGGGTAGCCCTCAGCGTACTTGTTGGTCATCTGCGAACCCTGCGCCTGCATCACGGCCGGGCTGGTGTAGTTTTCAGAGGCGATCAGTTCAATGTGCTGTTCCTGGCGCTGATCTTCTTTCTGGATCGCGCTCCAGACTTCAGGGTCAACTCGGTCAAGCGTGAAGGTGCGGTCAAACATAGACGTGTCCTGGCGATGGAGACAATAAAAAGGATATAAGCTGGTGGCGATTCGATCGCCACCTGCCGAGGATCCTGTTAGAAGCACTTATTGTACCGCCGTGCCGCGCCACTTGTTGCTAGCTAGCCAACCTTGGCTGGCGCAAGACGTGGGTTTAGCGTGTAGATGCCCGTCAGGCTGGCCTGATCCAGAATGTGACCGGCCATGGCCTCTAACACCTGCTGGCCATTGAACTTGCCCTCGAGCGGCAACTTCTCAATGTCCAGCGCATAGACCGTGAACACATAGCGGTGCAAGATGGAATCGTTCCAGGGCGGGCATGGGCCATCGTACCCAAAATAGTCGCCTTCCATGTCGTGGTCACCAGCAAACCAGTTGGTGTAGTCATTCACACCTTGACGGGTGTCATTGACGGCGAGCGGGCCAGCCTTGCCACGGGGGGTGACTTCACAACTGTACTCACCCTCAGCAATTTCGATCTTATCGGCTGGCAGGTCCACGAGCACCCAATGAAAAAAGTCCACCCGCGGCAGATCCTCAGGAATCTCACGGTCTTCCTGATTCACATCATCGGGTTTGCTTGGCACATCTGGGTCGTGGCAGGTCACCACAAATGACTTGGTGTGAGCAGGCGCCTGCTCCCAGAGCAAATTGGGGTTGATGTTTTCTGACAGTGCAACGTGCGATTGCGCATCGATCACACCGAACGCGAATTGCTCAGGGATCCAGCCCTGGTCTGCAAATGAATGACTCGATAGTTCCATGAACTTCTCCTAAGCAAAATGGAGCGGTAAGACCACCCCGGCGGGCCGCGCTAAGCAGGCCCGTGCATGAATGGTGCTGTTTGGGTCATCGACCCTGTGTTTTACCAGACTTATGTGAGTTTGGTGTGGTGGCAGATGCTGTTCTTAGGGACAGTCCTAACCTACCTTAACACGAGCGAATTTGCGCTTGCCCACTTGCAGGACGTAGGTGCCGGCACCTAGGGTTAACCCTTTGTCAGATACCTTTTGCCCGTCTACACGCACGCCACCTTGCTCAAGATTGCGCTGCGCTTCTGAGCCAGAGCTCACGAGCTCGGCCTCACGCAAGACTTTCAGGATACCAATACCTACCTCTGCAATCGCCACTTCCGGCATGTCATCCGGGATCGCGCCATCTCTAAAGCGTGCCTCAAAGGTTTGCAGCGCTTTTTGTCCCTGGCCAGCACCATGGAAGCGATCAACAATCTCGATAGCGAGCATAACCTTGGCGTCGCGCGGATTGCGCCCGGCCTCAGTCTCGGCCTTAAGTGCTTTGATCTCATCGACCGAGCGAAACGACAGCAACTCGTAATAGCGCCACATCAAGACGTCAGAAATCGACATCAGTTTGCCAAACATGGAGTCTGGCGCCTCACCAATGCCGATGTAGTTGCCCTTGGATTTGGACATCTTCTCGACACCGTCAGTGCCTTCGAGCAAGGGCATGGTCAAAATGCACTGCGGCTCCTGGCCGTATTCCTTTTGCAGCTCACGACCCACGAGCAGGTTGAACTTCTGGTCAGTGCCACCGAGCTCCAAGTCAGCTTTTAACGCGACCGAATCATAGCCCTGCATCAGGGGGTACAGGAATTCGTGTACCGAGATAGACACGCCATTGCGGAAACGCTGGGTAAAGTCTTCCCGTTCCATCATGCGGGCAACCGTGTAACGCGATGCCAGCTGAATCATCCCGCGCGCACCGAGCGGATCACACCACTCCGAGTTGTAGCGGATTTCGGTGCGCTCGGGATCGAGCACAAGGCTCGCCTGCGCGTAATAGGTTTTAGCGTTGTCTTCGATCTGCTCACGGGTTAAGGGCGGGCGTGTGGTGTTGCGCCCCGATGGATCACCGATCATGGAGGTGAAGTCACCAATCAAAAAAATGACCGTGTGACCCAAGTCTTGTAATTGCCGTAACTTATTGAGCACCACCGTGTGGCCCAGATGAATGTCTGGCGCCGTCGGGTCGAGCCCGAGCTTGATGCGCAGCGGAACACCCGTGGCTTCACTTCGAGCCAGTTTTTTGACAAACTCATCTTGCACGAGCAACTCATCGCAACCGCGCAGGGCAATCGCCAGGCTTTGCTTGACGCGATCTGTAACGGGATAAGACTGGGCGCTAGTTTGGTTGCTCATGAGAATAAAACGGCTGATGATGGTTGCTCGCAAAGGGCTGCCCGACCAAACTCGCTACTGGAACCAGTGCGATTGCGGGAAGTCAATGCTTGTTAAGTGCTTGAGAATTAAGCTAACATTATGACAGGATTTGCTTCGGACACTGTTGGTGCCCGTGGTGATGTTCTGGCACCAACAGACTAACTCCACCGAATACGCCGAGGTTCTATCGCATGCCGCCAACATCTAGACGCCCCGTTAAAACCGCCCTTAGCCTTTCAGTCGTGGGATTATTGGTCGCAGCGGGAGCATTCGGAATGGTAGCGCCCGATCGCGGCTTTGCCCCTCCTCAAGATCTGGTTACCGACACACTGGTCTTTACATTGCCGCCGCTTGAGGCGCGCGACACCACCGCACTGAGCTACGAACAGAGGGTCGAAACCCGCATCCAAGCCGGCGACACCGTGGCCAGCATTTTGTCTAGACTTGGCATCGAAGAAGAAGGCTTTATGGCTTTCATCGCGAGCAATACAGACACACGCAAAGCTGCGCATCGTCTGGTACCAGGGCGCTTGGTCCAGGCTGCGCTAGATGGCACCGGTGGCATGAAATGGATCCGCTACTACCACACGCCCATCACAGAAAACAAAGGCAAATACCAGACCGAATACCTGCTGATTACCAAGCAAGGTGACAAATCCTTTGCTGCCGAAGATGTCGCTGCCGATACCGAGTCACAGATGCACTTGGCCGCAGGTGTCATCAACTCATCGTTGTTTGGTGCAACTGACGCCGCCGAAGTGCCCGATTCGGTTACCGTGCAAATGGCCGAGATTCTGGGCGGCAAGGTTGATTTCTTGCGCGACATTCGCAAAGGCGATCAATTTCGGGTGCTGTATGAAACCCGCATGCACGAGGGACGCCCAACCGGTTCAGGACAAGTGCTCGCGGTGCAGTACATCAACGATGGCAAGTTAATCGAGGCACTGTGGTTTGCGCCAGAGGGCAGCAACGGCGGTTACTACGATAAAAACGGAAAGAGCTTGAAGGCAGCGTTTTTACGCAGCGCCATTCCGTTTACGCGCGTGAGCTCAACCTTTGGCAAACGCATGCACCCCATTCACAAGCGCTGGAAAATGCACAGCGGCATTGATTTCGCCGCACCCACCGGCACACCGATTCGGGCAACAGGCGACGGCTTTGTTGACTTCATTGGTAACAAAGGCGGCTACGGTAAAACCATTGTCTTGCGCCACCAGAACAACATCACCACCCTGTTTGCTCACCAAAGCCGCTTTGCCAAGGGCTTGAAACGTGGCGATCGTGTCTCACAAGGTGAGATCATCGGTTACGTGGGCTCAACGGGCTGGTCCACCGGCCCGCACCTGCACTACGAGTTCCGGGTAAACAACAAGCCGGTGGACCCGCTTGGCATCAAGATGCCAGAAGCGGTCGCTCTCGATGCAAAGCAAAAGCAGCAATTTTATGCCCAGGCACTGCCATGGCGCGACCAGCTCGAGCGCATCGCCGAACTGCAAGACTTGGACGCCAACCTGCGGGTTGCCGCTCAGTAAGTCATTCACAACACCCCACACATGGCGGCTTGCCACACCATCGGTCTGATGTCAGGCACAAGCCTCGATGGCGTTGACGGTGTTTTGGTGCAACTCACTGAGTCAGGCCAACCGAGCATCCTCGGGCGCGCGGCTTGTGACCTGCCCTTGCCGTTGCGAGCTGAACTGCTGGCACTGAACGCCCCAGCAGACAACGAGTTACACCGAGCAGCCTTGGCAGCCAATGCCCTCTCAGATACTTATGCAGCGGTGGTCGACCAGCTTTTACAAGCAGCCAATTTAGGCGCGGGCGCGATCGCCGCCATTGGCGCACACGGCCAAACCGTGAGACATCGACCGGAGCTCGGTTACACCACCCAACTACTGGCACCTGCCAGGCTGGCTGAGCGCACGGGGATATCCGTGATTGCGGATTTTCGGAGTCGTGATGTTGCCGCTGGCGGCCAGGGCGCACCACTGGTACCCGCCTTTCATCGGGCTGCGTTTGGCACGGACTCCCCACGGGTGATTTTGAATTTAGGCGGCATTGCCAACGTGACGCTGCTGCGCCCGGGTGTGCCTGTACTTGGCTTTGATACCGGCCCCGCCAACATGCTGCTGGACCTTTGGTGCCAGCGCCACACCGGCAAGCCTTACGACCGAAGCGGCGCTTGGGCAGCGAGTGGCAAACCCGATGCGTCGCTGCTGGCCCATCTACTCAATTCAGAGCCCTGGTTTGCGGTGGCACCCCCGAAATCAACCGGGCGGGATTTGTTCAATGCGGCTTGGCTAGATGAGCGATTGGCAGCATATACCCATCTTTCATTGGCTGATGTTCAAGCCACGTTGGTCATGCTAACCGTGCAGTCGGTGGTTCACGCACTTGCGCAACAGCGATTAACCGATACCCCGATTTACACTTGCGGTGGCGGCGCTCGAAATGACGTTTTGATGGGCATGCTCGCCAAAGCTTGGCAAGGTCCCGTTCAAACCACCGAAGCACTGGGCATCGGCACGCAAGACATGGAAGCATTGGCGTTTGCCTGGCTTGCTTGGGCACACATCAACAAAAACGCCGGCAACCTGCCTGAGGTTACCGGCGCATCTGGCGCTCGGGTGTTAGGTGCGTGCTGGCCAGCTTAGCTGATCAGGGCGCATTGAAACTGAAACTGAAACTGAATCTGAAACCGATCCTTAAAGCGCTCGCCTACGCCTAAAAAACCAACCCTAAACTGAGAACGACGAGCCACAGCCGCAGGTGGTCGTGGCATTCGGGTTGCGAATCACAAACTGCGCGCCCTCAAGGTCTTCCTTGTAATCAATTTCCGCGCCAACGAGGTATTGAAAGCTCATCGGATCAACCAGCAGTTGCACGCCATTCTTTTCCAAGGCGGTGTCGTCATCGCTGATGTCTTCATCAAACGTGAATCCATACTGAAACCCCGAGCAGCCACCGCCTTGAACAAACACGCGCAACTTCAGATTGGGGTTGCCCTCATCGATGAGCAAGTCCCTGACCTTGTCAGCGGCAGACTCCGTAAAAATGATCGGCTCTGGAGGCGACTGCAGATCGACTGTTTCGGTGACGTTACTCATGATTTTTCCTCACTACGCAATGCTGTTGACGGTGCTTTTACCGTCTATCCAAGATACGCTCAAATCCGGCCGCAGTGAGTATAAACCCTTGGCGTATCAAGGACATGTGGGCGCCCTTCCAACGGCGGTAGGCCGAGCCAAGCACTAACGTAATAACCTCCATTCTATTTATTATTTGGCAATCATTGCCAATACGACATACACTGCCCAACTCAAGTTTTATCCGAGTCCTTAAACCCGAGTCTTCATACACCCATGTTCTATCGCTTTTTCCACAAAAAACCGTTGCCCAGCCCATCAAGCGAATCAAACAAGCAGCAACTGCTGCGCACCATCGGCCTGACCGAGCTCACCTTAATTGGCGTGGGCAGCACACTGGGCACCGGGATTTTCTTTGCCATGGCCGAAACGGTCCCCATCGCTGGCCCTGCGGTCATCCTGTCGTTTTTGCTCGCTGCAGTAACGGCCGGGCTCACCGCCCTGTGCTACGCCGAAGTCGCGAGCACCCTGCCCGTGTCGGGTTCTTCGTATACGTTTACCTACGTCACCATGGGCGAAGGCGCCGCGGTCATGGTGGCGGCCTGTCTGTTGCTCGAGTGGGGCATCGCAGGCGCTGCAGTCGCCGTGGGCTGGAGCGCCTACCTGAACCAGCTCATTGACATGCTCACTGGCTGGGCCATTCCAGAGATGTGGCGCGAGCCACCATTCTTAAAAAATGTCGAGGGCCTGACGTTGGGCGGCAACGGCGTGGTCAATTTGCCGGCAATGGTGGTCGTTTGGCTTTGCACCTTGCTGCTACTAAGAGGCTCACGCAAGTCTGCGCGCTTAAACGCGATCTTGACAGTCACCAAGGTGAGCATCCTACTGCTTTTTGTAGCGATGTCTTTAACCGTGTTTCGCGCTGAGCACTTTGCGCCTTTCATTCCCTTTGGTGTCACGGGCGTGAGTACGGCTGCGGCCATCGTGTTCTTTAGCTTTGTGGGGCTTGATTCGGTGGTTAACGCCAGCGAAGAAGCAACCAACCCAGAACGCAACATCCCATGGGCAATCGTCACAGCGCTCGTAATTGTCACCGGGGTGTACGTGCTTGTGGCCATCAGCAGCTTGGGCGTTCAAAGCCACGATCAGTTTGCGGGCGACAGTGGCGCACTGCCGGCGATTTTATTGAAGGCCACGCAAAGCCCGGTGGCCAGCGTACTGCTGGCAGCCGGTGCGGTGGTGTCAATTTTTAGCGTGACGTTTCTGACGCTATTTGGTCAAGCCAGAATTTATTTCGCCGCCGCGCGCGATGGGCTCTTGCCCAAACGCCTGGCCAAGCTCGACAGCCAAACACACAGCCCCCGGGCGGCTACATTGCTAGCTGGCCTAGCCATCACGCCACTGGCGGGCTTTTTACCAAGCCACGTGCTATGGGCGATGGTGAGCCTAGGCACTTTAGTGGTGTTCATTGCCGTGGCGATCGCCCTGATTCTGTTGCGCAAACGGGGTTGCGCAAGCACCGGGTTTCGTGTGCCTGGCTACCCGGTGACACCGATCATCAGTATCCTGGCTTGCCTCTATTTGATCGGCAACTTAAGCAGCACCGTGTTCACCCTGTTTGCCATCTGGCTCACCTTGGCACTGCTGTTTTATGCGGCCTTTGGACAGCGCAGTGCGCACCGGCAATCTCGAATTCAAGGCAGAATTGCCACCTGAGACAGACCGGTGTGCTCAGGCAGTCCACACATCAAGTTCATGTTCTGCACCGCCTGGCCCGAGGCGCCCTTGACCAAATTGTCCTGAATCGCCAGCACAATCAGGCGATCCGGGTGGCCTGGTGGGCGGTGCAATGCCAAACGCAACTGGTTCGATGCACGCACCGAACGGGTCTCTGGCAAGCTGCCGGCTGGCATGACATCTACGAATGTCTCATTGGCATAGAAAGACTCATACAGCGACTGCAGGTCTACGCCATGCGCACCGGGCAAGAGCTTCACGTAAATGGTGCTCAACATGCCCCTGACCATGGGCACCAGATGCGGCACAAACGTCAGGTTGACTGAGGTACCCGCCAGCAAATCCAACTGCGCTTTAATCTCAGGGTGATGCCGGTGACCAGATACCCCGTACGCCTTGAAACTGTCACTGACCTCAGAAAACAAGCTGCCCACCGAGGCCCCGCGACCCGCGCCACTCACACCACTCTTGGAGTCCGCAATGATGTCGCTCGTATCAATCAAGACATTGGGTTTAAGTAACGGTGCCAAGCCCAAGAGCACCGTCGTGGGATAGCAACCCGGGTTACCGACCACACGCGCTTTAGCGATGGCTTCACGGTTTAATTCGGGCAATCCATAGGCCGATTGCAACAAAACATCGGGGCAGCTGTGCGGCATTTTGTACCAATGCTCAAAAACCGCCGTGTCCTGCAAGCGAAAGTCTGCCGCCAAATCAATGAGCTTTACGCCCGCGGCGAGCAGTTCACTGGCCTGACTCATGGCCACCCCGTGCGGTGTCGCAAAAAACACCACATCGCAATCGGTCAGCTTCGCTTCTTCTGGCGAACAAAAGGCCAAGTCAACATGGCCGCGCAGGTTCGGATACATGTCAGAGACCCGCACCCCGGATTCTTTGCGAGAGGTAATGGCCGTGAGTTTGACATGGGGGTGCTGGCTTAACAAACGCAATAACTCGACGCCGGTGTAACCGGTACCACCAACAATGCCCACCTTGATCGGAGCGTCGGGAGCATTCCTTGCCTGCGGAGCATCTGTTGCGTGCGGAGCGTTTGTTGCGGCCATGACCTGAATCCCGTGTTGATGAGTGTGGCAAATGCACAGTGTCTGATTTTAGTGTGTCAGCGCGCATTCGTGCGATTTCACAATGAATGCGCTAAATAAAACGACCCCATAAAAAAACCGCGCCAAATGCAACACTGGAGCGGTTTTTTGTCGTGCAACCAAGGCGGGCTGAGCAACCGTAGCGGTTGCCCAATGCCCGAACCATGGGTGTTAGCGCTTGCTGAACTGCTTGCGGCGACGTGCTTTACGCAGACCCACTTTCTTACGCTCGACCTCACGGGCATCACGCGTCACGTAACCAGCATTTGACAATGCGGGCTTAAGTGTCGCGTCATAGTCGATCAACGCACGGGTGATGCCGTGGCGAACTGCGCCGGCCTGGCCGCTTTCGCCGCCGCCGTGCACATTGATGTGAAAGTCAAACGACTCGAGGTGACCAGTCAGCTCAAGCGGCTGACGCACGACCATGCGGCCGGTTTCACGAGCGAAGAACTCATCAACGGGCTTGCCATTAACAACGATCTTGCCAGTGCCTTTTTTGAGAAACACGCGGGCCACTGAAGTCTTGCGGCGGCCAGTGCCATAGTTCCAATTACCAATCATGACGCGTCCTTAGAATTCGAGAGGCTGCGGTTGTTGCGCAGTATGAGGATGCTCGCTACCTGCGTAGATTTTGAGCTTCTTGATCATCGCGTAACCCAGTGGGCCATTGGGCAACATGCCCTTGACAGCTTTCTGGATGGCGCGCCCCGGAAAACGCTCTTGCATCTTGGCAAAGTTCGTCTCAGAAATACCGCCCGGATAAGTCGAGTGGCGATAGTATTTCTTGTTGAGTGCTTTGTTGCCAGTGACAACGATATCGGCAGCGTTGATGATGACGATGTAATCGCCGGTGTCAACGTGCGGCGTAAACTCAGGCTTGTGTTTACCGCGCAAACGGCGTGCGACTTCGCTGGCCACACGACCCAGGACTTTGCCCTTGGCGTCAATCACAAACCAGTCACGCTTCACTTCATGCGGCTTAGCCACGAAGGTTTTCATGATTGGATCCTAAATACGTTACGAACCGAAGACCATCTTCGGATTCTTGCTTGTTCACCCAGTCTTCATGCCCACCCGTCAAGACGTGTAACCCGTCCGTACCAGTGAAATGTTAACAAGATAACCCAAGATTCTATCATGAAATCAGTGACTTTCGTGGTTCTGGCCAAGACAAACGCGCTTAGGTACCGGCAATTGACATGCGCTCAAGCAGGATCGAACCAGTGGTTTTACTGCCCCGGGTCAACTCATCGGCACCCACTTTGACGATTTGACTGAACATGTCCTTCAAATTGCCCGCGATGGTGATTTCCTGCACGGGGTACTGGATCTGGCCGTTTTCCACCCAGTAGCCAAACGCCCCCCTGGAGTAGTCGCCGGTCACGTAGTTCACGCCCTGACCAATCAGTTCAGTGACTAAGAGGCCCGTGCCCATTTCACGCAGCATGCCCGCGAGGTCATCCGCCGGCGTGGTCTTGGTGGAGTACAGCCGCAAGTTGTGCGAGCCACCGGCATGGCCTGTGGTCTGCATGCCGAGCTTGCGCGCGGTGTAGGTCGACAGGAAATAACTCTGCAAGACACCGGCCCTGACAATCTGGCGCAACTGGGTGCGAACACCCTCGTCATCAAATGCGCCTGAGCCCATGGCCGCGGGGACAAAGGGGTTCTCATCGATGTAGACGTGATCCGGAAAGATCGACTGCCCCAGCGAGTCCGGCAAGAAGGTGGTTTTGCGGTATAGCGCGCCGCCACTGACCGCTTGCGTCAGCGCCCCTAAGAGACCAAGCGCAAGCGGCGCCTCAAACAACACCGGCACCTGTCGCGTCGACAGCCGGCGTGCGTCCAGACGCGAGAGCACCCTGGCCGCTGCATAGCGGCCTACCTCGGCAGGCGAGGCCAATCGGTCTGCACGCCGATCACTGGTGTACCAGTAGTCACGCTGCATGTTGTCACCACGCCCAGCAATCGGCACCACCGACAAGCCGTGACGGGTAAAGATGTAACCATCCAAAAAGCCGCGCGTGTTGCCCATCACAAACTGGCCCTCGTGGCTGTCTACACTTGCGCCCTCGGAGTTGGTGATTTTTTTGCTCAGGCCACGCGCAGCATCTTCGGCCTCAATGGCGAGCTTGGCTGCCTCGTCCACCGAAATGCCCCAGGGGTGGTAGAGCGACAAGTCCGGGCTTGCTTGCAGCATTAACTGGTCCGCATCGGGCAAGCCAGCGGCTGGGTCTTCGGCGGTGTAGCGTGCAATGTGCCAGGCCGCTGCAACCGTTTGCTCAAGCGCTGCGCGCGAGAAATCCGAGGTCGAGGCCGAACCCCGACGCTGGCCGGCAAATACCGTGATCGCCAGTGAGCGGTCTCGCGTTTGCTCAACGGTTTCAACCTCACCCAACCGTACATTGACCGCCATGCCCTGGCCTTCAGACACCTCGGCCACCGCATCGGTTGCGCCCAGCGTTTTGGCGAAGTCGAGCGCCTGGGTGACTAAATCTTCAAATTGGGCTCGGTGTGCTTGGTGCGGCAATGGCTGCATGTGAGGTTGACCTTTGGATGATCTAAGAAAACGTCTGAATCCCGTATGATACTGAAGGACACGTAATTGACGCAGCAAATGACCCAAACCGACAACGACTATTTAGAAGACAGCGAAGACAGGCCCAGCAAGTCGCAGGTCAAGCGCGACATGCTGGCCTTGCAGGATCTTGGCAAGGAGATTGTTGAACTCTCCAGCGACCGGGTTAAGCAACTGCCGCTTAGTGAAAAACTACTCGAAGCGGTGCTCTTGGCACAGCGCACCACCAGCCGAGAAGGGCGCAGACGCCAGATTCATTATGTGGGCAAGCTCATGCGCGATGCGCCAGCCGAGCAAATCCGGCAGCAAATCGACACCTGGGCCAATGGCTCACGCCAGGAAACTGCGTACCTACATGCGATTGAGCGCGACCGCGATCGTCTGATCGCCGACGACGACGCCCTCACCCCCTGGCTAGATGCCCACCCGGGCGTTGATGTGCAGGCGATCCGGTCTCTGATTCGGGCGGCGCGAGCTGAACACAAAAAGAACCAAGGATTACTGCCTGGCCAGGAGCCACAGCGCAAACACTACCGGGCGCTGTATCAGGCCATTAAAACGGCCACACCGAGCCCCAACACCCCACTCTCTGAAACGGGAACCGAATCATGAGCGACACCCAGCGCGTGCTGCAATACATCGAACGCGAAACTGGCGCCAACCCAACCCATAGCGTCATTTGGTTGCATGGGCTAGGTGCTGATGGCCATGACTTTGAGCCAATGGTGCCAGCGCTTGGCGTCACCACACCGACCCGGTTTGTGTTCCCGCACGCACCGGTGCGGCCAGTAACCATCAACGGTGGCATGGCGATGCGTGCTTGGTACGACATCCTCACGCCGGCGCTTGTGCGCCACGAAGACGAGACCGGCATTCTAGAGTCTGAACAGATGATTGCCGATCTCATTAAGCGCGAAAACGAGCGTGGCGTTGCGACGAGCAACATCGTACTAGCTGGCTTCTCGCAAGGCTGCGCCATGACCCTGCACACGGGCTTGCGTTACCCACAAAAGCTCGCGGGCATGATTGGCTTGTCGGGTTACCTGCCACTGGCCGATCGGGCCGCACCCCATTGGGGGGCTGAGAACCAGTCAACACCGATTTTCTTGGCCCACGGCACCCATGACCCCGTGGTGGCGTTCGAACGCGGTGAAAGCACCGAGCGCTTATTGGCTTCACACGGCTACAGCGTGCAGTGGCACACCTACCCCATGCCACACAGTGTCTGCCCTGAAGAGGTTCACGACATTGCGCAGTTCTTAAAAACAGTCCTGGTTTAGCTGTCCTGAGTTAACGGCACTGGTTTAAGCACCGGCGGTTTCCAGGCTCATCCAGACTCGGCGCATGGACGAATCATCCGGGTCTGGATCGTTGATCATGCCAAGGCTAGTCATCAACGACAGCATTGGGCGGTTGTTCGAGAGCACCAGGCCTTCGATGTAATCCAGCCCCTGTTCGCGCGCGGCATCGATTAAACGACTCATCAAACGACGACCCAGCCCGTGGCCTTGCCAGTTGTCAGCGATCACCAAGGCATACTCCGCACCACGGCCGTCCGGATTGCGCAGGTAGTGCGCCAGCCCAATGATGATCTCTTGTGATTGGCCGCTGTCGCTGATGACCTCACAAGTTGCCACCAAAGCAAGCTCGCGGTGATAGTCCACGTGGGTGTAGCGCGACAACATGCGCGGGGTGAGTTCACGCATCATGGATACAAAGCGCATATAACGCGCCTCTTCTGACAAACTTCGCACAAACGCTTGCAAAGCCAGCGCATCGTCGGGGCGTATCGGGCGCAACGTGCCAGACTGATCATTGCGCAATGGCAAGTGCTGCACCCACCGGCGCGGATACGGGTGCACTGACATATGGTCATAGCCATTGGCTGCCGGGTCTTTGGTACTGTGTGTAGCACTGACCTGAACAGCAATGTCACCGGCCATCAACACATCGCCTCGGACCACGATCGGGTCGATTCGCAGGCTCAATACCTCAGGACACTCACTGACCAGATCGGACACGAGTTCGAGCATGATCAACAACTGTTCAAAGAGATGCTCGCTATAGAAACCTTGAGGCAACTTTTTCCAGAACTGGCTGCGCTTGACCATGCGCCTGGCCAGAAAATAGTTCAATGGCGCCAAGTCGGCGCCGGCCTGATCCGGCGCGAAACGCCCGAGGACGCCGCCTGCGCCAAACCGTACCACCGGTCCGAACTTGGCGTCGCGATCCACCGAAATTGCGGCCGGAATGTCATCAACACAAAGTGGCTTTAAGCTCGGTTGATTCGAATCATGCAGTGGAATATGGAAATCGCGTAACAAGGCCCACGCCACATCGGGTTCTAGCCACTCATGCCCCCGATCAAGCGATGCCCGAATACGAGTCCGTGCCTGCTCAATCAACGGCACGCCGTGCTCGGGCTCGGCGGGCTGGATCTGCAAAAGCAATTGCTGGTTGTAGTTATACGAAGCCAAGATGCCAAAGGCATTGGCCGCTGATTCGGGCGTGCGAAACGCGGGTGTGCCAGCATCATCCAAGCGCCTGCGAATCGGCCGCATGCCAGCATCGCCCAAAAAGCAGGTGATGACAGGCTTGAGTGCCCCGGGCGCAAACTTCGCTAAGGCAGCTGACACTTGGTTGAAATCAGAACGCGGGTCAGGTGCCAACATGGCCAGCACGCCATCCACACCATCATCGTCCATTAGCAGCTGCATGATTTCTGTGACCAAGGGTTCCGTCAGTGGTTGATGCGTCACGACTGGGTTGTGGGTTTTAGCGCCCGGTTCAAAGAGCTTTGCCAGGCGAATGCTGGTCTTAGGGGCAAGCCTTGCCTTCAAAATCGGACCATCTTCACCGGCCATGTCTAGCACCAACTGAGCTGGGGCTTCGCCATTGGCAAACACGGCGACACGGCGCCCGCGTGGCTTGCGGCTGTAACTGAATACCTTCAGTGCCGAGAACAACTGCACAAAGTAGCGGACCCGAACTGCGCCGGCACGTCGCAAAGCCGCATCAAAAGCGAGGTCTGACTCCAAGCCCTCATTAGCCGACCCGGTCTTCAACACCACGACTGGCTTCACGCTGGCCGCAGCCCGAATGGCACTCATGAACTCCCGCCCAGACTCGATATCGTCGAGATACAGGGCAATGCTGTCGGTGCGCGTGTCGGTGGCCAGATAATCCAGCACATCGGGCAGTCGGGTTACCGATTCTTGTCCAAGTGCGATCGCTGCAGAAAACCCAATGTGAACGTCATCGGCCCAATCCAGAACGCCGGCCATGATGGTGCGCGATTGCGCGACCAGCGCTGCGCGCCCTGGATGGGCGAGCAGCGGATGTTGGCTCAAATTCAAACCAAGGTGCGGGCGTTGCAAACCGAAGGAAAATGGCCCAAGCAAGGCACATCGATTGGTGCGCGCCCAATCGGCACACAAATATCGAGTGCGATCTGGGTCGGGATCGATGACCTCGTGGGCCATCACAATCAGTGCCATCGGGCGATACGGCTCTAGAGACTCGAGCACCGTTTGTAATAGCAGCGGCGGCATGCAAACCACCGCAAGCTCGAGCCGCGTGCCTGAAGGCACGCCAGCGAGCGCGGCGGGAAACTCAGGCTGCTGACCAGGCTGCGCGTCCACCCGGTTGATTTTAGCACGCAGGCCAGAGGGAAGCGCTTGAAACACCGGTAGCGGGTTGTCGCTGACAATCAGCAAACTTTGAGGCTGAAACAGAGGATCAAGAGTGTGGCGAAACATGATTTCCTCCCCGGACAGGCATGCACGCATTCTGCCCCTAAAATATGAATGTATTTAGATACTAACAGGTGATGCTGCACTGCAACATAACGCGCATCAATTAAATGCCAGTTTTTAGTCAGGATGGGCTTATTTGTCGGTCATTTGTGCCAGCCAAACAACACGATTGCCCGCACCCTAAGATCCAATACCCTAAGAGCGAGCACTGATCAGCAAGATTCAACACGATCGCTATATGTATAAACACTCAATCCGACAACGTCAACCAAAGTGACCCACGCATGACTTCGAATCCGAACCCCACAACCCGTGTCCGCACCCGCTTTGCGCCTTCCCCCACCGGTTTTTTGCATTTGGGTGGGGCCCGCACGGCGCTATATAGCTGGGCATACGCCAAGCACTTTGGGGGTGACTTCATTTTGCGAATCGAAGACACGGACTTGGAGCGTTCGACACCGGAAGCGGTGCAAGCGATCTTGGACGGCATGGCGTGGCTCGGATTCACGCCCGATGAGGGGCCTTTCTACCAGATGCAGCACATGGCACGCTATCGCGAAGTGATTGCGCAAATGCTCCACCAAGGCACGGCGTACCACTGCTACAGCTCACCGGAAGAAGTCGATGCCATGCGCGAAGCAGCCAAAGCCCTTGGTCACAAGCCTCGCTATGACGGCACTTGGCGCCCAGAACCCGGCAAAACCTTGCCCGCGGTTCCCGATGGCCGCAAGCCCGTGGTGCGCTTTAAGAACCCAGCCAGTGGAGTGACTAGCTGGGATGACATGGTCAAAGGCACGATCACCATCCGCAATGAGGAACTCGATGACCTCATCATTGCCAGGCCCGATGGCACACCAACCTATAACTTTTGTGTGGTGGTCGATGATTGGGACATGGCAATCACCCACGTGTTGCGTGGTGATGATCATGTCAACAACACACCGCGTCAAATCAATATCCTCAAAGCCCTCGGTGCACCCATCCCAGCTTATGGCCACGTGCCGATGATTTTGGGGCCCGATGGTCAAAAACTGTCCAAGCGGCACGGGGCCGTGAGCGTCATGGAATATGACAAAGCAGGCTACTTACCCGAGGCCATGGTGAACTACCTGGCCAGATTAGGCTGGAGTCATGCAGACGAGGAGCTCTTTAATCGTGAGCAATTGCTGCAATGGTTCGATGGTCACAACTTGTCTCGCTCGGCTGCGCAGTGGGATCCCAAAAAGCTCAACTGGGTCAATGCGCACTATATGAAAGAAGCCGACAACACCTGGCTAGCTGATCAAGTACGCGCGCGCGTCAGTGACCGTGGCGGCAACCCCGATGCGGTGGATCTGGCTGCAGCCGTCGGGCTACTGAAAGACCGCAGTGAGACGCTAGAGCAACTGGCTGACGCTGCGATGCTCTTTTGTGGCACGCCCGCAGCGCCCGATACAGAACTCGTGGCCAAACACATTACGCCAGAGGCCACCCAAGCGGTGGCGGATTTTTGGCAAAAGAGCCAGTCCATTGATTGGACTGGCGCTGAAATCGGGTCGGTCATCAAGACCACCCTGGACCACCATGGGCTAAAAATGCCACAGCTTGCGATCCCGCTCAGGCTGATCGTGGCAGGAACCCCACAAACGCCCGCCATCGATGCGGTGCTTGCATTGCTCGGTCGCGAGCGTGTGGGCGAGCGATTGCGGGCTTTTGGGGTGATGGACTGACGCCCGGTCGGGGAATACCCGTACAAATTTATAGGTAACTGGCTGTTGCTCATTCGGCAAGTAACCACTAGAATTTGTGAAGAAATCTTAGAAACACACAAGATCTAGTGTTTTACGTCTCATAAATGTCGCACAATCGCGGCGACATTTTTACGCCCACACAGGCTTGTCGCGCATCGCAAGCCGTGTCTTTAAGCAGGAGTTCACATGCAAGTTGCCAACACCATTCCCGCAGCCGACCGAGTCGGTCAAATGCAGGCACCGACCGCTCTAGCAGGTCAGTCGAATACACAAAATGCTTGGTCGCACTACAGCATCATTCGCCGCAATGGCGCCGTGGTCGGCTTTGAACCAAGCAAGATCGCCATTGCCATGACCAAGGCGTTTTTGGCGGTCAACGGTGGCCAAGGCGCCGCATCGGCTCGCGTACGCGAGTTAGTCGAGCAACTCACCAATCAGGCAGTCAATGCGCTCGTGCGCGGCCGGCCCAACGGTGGCACGTTTCACATTGAAGACGTGCAAGACGCCGTCGAACTCGCACTCATGCGCTCTGGCGAGCACGACGTCGCACGCGCCTATGTGCTCTACCGTGAGCGCCGCTCACAAGAACGCGCCGCTGAGCGCGCCAAGTCGGGCATCACGCAAGAAGCGTCGGTTGAACATACCTTTACCGTCACCGACAATGGCGTGAGCAAGCCACTGGACATGGCCGAACTGAAGGCCACGATTGAGGCCGCCGGTGTTGGGCTCGGTGAATTTGTGGAAACCGACCTGATCTTCAAAGAGACACTTAAAAACCTGTACGACGGCGTACAAATTGAAGAGGTTTACAAGTCAGCCATTTTGGCTGCGCGCGTGCTCGTGGAGAAAGATCCCGCCTACAGCAAGGCAACGGCTCGTTTGTTGTTGCACAGCATCCGCAAAGAAGTGCTGGGCAGAGAGGTTTCCCAAGAAGGCATGGTCACCGAATACGCCGCTCACTTCCCAAAGTTCATCAAAAAGGGCATCGAAGGCGGCCTGCTTAACCCTGACCTGGGACAGTTTGACCTCAAGCGCATGGCCAAGGCCCTAGACAGCAAGCGCGACCTGCAGTTTGACTACCTTGGCCTTCAAACCCTGTATGACCGTTACTTCCTGCACATCAAAGGTCAGCGCATTGAACTGCCACAAATGTTTTTCATGCGCGTAGCCATGGGTCTGGCCTTGCGTGAGATCGACCGTGAAGCGCGCGCCATCGAGTTCTATGAGATCCTCTCAAGCTTTGATTTCATGAGCTCAACGCCCACGCTCTTTAACTCGGGCACGTTGCACTCGCAGTTGTCGTCTTGCTACCTGACCACCGTGTCAGATGACCTGGACGGCATTTACGAAGCCATCAAAGAAAACGCTTTGCTGGCCAAATATGCCGGTGGCTTGGGCAACGACTGGACGCCCGTGCGTGCCATGCGCAGCCACATCAAAGGCACCAACGGCGAAAGCCAGGGCGTAGTGCCGTTCTTGAAAGTGGTTAACGACACCGCAGTGGCAGTCAATCAAGGTGGCAAGCGCAAGGGCGCGGTTTGCTGCTACCTCGAGAGCTGGCACTTGGACATTGAAGAGTTCCTGGAACTTCGCAAGAACACCGGTGACGAGCGTCGTCGCACCCACGACATGAACAGTGCCAACTGGATTCCTGACCTCTTCATGAAGCGCGTCATGGAAAACGGTGACTGGACTCTGTTCTCACCCTCAGACTGCCCTGACCTGCACGACAAGTTTGGCTCAGAGTTTGAGAAAGCCTATGTGGGTTACGAAGAGAAAGCTGCGCGCGGCGAACTCACTTTGTTCAAAAAAATGCCAGCATTGAATCTGTGGCGCCGCATGTTGTCGATGCTATTTGAAACCGGTCACCCATGGATCACCTTTAAAGATCCTTGCAACATCCGCTCACCTCAGCAACACGCGGGCGTGGTTCACAGCTCAAATCTGTGCACCGAGATCACCTTAAACACCAACGACTCTGAGATTGCCGTTTGCAATCTCGGCTCCATCAATCTGGTCGCGCACTTGAAAGACAATGGCCAGGGCGAATTCTCACTGGATCACGACAAACTGCAAAAGACGATCAACATCGCCATGCGCATGCTCGATAACGTGATCGACATTAACTACTACGCCGTTGACAAGGCGCGCAACTCCAACCTGCGCCACCGTCCGGTTGGCATGGGCATCATGGGTTTCCAAGATTGCCTGCACGTGATGCGCGTGCCGTATGCATCGCAACAAGCCATTGAGTTTGCTGATCGTTCGATGGAAGCAGTTTGCTATTACGCATACGGTGCATCCAGTGATCTGGCGGCTGAACGCGGTCGTTACGCGAGCTATGACGGTTCACTCTGGTCGCGTGGCATCTTGCCGCAAGACACGATTGCGATGTTGCGTGAACAACGTGGTGGTTATGTTGAAGTGGATGAATCAAGCACGATGGATTGGGATTCGTTGCGTGCACGCATCAAACAACAGGGCATGCGTAACTCAAATTGCATTGCAATCGCCCCAACCGCAACAATTTCAAATATCATCGGTGTATCAGCGTGCATCGAACCTACATATCAAAACTTGTACGTCAAATCGAATCTCTCCGGCGAGTTCACTGTAGTGAATAACTACCTAGTTCGTGATCTCAAGAAGCTGGGCCTCTGGGACGAAGTCATGGTCGCCGACCTGAAATACTTCGACGGTAGTCTGTCCCGTATCGATCGCATCCCAACCGATTTGCGCACCCTCTACGCCACCGCATTTGAAGTCGATACCGCTTGGACGGTTGAGTGTGCGGCGCGTCGTCAGAAGTGGATCGATCAAGCGCAGTCATTAAACATCTACATGGCCGGCGCCTCCGGTAAAAAGCTTGACGACACCTATAAGCTTGCCTGGTTGCGTGGCTTAAAGACCACTTATTATCTGCGTACGTTGGGTGCCACCAGTGCCGAGAAGTCAACTGGCAGAGGTGGTGAGTTAAATGCAGTGAGCATGGATGGCGGTCAGTCAGCTATTGCCGCCAGTAGCGCGATGCCCGAACCGGAAATCGTCGGTGTGGCCTGCACCATGAGACCAGGAGACCCTGGTTTCGAAGAGTGCGAAGCTTGCCAATAACCACCACGAACACGACAAAGGATAAATCGACATGTTGAACTGGAACGACGAAATCACCCCAACCGCGCAACCCGCTGTTGCGCCCACCTCACCGGCATCATCGGCTGCAAGCGCTGGTTTGCGCGAAGCCACTGGCGTGTTTGGTGATGTTGCCATGCCCACGCCTGGCTTGACCGAAAGTGCTGCCACCAACGTCACGAAGGCAGCTGCTGCTGATGCCTCGCAACGGCGCGTGAACGTTGCTGACAAACGCATCATCAATGCCAAGACTGACGTCAACCAGCTTGTGCCATTCAAGTACAAGTGGGCGTGGGAGAAATACCTGGCCACTTGCGCCAACCACTGGATGCCGCAGGAAATCAACATGGCGCGTGATATTGCGCTATGGAAAAACCCCAATGGCCTGACCGAAGACGAGCGTCGTATCGTCAAGCGCAACTTGGGCTTCTTTGTGACCGCCGACTCACTGGCTGCAAACAACATTGTGCTGGGCACCTATCGCCACATCACCGCACCCGAGTGCCGACAGTTTCTGTTGCGCCAGGCGTTTGAAGAGGCGATCCACACGCACGCCTACCAGTATATTGTCGAAAGCCTGGACCTTGACGAAGGCGAAATCTTTAACGCCTACAACGAAGTGCCTTCGATTAAGGCCAAAGACGAGTTCTTGATCCCATTCATTGACGTGATTGCGGACCCGAACTTCAACACTGGCACGCCAGAGACTGACCAAACACTGCTGAAGTCACTCATCGTATTTGCCTGCCTGATGGAAGGTCTCTTCTTCTACGTTGGCTTTACTCAGATTCTGGCGCTTGGTCGTCAGAACAAAATGACGGGTGCTGCCGAACAGTACATGTACATCCTTCGCGATGAGTCCATGCACTGCAACTTCGGTATCGACCTGATCAACACGATCAAACTCGAGAACCCACATCTGTGGACACCCGAGTTCCGTGAAGAAATTCGTGAGCTGTTTAAGAAAGCTGTTGACCTGGAGTACGCCTATGCCGAGGACACGATGCCTCGCGGTGTGCTGGGCCTAAACGCCCCCATGTTCAAGTCCTACTTGCGTTTTATTGCCAACCGTCGTTGCCAGCAGATCGGTCTTGAGCCGCTGTTTGCCCAGGAAGAGAACCCCTTCCCATGGATGGCTGAAATGATTGACTTAAAGAAGGAACGCAACTTCTTTGAGACACGTGTCATTGAGTACCAAACCGGTGGAGCCCTGAACTGGGAATAATGGGTTGATCAGGTACTAGATACGTGCGTACCGAATTCGGTTGATGGTCAGACAAGCCATCAACCGGTCTCTGTCGGAGATGACCCTTCTTTAGGGCGCTCAAACAGTTGTACTGCATTTACTGAATTGGCCTGTCGGTCGGTACCAGACAGCAGGCTGGTTTGGTGAATAGCGCGAGCCTGGTGGTCGACTGTCAAAGTGGATCTCAAGGCGCGCGTTCCATTTAGGTACCTGATCTATAGGAGCAAGACCATGGCAACAGCCAAGAAAGCAGTAAAGAAGGCACCGGCCAAGAAAGCCGCCGCCAAGAAAGCGGTAGTAAAGAAGGTCCCAGCAAAGAAAGTCGTCGCTAAAAAAGCACCGGCTAAGAAAGTCGTTGCTAAGAAAGCAGTAGCAAAAAAGGCACCTGCTAAGAAAGCACCGGCAAAGAAAGTCGTTGCCAAAAAAGCACCGGCCAAGAAAGTCGTCGCTAAGAAAGCCGTAGCGAAAAAAGCGCCCGCTAAGAAAGCACCTGTAAAAAAAGCCGCCGCTAAAAAAGCACCGGCAAAGAAAGTCGTTGCCAAAAAAGCACCTGCTAAAAAAGCTGTGGCAAAAAAGGCCGTAAAAAAAACAGCTAAAAAAGCTGCCGTAAGAAAACCCGCTGCTAGCAAGCCCTCAACGGCTGCTGCACCCGGTGCAAAAACGGCACTGAACCCGGCTGCATCATGGCCATTTCCGACCGGTGGCCGTCCTTAATTTGGATGGCTGACTAAGTCGGCGAACCGCCCGTCATTCATTTGTCGGGCGGTTTTTTATTGTCAAATGCATGCATCGTGCGACAATGCGCACACATTGACAGTCAGCACAAGGACAACCTCTAAATGACGGGCGACATCCTGACATTTCTGATCGAAATTAGCTTCACAATTCTAGGTGCGGCGTTTTTAGCGCGCGCCTGGTTGCATGCAATCCGGTTTCATCCATTCAATCCATTTGCGCAATTGATTTACCGAATGACCGAGTGGCTCTGCAAGCCCCTGCGTGCAGTCTTGCCCTCAGGCAAATCAGTCGACTGGGCCAGCGTAATTGGGGTGTACCTGGTGGCGCTGTTTTATCTGTTTTTTATGTGGGTGCTGGCTACCCGAAGCATTCCCCCCTCGGGGCTGCTCGCACCTGGCTTAATCGCTGCGGCCGTCACGATGGGACGCTGGGCCTTGAACCTGATCATATGGATGACACTGATTCAAGCGATTCTGTCGTGGGTCAATCCAATGGCGCCTGTCATGCCGGTATTAAGAACACTGACTGACCCACTGCTGGAACCCATCCGCCGCATTCTGCCCAACTTCAGTGGGTTTGATTTTTCGCCACTGGCGTTATTGATCTTCGCACAAATTGCGCTGATGGTGCTGAACCGGATCAGCTATACCTTGGTTGGACTCTAACGGGCCATTGGCGACTCGGCCGCAATCCACCCAAACAGGAGTGAGCGCATGAGATATATTTTTCTAGTTGCTGCACTGCTACCAACCTTGGCATTGGCTGACGTACCGAATATCGTGGGCACCTGGACAGGTCAAACCACGGCCACCGTCTATGGCAGTGGTGGACATCATGCATCTGATCTGGGCGGCGGCGTCACCTATCGCCCGATTGAAGCGACCTACGTGTTTGAACACCAGCAAGGCCGCAATTTCTATGGGAAATTCGTGTCACCAACCCAAAGTGAAATCCTGCTCGGCACGTTCAGTCGTGACCACAAGCGTGGCATTATGGTCGATCTCGATGGCCAATTTACCTTCGAGCTCTACGACACCAACAAAATGGAAGTCTGCTACGGTCACCCGCTCGGTACCGGTAGCCACGCGGTTGCCGCTTGTACGGAATTAACCAGACAGTGACCCGCATTGCGCAGACACCCAAGCGGTACCGCTAGACTGGAATGTCGCAGCGGCACTGGCCTGGATTAACTGCTCGCTGCTGGAACCACACGCACGGGACCTGCACCACTGATGACTTGCACACGTGAACCGACGGCAATCCGCTGATCGTCTTGTTGAGCAATGACTCGGGTTTCTCCATTGTCCAGACGAACCGTGAGTTCGACGCCTTGGGTCTTGCCCGCCTGCTCTTCAATCTTTTCACCAGCCAACGCACCAAGAATGGCGCCGCCCACAATGGCCAAGCTTCGTCCGGTACCACCGCCAACGGCGCTACCTGCCACACCACCCAAGGCGCCACCCGCAATCATGCCCACACCTGAAGACTGATCCTTCTGAATCACCACTGGGCGCAATCCCACCACCGTGCCATAACGCACGATCTGTTCAGACTGAGCTTGGCCGTAGGTATAAACACCGGCTGAGGCACTGGGTGTGCTGCAACCCGAAACACTGACGGCGATGGCTGCTGTCGCACCGACAATCGCCAGGCGTTGCCATCCGTTCAGTGACCGCATCGTCGAGGAAATCTGCATATTTATCTCCGATAACCCGCTGAGCAAAAGCCCAGCGCTTATCTATTAGAACGTAACACCGAAGTTTTGTTGCATCAGCAGGGCAATTTGTTCGCGCGTGGGTGCATGGTTCTGGGGGCCACGATGCGCGATTTTGATGGAGCCCATCACATTACCCAGCATGCAGGACTTCTCCCACGACCAACCTTGGGTCAAGCCAAAGAGCAACCCCGCGCGGTGGGCATCGCCGCATCCGGTGGGGTCCACAACTGCTTGTGGCTTGACCGGTGCGATGTCGATTTTTTGTCCTTGGGTAAAGAGCGTCGCACCCTCACCACCCCGCGTGACCACCACGGCCTGCAATGTTTGGGCGATATGTTCAATGGTCATGCCAGTACGCTGCTCAACCACGCTGGCCTCGTAATCATTAAAAGCCAGTGCGCTGGCCTTGCCAAAGACGCTACGCAAGTCTTCACCATCAAACAAGGGCATGGCTTGCCCCAGATCAAACAAGAACGGCGTGCCGGCTTTGGCAAATCGATCGACATGCGCCATCATGCCTGCCTTGGAGTCTGGAGCCACGATGGCCCAGCGTGCCTTCTGGCCGCCAACATCGTTGTCCGAGCTGCGATCCATGGCACCCGGGTGAAATGCACTGATCTGGTTGTCATCCAAGTCTGAGGTAATAAAGCACTGCGCGGTGAACATGTCAGGCAACACCTTGACATGCCGGGTGTCGATACCCAACTGGGCAAAACGCTTCAAGTAGTCCTCAGCGTCACTGCCGACAGTAGCCACTGGCAGTGGTTGGCCGCCAAGCAACTTCAAGTTGTAAGCAATGTTGCCGGCACAGCCACCAAACTCGCGACGCATCTGCGGCACCAGAAACGACACGCTGAGCGCGTGAATCCGATCGGGCAAGATGTGCTCTTTAAAGCGACCATCAAATACCGCAATCGTGTCAAAAGCAACAGACCCACAAATCAAAACCGAATCAGACATCATTTCTTACCCGACACATCGGGCCCTATTCAAAACTCATGGAAAAAATCGCTCAAGCTCATAGCCACTGATATTTAAGCCTTGAACCGTCACTGGAATATCGAGCGCCACTTCCTGTCGGGGTGCCAGTGGCCCCTCGAGCAAGCTCGGTGGCAAAAACTCCGATGGCATGAGTGCCTTTTTAGTCACTGGCGTGCCCGAGGCATCAGTCAAGGTCAACATCAGCGCAGGCCATGGCTGCTCATAGGCCGCCCTGTTTTGCAGGGTGAACCGTAAAACATACGCTCGCTGATTGCCCGTCGCAGGACCGTCAGAGGCTTGCTGCAACGAAGACCCGACAATAAAAATCCGATCGATTTGACGCACGTAACTGACGTCACACGCAAGCGGCTGACACAACTGCACGAGCAGCCCACGCAGGTTGGGCACCGTGGCAACAATGTCGTTTCTAAACACCACGAGTGACTGCACGATCAGTACAAGCGCAAGCAAGATCGAACCCACAATCCACAAAACACTTCGACCCTCGGGCTCCGGCTCTTGATCCTCCAGAAACTCTGGCACACGACGCCCAAAGGCCGAGGGATCATCACCCCTTAACCGAGACTCACCAATGACGCTGACGGGCGGCTCGGTCTCTGGCCGCATGGCAGCTTGCGCGCCGGGTGTAACGCCACCAAACCCAGGCTCACGTCCACGCAGCAACCCGGCTGGTGAGTGGGTAACCGAACCCAGGCTTGGCTCGCGCGCTGTTTGGCTCACTGCGTCTGCAGGGTCTGCCAATGATGATGCTCGAGCCACGCCCAATGATGGTTCCTGACGACCATGGGTACGCTGAATCGAGCTCGTCGGCCGATCAACGCTGGGCACGAATGGTCCACTCGATGGTCCACTCGATGGTCCACTCGATGGCACACTGGTTGGTGTCGGGGTCGGCGTCGGATTGGGGGCCGCAGTCGCAGCGGCTGAAGTAACTGGAATGGCTGGAGCAACTGGAGTGGCTGGAGTGACTGAAAGCACTGATGTCGCTGACACCGGCTCAGCCTGTTGCTCCTGCACCCGAACATGCAAGACAGGCGCAGAGGTGACCTTGGAAGTGGGCGTGGAAGTGGGCGTGGAAGCAATCGTGCGTGGCTCATCCGGTTGCACGGAAACTTTCCGTGTGAGCGTTGGCAGTGCATCTTTCAAACATGCAAAGCCATCAAACACATGCGAGCATTGCCCACAACGCACCAAGCCATCATGCAGCTTTAGCTGATCTGCAGTGACCTCATACTCACTGGTGCATTTGGGGCAACACGTCACCAGGCTCATCATTAGCCTCCCGTGCGCTGTCCAGCCAGGCAAACCCAGCCATCGAGTTCTTCATAGACCGTCAGCGCCAACCAAGGTGCGTAAAACTCGGCCACTTCTTGCGCCTGACGCGCCAAGACCCCGGACAAAACTAAATGACCGCCCATGCGCACACGATTGCTCAACATGGGTGCAAGCACTTTGAGGGGGTTGGACAAAATGTTGGCAACCACCACATCAAATGTGCCAGCCATCAAATCATCGGGCAACATGGCTTGTAGTTCAACGCCATTGGCTTTCGCGTTGAATTGTGCTGACTGCACGGCTTGCTCGTCAATGTCCACACCCACGACACTGCCTGCGCCGAGCAACTTGGCTGCGATCGCCAAGATGCCCGAACCACATCCATAATCCAGCAAACTGCAGTTGTCTGGCATATCAGTTTGCAACCATTTCAGGCAAAGATGGGTGGTCGGGTGACTGCCCGTCCCAAAAGCCAAACCAGGGTCCAGTTCAAGGCGCACCCGATCAGCAGATTGGGTTTGCTCGCGATGCCAAGTGGGCACAATGACCAAACGCGCACCCACCTCAATGGGTTCAAACTGGGACTGAGTTAGCTTGACCCAGTCCTGCTCAGGGACCTCACGCAGGTGCCAGGGCGCATCAATCTCAAAAGGCAAGAACTGCTCTACCTGCTCAATCAATTGTGCAGGATCGAGTCCGTCTGGCATCAAAGCCACCACCCGGTTAACAGCCCAGCCTTCCGGCGACGCGTCGCCCCCAGGCTCACCGAATATCGGCTGCTCGTTGGGTGTGTCGAGCTCGGCATCCTCGGCACAAGCAGACAAGGCGCCTGCTTCAATCAAGGCATCGGTCAGGCTATCTGCCTGCTCACCCGAACACTGCAATACCAGTTCACGCACGAACACACCCCCTTAGCGCGCCAAGCCCTTATGGACGCTTGGCGAGCTTGTGCTCCAGATAATGGATACTGATGCCACCGGCCATAAAGCGGGCATCAACCAGCAACTCGCGATGCAAGGCGATGTTGGTGCTGATGCCTTCGACCACCATCTCTGACAAGGCCGTGCGCATACGCGCCAAGGCCTGATCCCGTGTGTCGCCGTACGTAATGACTTTGGCGATCATCGAGTCGTAGTGAGGCGGTACGTAGTAACCATTAAACGCATGCGAGTCGATTCGAACCCCTGGACCACCTGGGGTATGCCAGTTGGTAATTCGACCTGGGCTGGGAACGAACTTAAACGGGTCTTCCGCATTGATCCGGCACTCGAGCGCGTGGCCCTTGAAATGAATATCACGCTGCCTTAATGCAAACGGCTCACCGGCTGCGATCCTGATTTGCTGCTGCACCAGATCAATGCCGGTGATCAGTTCAGTGACCGGATGCTCCACCTGAATGCGGGTGTTCATTTCAATGAAATAAAACTCCTCGTTCTCAAAGAGAAACTCAAACGTACCCGCACCCCGATAGCCCATCTTGCGGCAGGCCTCAGCACAACGCTCACCGATTTTTTCAATTAAGCGGCGGGCAATGCCAGGTGCCGGCGCTTCTTCAATGACTTTCTGGTGACGCCGCTGCATTGAGCAGTCACGTTCGCCAAGCCATACGGCATTCTTGCCACCGTCAGCAAGCACCTGGATTTCGATATGGCGCGGGTTCTCAAGAAACTTCTCGAGGTAAACCTCGGGATTGTTAAACGCAGCCCCGGCCTCGGTTTTAGTGGTGGTCACTGCATGCAGCAGCGCCGCCTCCGTGTGTACCACCCGCATGCCGCGGCCACCACCACCGCCTGCCGCCTTAATGATGACCGGATACCCGACCTCGCGCGCAATGCGCACAATCTCCTGGGGATCATCGGGCAAGGCGCCTGGAGAACCCGGCACAACAGGTACACCGGCTTCGATCATGGCCTGCTTGGCGCTGACCTTGTCACCCATCAGTCGGATCGACTCGGGTCTTGGCCCAATAAACACAAAGCCGCTTTTTTCGACGCGATCCGCAAAATCAGCGTTCTCTGACAGGAATCCGTACCCAGGATGAATCGCCTCGGCATCGGTCACCTCGGCCGCCGAGATGATGGCGGGCATACTCAAGTAGCTATCTTTGGACGCCGCCGGACCGATGCAGACTGACTCATCTGCCAGCCGGACATACTTTGCGTCGCGGTCAGCCTCTGAGTGCACCACCACGGTCTTAACCCCAAGCTCGCGGCAGGCGCGCTGAATGCGCAGTGCAATTTCGCCACGGTTGGCGATCAGAATTTTTTCAAACATAGTTAACCAATCAGAAACAGAGGCTGGCCATATTCAACAGCATCACCGTTGTCGACCAGGATTTCCTTGATGACGCCCGACTTGTCCGCCTCGATTTCGTTGAGCAGCTTCATGGCCTCAATGATGCAAAGCGGCTGGCCTTCTTTGACAGTCTGGCCCACTTCCACAAAGGGTGAAGCACCCGGACTCGGCGCGCGGTAGAACGTGCCCACCATCGGTGCCTTGACCACCTCGCCTTGCGGCACCGATGCTGCAACAGGCGCCACTGGCTCAGCGGCCGTCATGGCGTGCGCGGAGGCTGGCGCTGGCGCAACCGCATAAGAGACCGGCGCTGCCATTGCATGCACTGGCGTGGCTTTGACGATCCGGACTTTGTCTTCCCCTTCTGTGATTTCGAGCTCGGCGATATCGGACTCGCCCACGAGGTCGATCAACGTTTTAAGTTTTCTGAGATCCATGTTTTGTTTTCCCAAACGTACGGGTCATTAAAAATTCAGCCATGGACGAGGGTGTATTACCCAAGCCATCAGGCTGACTGCTGCAAAATCGATCTGACCGCCGCGCGATAACCTTCGGCACCCAAGCCGGCGATCACGGCAACTGCCATATCGGACAAATAGGAATGATGTCTAAACGGCTCACGCCGGTAAACATTGGACAAGTGCACCTCGATGACGGGGTGCTTAACGGCTGAAAGCGCATCGCGAATCGCCACACTGGTGTGTGTATAGGCACCTGCGTTAATCACAATGTGGGTAGTGCCATCTGAAGCCGTGGTCTGAATCCGATCCACTAACGCACCCTCATGGTTGCTTTGAAACGAGGTGAGTTTGGCGCCCGCCTGCTCGGCCAGTGTTTTCAAACCCGCGTCAATGTCGGCGAGCGTGGTGCTGCCGTAAACCTCAGGCTCGCGCGTACCAAGCAAGTTGAGGTTGGGGCCATGCAGAACCAGAATGTGATGTGACATGTGAAGCAAACCAAGCAAGCCTGACCGGAAAAAGCGCTAAGTACTGACGCCCGCGACAAATTGGGTTACGCACAGCGTTGTTTTTAGCTTAACTGCTCTTAATTTTATACTTATTACGCTGAACTTGTCACTAATTGCTCTATCTGTCGGTCCAGAACTTGCGCATCGACCATGCCCATGATGACCTCTTGGACGGTTCCGTTGGCACGCAACAATACCGTAAAAGGTAAGCCGCCCGCGCTGTTACCAAGCGCCCGCACCAAGTCAATGCCCTGATGCCCGGCAATCACCAAAGCGTAATCAATCGGCACGTCATTGACAAACTTTCTAACATTATCTGCCGTATCGACAGCCACACCGAGAAAATGAGCCCCGCGATGCTTGCCGGCCAACCGATTCAGGTCGGGAATTTCCTTGACGCATGGCGGACACCAAGTGGCCCAAAAGTTAACCACCAAGGGCTTGCCTTGCCATTTCGACATGGGCTGTTCAATACCCTGCAGATCCGGCAGACTGGCGGCAAAGAACTTCTGGGGATCGGGTTGAATCACCACCGGGGCGCTCACCGCCCGATTGGCCTGCGGCGCACGGCGCGAACTTTCGCGCCAGCCCAGCCAGCCGACAGCGACCATGCCAGCGAGTCCCAAACCACCGATGACCAATGTGCGTCGTTTCATGCACGCAATGATAGCGCTAGTGCGACTCACGCGCAGAAACAACCTTCTACAATGCCATCAGGGAGAAATATCTATGCATCTGCACATTCTGGGCATTGGCGGCACATTCATGGGCGGGCTTGCGCTAATCGCGCGCTCAGCAGGCCATCGGGTCACGGGTTGCGACCAAGCGGTCTATCCACCCATGAGCACCCAACTGGCTGAACAGGGAATTGACTTTATTGAAGGGTTTGATGCGAGCCAGCTTGACTTAAACCCCGATGTATTTGTGATTGGCAATGTGGTCAGCCGCGGTAATGCGCTCATGGAAGCCATCCTCAATGCCAGTGCCCGCTACGTCTCCGGACCGCAATGGCTAGGAGAAAACATCCTGACCTCTCAGCATGTGCTGTCTGTGGCTGGCACACACGGCAAAACCACCACGAGCTCAATGCTCGCCTGGATATTGCAGCAAGCCGGTATGGAACCGAACTTTTTGATTGGTGGCATCGCACCAGGCCTGGGAGTCTCGGCTCGCTTTGATGCGAGTAAAAATCTATTTGTGATCGAAGCCGACGAATACGACACCGCGTTTTTTGACAAACGATCAAAGTTCGTCCATTACCGGACTCGCACGGCAATTCTGAACAATCTCGAGTACGACCACGCGGATATCTTTCCAGACCTGTCTGCCATAGAAACCCAGTTTCATCACTTGGTGCGCACCGTGCCGAGCCTTGGAGCAGTGATTGTCAACGATGGCGAGCCAGCGCTCGATCGGGTGCTTGCCCGAGGCTGCTGGAGCCCAGTCACCCGCATCGGTCAGGCCGATGGCTGGCACAGCCAGACCATTGACGGTCAAACCGTGATTTACCAAGGAGCCCAGCCAATTGGCAGTCTCACCTGGTCACTGACTGGCGAGCACAACACCAAAAACGCACTGGCTGCGATGGCGGGCGCCCATGGGGTGGGTGTCGCAGCGACGGATGCTCTGGCCGCGCTAAATCAGTTTGGTGGGGTCAAGCGTCGCATGGAGGTGCGTGGCGTGGTCAACGGCGTGACGGTCTACGATGACTTTGCGCACCACCCAACGGCCATCGAAACCACCTTGATGGGTTTACGGCAACGGGTGGGCAAGGCACGGATTCTGGCGGTGCTTGAGCCGCGCTCAAACACCATGAAGCTAGGCGCCATGGCTGCCCGCTTGCCACAGTCACTGCAACAAGCTGATCAGACGTTTTGTTATGCCGGCGGTCAAGGCAAACAAGCCCTGGGCTGGGACCCGGCACAGGTCATGGCCGCGCTAGGTGAAACGCTCACGGTCGATCACGATCTGGACATGCTGGTGGCCCATGTCGTGGCCAAGGCTCAACCAGGTGACCACGTCGTCATCATGAGCAACGGCGGCTTTGGGGGTATACACGACAAACTGCTTGCTGCCTTGGGTCGATCCTCATGATGATGCTGTATCTGCATGGGTTTCGCTCCTCGCCCGCCTCATTTAAAGCGCGCGTGCTTGAGCAATATTTCAAGGCGCACGGGCTTAGCCATCTCTGGCGCTGCCCGCAACTGCCGGCTAGCCCAAA
Organism: uncultured Orrella sp.; assembly: GCA_964558695.1. Taxonomy (GTDB): domain Bacteria; phylum Pseudomonadota; class Gammaproteobacteria; order Burkholderiales; family Burkholderiaceae_B; genus Algicoccus. The sequence continues at coordinate 35,580 of CAZLFB010000027.1, forward strand.
AGCCGCGCTCGATCTGGCGCGCGCGCAAGCCTTGGATCTGCTGCAATCCTGCGAGCAACCCGTGCACGAACTGACCATTGCTGGCTCATCACTTGGTGGCTTTTACGCCATAACGCTGGCCGAAGAGCTCGGTTGTCGTGCCGTGCTCATTAACCCGGCGGTACACGCGCCACGGGATTTGGCCACTCAGGTTGGTGAGCACACGCAGTATCACAGCGATGAGCCCATGAGCTTTAAACCAGCGTATGTCACCGAGTTAGCGGATATGGCAGTCGCCCAAATCACCGCAGCGGATCGCTACCTGCTGATTGCGGCCACCGGGGATGAGGTGCTTGATTGGCGCGAGATGGTTGATTTCATGGCAGGCGCGCACCACACCATCGTGCCAGGCAGTGATCATGGACTGTCTGATTTTGAGCAATACATGCCCGGCATGCTGGCGTTTGCCGGCCTGCCCATTTCTCCCAAGCAGGTAAATTGAATGTTTGTGCTGTATGAAGAAGGCGGCAGCTTTAAAACCGGCCTAATCAAGTCGGAAACGGAAAGCAGTCTGCAGGTGGAAGCGCCATCGGGCAAACGCAGCAAGATCAAGCGGGCCAGTTGCATTTTGGAGTTTCAGGCCCCCGATCCAGATACGCTCGCCCTGGAAGCCCCAGCGCTTGCCAAAGACATGGACCCTGCCTTTTTATGGGAAGTCGCGCCGCAAGATGAGTTTGATGTCGCTGACTTGGCCAGCGACTATTTCGGTCATACACCCACCGCGCTCGAAACCGCCACCGTTTTATGGTGCCTGCACGAGGCGCCTATCTACTTTCATCGGCGTGGAAAGGGCAAGTACCGAGCCGCACCGCCCGATATCCTGCAAGCGGCGCTAGCCGCCCAAGAAAAGAAACACCTGCAAGCTGAACAACAGGCTCAGTGGGCCGGTAAGCTTGCCGCGGGCGAGCTGCCTGAAGACATCGCCGCCGCTACCCTGTCTTTGGTCACCCGCCCTGACAAGAACACCCAGATCTATAAGGCGGTTGAACAAGCGTGCCAGCAAACTGGGCTAACTATTGAGGCACTGTTGCTCAAGTGTGGTGCCTGGCCGCATGCGCTGGCCCTGCATCGCGCCAAATTTTTTGCCACACACTTCCCAAAGGGCACTGAGTTTGCAGCCGCCCCCGAATTACCCACGCACGAGGAGTTGCCGCTCGCAGACGTGACGGCTTATTCCGTGGATGATATTTCTACCACCGAGATTGACGACGCGATTTCGGTGGACCACCTGGAAGACGGTTGGCTGCAGGTTGGCGTGCATGTGGCCGCACCTGCGCTTGGCGTGACGCGCGACAGTGAGCTTGACCAGTGGGCGCGCGCGCGCATGTCCACGGTATACACCCCAGGCGAAAAAATCCCGATGCAGCCCGACCGCGTCATCGATCATTATTCGCTCGTGGCGGGCCAGGCGGTGCCAGCGTTATCGCTTTACGTTCAAGCACACCCTGAGACAGGCGAAATTCGTTCGCACCACACCCGTGTTGAGCGCCTCATGGTGACAAGCAACCTGCGCCACAACGAGCTTGACCAAGTAATCACCACCGATGCGCTGAACGACCCAAGTGCTTCGTTTCCCTACGACCAATGGGTGCGTCCGCTTTGGGCGTTAACGTTGGCCCTATCGGCGCAGCGCGATGAGCGGCGCGGCAAACCCGAATCAAACAATCGGATTGATTACAACTTTTATCTCGACGGCGCAGCCAGCGACTGCGACACTCCGGTGCGCATCGAGCCACGCTTGCGTGACGCACCCCTGGATCGAATCGTGGCTGAATGCATGATTCTGGCCAACCGCTTGTGGGCCGAGCAGTTGGCCACGCACAAACTGCCAGGTGTGTTTCGTTCTCAACAAGCAGGTCGCGTGCGCATGAGCACGCACGCGCTGCCACATGAGGCCATCGGCGTGGAGTATTACGCCTGGTGCACATCGCCCTTGCGTCGGTACGTGGACCTGGTCAACCAGCGCCAGTTGGTGGCCTTGGCCGAACACGGTGTGTCTGCCCCCTTGGTGGCGCCCTACAAGCCGCGAGACGACGATCTGTTTGCGGTGATCGGTGGGTTTGAAGCGCAATATGCCGCCTGGTCAGACTATCAACGCCAGATGGAGCGTTACTGGTGCCTGCGCTGGCTCGCCCAGAACCAAGTCGCGCACGTTCAAGCCAGTCTCGTGCGCGACAATCTGGTGCGCTTGGCTGACATTCCCCTGGTCATTGAAGTCAATGGCTTGCCCACGCTGAACCGTGGTGATCAAATGACCATTGAAATTGTTCAAACCGATGAACTGAACCTGACCGTTCAAGCCCGCTTTGTGGCTGACGCGGCCTAAGCCTTCCGGCAAAGATGACTGGCACCAACATCCTGAAGAACGTGGCTCGATGGATTGTGGCCCCCCAACAACACACCTTGCGCTGGGGCGTGGCATTGTCCTTGCTCGTGCACGGCCTGGTGCTGGCCTGGCAACCTCACATCTTGGCGCCCATGGCTGCCAAGCCTGCTGGGCTTGATGTGGTGCTGGTAAACGCGTTTTCTGAGTCAGTGCCGCTGACACCACAGGTCGTGGCACAAGACAACCTCGAAGGTGGCGGGCAAGCGTCACCGGAGCGCATCGCCAGTAATCCCTTGCCCAGAATTGGTATTGAGGATGAAGACATTTCGCTCATGGAGCTCAGCCAACAGCGCCGACAGCTCGAAGCCGAACAACAGCAGTTACTAAAACAATTACTCAGCATCTGGACTGCCCGCCCAAACCAGCTGCGAAGCGAGTCACCTGAGGAGGCAGACCTATCTGGCTCCGATGAGGTCGATCAGCAAGCACTCGAACAAAACGCCCGTATTGCGGCCATTCTCGACCAAATTGAACGCTACAACGAGCGGCCGCGCCGTTATTACGATGCGCCATCAGCCGTGGCCAATCCGTTTGCTGGCTACGTCGATGGCTGGCGCTTGCGTGTCGAGCAAACCGGCAGCCAGCACTACCCCAGCAGTGGCGGTGCGCGCCCGCGCGGTGAGCTGCAAGCCAGCGTAACGATCAATTCGGACGGCACCGTTGCAAACGTGACCATCGATAAGCCAGCCAGTGACTTGCGTCTAAACCAGGCCGTGCGCCGCATCATCGAATTGGCTCAGCCATTCGCACCGTTTCCAGACCAACTTGCCACACAAGTTGACCAGTTGGTCATTACCCGCACCTGGCGTTTTACCCCCGGGCTTCTGAAGACCCAAGCTCCATAACTTCATGACAAACCAGACACCACTTCGATTCGCCGTCATTGGCCACCCCATTGCGCACAGCCGATCCCCGGATATTCATGCGACATTCGCGGCTCAGTTTGGCATTGACCTCGTCTACGAGCGCATTGACTCCCCGGCAGAGGCGTTCGAAGCGCGGGTACAGGCATTTTTTGCTGAAGGCGGCGCAGGACTGAACGTCACCGTGCCGTTCAAAGAGCGTGCATGGCAAATGGCCAAAGATCACTTAAGTGCCCGCGCGCAAGATGCCGGGGCGGTCAACACGCTCTGGCAAGCCAATCACTCCATTCATGGCTGCAACACCGATGGCCTGGGTCTGGTCAACGACCTAAAACGCCTTGGCATGCCATTGGCAAATGCTAACATTCTCTTAATTGGTGCTGGTGGCGCAGCTCGGGGCGTGATCGGTCCGTTGCTGGCCTGCCAATGCCAACACATTCGAATCATCAACCGCACCGCAGCCCGAGCGCACGAGCTCGTGACAGACTGGTTCAGCGCCCACCCTCGTGACACCGCCATGCTCAGCGCCGGCGGCCTTGATGAGCTTGGCCAACCCACCGCCTTTGATCTCGTCATTAACGCCACGGCTAGCAGCCTCAAAGGCGACGCGCTGGCCCTGCCTGCCCATCTGTTCGGACCGAGCGTACACGCCTACGACATGATGTATGCCAGCGACTTGACCCCATTTTTATGCCAGGCCCAGCAAGCTGGCAGCACCCACTTGTCTGACGGACTGGGCATGCTAGTCGGGCAGGCAGCCCAAAGCTTTCAGATTTGGCATGGGCAAATGCCTGACACTGAACCGGTGATTGCCAAAGTCCGGGCGCAACTGCACTCCAGCGTCCGTTAAACTGTCTGAATGTCTACTGCAAGAAACTACATCGCCAAGGAGCTGTACCGCGCCACACTGGTCGTGATGCTTGCTCTCGTTGGCTTGTTCTCATTTTTTACGCTGGTGGATCAACTCGACGCCGTCAATGATCGCTTGCCGCTGACCGCCTTGCTGTATATCGAATTGCTGGCGCTGCCCGCGCGCACCTATGAATTACTGCCGATCGGGGTGTTAATCGGTGCGGTGCTGGCGCTTGCCGGACTCGCCCAACGCAATGAACTGGTCGTTTTACGGGTGTCTGGGGTTAGCGCCATGCGCCTGCTGGGCATGCTCTGGACGGCTTGCATTCCGATCATCGCGCTAGCGATGGTGCTCTCCGAATATGTCACTCCGACCGCCGAAATCCGATATAGCGAAGCAAACCTGGTGCTGCGCGGCAAAGTCGAAGGCGGCAGGCTAATTAGTGGTTACTGGTTTCGCGAACCCACGGAATCGGGTGGCTCCCGGATTCTAAATATTGGTGAACTGCTGAGTTCTGGCGAAGTGGGTAAGCTCTCCATCTATGAGATCGGCCCTGACAACCGGCTAGAGCAACTGACGCAAGCGCCACGTGCGGTGTTTGAAGATGGCGGTCTGCGCCTGTATGGCGCCACGGACAATCAAATCGCAGACGCTGCACTGAGCGCTTTGTCCGATGGCTTGCCAAGCACCGAGCCCATCATGAGCGTGAACCGGGTGGAAGACCGACTCTTGAACACATCGCTCACACCGGCTAGGGTGGTTGCGCGCATTGCCTTGCCAGAAAAAATGTCCTTGGTGACGTTGTGGGACTACATTAACTTTTTGCAAGCGAACGATCTGGATGCAACACGACAAGTGGTGGCTGTCTGGCGCAAGCTATCTTATCCGTTCACCCTGCTGGTCATGCTGACGATCGCAGCGCCGATTGCGTACATGCAGACCCGCCGAGGCGGCATTGGCGCCAAGGTGTTTGCCGGCATATTGACCGGCACCCTATTTTTTATGCTGAGTCAACTGACCCTGAACATCGGCTTGCTCTATCAATGGAAACCCATTGTGACCGCACTCTTACCTAATATCGTGGCGTTCGTCCTGGCGCTCGGAACACTACTGTCCATGGAGCGCCGATTTCAATGGCCCAAAAAAGCAACGAGCCCTGCACAGCAGCGTCTGGGAGGCCTTGCATGAGCGAGCCTGACATCTGGATGATCGGTGATATTCAGGGCTGTTTGACGCCGCTTGACGCGCTGCTATCCCAGCCGTTAATTGCTCAGAATCCCTCAGCGCAGTTTTGGTTTGCGGGTGACTTGGTCAATCGTGGACCGAGCTCACTACAGACGCTTCGGCGCCTGATGAGTCTGGAAGATCGCAGTGTGTTTCTCTTAGGTAACCACGACTTACATCTGCTTGCCGTCGCGGCAGGTATTCGTGCACCGGGCAAGAACGACACGTTTCAGGAAGTGCTCACCGCCCCTGATGCCGGCGACATCATACATTGGCTGCGCCATCGCAAACTGGCGCACTTCGATCTGGATCACTTGATGATTCACGCTGGTGTGCTGCCCAAGTGGAGCGTTAAAAAAACGTTATCGCTGGCCGCCGAAGTTGAACAAGCTTTGCGCAGTGACGGCTGGGCCAAGTTACTGCAAAAGATGTATGGCAATGAGCCCGCGCACTGGAAAGATGGTCACACCGGCACCAAGCGCCTGCGGGTGATTATGAATGCCTTAACGAGGCTGCGCATGTGCAACCCAAAAGGCCACATGATGCTGACGGTCAAGTCCTCACCCAAAGACCGCTCAGATGGCTTGATTCCCTGGTTTGACCTGCCAGATCGCGCAACACATAACGTCACGGTCGTATTTGGCCATTGGTCCACGCTTGGCTTATTGAATCGGCCCAATGTGATTTGTCTGGACACCGGCTGCGTCTGGGGTGGTCATCTGACCGCCATGCGTTTACAGGATCGTCAATTGGTGCAAGTGGCCTGCCACCAAGAAATGGATCCGTTGGCCGTTTCCTAGATTTTTCTCGGACTCTGCCTAACTTTGACGGTCGTGCAGCGGTCGGTTCAGCAACACAACCTCTCGGATGGCCTCATGCGCGGCTTTAGCCAGCTCATCTCGGGTGGGCTTTTGATGATTGGCCTGTGCCAGTGGCGCTAAAAACACCAGCTCAACAGTCACACCCGTTGTACCCAATAGGCGCCAAAGATTCTGCACCAACGACTCTTCTCCCACAAATGCGGGGAAAGCACTGCGCTGACCGCGATGGTAATAACGCAATGCCACGGGCTGGATCGTCACGCCAGATGCTCGCGCCGGCTCAAACAGATTGCGGTAGAAAGGCAAGACATCCAACCCCTCGGATGTGGTGCCCTCTGGAAACAGACCAACGGCTTGGGCCCGATCAAACCGCAGCTTCATGGACTGGCCCACGCGGTGCACCGCATGACGAAACCCACGTTCAATAAAAATCGTGTCAGCACCAGCTGCCAGCCAGCCAATCAATGGCCAGTGCCGGATCTCTTGCTTGGCAACAAACGAGGTAGAACGCACCACATTCAAGACAAAAATGTCGAGCCAGGACACATGATTAACAACCCAAAGCACTGCACCGCTTCGAACGGGCTGACCCTCTACTTGGGTGCGCACACCGCACAGCCACAGTAAAACACGCGACCAGTGTTTCTTTAAAGCAAGCCTGCCTGCTCGACCCACCCAAACAAACACCAGACCGATGGTTAACAGGCCACAAAGCACCCACAAGGCCACCAAAGGCGCCCTGAGCGCAAACAAAGCCACACTCACCCAGCAATCTCCCACACCACACGACCACGCATGAGGGTGGCTTTCACGCGCGCGGGTAACTCCATGCCCAGAAACGGTGTATGGCGGCTTTGACTGATCAGTGCGTCACGATTGACCAGCCAATGGTCATCGAGATCAACCACACACAAGTCGGCCGGTGCACCCACGCTCAGGGACCCGATCGGTGGCATCGCCGCCGAGCAAGCGCGCAACACGCTCGCCGGGCCAGATGTCACGCGCGCAAACGCTTTAGCCAAAGGCAATTTCTCTTGCTGTGCCCACTTCAGTGTCAGACTGAGCAATAACTCCAGTCCAGTTGCACCGGACTCGGCCTCGGCAAACGGCATCTGTTTACCATCATCGTCCACCGGTGTGTGGTCTGAACACAGCGCATCAATCGTGCCGTCAGCCAAACCTTGGCGCAAGGCGTCTCTGTCGCGCTGGCCGCGAAGCGGCGGATCCAGACGATAGTTGGTGTCGTAATAACCAATGTCGACATCGGTCAGGTGCGCATGGTTGATGGTGGTGTCGCACGTCACCGGTAGGCCCTCTGCCTTGGCTTGCCGCACGAGCTGCACACCCGCCTCAGAACTCAAGCGGCAAACATGAAGGTTCACGCCAACGGTGCGTTGCAATGCAAACAATGTGTGCAAGGCAATGATCTCAGACTGCACTGGGACGGCAGACAATCCAAGCCTCGCCGCATAAGCGCCGCTGGCAGCCACGCCCTTGGATAACCACGGGTCAATGGGTCGCAACCACAGGGTGTAACCAAATGACCGGGCATATTGCATGGCTCGTAACAACACCGCTGTGTCGAGCACCGGCTGGTCAGCCTGGGCGAAGCCAATGCAGCCAGCCTCAGTCAGCTCGGCCATCTCGGTAATGACCTCGCCTTTTAAGCCAACGGTCATGGCACCGAGCGGGAACAAATTGACCTGATCGAGCTGGCGCGCCCGGTGCTTTAACATCTCCACCAGCCCCGGCTCATCAAGCGGCGGGTCGGTGTCAGGTGGCAACACCAGACTTGTGATGCCACCGGCCATGGCCGCTTTGAGCTCAGACTCCAGCGTAGCGCGATATTCATGACCCGGCTCTCTGAGCCGAACCGCCAAATCAATCAAGCCTGGCAACACGCACAAGCCGCTGTAATCCAGCGTTTGTTGGGTTTCAAAGCCAGCTGGCGCCTGACCAATGGCGGCAATGCGTCCACCTGCCACCCACAGGTCTGCTGTCTGATCCATCTGTGTACCCGGGTCAATGAGCCGGGCGTTTTTAATATGCAACCTCACGTTGATGCCCCCGCCACAATGCTCATGACTGCCATGCGCACCGCAATGCCAAATGTCACCTGGTTCAAGATCACCGACTGCGGCCCGTCGGCAACGGCTGAATCGATTTCCACCCCCCGGTTCATCGGGCCCGGATGCATCACAATCGCATCGGACTTTGCGAGCGCAAGTTTTTCTGGGGTGAGGCCATAGTGCTTGAAATACTCATGCGAGGAGGGCAATAAAGCGCCCCGCATGCGCTCGTTTTGCAGGCGCAACATGATGATGACATCCACATCGCGCAGCCCCTGCGCCATGTCGGTGTATGTCTTCACGCCCATTTGCTCCAGACCACCTGGCAATAGCGTCAACGGGCCAATCGCCCTGACTTCGGCAGCCCCTAGGGTCGTGAGCGCGTGGATGTTGGAGCGCGCCACGCGCGAATGCAAAATGTCACCCACAATGGCCACGGTCAGATTCGAGAAGTCCTGTTTGAAATGACGGATGGTGTACATGTCAAGCAAGGCCTGTGTCGGATGAGCATGGCGACCGTCACCAGCATTGATCACGTGTACATCAGGTGCCACATGCTTGGCAATCAGATATGGTGCGCCGCTTGCCTCGTGCCGCACCACAAAGATGTCTGCCTGCATGGCTGAGAGGTTGGCAATGGTGTCTAGCAGCGTCTCGCCCTTGGCAGCCGAAGAGACGTTGATGTTCAGGTTAAATACATCGGCTGAGAGCCTCGTGGCAGCAATCTCAAACGTTGTTCGCGTGCGGGTCGAGTTCTCAAAAAACAGATTAAAAACACTCTTGCCGCGCAGCAGTGGCACCTTTTTGACATCGCGCTCGGCAAGCGGCACAAATGTCTGGGCGGTATCAAGGATATGAGTCAAGATGTCGCGCGGTATGCCCTCGGTGGTGATCAAGTGCGTCAACTCACCGTGTCGATTTAGCTGAGGATTGCGCATTACGCTTCCTTGGATTCAACGTGCAAGGTAAATTCGCCTGTCTCAGTCTGAGCCAGTACCAGAATGTCGGCTGGTGGACCATCAAAGCGCCAAGCCGAAAAATCCGCACAGATCGGCAATTCGCGCTGGTCGCGGTCAATCAGCACCACGAGCTTGATCGACGCCGGGCGCCCATAATCAAATAGCTCATTCATTGCCCCACGGATGGTTCGGCCGGTGTAGAGCACATCGTCAACCACCACCAAGTGACGGCCCGCCACATCAAACCCAATATCCGACGGCTCCACTTGAGGATGCAGTCCGATGCGATCAAAGTCGTCCCGGTAAAAACTGATGTTCAGCGTACCAAGCGCGGTCGGCAGCTTCAGATCATGATGCAGACGTTGCGCTAGCCAAGCACCCCCAGAGTGAATGCCAACCAGATGGACTTGATCCGCAGGCAGGTCTTTGATTAGCTCAACCACGCCCTGGCGCAGTGTTTCATAGAGCGCGGGTGCGGGCGGGATGTTCAGTGCATGATCAACCGTGGTCATGGTTGGTTTCCTTATTGCTGGCTTGCCAGCGCATCAAAATACCTTTGTAGAATGATAGCCGCTGCAACTGCATCATCGGGTGCATTGCCAACAATCTCTTGCGCTGCCATGCTCGAGCCACGCTCATCAACCAAGCTCACCGGCAATCCGTACCGGCCGTTGAGCTGATTGGCAAACCGCCTGGCCTGGCTACTGGCCAGCTGCTCACCACCCGATTCGGTCAGCGGCAGTCCGACCACCAGCGTGTCAGGCTGCCACTGAACGATGAGCTCTTCAATACGGGCAAAGCGCTTGGTTTTTTCTGGGGTGTCGATGATTTCCAGCGGTCTGGCATTCGAAATCAGCACATTGCCCAAAGCCACGCCGATGCGCTTGGTGCCGTAGTCAAAGGCCAGGACCGTGCGCTGGTCAGGCATGGTCATGCATGGCCGGCCGAACCCGCGAGCATCGCCGGGTCCACCCCGAGCAGTCGCATGGCAGCCGGATAGCGTGCCTGCGCAGGCACCTCAAAAATAATCGATTCCTCGGCGGCCACCGACAGCCAAGCGTTTTGTGCGAGCTCTTGTTCAAGCTGCCCGGCACCCCAACCGGCGTAACCCAGGGTGACAAAGATCTTGTCCGGGCCCGCGCCACTGGCCACCGCTTGGAGCACGTCGCGTGAGGTCGTCAACGCCAGCGTATCGCCCAATCGGATGCTGGAGCTGTAGTCGCCAGCGGGCTGATGCAGCACAAAACCGCGATCGCTTTGCACTGGCCCCCCAAAGTGAACTGGTGTGTTCTGGTTCTGCTCAGGCTGGCCCTCTTGCGCAAGGTCGACTTGCTCCAGCAAACCGCTTAGGCTCAAATCCGTCGGCCGGTTGATCACCAAGCCCAGCGCACCCCGGTCAGAATGCTCGCACACGTAGATCACCGTGCCAGCCAGGTCGCCTACGACCATGCCTGGCATTGCCATTAAAAAATGACCGGAGAGATCCACTGCTTCACTCATAATTCCTTATACTTCCATCATCTCAAAGTCTTCTTTACGAGCACCGCACTCTGGGCAAACCCAGTTAGGCGGGACGTCTTCCCACTTGGTCCCCGGTGCAATTCCCTCATCCGGACAGCCCTCGGCTTCGTCATAAATCCAGCCACAAATCAAACACATGTATGTACGCATAGTTATCTCATCACTTCTTTTACAATGGGTTGTACGTAATCTTACCTAAAGTCGCGCCAATTGCCTGTTGCAACCCCTCCTACCGTGCTCGTATTTGGCCTGTTTGACCCAACAGGCCGCATCGACATGCCCGCTGATAGCGTGACGTGTGCTGCGCAGCGCACCCATGCACTGTGCGTGCCAACGGGCATGGCTGTGTCTGACACCGCCGGCATTGACTGGCTGGAACGAGCCAACGCGGAGCTCGTTGACGAGCAGGCGCGCTGCCTGCTGGAAGACATGCCGGTCAACGCCATCAAGGTGGGTACAGTGACTTGCCCAGAGACAGCGAGCGTGATTGCCAGTGTCGCGGCCGACTACAGTGAAGCACCCATGGTGCTGCAGCTGGGGCCCCGCGAAACCCCGCACGAGCAAGCCGATCAAGACCTCGATGGCAGCGAAGTGGAACCATCCGTTGGCGCCACCCTGGAGCTATTGGTGCCTCAGGCTGCGGTGGTGGTGGTACCCGCCAGCGCCCTTGGCAGATGGCTAAACGATGAAGTGCTCAATAATTTCAGCCCGGCTGATGGGCCAGCGGCTTTGCTCGCGCTTGGCGCCACCTGGGCGCTGGTGACGGGCTATGCACAACGGCCAGGTTCGCTGGTCAACCTGCTGCTTGGCCCAGAAGGCGAAACCATTGCCTTGCCGTGCCAGTCCGCACCCGAGCGCATACAGGACTTAAGCGGGCTGACCACCACGGCGCTGGCCTGCGGCTTAGCCCACGGCATGACCGTGCCAGAGGCCGCCAAACTGGCCTGCGATTATGCCGTGCAGGCAGCTGCGCACGCGTTTCAGTGCGGCATGGGACGAAAGCTTGCCAATCGCGCCAGCCACGGCGCGCCCTCTACACCACCGACGCCGCCCGCACCATGAGCCCATCCTTGAGGTTTCCTCGCGGGCTTTACGGCGTCACGCCTGACTGGACCGATGCGAACCGACTAGAACAAGCCATCCGCGCTGCAGCCGATGGCGGCATGTCAGCCGTGCAGCTACGCGTCAAACGAGCTAGCACCCAAGAACGACGCGAATTGGCGCAACATTTACTGCCGGTTTGCCGCAGCCTGGATATTCCGCTGATCATCAACGATGACTGGCAGCTGGCCGCCGAAATCGGTGCCGATGGCGTACATTTGGGTAAGGACGACGCTGACCCAGATCACGTGCGCAAGCAACTGCCCGCCTCCATGCTGCTGGGCGTGTCATGCTACCGGGATCTTGAGCGTGCGCGCCAGATGCTGGCCACGGGCGTTGACTACATTGCTTTTGGGGCCATGTTCAGCTCGGGCACCAAGCCGCAGGCGCCAAATGCGCCGTTGTCCGTACTAACCGACGCGCGCGAGCTGGTTAAAACCATCACGCCACGGCCGGCAGTCATTGCGATCGGTGGCATCACGGTGGGTAATGCCGCCAGTGTCGTAAGCGCTGGCGCAGACAGCGTGGCTGTGGTGGGCGGGTTATTTTTGGCCACTGACGTCAAACAGGCTGCACGCGATTTTGTAGCCGTATTTTGAAGACCGTATTTTTGGGCAATGAGAGCCAACAGGCTTTGACAGCTGCCCCAAATGCATTAACGCAGGAGACTTTATGACCACCAACGCTGAACTTTTTGAACGAGCCTGTCGCAGCATCCCCGGTGGGGTTAATTCGCCCGTGCGGGCGTTTCGCTCAGTCGGTGGCACGCCCAGGTTCGTCGCGCGCGCTCAAGGCCCGTACTTCTGGGATGCAGAAGACAAGCGCTACATTGACTACATCGGCTCCTGGGGCCCTGCCATCCTTGGTCATGCTCACCCAGCGGTGGTCAAGGCCGTGCAAGACGCGGCAGTGCATGGTCTGTCTTATGGTGCACCTACCGAGGCTGAAATCCAGATCGCTGAACTGCTGATCGCCCGCCTGCCGAGCATGGAACAAGTACGACTGGTCAGCTCCGGCACGGAAGCCACCATGAGCGCCATTCGCTTGGCCCGTGGCGCAACCGGGCGTAACAAAATAATCAAGTTCGAAGGCTGCTACCACGGTCATGCTGATAGCCTGCTGGTTAAAGCTGGCTCTGGATTGCTGACATTTGGTAACCCGACCTCCGCTGGCGTGCCGCCAGAGTTCGTCGCCCACACCATCGTGCTGGATTACAACGACAGTGAGTCTGTACGCGAGGCGTTCAAAGCGCACGGCAAGGAAATTGCCTGTGTCATTGTCGAGCCGATGGCCGGCAACATGAACCTGATCAAGCCCGTACCCGGCTTTCTGGAAACACTGCGCGAGCTGTGTACTGAGCACCAGGCCGTACTGATCTTTGACGAAGTCATGACAGGGTTTCGAGTGGGCCCACAAGGGGTTCAAGGCTTGACTGGCGTGACACCCGATCTCACCACGCTGGCCAAAGTCATCGGCGGTGGCATGCCCATCGGTGCTTTCGGTGGCCGTGCCGACATCATGGCCAACATCGCCCCGCTCGGTGCCGTCTACCAGGCTGGCACCCTATCTGGCAACCCAGTGGCCGTGGCCGCTGGCATCAAGACACTTGAACTGCTGGGCGAACCAGGCTTTTACGACAAGTTAGGCGCACAGACCCGCAAGCTAACCGAAGGGCTCGCCGATCGGGCGGCGCGCCACCAGATCGCGTTTAGCGCAGATCACGTGGGCGGGATGTTCGGCGTTTACTTTGCCGCGCAAGTGCCCAAGAGCCTGAACGAAGTCTCGGCCAGTGATATTGAACGGTTCAAGAAATTTTTCCATGGCATGCTGGATCACGGTGTTTATTTTGCGCCGTCAGCCTATGAGGCGGGATTCGTTTCGTCCACGCATGATGACAGCGTGATTGAGGCCACGCTCGATGCGGCTGATTCTGTTTTCAAGTCTCTTGCCTAAAGGTAAAGGTCCATCATGGCTGTCAATCTCGTTATTCCCCCACGTGAAACCGTCCATGCGGTTGCCGGCATCAACATCGGCATCACGGCGGCAGGCATCCGTAAAAAAAATAGGCCAGACCTGACCGTTTTTAAACTAGCGCCTGGCACGACGGTGGCGGGCGTGTTCACCACCAATCGGTTTCGGGCTGCGCCCGTGCAGGTTTGTGAGGCGCACTTGGCCACGGGCACACCAATCCGTGCGCTGGTAATCAACACCGGCAACGCCAATGCTGGCACGGCGGATGAAGGCATGAAACGCGCACAACGCATGTGCGCAGCCACCGCCCAAGCACTTGGCCTTGACGCACAAGCCGTGTTGCCGTTTTCCACTGGTGTGATTCTGGAGCCCTTACCCATTGATCGCATCGAAGCTGGCATTCCGGATGCAGTCGCTGCCATGGGATCAAACCAGTGGTTTGATGCGGCACATAGCATTATGACCACCGACACCTTGCCAAAGATCTATTCAACACAAGTACAAATTCAAGGCAAGACCGTCACCATCACCGGCATCAGCAAGGGCGCCGGCATGATCCGCCCCAACATGGCCACCATGCTTGGGTACCTCGCCACAGACGCGGGTATTGCCGGCCCACTTTTACAGTCACTTACCCGAGACATCGCCAACCAGTCGTTTAACCGCATCACCGTTGATGGTGACATGTCAACCAATGACTCGTTTATCGTGATGACCACTGGGCAGTGCGGCTTACAGATTGAAAGTGATCAAGACGCGGGCTTTGCTGAACTCAAGCAGGCACTGACTGCCGCCGCCAAAGACCTTGCCTGCAAAATCGTGCGTGATGCTGAAGGCGCCACCAAATTCATGACCATCGCAGTGGAAGATGCTGGCAGTCAAGAGGAGGCGCTCAAAGTTGCCTATGCGATTGCGCATTCGCCTCTGGTTAAAACAGCATTTTTTGCGAGCGACCCCAACCTTGGACGAATTCTGGCTGCGATTGGCTACGCTGGCATTGCAGACCTCGATGTCAGCCAGATAAAACTCTGGTTGGGTGATGTGCTGGTGGCCAGTCACGGTGGCCGAGACCCCAACTATCAAGAAGAAGATGGCCAGCGCATCATGCGAGAAGCAGAGATCTTGGTGCGCGTGTCACTGGGGCGCGGGTCAGTTGCACAAACTGTTTATACCTGCGACTTTTCTCATGAATACGTCAGCATCAATGCTGACTATCGTTCCTAAATTCCGGTCCTAAATATTGGTCCTAAATTCTGATGTCACAAAACCCAACCTCCACCGACCTCGCCGAATTAATCAAGCTCGCCAACGGTGTGCTTACCCAATTGCAGGCCTGGCTGCCACCAGCACCACCCCCAGTGGACTGGGGCGCGCGCGCGTTTCGCTGGCGCAAGCGCGGCACGGCGCATGGGTGGCTTGACGCGATTGCCCACCCACATCGCATCACGCTCGAAGACCTGCAACACATCGAACGTCAAAAGGCCGTGATCGAACGCAACACCCTACACTTTGTGCAAGGCAAGCCCGCTAACCACGTCCTCATGACGGGTTCGCGCGGCACGGGCAAAAGCTCACTGGTCAAGGCCATGCTGGCTCAATTTGGCGACCAGGGTTTACGACTCATTGAGGTCGACAAGGGTGACCTCGGGGACCTGGCTGATATTGTTGATTGCGTGGCCAATCGCCCCGAACGCTTCATCGTCTTTTGTGACGACTTGTCATTTGAAGAGGGCGAGTCTGGCTACAAGGCACTGAAATCCGTGCTCGACGGTTCTGCAGCAGCCACCGGTGACAACGTGCTGATCTATGCCACCTCGAACCGGCGCCACCTGATGCCGGAATACATGAACGAGAACCTGCAAGCCAAGCATCAGCCCGATGGCGAAGTACATCCCGGTGAGACGGTCGAAGAAAAAATCTCACTGTCTGAGCGTTTTGGGTTGTGGCTGTCGTTCTACCCATTTCGCCAGGATGATTATCTGGATATCGTGGCTTATTGGTTACGCGAGCTTGGCTGCTCGGAAGACTCAATTGCCCAAGCTCGCACCGAAGCCTTGCAGTGGACGCTTGAGCGCGGCTCACGCTCAGGCCGTGTTGCGTGGCACTTTGCGAGGGATTGGGCAGCACGCCATGCCTGAGTCAATCGTGGATGTGGCGGTGGGCGTGATTATCCGCAGTGACGGCAAAGTGCTGCTGGGTGATCGACCAGCGGGCAAACCCTGGGCAGGCTGGTGGGAGATGCCGGGCGGCAAGCTTGAGCCTGGCGAGTCCGTGCTAGATGCGCTGGCGCGTGAACTGCAAGAAGAACTCGGCATTCAAATGCAAGCAGCCACGACCTGGGTGACCTACGTTCACCACTACCCCACCACTACAGTCAGGCTCTACTTTTGTCGAGTGACGCAATGGCAAGGCGAACCCCGTGGACTGGAACAACAGCAGCTGAAGTGGGTTGACATTGCCAGTGCCACCGAACTGCCCGACTTACTGCCGGCCGCTTACCCGCCACTGCGCTGGCTGCAGCTACCAACTCACTACCTGATTTGCTCGCCGCAACATGAGCAAGACCAAACCACACTGATCGAAAGACTGCAAGCAGGACTTAAACAAGGTATTAGGCTCGTGCAATGGCGCGCACCGCAATGGACCGGGCCCGCGATGCTGGCTTCGTTTGAACAAGCCCGCACCCTGTGCCAGCAACACGGGGCGCGCTTACTGGTCAACAGCGCGCACCATCAAACACTGTGGGACTTGGCCGATGGTGTGCATTTCCGCGCCCAGGATGCCAAGCAGTTACAAGCTCGACCCGAATCGCTTATCAATAAATTGATTGGTGTATCGACGCACAATGAAGAGGAGCTTGCGCTTGCGCGCGAGTTCGGCGCTGATTTTGTGGTGTTGGGCCCGGTGCTATCAACCGAATCGCACCCTGGTGCGCCCACGTTAGGCTGGGATGCGTTCGAGCGTTTGAATCAACTGGCAGGGCTTCCGGTTTTTGCCATTGGGGGCCAAAGCCCCACTACCTTGAACACCGCCCAATCAAGGGGTGCTCACGGCATTGCTGGCATTCGTCATTTGATCAACTGACCAACCGCCACCGAGTGCGGACACTAGCTTAACACTGGCTGCGAGCCGATCGCCCATGACACTGATGGCATTGCGCTCGTTGTTTAGCAACGTGGTTTCTAGCACCGCGACACTCAGATAATCGACCAAGCCTTTTTCGTACTGATCGCGACGGATGCGCAAAGACTCGCGCGCAGCAGCGACCGCCGACGCCTGAACCTCTTGCACTTGCGCCAAAACGCGCAACTGCACCAACGCGTCTTCGACTTCCTGCAATGCGCGAAGCGAGGTCAAACGGTAGCTTGCCGCCTGGCCTCTAAAGCCAGCTTCTGCTTCAGCGATCTGGGCCTGGCGTCTACCACCATCAAATAGTGCCAGTGCCAGCGCGGGCCCCAAAGCCCAGAATTGCGCCGGTGCATTAAACCACTGAGCAAATTGACGTGACTGATAGCCACCGCTGGCTGAGATTGTCAGATCAGGAAACCAAGCTGCCGTCGCGACGCCGATCTTGGCATTGGCCGCAGCCGTGCGGCGCTCAGCCGCCGCGATATCGGGCCTGCGCTGCAACAAGGCCGAAGGGACACCCACCGGGATGGCGGGCGGCTTAACCGTCAAATCAACCTTCACAAACAGTTCAAAGTTCGAGGGCGGCTGACCCAACAACACCGCGATTGCATTCTCAAGTTGGGCTCGCCGCCATTGAAGATCGAGGCGTTGAGCCCGCGCGGTGTCAAGCTGAGTCTGGGCAACGGCCACGTCACCTTTGTCGGTTAGGCCTGCCTCTTGCAGATTGCGTGTCATGCGCAACGAGCGCTCATAGGATGTGACGGTGTGGTCCAGCAAATCAGCCTGCACATCAAGCACTCGCACCTGAAAGTAAGTGCTTGCTAATGCGGACTGCGCACTGAGTTTGGCACCAGCCAGGTCAGCTGCACTGGCTTGGGCCGAAGCCTCGGATGATTCAACGCTGCGTCGGATTCCACCCCACAGGTCAATTTCCCAACTTAAACCCAGGCTGGTGTCGTACTCAGTGTAGGCCCCAGAGCCGCTAGCCACGACCGGGGACCCAGGCAATACAATCGGTGCGTCCGCACGGGTGAGGCCCGCATTTAAGCCCAAGGTCGGATAAAGTGCGGCGCTGGCGTTTTTGACGGTGGTTAGCGCTTGATCGTATTGCGCCTGCGCTTGCTGGATGGACAAGTTTTGCGAGTTGAGCTCAGCCATCAAACCGTCAAGCACGTTGTCATTAAAAACCAGCCACCACTGTTCACCAAACCCCGGGGTGCCCGGTTGAGCTGGCATCCAGCCAGGATTGTCTTGTAACTGCTCGAAACTTGCACCCAGATCAAGGACTGGGCGCTGGTAGTCAGGGCCCACCGTGCAGGCCACCAACAACACAGACATCAGTAGGGGAACAAATCGAGCCGAACGACCCGCACGTATGAGCTTGACATCCTCCCCGGCCTGAAGGCCGGAGATTCCTACGGCGCTAAACAAGAGCAAGCTCCTGGGTAGTCGCTTCGGCGGGTTCCTGCTTCGCTGGACGGCCCGACAGCACCGCTCCTCCACAGGCCAACACGGCATGCCCTGCCGCTAAGATATTGATCGCGCCAACCAGATCGGCGTTTCCCTCGAAACCGCATTCGACACAGGCAAAGCGGGCCTGGGTTTGGCGATTCTGTGCCGACACATGACCGCAGCACGGGCAAGTCCGGCTGGTGTTGCGCGGATTGACCGCTACCACCTGACCACCTCGCCATGCCTGCTTGTACTCCAGTTGCTTGCGGAACTCGAACCAGCCCTGATCGAGAATCGACTTGTTGAGTCCCGACTTGGCCTTGACGTTGCGTCCCGGCGCTTCGGCACTTCCCGCTGCGGACTTGCTCATGTTGCGCACCTGCAAATCCTCGATACACACCATCGCGTGGTTTTGGCTGATCGTGGTCGTGGTCTTGTGCAGGTAGTCGCGCCGGACATTGCCGATCTTCTGGTGGCGCTTTGTGACTTTGGCTTTCGCCTTCTTCCAGTTGTTGCTGAACTTCACCTTGCGACTCATCACCCGTTGATAACGGGCCAGCCGCGCTTGCTGCTTCTTGAAACTGTTGATTGGCTCAAAGACGGTGCCATCGGAGAGGGTGGCAAAGCGGGCAATGCCCACGTCGACACCAACGATGGAGGCTGAGGGATGAACCGGCTCGGCTGCTTGCCGTTCGGTCTGGATCGACACAAACCACTTGCCGCCCTTGCTCGATACGGTGATGTTCTTGGCCGTGCCGAGCATGTCCCGGCTGTTGCGGTAACGCAGCCAGCCCAGTTTCGGCAGAAACACGCGGCTGTTGCCGGCGTCGATCTTGAACTGCTTGGCGTCGGGGTAGCGCAAGCTGTCCGACTGGCCTTTCTTCTTGAAGCGCGGGAAGTCGGCGCGTTTGGCAAAGAAATTCTGGTAGGCCCGTTCCAAGTCTTTCAAGGCGTGCTGCAAGGGATGAACCGGCGCATCGCAGAGCCAGTCTGTCTCGGCACTATGGCGCCAAGCGGTGAGGTGCTTTGCCATCGCCACATAGCCGATGAATTTCTCGCCTGCTTCGTGATTGGCTATTTGCATCGCCAACCCCTTGTTAAACACGAACCGGCACGATCCCGCGAAGCGGCGCATCAGGCGCTGCTGTTGGCCGTTGGGCTGTAGCTCGTATTTGTAGGCTTGAAGGCGCTTCATGCCTAGATTATATTCGAGGCTTCGCTGGTCGAAATGGACGGTGAGAGCAACCATGTGCACTTGCTGGTGGAGTATCCGCCGAAAGTGTCGGTATCGGCGCTGGTCAATAGCCTCAAGGGTGCGTCCAGTCGGCGGTTGGGTAGCGAGCGGCCCGACATGAAAGGGCGGTATTGGAAAAACATGCTTTGGTCGCCTTCCTACTTCGCCGCGTCTTGCGGCGCAGCACCTATCGGCATCGTTCGCCAGTACATCGAACAGCAACAGACACCACACTAGCCAACAAAGGACGCTGATGGCGTGCGCGCTATCCTTCCCCAACCAAGTTCGTCGGCTTCGCCTAAAGGTTGCTGCGCAACCAAATCACTTGGACGAGGTTTGCCGCGCATTCCGATCAAGCGCTACCCAAGAAACAACTCAAACCATTAAAGCGCGCAAAGCGCGTATCGGAACGCAATGTCACGCTGCACCGGCTGAGGCTTGGCATCACCGGACTGCTCAGAAAACCTGACCCAAGCCATGTACTTGTTGGCGCTCATTTCAGGAAACACACCGATCTGTGGGTCCAGCCATACACGCAACAATTGATAAGACTTGCCGCCTAGCATCTGCTGAAATGAACCCTGACGGGCCACTTCGTCCTGCGTTTCACCCGATTGACGCAACAACCTCATGATGAGGCCGATACCTTGATCGAGCGGCAACAAAGGCTCAATCCAATGATGCAGGTCGGCACATCGCAAATTGTCAGCACGGCACTGCCAGGCGTGAAACGATGGCATATCAACCTGAGTGCCACCACCGGCGACTGCGAGACGGCCACGCAAGCTAGTCAACCACTCATTGTCACGCAACGTCTGGCCTGTGCGTCCCTGAGAGGCCAAGGCGGCATGCGCGGTGTCGATTTCCTGAATCACGTTCGACAGTGCCTGCTCATCCACTCCGGGATGGTCTTTGAGCGCAGACAGCGTTACGCGCTGGCGCTCTAAATCCTGCATCACCCCGCCTTTAATGTCGGTGCGCTCCGTGGCATCGAGCACATCAAACAAGGCACTTAACGCAACTTGGTGCAAGCGAGCGTCGCCCGGCCCAGAAAAAAACTTAAGCCGATCAAGCAAATACTCCAGACGCATCCAAGCCCGGACCCGTTCATTGAAGGGATACTCAAAGCGCATCATGGCCTAAAGCCCAAAAAGTAGGTGCTCATTGCGCTAGGTTACACCACCGCTGGTGCAAACCCAATACCTGGGACTTGAGCTCGCCCAAAGATATGCGATCCCCGTTGTCAATGACATCGTCCGCACAGGCCAAGCGCTGCTGGCGACTGGCTTGCACGGCCAGAATTTGTTCAATGCGCGCCAGACTGAAACCACTGCGCGCTTGCACCCGTTTGATCTGGGTTTGTGGCTCACAATCAACCACACAGACACGGTCCACGCGCTCTTTCCACCGGCCAGACTCCACCAACAAGGGCACCACAAAAACGGCATAACAACCTTGGGCATCGATGGCCTGATGTTCCACCTGCTGAGCAATCATGGGGTGCAAAATCGCCTCCAGGCGCTTTCGTTGCGCGGGCTCATCAAACACCAAAGCCCGCATGTACTCTCTATCGAGTGCGCCGCTCGCGGCAATGGCGGTGTCACCAAATACCGCCCGAATTGACTCAATAGCCAGTCCATTTGGCGCGGTCAGCTCATGCGCAATGACATCGGTGTCAACCACACTGGCACCAAGCTCGCTGAGCATGTCCGCCACCATGGTCTTACCTGAACCGATCCCGCCTGTTAATCCCAGTTTAAACATAGCTCATGAACAGCGTCGCACTTGCACCCATGGCCAAAAACGGCCCGAACACCACATAGGTAGGCCTACGTTGGCCCACCACCCATACGCATGCAGTATAGACAAGCACACCGAGGCAGGCGAGTACCCATGTCAACGGCAAAGCTTGGGCGCCAAGCCAGGCACCGATACCAGCAAGCAACTTGGCATCACCTTCACCAATGGCCATGGTAGACCGCAGGCGTCGATGCATGGCGTTCAGCGTATAGGGCACAGCCCATCCCAGGCACATGCCCCAAAGGTAGGCTGCCGGTGGCAACCAGGTTTGCGCCAGCCAGGCATGGAAACCCAAACCACTGAGCATCATCGCAAGCGTCAGTTCATTGGGCAATAGACCAGTGCGCGCATCAATCAGGCCAAGAAGCCCAAGATTGGCAAACCACCCAAGCCAGATTGCCAGGTTTAGAGGTGAGTCATGCAGCAAAACCAGCAAACCCATGGCTGCGCCCACAAACCAAAGCACAAACCAGCCGCTTGCCCAGCGCATTGTGGGCATCTGAGCCTTCGTGCCATAGACACAGATGGCATCGCGCAGCAGGCTTTGGGACCAGTGGGTTGCCATCCGCATCACCAGACCACACAGCACAAAAGCGAGCAACGCTGAACCCAGCAAAACACTTACCCTGTCAATCTTCAAGGCCCTCCTCGTTATTCTTCTTGATTAGTCGCTCAGTAACTGGAATATGCGTAGAATGTTCGCTATTAACCAATCATTGATCTGAGCTGCCATGCGTATGAAAACCCATTTCGCCAAGTCACTGTGCAAGCTGCCCACCCTCGTGGGTATTACTGCTGCCACATTGGCTCTGGCGGGCTGTGCACAGACCAGTCAGCCTGGCTACTACAATCCGCCCCCAGCCAGTTCTACGCAAGATGCGATCCAGTTTGCAGAAGGCGGTGTGACCAAACAGACCTTGACGGCGCCATCGCAAATCCAGATCAAGCTGCGCCCGGGCCCATCAGACCAAGCGAGTCAAGCCCAGCCCACGCAAGTGGCGCAAGTCTCACCAGCCGATGGTTTGACACCTGCCGGGCAGGCCGAGCTACAAAAAGAAATCCAGCAAGACGAGGC
>CAZLFB010000028.1:0-16927 GCA_964558695.1 uncultured Orrella sp.
TTTTTGCTCGACCCCGGGCACGAGCGAATAAACCTCAACATCGCTGCCCTCATGAAAAAACCAGCTCTCATCGGATGCCACCCGATGCCAGGCGGAATACTGAGTGCCTGCCAACAGGAAATAGATACTGGTAAATGCCGATCGCATCCCGCCATGCAAGGGGGAGTGCAATTGCAATGGTGCTCGATAGCACTCACGGTAGAACCCGCCCTCTGGGTGCGGGATCAGCCCCAGACGATCGATCAGTCTTTGGGTTTCAGGATTCATGACAGGCTCACAATTCTCTCTGGTGTAACGCCAAAGCGCCACTCAGAATGACGACACAATGGTCACACTTTACAGCGGAATGCTGACACCGACCCTAGCCGAGTAAGCATTGCCCTGGCCAGAAAATGCACCAGAAACCGTGACAAATCCAGTGACCCCGGAACGACTCGTCGCTGAGACACCGAGCAACAAGCGACCGACATCGGCTGGCACAGATGCGCCATCTACGGTAAAGGACTGATCGGGTAACAATTGCAAGGCGGCATTTAACTGGCGCGTGGTGTTGAACTCATGAATCCAGGACAACCGGGCCAATGGACTGACCGTCCAGCCATTGGCCAGCAAAACATCGGCGCCAAGCTGCACGCCCAGGGACAAGGGCAGGGAACTCACCTCTTGGCCCTGATAGTTCAAACCGAGGTTGACGGTATCACTTTGCGGGTTATTTACCTTCTCGGAAAAGCCTCCCTGACTTAACCAGGCCGGCTCAAACGCCATAAATGGGGTGACATTGACCTCATCCAACGGTAACAAGTACCCAGCCTCCAACCTAGCCGACACGGTGTTGGTACCGACGTTACCGGATTGCTGACTCGAAAGCGCATTGACCACCACGGTACGATCCAGATCGGTGTAGCCACGCGAATAAGCCAGCGTGCCAGCGACGTAAGCGCGATTGAGTTTGGTGATGCCGTACAGGGCAAGACTAAACGAATTGAAATGACCACTGCTTGCCCGGGCGCTGACATCAAAGTTCGTGCTCCCAGCACCCACGGACCAACCCACCAGAGTCTGAGCATTGATTTGTCGGCCAGCGCCAAGCGCGAGTCCGGCACCCGAACCAGTCACTTTGGCAGTGCCGTTGCCGCCATCGACCGTGAACTTTGCACCAGTCAGACTCGCCCATACCCCAGTGTCGTTGCTGGTGTGGGTATCGCCAATCGCCCGGCTACCTCGCCCTGCCTGCAAAAGCCAGCGATTCATGCGCTGGCCAATTGCATCGGTAAAAGACGACATCGAACCAAAGGCAACGGTTTGCGTCGCGGTGGCCGCCTCACCCGACAGAGAATCCAGCGCTGCCTGAAACTGTCCTGCCAGCGCCGGTGCATACAGCATGTCCAGATTGTTATAGACCGAGTCAAGGCTCGAATACGGCACGGGTGTGCCACGGTCCAGTGCCGCTGCGACCTGGTTGGCATTGCCAGTCGGCGCCAGCACCCTGTAGCAAAGAAAGCAGTCACCAATGGGCTGGCGGTTGGTGAAATTGGCCAGTGGCACATACGGTGGGCCCATCATCTTGGATTGGGTGGCACCACCCTCACCCCAACCTTCAATCGCCTTGGCAATGCCGGTGTACATCACAATGCCCGCAGGCACTTTCACGAAAGTAAAGCCCGTGGGCATCGATGGCAAAGCCTGGATATCGCGGATCTGCGCCGGTGTCATGCCGCGCGCCTGTGAGGCTCGCATGATCCAGCTGCCCACGGGAAAAGACCCGGCTGCCTCGTTGTAGACCCGCACGAAGTAAAGCATCTGCGTGGTCTGGATCTTCGTGACATCGGTGCTTAAGGCGAATGGATAGGTCGCCGGTGTGATGTTGGGATCCAGACTGGCAAGATATTGGTTGACCGTCAGCGCCGACTGCGGCGGATTGATCAGTAGCGTGCCGATCGGTTGGGTCAGGTTTTGCCAGGGCTCGGATGTCGCAGGCGCGGCGCAGAGGCACAAAAGCGCACCAACGAGAAAAACACTCGATGGCCTGCTTCGATTGGCGTGACGGAACTCTACAACCGTGCGCATGATGTGATTGACCGGAAATATTGATTTAGTGTAGAGCACGACATTGTCTTGCGAATCGTTTGGTGTACCAGGCAATGACACCTCGTTTGAGCAGACGCAACTCAGCTCGAGTTAACAGCACGGATACAAACGCGAATCGGCAACCCTCGACAGCCAGGCTTTGCAATCAGATCTTGCGCGCAACAGTGGTGCACTACAGTTTTGACAGGCCATGCGATATCGACTGATACGCCGTGGCATCTGACAGGCTCGCTTGAATCGCTTCAAATGCCCGAAGTGATTGCTGAGCAGTCGCTTCCCGCACGTGCGCCTCGTCCACGATCTGCGCAAACCGAAAACGATTGGCATCGACCATCATGGGCAGTAAAGCGCTTGTCCAGTTTGCCTGCACATCAAGCTGACCAGCCAAATCATCACCTTGAAACAGGCGACACAGTGACGCCATCAGCAAGGTGGAAACATCCACCGGCAACTTCAACACCGGAGCCAAGCGAGCCCCAATTGCATCGAGCATGGCTTTGGTCAACACACGCGAATTCTCATCTGGCGCTGGCAAATCCTTGTCCACGATGCTTAAAAAAGCCTGCCCCACGGTGTGATCGGTCACCGTGGCCAGCAATGCTGCATCCAAGCCCAGCAAATGCCCAACCAAACGCCAGGCTGCGTAAAGGCGCTGCATCTGCTGAGCACTCAGAGCAAATCCGATGCGATTCCATGCCTCAAACGGCACCACCGTAAAGTCCAGCCAAGTGCGCAGCATCTGCAGTTGATCAATGGGCACCACTTCATGGCCATCAGGACTGCGCCAGCCTCGTTGCATCAAGCTCGCCCTGACGCGCGCATGCAGCAAGCGCACCTGTAACGTGCTCACATAACCAGCCCCACCGATGCCCATGCCACCAGGCCTGATCACACTGATTGTCCAGAGCTGGGTTTCCAACAAGCGACGCGAAACGGTCTGGGGCAGCAGCTTGCCAGTGCGCATCAAAACTGCTGCAATCCCAGGATCTGAATACGTATGCGCGAGTGCCCCAGGTCCCAAGGCAATACTGAGCCAGGTCGGACCAATCCAGGCATAGGGCTGCATGGCCAAATCGAGTTGCGCCGCGGAAATCGAATGCACAGCGGCCTCACTGTCTTGCAACAGTTGCCTGAAACTGTGCGGCATGTTGCCGACTTTGGACACGCCTTGCCGCATGCCCTGCTCAAGCAAGGCTTGCGTGTCTAGGCTGGCGTTCTGATAATCCGCCAGTGCTGCATCGGCCAAGGGATCACCTTGCCCCCTGAGCTTGTTAACCAAATCTGACAGCATGATGATCTCCTTGCAGATTGCCTGACCCTTGCCATCAAAGCAAGCGGCGAATGGATCATCGCCTGATATCGATCGACCCTAAAACTGAATACTCAAATTGGCAAATGCAGACAGCGCACTCCAGTTCGATGCAAACTGATTGTTAATACTCAACAGAAAAACCGAATTCGCGCTCAGGTTTGCTGACAAAGCCAAACCAATCGTCAGTCGGCTGCGACCAATGTCTGAACTCTGGATGCGCAGATCTTCGTTTAAGACCAAGGTATTCAAATAAGCCCGATTGTCGGCTAACTCATACGCGTAGTCTACCGATGCCAACAAGTCCCAAGGCGTCTGATTTGCCTGAAAGGGTATGCCTGCTGTCAACCCGACAGTGGGTTGTACAGATGTATTGTCAGTCGCTTGTCCCGAGACAGACAACGCCCCCGGCCCGCCTGAGTCGCTAAACCCGAATGTGCGCATGCCAAGATAGTTCAAGCCCAGTTGCCACTCGTAGCGCCAGTCAGCCCGTTGCACGAACTGGCCAAACATCAGGTTCGCCGCCATGTTCGCTGTTTTGATTGTGGCGCTGTAATTGGCGTTCACCAGAGACAGTGAGCGGTTGGCAGAAATAATACTTCCACCCAGACCAATGCCACCCTGAACAAAGTAGCCATCTTCAAACCCCATAGACCCATAGGTCATGAGCTGCAGGTTTTGTGCTGAGCCAGAGCCCATGTTCGATGGCAATTGCGAACTGCTGTTGCCATAAGCCATTGCAAACCCGAGGTTCGTCTGGTGACTGACCTGGCGTTGCGTGCCAAGCGCCACGCCACCGAGCGTATCAGTGGTCGTACCGATGGTGCCATCACCACGCCACAATGAGTGACGTCCGATCACCCGGCCCCACGCACCGCTACCTGCCCCCGGATCACTGAGTTGAAATGACTGATCGGTTGCCTCGGTTGCACCGGCCGCAAGCCGCCCCCACCGGTTCAGGCGAGGTGCGCTCGCGATCTGTCCCAACAAAAATGCCGTGTTCTGTTGTGCGAGCCCAATTAACTGAACGTAGGAAACGCCGGCCAACTGGTCCATCACCACCGGTAGACTTGCCGCTGTCTGGGGGGCCAAGCCATCGAACAAGGTTTTACGTAAGGGATCAAGCTCACGAACACCAGCAGCCGGTCTAATTGCCTGCAGAATTCGCCCCAAGCCATCCCGGTTGGTGTTGCTTGCAACCGCTGCGGCAGACAGATTGGCGTAGGACGCGGGCGTCACATAAAGCGTCAGCTGATTGGTGCCGTAGACCACATCCATCTGCATTCCAGGTAACAAGCCATCGGTCGGCTGTTGCAGAAAATCAAATGAACCTAACACCCCGCCAGGTGCAGTGACAAAATTAAACCCTTGTCCAAGCGCAGGACTGTAATCGTTATTGGCTGGTGCACTGATGCCACGCAGCAGCACATCGAGCGTACCATCGGCAGTGAACTGACTGTCTGCTGATGTGAAGACCAGTCGGTCAAAATTGCCAGCACCATCGGAAGTTCCGGTACCGTCGATTTCGATTTCAAGCACAGCATTGGGCATCATCTGCAAGGAACCCGGGCTATAGACCGTGCCTGGGGAGTTGCCTGGGCGATAGGTGCCATCGAGAGTGAGTTCGCCCAGAACAGCCCCGCGACCACTCAAGCTGACACCGCCAGAAATCGTCAAATCCGCGTTCCAGTTGGCGTTCAGTTTGAGATCAGCCGCAATCGACATGGGCGCGCCAACAAATGACAGTGTGCCAAGCGAACCATCCTCGCTTGCCACATCAATCAGGCCACCCGCATAAGCAACCGTGTTGCCGTTGGTATCGATGGTCGCACCAGTCGAGCCCACGGCGATCGGCTTATGCCACACACCATCCGCCACCGTCACAAAACCAGCCCCAAGCTTTAGCGTCCCGTCAAAAATCAGCACTTGGCTTTGATCGTTACCCAGACTAAAGTCATGATCAGCCTGCAGAACCCCCGCTCGGATCTCAACCGGTCCGGCAAAGGTGTTGTTTGCACTGAGCCTTAAGAGGCCTTCGCCCCGCTTGATCAAGCCGTGGTCACCCGAAATGGCATTACTGAATTCCGATTCCACGCCCGCAGGCAAATGTGCCTCAAACGTTTGCTCAAATATCGCTGGCCCATTGATGGCTCGATTGACATCGAGCAATCCGCGCCCATAGATCGGACTTGGGTTGTCGTGCGCATGACTGGCTGTGGTCAGAATCGTGGCGACCAGATTGCGGTTCGTCATCCAAGGGTATTTTTCAGCAACCAGGGCAACCGCACCGGTCACCATCGGCGCCGCCATGGAAGTGCCGTCTATGCCAACGTACTCGTCATTATCGGTGTAGATGTTGCTCGAGTTTCGGACACCCGACTTGGCCCCGTTGATCTTGGCATTGGCAGGCGGAGAATCTCCACCAGGCGCCGCGATGCAGTAGGCAGCGGCCACACCACAATAGTTGGCATAGCTGGCCATTCGGCTCTCAAGAGAACCGGCGGTTTCCAAGCCAGTCGCAGTCACTGCGATCCAAGCACCATATGCCGCCATCGAAGGGTCGTAGCTTGGCAAAGCAGTCGGCGCCCCGGGGTTCATTCCCTCACCCGGATTGTCCCGATCGTTGCCGTTGGCAAAGACGATGACCGCACCACTGGCGAGCGCCTGTCGCATTGCATTGACCGTCCGTGGTGAGGACGCCAAAAACGTCAACGACTCCAGCTCTGGGTCAACACCTGTACTGGTATCACCCCAGCTGTTGTTAATGACCCGGGCACCTTGAGCCACGACATAGTCAAACGCCGCTGACCATTGATTGTCCATGTTTGCCAACTGCGCGGGGTCTGTGATGTCGAGATCAAGATTGCTCGGATCAAATCCCGCAATGACCAGACTTGCGTTGTACGCCACACCTTGCATATTGCCGGGGCGCAGTGAATCCGGTACACCGTCAAGCCTCGCTGCCGCAATGCTGGCCACGTGAGTGCCGTGACCCTCGCCACCATCATCATCATTTGAATCGTAAAGATTGCCACTGAAATTAGATATGCCAGACCAGACGGGCTCAGAGCCCGCCGTCATGCCCGCCACGATCGCGTTCGTGAACTCCACATGATCCGGATTAATGCCCGAATCAATGATGCCTATCCGAATTCCCAAACCGCTGTACCCTTGGTCATAAGCTGATGGGTGAGATGAATCCGGGTTATGCACCCTGATGATTGAGAGTGCCGGCTGATTACGGTATTCATCGCCTGGAACCCATGCCGCCTGGGCTTTAGAGGGCTGGCCCAGTACCAGCAGCGTGAAACAGGCCACACCAATTCGCAAGCCGCGCAAAAACCCGCGACCAAAGATCAACCCGTCAGTTGATAAACCGAACTCGTGATTGGGCGGTGGCATGAGTAAAACCAGACATGTAAAGCGCGTCTCAAAACAAACAAGCAATTTTTATCAACAAACTTGATACTGTCTCGCCTATCAAGCCTGAGATAGACGTAATGTAAGGGAACAACTGACTACCGTACGGTCGTGACACACTC
The DNA here is from genome assembly GCA_964558695.1 of uncultured Orrella sp. Classification (GTDB taxonomy): domain Bacteria; phylum Pseudomonadota; class Gammaproteobacteria; order Burkholderiales; family Burkholderiaceae_B; genus Algicoccus. The sequence continues at coordinate 6,940 of CAZLFB010000028.1, forward strand.
TGTCATGTTTAAGCGCTGAATTAAGCGCTGAGGGCCTAAGGAATTTCAGCAAATTACGGCTGTTTTGCTTGGCAACTATTTCCCTACCGCCACCGGTGGTCCTACATAGGCGTAGCCTTTGTTGCGCCATGTCACGATTCGCAACTCGGGGTTGAACTCAACGAGCCGCCTGCGCAGGCGGCTGATCAAGGTGTTTAGCCGAATATCGTTTAACTCCAAGCCACTAAAGCCAAGCACCTCGTGCAATCGCTCTCTCGGGCAGACCGAACCACGTAACTGCATCATGGCTTTAAAGGTCAAGGCTTCCAGGGTTGTGAGTTCTAGCGCCTTGTCCTCGGGTGAGGTTAACAAACGTGACGACTCAGAAAAACGCCACTGAGCCTGTTGATCTCCGAGACTCAGTCGAGCCAAGAGGCTCTTGATGCAAGCATTCAACTCCCTAAAGTCAACTGGCTTAACCATATAAACGTCAGCCCCTACCTCAAAACCGAGCACGCGGTCATCAAGTTCGGCCCGTGCAGTCAACATGATGATCCCGACATGCGGGTGGCGCTGTTTGACCTCAGATGCGATCGAGTAGCCCGAGCGGTCTGGCAGGTTAATGTCAAGCACGATGATGTCAGGCAACTGTGCCACCAGCTGACGGTCGCAAGTGGCGGCGTCAGCAGCTTCGATGACATCCATTCGGTGGTAACGCAGCTGAAATGCGAGCTCTGCTCTCAAATCCTCATGGTCCTCAACCAGCAGCAACAAAGGCTTTCTTTCAATTGGGGAGCCAGCGGTTGGGTTTGGCATTTTTATGGTCATGATTGATCACAGTAATTAAGTGTCGGCAATCGCCAGAGGCAATTCAATTCGAAACTGTATCTGTTCGGGCTGTAGCAATCGCACTGTCAACGTTCCACCATGGCCTTCAATGGCCTGGCGGGCGACGTAAAGACCAATGCCCGCGCCAGGCACGTTACCCTGCTCTCCTTTGCGATAATACTTATCAAAGAGCCTGGGCAAGTCTGCATCAACAAGCGCTACATCACAGGCATTGGTGACCGAAATCACCACGCTTGGTGAACCATCGTCAGTCTCAACCGTATTGATTTCCACAACAATATCTTCTTCTCCGACGTTGTACTTCAATGCATTATCAAAAACATGATAGAAAGCAGCGTCCAGCCAACCAACGTCTGTGGCAATCAATAATGACTCAGGCTTTTGACGAGCCGTCCAAGTCAATCGCAGACAACGCTGAACAAAGCGCCCGGAATGCGGATCTTGATCGAGTGTTACCAGACAATTCCGATTGCACTTGAGTTCGAACGACGTAAATTCCGCCAACACCGCTTCCAGCAGGGCGGGCAATTCAAGCACTTGGCGCTGACCCTTAGGCCGATCAAGCGTGTCTTTTTCTGCAATGACCGAACGCATTAGCAAATCATTCAATCGAGTCACTGCCCGACGGATCCGGTCATATCGCAAGTCGCGCTGCGCATCACGCTCATGCTCATGCTCGAGCATGCCCAGGCTCTGGACTGAGCTATCAATGACTGCCAGTGGCGTTTTGAATTCGTGCGTGAGCCGCTCAAGAAAGAGCTGCAAATCCCGGCTGCGGCGGGCCTCAGTCTCAGCCTGCGCTTTCAGCGCATCGACTCTTGCCTGTTGCTGCCAGTCATGCCAACGACTCTGTCGATGGTTAATGACCAAAGCCATTTGTAACAGAACCAAATGGATGACCAGCCCAATTTGCCACATGCCAACATTGACCGGCGTAGCAGGCAACCAGCCAAACACCGTACCCATGCTGACCCACTGTGAGAGTGCAAACACAAAAAACGCTAAGGCAAGCAGGCTACTCTGCAGAGAACGACTCTGCCACCAGTGGCGGGCACTGGCCACCAAAGCGACTGCGCCGTAGGCAATGAAAGCGAGCAGCACAAACTCCCAAACGTAGGGTCGCAAGATAATCCAGAGGCTAGCCAGCGCAGCCAACACCACCAATGAGACCGCCAAGAGATCTGCTGCCCTTTCCAACCAGGCATGCCAGAGGCGCAAGCGCAACATGCGAGCAGCAAACCCAATCGCAGTCGCTGCCATGCCGGCAAACACCCACAATTGGATCGTGCTGTGATGCGCAGTCCAGGAACCCAGTACCAGTGCGTGCAAATAACCGTTGACAGCCAAGCTCGCCAACAGAGCAAAACCTACAAACCCGACATACAAACCATAAATCCCCTGCCTGGCAATTACCCAATTCAGAAAATTCACCACCAGCGCGAGCAACAACATGCCGTAAAAGACGCCATGCATTGCCGTACTCCAGGCTTGGGACTGGTAGTACGCACGCTCACTCATTAACTCGAACGTGCCAAACATTCTGCCTGCCGTGGCCAGGCGAACATCAATCACCACTGGGCTGGCAACCGGTACAAATGATGCGGCCACATCCGGAAATCCCAGCATGCGCTGCTCAAATGAGGCCTCGGTGCCCAAGGCAATCACATCACCATTGGGTAAGAAGAACTTCACGTCACGTGCATTCGGTGGATGAAATCGTAAAACCATGGGGGCGAGCAGTAGTGAGTTTGGCACGTCGAGCACAAGTCGCACCCAGTACACCTGCTCACCAAAACCCTGGCCTAACGGTTGTCTCAAAACCTGCCAGCCCGAATTGGTTGGGCTTGGCGGCGTTAGTACAGCAGAATCTGTGGTCACCGCCAGCGCATCGACAGTCAGGCCAGGCAGACCCTCAATCCGCACCGAGTCCGTGGCGACATCAGCCGATACCGCAACACCCATGGTCAAAAAAACGATCATGGCGAGCAAACACCACCGCATGGAAAGGGTGAAGCGGCTAATCAATCGCATTGCCTTGTCTATGCGGCTAACCGCCACACGACGACAGCCGACCAAACACCAAGCCAAAGATTCAGTTCGCCGGACTACTCACGGCAGGCCAAATCGGCACCAACAACTTCTGTCCAGCAATAATCTTATCTGTCTTTAGATTATTGAGCGACTGAAAAATCATCGGATCAACGCGGTAGCGTCTAGCTAGAAAGAATAACGTGTCGCTAACAGCCACCGTGACTTCCTAAGTTGGCACTGGATCCAACGGCTTGGCTGGCAACAGCGCAGGCTCTGGGGGCAGCAGCGAATTTGGGGGGGCTTGGGTGGCGGATTGGATCTTGATGATCCTGTCGCGTTTCACTGATTGGACAGGCGATCGTTGTGCTGCAAACGTTGTGTCTACAAACACATGGTACCAGCATCGGGGCTGCCCGATGCTCACAAACGTCAGCTGCTAAGCAACCGTTCTCCGACCAATCAGAAACTCCATACGTAGATACCAATTATTGAACAATCCGCACAACTTTGACATCAATTTCATTGAACTGCATAAAATCCGTGTCGACTTCCCCCAAGATTTCGACCGTGGTTTTTTCATTGATTGGCTGAGGCGGGAATTGATGGTCATCAATGTCAACGCGGATTTCACCGGTCCCATCGCTAAACAGATACTTATCGCCACCGATGTGACGCGTGATATTGCCACGCAACGTCACGCGCTGGTCGTCCATCGGGTTTCTGAGGACATCGGCAACCGTGTTGGCCCGATTGACAGCGCCAGGACCCGTGAACCCACCACCAGACGACGTGCCTTGGAACTGAGCAAAAGCCGGTGCAAACGCAGCGGAACTTGCCACAACCAGTGCGGTAATCAAGGTTTTTTTCATCAACAATCTCCCAATGAATCAGTTATCAAAATGTCACAACGTCAAACTTCAGTGCCGGTTACATTGGAAGTTTGACACGCGAGCTGAACATCTCCAGTGCGACTATAAATAGCCTAGTCGGGCAACTACCGACCCCGAACGTTTAGCGAACGTTTAGCGAACGTATGATGGATAGTACGATGCTATCGCCTGGGCGATTGTCTAAGCAGCAGCCAAACGCCACCTTTGTAATCTTTTGTAATTAGTAAGCACGCTAAAGGACGCCGCATTTAGGACGAATCCCGTCACATAAATCCAGCGACCATGAACAACTGCAATCTCTCATGGATACCCGAAGCGCTAGAACCCCACGCCTATAACCAACCCAGCGTGCGTGTAGGTTGGAATGAGTTTGCACTACCCCAGCGATTTCGAGTGTTTGGTTGATAGCGAGAGCGCATATTTACCCTCGATCGCGTGCTGGTCTCACGTCTAAAAAAGTGGCTCGCACACGACAGTTACGTCGGCCTGACGGTCTGGCGCAGGAAATCAGCCAAGACTCAGCTATGCTCTATACCGTTTGTTGAACTCTTTTCAAGAGCGCAAAACAAGGGCACAAAAAATGCTCTTGCCTCGTGGCTTGTTATGCTCAGGTGGCAAATCAAATTTCAGGATACAAGGTGCATGTTTCCGTCCGATTTCGCTTACGAATTCTTTACGCTGTTGGTCATTTTGGATCCCATTGCGACTGTGCCAGTTTTTTTAGCAGTTACTTTCGGCCTAGGCTGGCAAGAGCGCATGAAAGTGGCTTTCATATCGCTGCTGATTGCATTCGGAATCCTGACCGCGTTCATTTTCTTGGGCTTGGAATTTCTGCAAGTGCTGGACATTCCCACCGCTTCATTCCAGCTTGCCGGCTCAGTGATTTTGTTTATGCTTGGGCTGCATATGGTGACGGGGCAATTGCACAGCGATATTGCTAAATTGCCAGCCAACGCATCTATTTTCGAGCGCTCTGTCTATCCGTTAGCAATGCCAAGCATTGCCGGCGCAGGCGCGATCCTGACCGTGGTGATGCTTTCAGATAACCACGAACGCGTTTTTGCTGAGCAATTGAGAACCACCATGGTGCTGGCATCATGCCTGATGGTTCACTTGGCATCGTTTGCGGTCGGTGGGGCTATCGTTCGCTACCTAGGACTGGCCGGTATTCAGGTCATCAGCCGGATCTTCGGTTTGATGATCTGCAGCATTGCTGTGTCTGGCATGGTGATCGCAATCAAGTTAAGTTTTGGGTTGGCCTGAAAGGCCGCTGGCTCGCCACGCGTTGGCGCAAACTCATCGAGTTAGACAATTGATTTCGGACGCATCCGTCATGACATGGGTGCGTCTGAAGATTGCTTTGCTACATTGGAAGCATGCTCAAGGCCATCGGTCTAGCACCAGAACACAACCCAACAAACACCATCACAGCGTCATCATGTCAAAGACCGGGACAAACAGCGGCACAAGCGATGGCGAGCTGGCGAACATGGGAACAGAGACACGCAAATTATCTCCCCACCCACCACGGCAAATAGAAGTTGCGACATTAATTCAGGCGACATCTTTGACTCCGCGCTACACTGGCGCATCGATCACCGCGGCGTGCTTTCTGGCGCTACGCGCCAAGTACGAGCTTGATCTAAATGGGTTATTGGAAGACCAAGCGCATTTGGTTTGCGTGGACATGCCCAAGTCAGAGGCATGCGACGACAATGAGTGTAACCATGAATACAAAGGCACCCTGACTGGAGCCGCTTTGATTTACTCACCCGATCGAGACTGAGCCAGGATTCTTTTGCATGATTTCAAATTTTTTGAATGCAATGGGCTACACCGAATTGGTCATTTTTTATTGCACGATCGGCGCGGTGACCATGTATGGCACTTTTTTTCTGGTACGGCGCTTGGCCCCGCGCCTGATCGCACAGGACATTGATTCGGACTTTATCTCAGGACTATACGCGGCGCTCTTTACCATCACGTTTCTGACGCTGGGCTATGGGCTAGTTAATGCGAGCGAGACCGTTGATCGCTTTCAGCAAAACGTCGAAATCGAGGCCAACGACATAAGAACACTCGATTTTTTGTTGTCTTTATATGGATTAGATGAGCGCGAGACTCTGCGCCAAGACCTGCGCGAGTATGTTGAATCGATCGTCAAAGATGAATGGCCGTTATTATCAAAAGGTATGGGCAGCAATCAAACAAGAGCCATTCAAAGAAAATTCAGGGCCGAACTGACATCGCTAGATCCCACGACTGGCAAAGAATTGGCCATCTACTCAGAAATATTGGAAGTGACAGACAAAGTGATTCAGGCCAGAAGCAGCAGGATCAGTGATTCAAACACCAAAGTTGCCCCCCAATTTATGCTTGCTAGCAACATTGGTTATATCTGCGTGCTATTGATCTCGGCCATCATGCTGACCCAATTTACGTGGGTCAAGTTTGTCGGTTTAAACATTCAAATCTTTGCCGTGTCGTTCATCTTTGCAGCAACAATAGCGCTTGATAATCCATTTTTGGGTGTGAATCGCATCACCTCAGATCCCTTGGCCGCCTTGCTGAACGACGCATTCCCTTCAATTCAACATTAGGAATGGCCGTGTCTTGTCCGTCGGACTGACTGAGACTAAACACCATCGAAGTTTGTTCGGCTAGAACTTGTGAACAACCCCAGCGCCCAGCGTCTGCACCGTGCCATCCACGAAGAGATAGTCATCTGCATAGGAGTAATACGCGTAGACGCTGGTGCGCTTGGAAAAGCTGTAGCTATACCCAACGCTGCCAATTGTCTGAAACTTTGTGGCCCCCCCGGCAACAATGGCACCAGCAGGCCTTGCCTGTTGCACTGAACCGAACAAGCTTCCCCCGGCAACGGGCACTGTTGCACCCAGCATCCAGGAATTCACTTTGGCGCCCGGGAAAAGCAGGATATCACCCTGCGTATTGGTAATACCACCATTGATGCCAGCCCTAGACAAAGCTTGACCGCCCTGAATCAAGCCATCAAACTGCTGGCCGACGGCTGCCGCGATCTTGACCACTTTGAGATCGTAGGAACCACCAAAGATCCATGCCTTCGGGCTCTGTTTGGGAATGATGGCAATCGTGCCCGCATTTGGATAGATCTGGTCATAAGAGGCACCGAGTAACAGCGGCCCTTGGTCATAGCGCAGACCCAAAGACAGTGCCCGGTTTTTGTTGTTAGTTGAGAACTCGCTTTGTCCAGGCGCCAGATCATCAGGTATTTCTACTTCCCGCGGACGATTACCGACCAAATAGAAGGTGTCCTTTTCGGTATTGAAGGAATAGCTTGCCGCGGCCGTAAACCCATTGAACTCAGGTGTCCGATACCAAACCTGGTTCGAGTAGCGCAGGGAGTAACTGCCCATGGACGATTGCAGCGATGCGGTATCGTACGAGCCATCCATTGGATCCACGTCATCGAGTGCGTAGGAACTAGCGCTAAGCCTTCGACCAAGGTCGATTCGCCCCCAGGTCTCGCTGCGAAAACCCAAGGTCGAGACCCGGGCACGCGAGCCAGTAAATCCCGTGCTTGGCGTCACACCCACCTCATAAACAAAATTGACCGAGTTACCGCCTCCCAGGTCCTCGCTGCCTTTGATGCCCCAACGCGAGCCAGTTTCTTGGCCTGACCGCATGCCAAGCTCGCTGGTACTCACGCCATCAAGCCCGTCGTCTGGGATAGGGCTATCGGGCACGTTAATCCGTTGATAAGCAAAGCCGACATCAAGTCTGCCGTAAAGGGTAACGCTACCCTCGGCACTCGCAGGGCTAGCGAGCAGCCCCAACGAAACCATCAATGGAAGAATCATCACAGCTTGAGTGCTCAAGCGTTGCATGATCGATAGTGAGGTTAGACGATAGATGCATTTCATGGGAAATTTTCCGAACTCATTCACAAGGTCTTAGCTGTCGGCCGTCACTCAACGTAACTGCTTGATGGGAGTACTCACTGCAGGCAGGACGGGAAATTTTTCGGTTGGCTGCTTGCTCGCCGACGATGTATTGAGCAAAGCTTTCATCTAAGAACGTCCCGCCCGCTGTCATGCAACTTTGACTACCCGCCATGCTGCAAACACCGCCGGGGGTGATGTAGCCCTCAAAGCCCTGAGCCATGTAATCAGGCATCACAACCGAGTAAATGGCTTGCAAATCGATGGGGCGCCACTGACCAGTGGCATGATCTTTGATCTCGACGTTGCCAAAACGTTGGCCTTGAGGCTTGCTTAAGTCCAGGTGCCAGCGCAACCCGCTCGCATAGGGATGCGAGCCATCTGAATTGCGATTGTCCTTCCAGTTTGCAACCGCCTCTTCCAGGGTATCGATCACCTGCTGACCGGAGAGCTGCACCACGAACAGTTCATTGGGAAAGGGCTGAACCGCATACGCCAAACCTTGGGTCAGCGTGAGATCTTGCAAGCCATCGGTCTCTAATGGCAACCGTACCCCACCCGCATTGGCAATCCCGATGTCAGCAGGACCATGCAGCGGTGACAGCCGATAGGCTTCGGCCACGATTTGAGACACGTCCGAGCCACCTGCGCGTTCAACAACGTCCGCACAAATCGCAGTGCCTCGGTTCGTTGAACCTGGCACTCGTATCAGACACAGGGATTGATCCTTGGCCAGTGTGCCAATTTGCCTGCTTGTTTCATTCTCGTACTGCACATCAAAGGGTGCCAGGACCTCAAGCACATTGGGGTCTGGATCAAGCATTTTGATGATCCCCGGGTTTTGAAGGGTCACGACCAATGCGCGAGCCTCATCCGGACTCATTTCTACCCAATCGCCTTGTGCGCTTTTTCGCATCAAGGTCTGGCCAAGCACCAAGGAGGCTTGCCCACCACAGGATGTCACATTGCCCGCATCGTCAAATTGCACTTTCAATAATCCGATGACTTTGGAATACTCCCACGCCTGAACAACGCAAACCATGCCGCCATCCTTATTGCGTACGACCGTCGGGTAAGACGATCGGCCGACCAAGCCAACCTCTGAAAAATCACCCACCAAGGTATGCGAGTCACCTCCAACGATGGCATCGACACCACTTAGCCTTGACGCCATGGCCAGATCAGCATCAAAGCCCACGTGAGTCACCAGCACAATATGGTTTACTCCCTGCTGTCGGAGCTCGTCGATCGACCGCTGTGCCGCCTTAACCTCATCCTCAAACTCAGTACTTGCCAGAGGCCTCGAGGCATTTTTGGTTTTACCAACCACCGTGATGCCAACAAGGCCAATTGGCACGCCACCAACCTCTTTGACGACGTACGGCAGGAAGTAAGGTTTGCCGTCAGGCGTTAGCGCCAAAGGAGCACCAAATGCGGGATGAACATTGGCTGACAAAACCGATGTGTCGCAGTCAGGAGAAGCGTGCAAGTAATCGAGAAACGTCTTTAAGCCAGCGTCAGATGAATCAAATTCATGATTGCCGATGACAAATGCATCAAAGCAGACCTCGTTCATGACCCGGGCATCGGACTCGCCTTTAAAAAACTTGTAATAAGGCGTGCCAGTGATTGCATCACCAGCATGGATTTTGAGCAGATTGGGCTCGGATTGCTCAAGTTCATCCATTGCGGTAGCCAGACGCGCAAATCCCCCTAGGCTGACACGCACAGCTTGACCATCGATCGTCAACGTCGCGGGAAAAGGCCGCATGTTTGAGTGATGATCATTAATGTGTGCGATATTTAGCTCATACGCGTTCACACCAAAGCCCAACATCAACACAACCCCGAGGACTATGTGTTGTAGAGTCTTTTGAAGCATGACGGATTTTTCCCTATCAAGAGCCGGCAGCGAGAATCGCGAAGCCACGTGTCCAAGTCAACGGCTGATCATTGACAGCGTCAAGCACCTGAACCCTCAAAGACGACAACGCCAAACCCCGACCTGAAAAAATGAGTGTGTAGAGGTATGTGGCGTTGGCGCAGGCATTCTGTGCAAAGGACCCACCGCCCTGTAAGGCTGAGACCGTTTGCCATGCATTCACACCCACGCAGCGACGAAACACTTCGGCCAGTAAGGCACGGTCCGGACGTTGCTCTGACAACAAGTCCCAGTCGCGCAGCTTGTAATAAAAAGACGCCATCAAAACGAAACGGCTCGTATCGAAACCCGGCACTGATTGAAATTGGACCAGCGGGAACTGGTTGACTGAACTGGCGCTCACTTGCTGCACCACAGCCGCATACACATCAAAG
>CAZLFB010000029.1:0-27886 GCA_964558695.1 uncultured Orrella sp.
ATCCAGATTGCCATGTTCTCGCTGATTGGCGGTTTAGGCACGGTATTTGGCCCGCTGGTGGGCACGGTGCTGGTGTTGCCGATAGCCGAGCTTGCGCGCGGCTGGCTGAGCGACTTTGGCAATGGGTTTCATGGCCTTGTCTACGGTCTGGTTCTCGTGGGTGTGGTGTTGACGATCCCGGCTGGCATTGTTGGGCGGTTCGGTCCTGTGTTTACTCGATGGGTTGACAAGTTGCCTGGTGGACGTCGACAAGACCACAGTGCCCTGACCGAAGTTACATTGCCTAAGGCCGTCAAGTCAGTCACGTCAGGCGAGCCGATCTTGGTTGCCCATGATTTGAACCTGTATTTTGGTGGCTTGCATGCAACCAATAATGTTTCCATCGAGCTAAAGGAAGGCGAGATTCTGGGTGTGATTGGCCCCAACGGAGCTGGCAAAACTACCGTGTTTAACCAGCTATCGGGGTTTTTACGACCGGCAAGCGGCACGATCAAGGTACGTACGGCCAACGGGCAATGGGCTGAGCCGACGAACCCGGTGCAGTTTGCTCATGCTGGCATTGGACGCACCTTTCAAATTGCGCAGCCGTTTGCTGATTTGACTGTCCTGGAAAACATCATGATCGGTTCGTTCATGACCACAGCCAACGCAACCCAGGCTGCCAAGCAAGCACGCGAAGTGGCTGTGATTACCGAACTGACACCGATGCTCGATACGCGGGCCAAGAACCTGACCGTGGGTGGCATGAAGCGCTTGGAGATGGCGCGTGCTTTGGCAACGAACCCGCGTGTGCTGTTGCTCGATGAGGTCCTGGCCGGTTTGAACCCGGCCGATGTCAGTAAAGCCATTGAAATCATTCGCCGCATACGTGACGCGGGCGTCTCCGTGTTGATGATCGAGCACATTATGCAGGCGGTGATGCAACTTTCAGATCGTGTGGTGGTGATCAACAGCGGTAGTGTGCTCACTTCAGGCCTACCTAACGAAGTGGTCAATGACAATCGCGTGATCGAAGCCTATCTCGGTAAGGAATACACACATGCTTAAGCTTCAAGGCGTGTCTGCCGGCTATGGCGGGACGGAAATTATTCGCAATATCTCGATGGAAGTAAATCGCGGTGAAGTTGTCACCATTGTGGGTGCAAACGGCGCGGGCAAAACCACCACGCTTAGAACCATCTGCGGGATCGTGAGGCCAACGTCGGGGACCATTGAGTTTGAGGGCAATGTCATCAGTGGCTTGCGTTCAGACCAGATCGTCAATGTGGGCCTGACCATGGTGCCCGAAGGACGTCAGTTGTTTCCCTTCATCACGGTCCAAGACAATCTGCTGATGGGCGCCTACAAGCGCGGGGCGCGTGATGTGGCCGCGCAGCGGATGGAAGAAGTGCTTGAGATCTTCCCGAGGCTGCGTGAGCGTCTGACGCAGTTAGGTGGCAGTCTGTCTGGCGGGGAGCAGCAGATGGTGGCCATTGCCCGGGGACTGATGGCCAATCCTACGCTTTTAATGTTCGATGAGCCCTCGCTCGGTTTGTCGCCACTGTTGGTTTCGCAGGTATTCGACGTGATTGACCGTATTGTGTCGATGGGCACTACGGTGCTGATCGTCGAACAAAACATTGTCCACACATTAAAGATTGCACATCGCGGCTATGTTCTGGAAAACGGCGAAGTCACGCTGACAGGTACAGGTGCCGAGTTGTTAGAGAACCCTCACGTCAAGAAGGCCTATTTAGGAATCTGAAATGATTGAAGGTCGGCATGAGGACAGAGTGGTATTGGTTACGGGTGCAGCCAGTGGCATCGGCGCAGCGATTGCCGCGCAGTATGCCAATGAAGGCGCAAGGCTTGCGCTAGTCGATATCGTTGAGCCAGCGCTCGAGCAATTTGCGCAGCAGTTGCGTGCGCGAGGGGTGCAGGTGGCCATGGCCGTTGGTGATGTAGCTGACTATGCCGCTTGCGAAGCCATGCATCAGCAGCTTGTGGCTGAACTTGGCGCACCGATAGACACCTTGGTTAACAACGCTGGCATTTCGCCCAAGGTTAATGGCCAACCGGCGAATTTTTGGGAAATGGATCCTCAAGAGTGGTTGCGCGTGATTGGTGTGAACTTAAACGGGGCTTTTAATTGGTCCAGAGTCGTGACACCTTCCATGGTTGCATTGAAACGAGGTCGAATCGTCAATATGTCTTCTGTGGCTGCAAAGTTTTTTGTGGCGTTTACCGCGGCACATTACGGTACGACCAAGGCCGCTTTGATTGGTCTGACACGCGATTTGGCCGGTGAGCTTGGGCCTTACGGAATTACGGTCAACGCGATTGCACCAGGACGCATCGATACGCCGCTGATGCGAACGGCATCACCGGCAACCAATGAGGCGGTGGTGCAGCAAACGCCTTTGCGTCGGTTGGGCTTGCCCGAGGAAGTGGCCGAGATGGCTTGTTTTTTGACGGCACCTGAAAGCAGTTTTATCACTGGCCAGGTGGTTGATGTCGCCGGTGGTTGGTTGATGACATGAGCCGCGTTCAGGGTTTGAGATATTTCACATAACGTTTGGCAGCATTTTGCAGATGAGTTCTGGCAGCATCCTCGGCACCGTCAGCGTCACCAGCGGCAATCGCATTGTAGATTGCCTGGTGTTCGGTCTGTACGGCTTCAATCAAGTTGGTCAGGCGCGACTTGGTGTTGCTACGCAAACGCCGAATCATGCGGCGGGCAGTGTGTTCGAGGTGTTGGCTCAGCGTCTCAAAGTACGGGTTGTGTGTGGCCAACACAATCGCCTGATGAAACTGGTAATCCTCCTCGTCACCCAGCTTGTCACTGGCAATCGCGTATTCCATGCCAATCAGACACTTACGGATGGTTTTCAGATCATCGGGCGTGCGTCGCTGAGCGGCCAGTCTAGTGGCGGCGACCTCAACGGTGGAGATCAGCTCCATGATGTGTGTCATGCGGATGGTTTCTTCGACCTCGACCTCGTCGATACGAAACGCCTCGCGCGGGTCACGCGCCATCACAAAGATACCGATGCCCCGCTTGACCGATACCAGTCCGCTGGACTTCAGGCTCGACAGGGCTTCACGAATGACAGGACGGCTGACGGCGAACTGATCGCACAGATCGCGCTCGCTCGGCAGACGATCGCCCGGGGCCATCCGTTTGCTCAGGATCATGTCTTTGATTTGGTGCGCGATATCTTCAGACAACTGGGCTTTGGGTTCGTTGCGCTGTGGCATCTCATCATCCGGGTTTTTAAGCAAGCAATTAGCCAGAGGTTGTGGTGGATTCTACCCTTGCAGACAGAAATTGGCAGGTGGTGTTTATTTGGATTGTGGAAATTGGTCTCTGGCATCAAGCGAATGCGACTAAACGCCACTTTGCGTTGAATTGACAGGAAACACAGTAGGTGGAACAAGTTATGGAAATTGACGGTAAAACCAAGTTGTATGCCATCGTGGCAGATCCGATTGAGCAAGTCAAAACGCCCCAAACCCTCAATGCTTTGATGCGCGAGCGTCAGTTCAATGGGGTACTGGTGCCCATGCGAGTCGCGCCAGAGAAGTTGTCTGGTTGGTTTGAGGCTTTGCGTGCCATCAAAAATTTCGGCGGCCTCATAGTGACTGTCCCGCACAAGCAGGCGATTGCCAAACTGTGTGATGAGGTCTCTGATGCGGCAAGACTGATTGGTGCAGTCAACGTGGTGCGTCGCGAGCCAGATGGACGCATGGTGGGTGACATTCTGGATGGCAAGGGGTTTGTGGCGGGTCTGCGTGCAAACGACATCGAGCCAGCTGGCAAACGGGTTTTCTTGGCGGGTGCGGGCGGTGCAGCCAACGCCATTGCATTTGCTCTAGCCGACGCGGGGGCGGCCGAGCTCGGTATCTATAACCGCACGGCCGACAAAGTGCACGATTTGATTGGCCGCTTGCGCCAGGTCTATCCGGATTTTGAAGCGAAGGCGGTCGGTGCTTCGCCTGCCGGGTACGACGTGGTGGTCAACGCCACCTCGCTTGGCATGAAAGACGGTGATCCCCTGTCTTTGGATGCCAATGCACTGGTCAGTGATCAAGTGGTGGCTGAGATCATCATGAAGCCTGAAACCACCGCATTGCTTGCGGCGGCTCAGGCACGCGGCTGCAAGATTCACTATGGTCTGCCGATGTTGCGCTCGCAAGCGGACTTGATGGCAGCTTTTGTGGGCATTGGTAAATAGCGACCCATCATGTTTGACTACATCATCGTCGGCGGTGGTACTGCAGCCTGCATTCTGGCCAATCGATTGACAGCCAGCGGCAAAGCGCGCGTGTTGATGCTTGAGGCAGGCGGCAAGCCAGCTAGTCCTTGGATAAGGATTCCGGCCGGATTCACAAAACTCTTGGTCAATCCTGTCTATAACTGGCGATTCGAAACCCGGCCGGAAAGTAGTGTGCTGGGTCGCACGATTGCCATACCGCGTGGTCGTGGTTTGGGTGGTTCCAGTCTGATTAATGGCATGATTTATGTGCAGGGTCAGCCAGCAGACTACGATCGGTGGGCAGATCTTGGGGCAACAGGCTGGACTGCGCAAACCGTCTTGCCTTACTTTGCCAAGCTGGAAAACTATGCTTTTGCACAAGCTCGGCGCGGCTCGAGTGGCCCCATGCACATTGATCAAGTGCGTGAACGATTTCCGATTGCCACGGCGGTGCTTGAGGCTGCGCGCGAAGCTGGTTATCCGGATAATTCGGATTACAACGGTGCGCAGCAAGATGGATTTGGTTACTACCAAGTCGCACAGAAGGATGGTCAGCGCTGGAGCGTTTTTGACGGTTACTTAAAGCCCGCCATGTCTCGAGCTAATCTGACCGTTGAAACCGACGCGATGGTGGTTAAACTCGAGTTTGACGGCAAACGTTGCACGGGCGTGACCTATCGTCAGGGCGGTGCATTAAAGAGAATTCACGCGGGAAAGGAAGTGATTCTGGCGGCCGGGGCTGTGCAGTCGCCACAGTTACTTGAAGTCTCTGGGATTGGTGATCCTGAGCGTTTAAAACGCATCGGTGTCAATCTTGTGCACGCCAGCGAGCAAGTTGGTGAGAACTATAGCGATCACTATGCCACGCGCATGAACTGGCGTGTAGCGGGCGTTAAAACGTTGAATGAAACCACACGTGGGTTGGCGCTTTTGCGTTCGGTTTTGCAGTACGCATTCACCCGACGCGGCATTCTGACATTAGGTACCGGGTTGGTGCACGGGTTTGTTCGGTCCGCACCCGAGGTTCAGACGCCAGATGTGCAGTACTTTTTTATGCATGCCAGTTACGCTAACGCAGCTGTGCGAACGCTTGACACGGCACCGGGCATGACATTGGGCGTGACCGGCTTGCGCCCCACATCACGGGGCAGCATCCATGCTGAGTCTGCCGACATGCAGGTGCCACCGGCGATATGTCCGAATTTTCTGGCGACGCAAGAGGATCAGCAGTGTCTGGTCAATGGCATGAGAATCGCCCGTGATTTGATGTCTAAGCCTGCTATTGGGCGTTATATCGATCATGAAATGAGTCCGGGCAATTTGGTGCAAAGCGATGATGACTGGCTGCACTTTGCGCGCGAGAACGGACAAACCATTTATCACCCGGTTGGCACTTGCCGTATGGGCAGTGATCGCCAGGCTGTCGTTGACCCGCACTTGCGTGTCAACGGTGTGACGGGGTTGCGTGTGGTTGATGCGTCTGTATTTCCATCGATGGTGTCTGGCAACACGCAAGGGGCGGTCATGGCCGTGGCAGAGCGCGCATCGGACTTGATTTTGGAGGATGGGCGTGGTTGAAGCAGTGCGTTATACCGACTTGCAAGATAAGGTGGTGTGGATCACAGGTGCGGCCCAGGGCATGGGGTTTTCCATGGCGCAGGCGTTTACTGCCCAAGGTGCTCGGCTTGCGTTGCTCGATATTGATCGCACCGGCCTTGAGCAAGCTAGAGCCATACTCGGTCTTGATCAAAGTCGATGCCAAACTTGGGTGGCATCGGTGACCGAGGCTGATGCTGTCAATCAGGTGGCCGATGAGATTGAGCAAACATTTGGCGCTATTGATGTACTAATTGCCAATGCTGGGGTCAGCATGAACAAGCCCTCGCTTGAAGTGACTGCAGATGAGTGGCTGAGAACCGTCAACATTAATCTGAACGGTGTTTTCTATTCTGTCCAAGCCGCCGGCCGACACATGTTGGCCAAACAGTCCGGTGCCATTGTCTGCATGGGATCGGTGTATGGAGTCTCGACAGCACCGAATCGTGCGGCTTATTGCGCAAGCAAATCGGCGGTGGTGGCTCTGTCACAGTCGCTTGCTGCTGAGTGGGCAAGGCTCGGGGTAAGAGTCAATGCCTTGTGTCCCGGTTATGTGCAAACTCCGTTTCTGGCTGACTTGATGCAGCGTGGTGTGCTCGATGTCCAGGAACTGGAGTCCCGAATTCCATTGGGCGAGCTGGCATCGCCTGAGCAGATCGCGCAGGTCAGTCTCTACATGGCATCCGATGCCTCGCGTTACATGACAGGACACGCCATGGTGGTTGATGGTGGCTGGACGGCGGATAGTTTTAAAGCATTGAAATAGGCTCGGCCCGGACGTAGTCAGTGTCAGTGTTTGTTAACGGAGATTTGGTTTTATGCCATCGATTAAGCCTATGCAGTCGGATGCACCCTGGGTGCAACTGACCCCCACTGAACGGGACTGGAAAGCAGTAGATCCCGCACGTCTGGGCACATTACTGGTTTGTATGCATGTGATACGGGCCTTTGAAGAGACCGTGCTCGAACTAGCCGCCAAGGGGCTAGTTCATGGCCCGGCTCATTCGAGCATTGGCCAGGAAGGTGGCGCAGCGGGTTCGATTGTTGGCTTGTTTTCCGAGGATCAGGTCAATGGCTCACACCGCGGTCATCACCAGTTCTTAGCCAAAGCGCTGATGCATTTGACACCAGGTGAGCTTGATCCCACCGGCGAGCTTGCCGTGGATGTGCGAGACATGCTTAAACGCACATTGGCAGAGATCCTGGGTTTGGCGCAAGGGTTTTGTAAAGGGCGGGGAGGTTCCATGCATCTGCAGTGGCTACAAGCCGGTGCAATTGGAACCAATGCCATCGTCGGCGGGGGAGTGCCATTGGCATCAGGCTCAGCCTGGGCCAATCGGCACGCTAAAACAAAAAACGTCGCAGTGACGTACTTTGGTGATGGTGCAACCAATATTGGTCCTGTACTGGAAACCATGAACTTGGCAGCGGCATGGCAGTTGCCGCTGTGTTTTTTTATTGAGAACAATCGCTATGCGGTCTCGACCCACATTGAAGAGGTGACTGCTGAACCTCGTTTGGCGGCTCGTGGGCAGGCCTTTAACATTCCGAGCTGGTCTGTCGATGGCATGGATCCATTGGCTGTGCACTTGGCCATGCAGGCGGCACTCAAACACATGCGCGCGGGCAAGGGTCCTACCATCATTGAAGCCTCGGTGTATCGCTACTTCCATCAGAATGGCCCGTTTGCTGGTAGTGCGTTTGGTTACCGTAGCAAAGAGGAAGAGTCTGAATGGCGCCGTCGTGATCCGCTGGATTTCCTGGCGGGCAAGATGGTGGATCGCAAGCTCATTCGGCCGTCCGATGTGGATAGGTTACGGGCACACATTCAAGCGGTCATGCGTGATGTGTCAGCGCAATTACTCCAAGAGGACCCTGAGAACGACGGCAAGCAACGCATTCGTGCGGAACTCTGGCCAAGTCCGGATTTCCGCGATGTGGGTGTTCGCGGTGATTTGAGTGAGCTGGCCAATCATCAGCCAAAAGAGGCCGCTGACATTGTCGAGCCAATGGTCCAACGCAAAATGATTGATGTGGTGGCCGATGTCATGGCCCGACGCATGGCCCAAGATAATCGAATTGTGGTTTTAGGGGAAGATATTCATCGATTAAAGGGGGGCACCAATGGTGCGACGCGTGGCTTAAAGGAGGTGTACCCGGATCGTGTTCTGGGTACCCCAATCAGCGAAGCAGCGTTTGCTGGCTTGGGTGGCGGGATAGCGCTCGATGGCCGATATAGACCTGTCGTTGAGTTCATGTACCCCGATTTCATGTGGGTGGCTGGTGATCAGGTCTTTAACCAGATTGGTAAGGCTCGTCACATGTTTGGTGGTGATAACCCTGTGCCACTGGTGCTTCGAACCAAGGTTGCCATGGGGTCGGGCTACGGTTCGCAGCATTTGATGGATCCGGCAGGAATTTTTGCAACCAGTCCAGGCTGGCGCATCGTGGCGCCTTCAAACCCGTTTGACTATATTGGGCTAATGAATGCTGCGCTTGCTTGCCAGGATCCGGTGCTGGTCATTGAGCACATAGACTTGTACGCGAGCTCGGGGTTGGTGCCGCAATCTGACATGGACTATGTTTTGCCGCCTGGTAAATCTGCCTTGAGGCGTGAGGGCAGTGATGTCACGGTCATCACCTACTTGTCCATGGTGCACCACGCCTTGGAGGCCGTTGAACAGACAGGCATCGATGCCGATGTGATCGATCTACGCTGGCTTGATCGTGCCAGCATTGATTGGGACACAATTGCCAATAGCATTCAAAAGACCAACAGCGTTCTGATTGTCGAACAAGGCTCGATTGGCACTTCTTATGGTTCTTGGCTGTCTGACGAAATCCAGCGTCGCTATTTTGATTGGCTCGATGCACCTGTGATGAGAGTCACTGGAGGAGAAGCATCCCCGAGCATTTCTAAAGTGTTGGAGCGTGCAGCTTGCGCTCGGACCGAAGAGGTGGTTGTTGGTTTAAAGCGCATCCTTCAAGAAAAAGGACAAGGGTAAAAGCCATGCCATACACATTACGGATGCCCGAAGTCGCAGCCAACGCAACTCACGCCACGCTGGTCTGTTGGAATAAAGCCGAGGGTGAACGCATCGAGGCCGGTCATAGCATTGCTGACTTGGAAACGGACAAAGCGGTGGTCGAGTTGCCCGTCGAACAAGGCGGGGTGATCGGCAAGTTGCTCGTGGCCAATGGTGCTGAAGTGCAGGTTGGTGCACCCATTGCGATTTTGTTGCAAGCGGGTGAAGTGTTCACAGATGAGTCTTTGCCAGGCGCTGCGCAAAACACGGTCGTCAAGTCGCAGGCTTTGGCGCCCGAAGCGATGGTGGCCAAGGCGGAACCGATCGAGGCTTCGATGGCATCGGTGTCTGATGAGCAGCCTTCAGACAGACACGGGCGGGTGTTTTCTAGTCCGGTGGCACGTCTGTTGGCGAAGCAGCATGGATTGGACTTGGGGCTGGTCACAGGCAGCGGCCCCAATGGGCGCGTGACCAAGCACGATGTGGTGAAGCACGTCGATGGCCAAGTCAAGATTCAGACCCAGATCCAGACCCAGACCCAGACTCCAGCGGTGACCAACTCAGTTGTGCCTGACCAGATGCTTGCCACGGTGACAGTGCCGAGTGCGACTCGACGAACCATTGCCAAGCGCTTGTCACAAAGCAAACTTGAGACACCACATTTTTATTTGCGTACACGTTGTGATGTGGATGGTATGCTGGCTGCTAAAAAGCAAGTCAACAAGGCTCGGGAAGTGCCGATATCAATCAATGATTTTGTGATTCGAGCTTGTGCGGTGGCCTTGGTTCAAGTGCCACAGATGAACGTGTCATGGCGAGATGATGGCATCCATGCATTTGAACGGGCAGATATTTCCGTTGCCGTGGATACGCCCAATGGTCTGATGACCCCTATCATTTTTGATGCTAGTAACAAGACACTCTCAGCGATCAGTGCGGAAATTCGAGCGCTTGCCCAGCTTGCACGGGATGGACAATTGCAAGCGGCGCAATTTCAAGGGGGCACGTTTAGTGTCAGTAACCTTGGCATGTTTGGTGTGACCGATTTTGATGCAATTATCAATCCGCCGCAGGCGGGCATTCTGGCCGTTGGTGCTGTGCAGTCAGTACCAGTGGTGAGAGACGGTGCGGTGGTGCCTGGGCGGGTGATGGATGTGGTGCTCTCGGTAGACCATCGAGTGGTTGACGGTGCGATGGCTGCCCGTTGGTTGGCGGCATTTCGTGCCTTGATTGAGCAACCGCTCACGATGTTGGTTTAGAGGTGGCCATGAATATGACACTGGACTTCAGGGGATGCACTTTGGTGCTCACAGGTGCCAACGGCGGAATTGGGCGCGAGGTGGCCAAACTTTTTGGGCGAGCCGGCGCAAATCTGGTGCTGGCTGATGTGGATGTCAACCACCTGGAAACATTCGTGTCTGAGTATCTGGGCTTAGCCAGCCAGCGGGTGGTCATGCTTGGGGTCGATAGCACCCGTGTCGAGGATGTGGATGCGTTAATCGCTTTGGCGGTTAGCCATTTTGGGGAGATTGACTTTCTGGTGCCCAGTGCTGGCATCTATCTGGCGCAACCGTTTGCGCAAATGACCGATGAGCAGTGGCACCGGACCATATCCGTCAATTTGGACGGCGTTTTCTACGTGACTCGGCGTGCGGCCAATCATTTAAGTCAGAGCAGTTCGATTGTGAACCTAAGTTCGATGGCCGCCCATCGAGGTGCTTTTTACAATGCCCATTACAGTGCATCTAAGGGTGCCTTGATTAGTTTGACTCGATCACTGGCGCGCGAGTTAGGACCTAAAACACGGGTCAATGCGGTCTCGCCTGGCATTATCGACACACCCATGGCCAGTGATCTAATCAAAACTCGGGGCGCTGATTCGATTGCGCAAACGCCCTTAAAGCGCTTGGGAACACCAGCGGAAATCGCTTCGGTGATCGGTTTTTTATGTAGCGATGCCGCGGCTTTCATTACCGGTGAGGTTATTCACGTTAATGGTGGTTTGCACATCGCCGGTTAAATTCAGGCTTTGGGGCGTAGCCAAATGGTTGGTGTTGACCTATCCTTGTCGCTTTAAGCTTAAAACTGCAGGATAGTTCGTTCATGGACCTTGCTTCATTCGATTCCGTTCACCGCAAGCCAGTGATGGCTCGCAATCTGATTGCTACGTCGCAGCCACTGGCCTCGCAGGCCGGTGCCAGTGCATTTGCCAGGGGTGGCAATGCCATTGACGCGGTGTTGGCTGCAGCCATCACGTTGACCGTGGTTGAGCCCGTCATGAATGGTCTGGGTGGTGATGCGTTTGCCATTTTGTGGGATGGCAAGAGGTTGCATGGCATGGACGGTTGCGGGCGTGCGCCAGCAGGCTGGACGCCAGAGCGCTTTAAGGGCTTGAAGTCCATGCCCAAGCAAGGCTGGGACACGGTCACCGTGCCGGGCCAGGTGGCTGCTTGGGTTGATTTGTCGGCGCGATTTGGTGCTTTGCCATTTGAAGATCTGTTTGTCGATGCGATTCGGCACGCCATGGACGGTTTTCCCGTGTCTCCCGTGATCTCAAAGCAATGGCATCAAGCGACCATTGATCTGGGGAAGGAGCCTGGTTTCACAGCCTTCATGCCGCAAGGGCGTGCACCCAAAGCGGGCGAGATCTGGCGTTTCGCTGATCAGGCAGTGACATTGCGCGAGATTGCTCGAACCCGTGGCCGCTCGTTTTACGAGGGTCGTCTGGCTCAGCAGATCACTACATTTGCCAGTGAGTGTGGTGCTTGCATGACGCTCCAGGATTTGGCTGGTCACCAAACCAAATGGGTTGATCCCATCGGTCTGTCATATCAGGACGTCACTGTCCACGAAATCCCTCCCAACGGTCAGGGCATTGCTGCACTGATTGCGTTGGGTGTTTTGAAGCATCTACCGTATGAGCAGACCAAGCCAGGTTCAGCTGAGCGTGCGCACTTGGAAATCGAGGTCATGCGACTGGCATTCGCAGATTTGTATGCCCACGTCGGTGATCCAGAACATATGCAGCTTTCCTGGGAGGCACTGCTCGATGAAGCCTACTTAAAGCGGCGTGCCAGTTTGGTGGACTTGGGTAAGGCAGGCAAGTACCCAGCGGGTCAGCCAAGCTCGGGTGGCACGGTTTACTTGTGCGCTGCAGATGCGCACGGAAACATGATTTCTTACATTCAGTCAAACTTCAAAGGCTTTGGTTCGGGTGTGGTCGTGCCTGGTACCGGCATTTCCTTGCATAACCGAGGCATGGCTTTTAGTCTGGAGCCAGGGCATCCCAACCAGGTTGCACCGGGCAAGTATCCCTTGCATTCCATCATCCCGGCCTTCATGACCCGCCACGGCAAGCCGCTAATGGCATTTGGTGTGATGGGCGGCAATATGCAGGCCCAAGGCCATCTGCAAATGACCTTGCGCTGTGCGGTCGAGGGTTTGAACCCGCAGGCAGCATCAGACGCGCCACGCTGGCGCATCAATGACGTGGGCGATCTCATCATGGAGGCTGAGTGGCCAGTTGGGGTGATCGATAAGCTGAAAGCAATGGGCCATGATCCCAAGGTTCAGCCCAATCACAGTCTGGACTTTGGGAGTGCACAGTTGATTGCCCAGCTGCCGGCTCACGCCGGCGAAACGGTTGCATACGTGGGTGGGTCAGATACCCGGCGCGATGGACAGGTTATTGGCTACTAACAGGAGCGCAGCATGAAATTGGTTCGATACGGCAAGGCAGGTGCAGAGCGTCCTGGGTTAATCGATGCGCAAGGTGTTTTACGCGATCTCTCGCATGTGGTGCCAGACATTGGGCCGGTTCAGCTCGGGCGTGATGCACTGGCGCGATTAGCCGAGCTCGATGTGAGTACGCTGGATGCCGTGTCGGGTCAGCCGCGCTTTGGTTGCCCGGTTGCAAGCATCGGCAAATGTATCGGCATTGGTTTGAATTACACCGATCATGCCGAGGAAGCAGGTTTGCCAATTCCAACGGAGCCGATTATTTTTGCGAAGGCCGTGTCTGCCATTCAAGGCCCCGATGATCAAATTATGTTGCCCAAAGATTCGCTTAAGACGGATTGGGAAGTAGAGCTGGGCATCGTGATGGGTACGCGGGCGTCGTATGTGTCCGAAGACAAAGCGCTAGATTATGTGGCAGGTTATCTGTTGGCCAACGATGTCAGCGAGCGGGAGTATCAGATGGAGCGTGGCGGTACTTGGGACAAGGGCAAGGGCTGCGATACTTTCGGACCAATGGGTCCATGGCTTGTGACCAAGGACGACATTGCCGATCCAAATGATCTGGATATGTGGCTGGATGTAAATGGCCAGCGTATGCAAACGGGCAACACGAGCAAGATGATCTTTAACGTCAAGCAGATTGTCAGCTATGTCAGCCGTTTTGTGACACTGATGCCGGGTGATGTGATTATTACTGGTACACCACCGGGTGTTGGCCTCGGACATAAGCCACCGACTTTTTTAAAGCCAGGCGATGTGGTGACACTCGGCGCTCAGGGCCTGGGTACACAAAAACAGTTGGTGGTCGCGTGGCATGAGTCATGAGGCCATTGATCCATTGCCTGAACCGATTAATCCACCAAGGTCTAGCTACCGATGAGTTCTTCTTGGCGAGCGTTTGATATCGATGACACGGCGGCAGCCTGGGTCGAGCATGGCAAGTTTGTGCTTGAAGGTTCGCCCACAGGCGAACTGGCCGGGACCACCTTTGCAGTCAAGGATATTTATGATGTGGCAGGCTGGCCAACCGGGTTTGGCAATCCAGTGTGGCTTGATACACACGAACCGGCCAGCCAGACAAGTCCTATGGTGCAGTCCCTGCTCGATGCAGGCGCCACACTGAAGGGTAAGGTGATTACCGATGAGCTCACCTATAGTCTAAACGGCGACAACATCCATTACGGCACGCCCATCAATGCCAAGGCCCCGGATTGCGTACCTGGGGGATCTTCAAGCGGATCAGCTGCAGCCTTGGCCGCAGGTCTCGTGGACTTCGCACTCGTTAGTGACACCGGCGGTTCAACCAGGGTGCCAGCGAGCTAATGCGGCATTTGGGGTTTTCGAACGACACACGGTAGCTTGCCCACCGAAGGGGAATTGCCGCTGCAACCTTCGTTTGACACGTTGACATGGTTTGCCAGTGACCCCGATGTCTTTGAAAAAGTTGGTGTGGTTCTGTTGCCGGATACAGAGCGTGAATTGACGGGCTTGCTACATTGGGATGTGCTTTGGGCCATGGCCGAACCAGAGCTACAGTCCGGGCTTATCGAGGTTTAAGCGGTGGTGTCTGAATTGCTTGGCGTTGATCCAGTAAGGCAGGAGTTGCTGCCAGATGGGCAAACGCTGGAGGACTGGCGTCGTGCCTATCATGTCGCTAGTGCGCATCAAGCGTGGGGCGTTCATGGCAACTGGATTGAGCAGCATCAGCCGATGATTGGGCAGGCCATTGCTGACCGATTCCGGTTTGCGTCCACCGTGAGTGCCGATGCATCGGAGCAAGCCTGGCGTTTGATTCATGCGGTCAAGCTGCATGTACGCACGCGAGTGGATGGTCACGGTGTGGTGGTTTTACCTTCTTCGGCCAGCACGGCACCCAAGCTCGATGCCAATGCCTCCTCGGTTGACGATGTGCGCATGCGCACCATGCGCATCACTTGTGTGGCTGGTTTGTCTGGCTTGCCGCAGATCAGTATTCCCATGCACACTGAAGCTGTTAAGCCCTATGGCGTTTCCTTGCTTGGTCCAGCTGGTAGCGATTTATCGCTTTTGCGGTTGGCCACGAAGGTGGCTGCGAGGCTTGCTCGCTAGGTGCGCGTTCGGTCCGCAGGTGTTTCGGTCCGGTCAGAAACGAAACTGCCCGGCGTATGCCGGGCAGTCTTTGCGTGCATTGACTCAGGCGCAGCTTATTTCGCCACGGGCATGGCGAATTCAGCACCTGCAGCGATGGTCTCAGGCCAGCGCTGCATCACAGATTTCTGTTTGGTGTAGAAACGCACGCCTTCTTCACCGTAAGCGTGTATGTCACCAAACAGGCTGCGCTTCCAGCCGCCAAAGCCATGCCAAGCCATGGGCACTGGAATTGGCACGTTAATGCCGACCATGCCGACCTGGATGTTACGTGAAAACTCACGCGCAACGTGACCATCGCTGGTGTAGCAAGACACGCCATTGCCATACTCATGGTCATTGATGAGCTTGATCGCTTCTTCAAGCGACTTCACGCGCACACACACAAGCACAGGGCCAAAGATCTCATCGGTATAGATCGACATGTTGGGGGTCACGTTGTCAAACAGGGTGCCACCAACGAAGAAGCCTTTCTCATGGCCGGGTACTTTGACGCCACGGCCATCAACCACCAGCTTGGCACCTTGTTCAACACCGGCGGCGATGTAGCCTTCGATGCGCTCTTTGGCGGCTTCGGTGATCACCGGACCCATCTCGGCGTCTTTGTCCATGCCGTTGGCGATTTTTAATTGCTTTGCTCGCGCTTCTAGGCGAGGCATGATTTTGTCGGCAATTTCACCAACCAACACCGCCACAGAAATGGCCATGCAGCGTTCGCCGGCCGAACCGTAGGCGGCACCGATCAGGCCATCCACGGTGGCGTCAAGGTTAGCGTCGGGCATCACCACCATGTGGTTCTTGGCGCCACCGAGTGCCTGTACGCGCTTGCCGTGAGACGCGCCAGTCTGGTAGATGTACTGGGCTATTGGCGTTGAGCCCACAAAACTCAACGCCTTGACATCAGGATCTTCCAGCAGGGTGTCAACGGCAACTTTGTCGCCTTGCACCACATTGAATACGCCATCAGGTAGACCAGCCTCTTTTAAAAGCGCTGCCATCAGTAACGATGCTGAGGGGTCACGTTCGCTTGGCTTAAGAACAAAGGTGTTGCCGCAGGCAATGGCCACCGGGAACATCCACATGGGTACCATGCAGGGGAAATTAAATGGGGTGATGCCTGCGACCACGCCCAAGGGCTGGCGCATGGTCCAGTTGTCAATGTCTGTCGACACTTGCTCGGTGTAGTCACCCTTCAGAAGCTGCGGAATGCCGCAGGCGAACTCGACGATGTCGATGCCGCGGCTTACTTCGCCTTGCGCATCAGAAAAGACCTTGCCGTGTTCCTGCGTCAGAACTGCTGCGAGTGCATCCTTGTGGGTATTCAGCAAATTCAGGAAGTTGTTCATGACGCGCGCACGACGGATCGGTGGCGTGTTGGCCCAAGCTGGGAATGCTGCCTGGGCTGATGCGATGGCTTTTTTGACGGTGCTGGTGTTGCCAAGTTCAACCTTGCGCACCACGGAACCGGTGGCTGGGTTGAATACGTCTTGAGTGCGCGCGCCTGACTCTTGGTAATGATTGCCGTCGATCCAGTGTGCAATATGGTCGGCTGGCTTTAATGAAACTGCCATGAAGGTCTCCTCGAACTCGCGTCTGGTGTTAATGCCTTAATCATATTTCCAAATACAAGTTTGTGCTTTGGAGCAATCATGTCAAGGCAAGGTTCATGCATTAGAAGGTTGCGCCTTGAGGGCCTTGCGTAAAAACAGCTGACCCCGCTTAAGCGGGGTCAGCTGTTAAACAGTGCAAGGAGTCTACGCAAGCGCGCTTATTGGCTGCTTGATTGACTTTGTTCGTGCTTGTTGTAGAGATAGCCTCCAAGCGTGCCGACTGCAGCGCCACCAATTGCACCCCAGATTGGATTGCCGCCAGCAATTGCAACGATACCGGCACCAGCAGCAGCACCAATGGCACCACCTGACAGTTCACGTTGCTGGCCTTGGCTCATGTTTGAGCAACCGCCAATAGCAAACGCTGCAACGACTGGTACAGCAAACAGGGTCCGTTTAAATTTCGTCATGATCATTAGTCCTTATCTCGTTAAACCAGTTCGCCCAGCTTATTTCTTCTTGCAGGGGTAGGTGGTGGCCAGGTAGCGCATCATGGTGTCAGCGGCAGGCAGCTTGCTGTATTGGGTAGCTTTAGACGCCCAGGCAACATAGCCTTTGATGGCGGCTTCACGCGACGGGCCTGGCTCGGGAAAGCAAACATAAGCCGGGTTTTTCTTGGGGTGGATGCTTGCCACGTACATGTCATACACGCCTTGTGCATAACCGTTGCAGAAATTCTGGGAGGAGATGTTGCCGGTGTCGTTACAGATCGTCACCATTTCCGAGGTGCTGACGCTGGCGGCTTGAGCAGCACCAAGACCACCGGCGATGGTCAAAAGTGATACGCCAGAGGCTAAGAGAAACTTTTTCATTGGATGGTCTCCGAAACAATGTAACTGAATTTTAACTGAATACAGGCTGTGTGGCGATGCGTCATGACGCTTGATGACGCTTGACGACGCGTGTTACGCGCATACATAGCCACGCATATTTCGGAGAATACGGCGTGTTGACCGTACTGGTTGATGAACTGAAGTAGCAGCGGTGAGCGGATGCAAGCACAAAAAAAGAGCTGCTTAATTCAGCAGCTCTTCTTCTCGCTCGCTAGGCAAGCATTTACGTACCAGCTTTCTTGACCCACAGGTTGCACCAACCCGGGCCTGCAACGAGCTTGCCGGGGAAGATGCTACAGGCACCAGCATCGGCAGTTTTAGCCGTGTAGAGCTGGCAGTTGTCACAGACCTGACCGACTTGATACTTGGCAAACTTGGCCTTATCAACTTGTGCAGCATCCTCTTTGTAGCCAAGCGCAACGGCTTGTGGCTCACCTTCACCGAGCATGGGTTGTGCGTAAGCAACTTTGGCGGTTGCCAAAGTAGCAACGCTCACAGCAGACACAGCCATAAACTGACGACGGGTAGATTTCATTTTGCTTTCCTCATGTAAAGCGACAAACCAAACTGGCTACGAAGATTCAAGACCAACTCTTAAACCCTATTGTACGGAAACTTAGTTAAGAAAGTCATGAATCGAGCGTATATCTAACCATAATTTTTTGACATTCATCAAAAAAAATTGCGCTTGTGCAATGAGTGAGAATCGCTTTCAATTGGTAATAGAAAAACAATAACTTAATGGGATTGAGATCTATTCTCAACATAAGGTTTCGCTGGTGCCAACTTTATCAATTGCGTGGGTAGGTCCGCTGTTCGTTTTGGTGTGGAGTACTGGGTTTATTGTTGCCAAGTACGGCATGCCATACACCGACCCCATGACATTTCTGACCATGCGTTTTGTGGGCGTTCTTGCCGTCATGGTGCCCTTAAGTTTGTGGTGGCGGCCAACGTGGCCAAATGCCAGGAGCATGGTTCACATTGTGGTTGCTGGCCTGTTGATGCATGTTGGCTATCTAGGCGGCGTGTGGACGGCCATCAAACTGGGTATGCCAGCGGGACCGACGGCGCTGATCGTTGGTCTGCAGCCAGTGTTAACGGCATTCTTAGCCGCACGTTTGGCCGAGAAAGTTAGCACACGTCAGTGGGCAGGTTTGATTTTTGGCTTCAGTGGTGTGGCGATTGTGTTAGCCGATAAGCTTGAGTTTGCGGGCGTGTCAGTTTGGGGTGTGGTGTTGTGTTTTGTCGCACTGATTTCCTTTACCGCGGGCACCATCTATCAGAAACGGTTTTGTCCCATGTTTGACCTGCGGGCTGGCACCATGATTCAGTATGCAGCCAGTGCAGTGGTGACTGCTGGCATGATGATGGCCTTCGAACCCATGACGGTGCAGTGGACTGCAGAGCTCATCGGCGCGCTGGTCTGGAGCGTGTTGTTCTTGTCAATTGGTGCCATGAGTTTGTGGATTGTGTTGCTGCGTCAAGGCGCAGCCACCCGTGTCAGTAGCCTCATCTATTTGACGCCACCGACGGTATCTGTGATGGCCTGGATATTGTTTGATGAACGGTTGTCGCTGTGGGTGGCACTTGGCACGATTGTGACGGTCATCGGGGTTTGGCTTGTCACGCGCAGCAAATGAATTGATTGGTAAGAGAGTTGTCTGAAGAAATGGGAGAAACAAAGTGACTGCGTATGTGATTGCCATGGTCAATGTGACCGATGATGATAAATACAAAAATTACATGGCCCACGCCAGCGAAGCTTGCAGCAAGTATGGTGGAAAGTATCTGGTGCGTGGCGGTGCAACAGAAATCATGGAGGGCGGGTTCCCCTGGTCACGCGTGGTAGTTCTAGAATTTGAGTCGCGCGATCGTGCGCGGGATTTTTACAACTCGGTCGAGTATCAAGCCGGCAAGAAAGAGCGTTTAGGTGCCGCGGACTTCAATATGATGATTGTTGATGGCGCCTGAGGCCTAGATAGTCCGGTCTAACGCTGTCTGGGCTTAAAGACTTGGGCTGGTAGTAGAACCACGGCCATGGACACGATGATCAATGCAAGTGCAAGCCAGTCCAAAGCTGAGACGTGCTCGCCTAGACTGATTGCGCTGCTAATCACGCCGATCACAGGTGCCAGCATGACCGATAGGCTACTGACCACGGGAGGCAGTTTTCGTGAGAGCCGGTACCAGACCACGTAGCAAAATGAGAAGGTCACCAGACCGCCGTACAAAATGGTCCAGGTCTCAGTAAAGTTGGGCCAGCGCCACAGGTGGCTCTCGAACCAGTAGGTCAGAATGACATACGCAGGCACTGTGCAGATCAGTGCCCAAAAAGCCATGGACTCGTTGGTGATTGATAGTGGTGTGTGGCGAATCATGGCCGTGCCTGCGCCCCAGCACATGGCAGCGGCGACCAGAATGATCAAACCAGCTGGCGCAGCAAGAAACTGTGAAAAGTCATTTAAGGTCAGCACACAGACTGCCAGCATGGCGAGGGTGACGCCAATCACGCCCCGTGCGTTCACAGGTGCTTTATATATCAGTACGCTCGCCACAAATGCCCAGACTGGCATGGTGTAGCCAACAATCGCAGCGCGGCTAGCTCCCATCAGAATGACACCGTAGAGTAAGCCCATTTGCCAGGCGGTGAGGTTGATCTGGCTAATGGCAAAGAGTTTTTTCAGTTCCGCAGGGGCGATTTTGAGCGACTGACCGCGCATGAGCAAAAATAGGCCCAAGGCTGCGATACCGATGACGATAGAAAGCGCGCGAAACGTAATCGGCGGGTAGCTCTCTAGCCCAAGCTTCATGACCGGAAAAGAAATTCCCCAGCCCAGACTGACAAACGAAAGCAGTGCAACGTCAATGATCGACAGTGATTGCGAAGTCTTGGGTGCGGCGAACGACAAGTTAAATCCGGTGGTTCTATTGGGTTAGCAACAAGGATAACATTGGGTTAACCGTGTGTTTCATGAGATTTTTAGGAGTAAAACCTTGCAGCCTTTATCCCATCCACTGCCACTTGATGGCGTGCGAGTCATTGAACTTTGCAACGTTGCCGCGGGGCCGTTTTGCGGGATGCTACTGGCCGACATGGGTGCAGATCTCGTGAAGGTTGAGAATCCGAGTGGGGGCGACACCCTGCGCAGCTGGCCCCCGATCTCTGATGGCTACAGCGAAAACTTCGCATCGCTCAATCGCAACAAGCGTTCGGTCACGCTCGATCTTAAAAATCCAGATGACCTTGCCCGTTTCAAGTTGCTGGTAAAACAGGCTGATGTGCTGATCGAAAACAATCGGCCAGGCGTGATGGATCGGCTTGGCGTAGGCTACGGCACACTCAAGACCCTGAATCCGAAATTGGTTATGGCCTCGATCTCGGCCTATGGGCAGACCGGCCCGCGTGCGGCTGAAGGTGGCTTTGACCTAACGGTGCAAGCCATGAGCGGCATCATGAGTGTGACTGGGCAAGCGGGCGGTGAACCGGTGAAGTGCGGTGTGCCGTTGGCCGATTTTTCCGCGGGGCTGTATGCCGCTTTTTCGGTGGTGTGTGCGTTGCGCTTGGCGCAGGCATCCGGCCTGGGCTCACACATTGATGTGCCCATGCTGGGTGCCACATTAGGCATTGCGGCCTTGCAAACGTCCGAGTATTTTGGCAGCGGTAAAGATCCGGTCAAGTTAGGTTCAGCACATCCTCGTAATGCGCCTTATCAGGCATTCAAGTGTCGTGACGGGTACTTTGGTATGGCCGCTGGCAATAATGCCTTGTGGGCATCAGTCTGTAAGGTGGTTGGCCAGCCAGGTTGGATAGAAGATCCCAGGTTTTTGAGTCCCACGCTTCGGGCGCAGCATCAAGTTGTTTTGCGTGACATGTTGCAAGCTATCTTTGCGGAATCCGACACCCATACTTGGCTTGAGCGATTTCGCAGCGCTGGTGTGCCCTGTGCGCCGATTAATACCTACTCGCAGGTATTGGCCGATGAGCAGGTCAAGCACATGCAGTGGGTGCAAGACATTACCTTGCCCAATGGAGTACGTACCCAGACGTTTGCTTCGCCCGTTCAATTTGATGGCCAGGCCATGCCGATCAGGCGGGCACCGCCAGCCCTTGGGGCGCATAACGATGAAGTCTTCGAGGAGTGGCGATGAGCACAAGTCTAATAGTCGACAAAGCCGACAAAACATCAAAGGTTTGGACGTTGACTTTGAATCGACCAGAAAAACGTAACGCACTTGACGCGGAATTGGTGGAGTCACTTATCCAAGTTATTGAGCAAGCCCGTGTTGAGCAGATTGACCTGCTGGTGTTGCGTGGTGAGGGCAAAAACTTTTGTGCTGGTTTTGACTTTAGTGATTTTGAGCACGCAAGCGAAGGCCAGCTTTTATGGCGCTTTGTGCGCATTGAGCAGATGCTGCAGCGCTTGCATACCCTGCCAGTATTAACCTTGGCACTTGTGCATGGTAGGAATTTTGGTGCGGGGGTAGATCTCATGGCTGTCTGCAAGCATCGGGTGGCTTCGGCAGATGCGACGTTTCGGATGCCAGGCTTGAAGTTTGGTTTGGTGCTTGGCACGAGGCGGCTTGCGCAGCTGGTGGGGCGGGAGCGAGCCCGCCAGATACAGCAGGTGGCACAGACTTTGTCAGCGCCAGATGCCTTGGCCGCAGGCCTGGTGTCTGAGTTAGTCGATACGGGGCGATGGCAGCTAGTGGTGCAACAGCAGTACGAAGCTGCGATCACCTTGTTGCCTGAGGCGAGGCGGTTGCTTTATCAGGTCTTAAGCGAAAATACCGATGATGCTGATTTGGCTGATCTGGTGAGGTCGGTGGTTAGCCCCGGCTTGAGAGAACGGATTGCCAAGTACCGCGCCGGCGATTAAGGTAAGCGACAAGCTGGGGATAATGTACTAAGCAATGGTTGGACATTTGCCTAAACGGTAAGGGGGTCGGGACAATGCCAGAAGCATTAGATCGTTTTATTGCCAGTCTTGATCGGCTGGTTGATGAGGGTGGTGAGGCGCAACCCAATTTTTGGCCTGAGCTTGGTGATGCCATGCGCGCGTTGGTGGCCAAGGATGATTGGTTGCCGCAAAGCATGGCGGTGCCGCATCCGCAGTTTTATCAGCAGTATTGCCTATACGCCGATCCCGACGACCGTTTTTCGGTGGTGAGTTTTGTCTGGGGGCCGGGTCAATCCACACCGATTCACGACCATACGGTCTGGGGTGTGATCGGCATGCTGCGTGGTGCTGAGGTTTGTCAGGCCTACGAGATTGATGGCGATTCACCACCCACGCCTACTGGCGAGCTCGAGCGCCTCGAGGCAGGCAGTGTTGGTTTTGTCGCACCGTCCATCGGTGATGTTCATCGGGTTAGCAATGCCTTTGATGATCGCGTCTCCATCAGTATTCATGCCTATGGCGGCAACATTGGCAAGATTCACCGTCATGTGTTTCCTGAGTTAGGTGGCGGGGCTAAGTCTTTTGTGTCCGGATACAGTGCAGCTGTAACAGCATGAGCGAGTTCAATGGCACGTCTGAACTTCGGTTCGCTGATGTGCTCGATGTGCCGGTTGCTTATATGCAACGCACCCGTCAGTGGTACTTGGCACTCGGCTATGACAACCCGTACCGTTGGGCGCATTACAGTGACGTGCCATTGACGCCACTTGGCAAGCCCTTGCGTGAATCAGTCGTCGGATTGATTACCACAGCAGCGCCTTTTGATCCAGATAAAGGCGATCAGGGCCCGGGCGCTGCTTACAATGCTCGCGCTAAATTCTACGAGGTCTATTCAGGTGACGCTGCCTTGGATCACGACGTGCGCATCGCGCATGTGGCCATTGACCGTCAGCATACCCGCATGACTGATTCAGGCAGTTGGTTCCCTTTGCCATTGCTGCGTGCGTTTGCCACGCAAGGTCTAATCGGGGCGCCAGCGCACCGATTCCACGGTGCACCGACCAATCGCAGCCAACGTCATACGCTTGGCGTGGACTGTCCTGAAATTTTGAAGCGCTGTCGTGAAGATGGCGTAGATGCCATGGTCTTGGTGGCCAATTGTCCTGTCTGTCATCAGACCTTGAGCTTGGTGGCTCGGTATCTGGAGACCAACGGGATTTCCACCGTGGTCATGGGGTGTGCCAAGGATGTGGTTGAGTACTGTGGTGTGCCGCGTTTTTTATTTAGTGATTTCCCGCTTGGCAACGCGGCGGGCAAGCCACATGACATGGATTCACAGCGAGATACATTGCGACTAGCCTTGGATGTGCTGGCCTGGGCAAGCGCTGGCCGCACAACAGTGCAGTCACCGCAGCGCTGGTCCGATGATCCGCACTGGAAGCTTGATTACTGTAATCCTGACAGGACTTCGGCCATGGAGCTGCAGCAACTGCGAGCGCAAGCCGATGAAGCCAAGGCGCAGATCGCCCTCAAAAAATCCGGGCTGGCTTAAGGGACGTCGCTGGTGCGGCTAAGGGAAATTCCTATGCCCGTGTGTGTGGATTTGTAGCACCTGCAGGTACTTTTTGCGCTAACTTTACCCGACCAAAATCCGACGCCCAGGGAGGGACCATGAAAGCTTCTCGATTGATGCGCCTAGCTGCGCTAGCGGCTGCTTTGTCAGCGATGGGTGTGACTGCGCAGGCACAAAATGTTTTGAAGATTGGTTATGCCACATCACCGACCTCGCATTACGGCGTGGGGTCGACGGTGTTTTGTGAGGAGATTCAAAAGGGGACGCAAGGCCGCTACACTTGCCAGCAGTTTCCAAGTAGTGCGCTCGGTGGCGAGCGCGAAATGATTGAGTCCGTGCAGTTGGGCACGCTAGATATCGTGAACACCTCGACTGGTCCGCTGGGTAATTTTGTGCCTGAGGTCAAGATTGTTGACATTCCCTTCCTGTTTCGTGATTACGACCATGCTCGCAAGGTGATGGATGGTGATGTGGGGCAAGACCTGCTGCAAAAAATGCAGGATAAGGGGTTGGTTGGGTTGGCTTGGACAGAGAACGGTTTCCGCCACATGACCAATAACGTTCGTCCAATCGTGCAAGCTAGCGATGCCAGTGGCCTGAAGATGCGTACCATGGAAAACAAGGTGCATATGGATGGTTACAAGACATTCGGGATTTTGCCCACGCCAATGGCCTTCCCCGAGCTGTTCACGGCATTGCAGCAAGGCACTGTGGATGGACAGGAGAACCCCATTCCAGTGATTCTGGCGTCCAAGTTCTCTCAAGTGCAGAAACACCTCTCACTGACAAATCACGTCTATTCGCCTGCGGTTCTGATTCTGTCGCCAAGTGTCTGGAGCCAATTGTCTGACGCTGATCAGCAGGTTTTTTTGACTGCTGCCAAAGCTGCTTCCGCCGCCCAGCGTAAAAAAGTCAATGATGATGAGGCCAACGGCATTGCTCTTTTGCGACAGGATGGCATGCAGGTGGTGGAGCAGGTCAATGGTGACAGTTTTCGCCTAGCCATTACCCCAGCCTATGCTGAGTATGCCAAGGAGTTTGGCGCTGACAACATCCGTGCGATTCAGGCTGTTCAGTAAATGCGTGTTGCCGATCGGGTCATGCAAAAGAATGACCCGATCGGTTAATTAGTATTGGCGTTTATGCCCGCGCCAGTGCGTCGATGCGGTTTGGGTCAACACCGAGTGTGTTGGCAGCGTGCAAAATGTCGCGCCAAGTGTTCTCATCGACGGGTATTCCCGACGTTAACCGTTCGGCTTTGGTGTGCTGCTCGGGTTCACCTGCAATCTTCACGCCGTCCGTGCCTTCGATGGGTGGTGATTGCTTGACCCAGTCAAGAAAGGTCAGGGACTCTTGTACGAATAGATTGTCTTGCGCCAGTTTGGTCGGATCGATCAAGATCGTCAGCATGCCGTTAAACACTCGGCTACGAACAGGTCTGTCGTGCAAGGTCTGGCCAGCTGACAAAGCGCCACCCAGTAACTCACAAACCAGTGCCATGCCAAAACCTTTGTGCTCACCAAATGTTTTGATGGCGCCGTAAGGTGGCTTAACGCCATAGGCCGGATCGGTAGTCGGTTTACCCTCGTGGTCGATCATCAGGCCAGGCTTGAGTTGCTCGCCTTTGTTGTGCGCCACTCGAGTTTTGCCTTGGGCAATTACACTGGTCGCAAAATCCAGGATCACGGGCGCGCGCCCCTCTACAGGTATGCCGACGCAGAATGGATTGGTGCCAAATCGACCATCAGCGCCGTCCCAGGGAGCCACCACGGGCTTGGACATCACATTTACAAAGTGGATTGAAATTAGGCCGGCATCGGTAGCCATTTCCGCCCAGGCACCGATACGACACAGGTGGTGCACATTGCCCAGTGACATGATGCAACTGCCATGTTGTCGGGTTCGCTCGATGCCAAGCTGCATGGCTTCGTGGCCGATGACCTGCCCAAAACCGGCATGACCGTCAAGCCCCAGCATTGAGCCATGATCGACTCGAATGCTGATGTGGGCGTTGGCCTTTAGGCCACCTTCTTCTTGAAGGGAAAGAGCGTAGCGTGGCAGCATGCCAATGCCATGAGAATCATGGCCAGTGAGGTTGGCTTCAATCAAGTTGTCAGTGACCAGATCGACTTCGGTCGGTTCACTGCCAAATCCTTTCACCACCTCTCCAATGGCGGTCTTCAAAGACCGCGCATTGAAGTACTGCGTTGCTGCTGACATGCTGCCCCTTCCTTGTCGTACTTACTGCATGAACCAGCCGTGACTGACGATGAACGATTGACCCGTCAGTGCAGCCGTTGGGAATCCAGCCAAGTAGGTTACAACAGAGGCGACGTCATCGGTGGTGGTGAACACGCCGTCAACTGTCTGGCTAAGCATGACCTTTTTGATGACTTCATCTTCGCTGATGCCCAGCGCTTTGGCTTGTTCAGGGATTTGCTTGTCCACCAGCGGCGTGCGCACAAAGCCCGGGCAAACCACGTAGGCGCGAACATTCTTCTCGGCACCTTCTTTGGCGACCACGCGGGCCAGTCCCAGCAGTCCATGCTTGGCAGTGACATAGGCTGATTTCAGCTTGGATGCCTCATGCGAGTGCACCGAGCCCATATAAATGATCGAGCCGCCACGGCCGCTAGCGTACATGTGCTTAATGGCTGCCTGAGTCGTCAAAAACGCGCCGTCCAAGTGAATGGCGAGCATTTTCTTCCAGTCAGAGAATGGATAGTCTTCAATGGGGTGCACGATCTGGATGCCGGCATTGGAGACCAGCACGTCGATGCTGCCCATGGTCTTGACGGCCTCTTCGATCCCGGCGTTGACCTGATCCTGGCTGGTGACATCCATGGACAAGCCCATGGCTTTGACACCGAGCGCTTCGATTTCTTTGGCGGTGGCTTTGGCGCCATCGGCGTTTAAGTCGGCGATCACAATGTTGGCACCGGCTTTGGCCATGTAAATGGCACATTCTTTACCGATACCGCTGGCTGCGCCAGTGACTAAGGCGACTTTGTCTTTTAGTGTCATGAGAATTTTCCTTTCTTTGTGGGTTGATCCGAAATCAGTGCGTTCGATAGTAGCAAGTAACTCGTTTTGTTTTGTTCATATTTCGCGCTATGAAAAATTAACGCATCGATAAAGCCTGATTTCTTCGCTTGCGGGTTGCTGTGGTCTAGAATCAAACGCACGTGTAAGCCCTTTGTCAGTGTTCGTCGATCTGGGATAAGGGGGGCGAATCAGGCGAAAACGGCAAAAATGACGATGACGACGAGGACAACATGACAGTTGAAGTGAGGTTTGAGTCGCCCGCCAGTGCGCAAGAGGCGGTTGTGTTGCTAGCCAGTGCCGGTGGCCACGGGCGGGTGCTGGCCGGTGGCACGGACCTGTTGGTGCAAATGCGTTCAGGTCGACTAGCCCCGCAACTGATCGTCGATGTCAAAGGCATTGAGGAAATGATGTCGATTCGTGAGCTTGCCAACGGCTGGCAGGTTGGCGCGAGCGTTGCCTGCATGGATCTGGTTCGGCATCGCGAATTTGCGGCCGCGTTTCCCGGCGTCGTCGATGGTGCCAACTGGATTGGATCGATTCAGGTGCGCAGTCGTGCCTCCATGGGCGGTAATCTGTGCAACGCGTCGCCTGCGGCGGACAGCGTGCCGGCGATGATGGCGGTTGGTGCGATCGCAAGCATTGAGGGTCCAAACGGTCGGCGAGAAGTGCCTGTTGAAGATATTCCAGTGGCCTCCGGCAAAAACTCGCTTGCTTCGGGCGAGTTACTGGTTTCGTTGTTTTTCCCTAAACAAGGGCCTCAGTCGGCAAGCGCTTACCTTCGCTTTACGCCTAGAACTGAGATGGACATTGCGGTGGTGGGGGCAGGCGTATCTTTGACCTTCGATCAAAAGGGCGTTTGCACGGCGGCCCGTGTGTGCCTAGGCGCGGTCGCACCAAAAGCCATGGTTGTGCCCGAAGCGGCCCAAGCATTGATCGGCACGACAGTCGATGAGGTAGCGCTTGCGAAACTTGCGCAAGTGGCCAGTGCGGCTGCACGCCCGATTGACGACAAGCGTGGCACCAAGGTTTTTCGAACGAAAGTCGCTGGCGTGATTGCCCGTCGCGCCGCAGAGAAAGCGCTTGAGCGCGCCAAGGGGAGTCATTGAAATGACCAAGCATCACGTCAGCACAATCATAAACGGCGAGCCAGTGGAGTTCTTGTGCGATACGAGCCAAACACTGCTGGATGTTTTGCGCAATGAACT
>CAZLFB010000030.1:0-21080 GCA_964558695.1 uncultured Orrella sp.
AGCTCATTGGCCTGTGTTTTGTCCAAGATCTGTTGCAAGCCGTCCTGAATGCGATGCGGGCCACCAACAACCGAGCAGGCGAGCATTTGTGTGGCGAAATAGCGCTCGGACTCATTCCAAAATTCGTTGATGTTTGCAATCGGTGGCGGCAGTTGCCCGCGGGTGTTGCGGCGCATACGCACAAAGTGTTGCTGAACCGAGGTGTACAAAAACTGTGCTTGCTCGTCTGTGGGTGCGGCAATCACATTGACGAGTACCATGACATAGGGCTTATCCAGATGTTTGGATGGTCTAAATGTCTGGCGGTATACCGCGAGTGCGTCCAAAAGATCGGCTGGCGCAAAATGCGACGCGAAGGCGTAGGGCAGCCCAAGGTGTGCCGCTAGTTGGGCACCGTACAGGCTAGAGCCCAAAATCCAAATCGGGACTTCGGTACCCATGCCGGGGATGGCCTTGACGGGATGTTGCTCAGCATCACGACTGAAGTAGCTCTGTAGCTCAAGAACATCTTGTGCAAACCCATCGCTATTGTCTTGAAGATCCCGGCGCAGAGCGCGTGCTGTCAGCGGATCGGTGCCTGGCGCACGCCCAAGACCTAAATCAATTCTGTCAGGAAACAGACAGGCTAACGTGCCAAACTGCTCGGCGATGATCAACGGTGCATGATTGGGTAGCATGATGCCACCCGATCCCACACGGATGCGTTGGGTGCCGGCAGCGACATGCCCAATTACCACGGCGGTGGCTGAACTTGCATTGCCGATCATGTTGTGATGTTCGGCCAGCCAATAGCGCCGGTAGCCAAGGTGCTCTGCGTGCTGAGCCAGACTCAAGGAGTTGGCAAGCGCTTGGGAAGCAGTAGAGCCTTGCGAGATGGGTGACAGGTCAAGGATCGAGTAGGGCGTCATTGTCAAAAAACTACCACAAGAACGAGTTATTCTGTGACTAATGTAACCAAACAGCTCACCGTTTGGAAAAGTAGCAAAAATTAAGTCGCTTGTTGGGCAGTAATCGACCGGCAGACCTTGGCCGCACACGATCAAAAAGACCATTTAAAAGGAGCACATTATGCGTGAAGTTTGGGTAACAGCCGCCGTCAGAACGGCAGTGGGTGATTTCGGTGGTTCATTAAAAGACGTACCGCCAATTGACCTAGGAACCACGGTAGTGAAGGCAGCCCTCGAAAAGAGTGGTGCGCCGGTTGATCAAGTTGGTCATCTGGCGTTTGGCCATGTTGTTCCCACTGAGGCGCGTGATATGTACTTGTCGCGCGTGGTGGCGTTAAACGCTGGTTTGCCGCAGACCACTGCTGCCTTTAACGTCAATCGTTTATGTGGTTCCGGCCTGCAGGCAATCATCTCAGCTTCGCAGTCAATCCTGCTTGGCGACACGGAAGTGGCCGTGGGCGGTGGTGCTGAGGTGATGAGCCGCGGCGGCTATTTGTCTGAAGCCATGCGTTTTGGTGCTCGCATGGGCGACACCAAGGTCACTGACATGATGGTGGCTGCATTGACAGACCCATTTGGTCGCATGCACATGGGCGTGACAGCAGAAAACGTCGCCAAAAAATTTGGCATCAGCCGCGACCAGCAGGATGCACTCGCAGTTGAATCGCACAAGCGAGCCATCCGCGCTCAGGATGAGGGTCGCTTTAATGACCAAATCGTGCCCGTGGTTATTAAAAGCCGCAAAGGCGATGTGGTGTTTGACAAAGACGAGCATCCCCGTCGCGATATCAGCGCTGAGAGTCTTGGAAAGCTTCGGGCTGTGTTCCAGAAAGAAAACGGCACGGTGACTGCGGGCAACGCATCCGGTATCAATGATGGGGCTGCTGCGGTCGTTCTCATGAGTGGTGAGGCATTGAAGTCATCGGGTGCTAAGCCGTTGGCTAAATTGGTTGCTTACGCACACGCCGGCGTAGACCCTGAAATCATGGGCATTGGTCCTGTGCCAGCCTCCGAGCTGGTGCTCAAGCGTGCCGGTTTAACGCTCGACCAAATTGATGTCATCGAAGCCAATGAGGCATTTGCCGCTCAGGCATGTGCGGTCACTCAAGAGCTTGGGCTCGATCCAGAAAAGGTGAACCCCAATGGCAGTGGCATTTCGCTTGGGCACCCGATCGGAGCCACCGGTGCGATTGTCACGGTCAAAGCGATCCATGAATTGCACCGCACCGGCGGGCGCTATGCCTTGGTAACGATGTGTATTGGTGGCGGTCAGGGCATTGCTGCAATTTTTGAGCGCGCCTAGAACTACGCATTCGTGTCGGTTGGCAGGCCCATCATCGATGGGTCTGCCATGTAGCCGAGCTCGAATAAGGATATGGTTCGCGGCCCGGCAACGATAATATGATCAATCAATACGACATCGACCACTGACAGAGCTTCAGCCAGTGCGTGGGTCATGGCGATATCGCCCGGACTAGGTTCGGCAAATCCCGATGGGTGGTTGTGTGCCAGAATGATGGCGCTGGCGTGATGCTCAAGCGCTAGTCTGACCACTTCACGCGGATACACAGCAGTCTCTGTCAATGTGCCTTTAGAGACGTGTTTGCAATCGAGCACTTGATTCTGGGCATTTAGCATCACGGCGATACAGTGCTCAACCGGTTGATTGGATAGCAGCAGGCGGCAATGGTCGTGAATTTGACTCGGTTGACGTATTGAGCTGCCGCTCATGAGTTCTGATAGGCTGGAACGCTCACCAATCTCGAAGCAGGCCGCAAGTATGCTAGCGCGGGCAAGACCCAAGCCCTTTAGGTGCATTAGATCTTTGACTGACTTGCGCTGCAGTCCTCTCAGACCCCCGCAGCTACCGAGTAGGTCCTTGGCCAGCGCAATGGCGTGACGCCCCTTGATACCACTGCCTAGTAGCAATGCCACGAGTTCGGCGTCTGTCAAGGCATGCGCGCCAAGTTTAGCTAAACGCTCGCGTGGTCTTTCGTCTGGGGTCAGGCTTTCGCGCAAAGTCATGTGTCAACCTTTAGAATACGGAAGATTGATTTTGAGGCACAACTTTGAAATGCAAGAGCCAACCATGACAAATTCACCTACGGTTCGCGAGGACTCGTACCTGACGTTGCACTATCGCATTGTGATCGAGAGTGGTGCTGGCGCCGGCTCGGTTTTTATTGACACTTTTGATGGCCGTCCCGCCACCCTGCAGATGGGTATGGGGCAGTGGGCGCCTGGCATGGAGCAGGCGTTGTTAGGGCGTCTTGAGGGTGACTGTTTCAGTGTTCATCTGCCCCCTGATCAGGCTTATGGTGACCGCAATCCGGAGCTTGTTCAGCGCGTTAGTCGTCAGATGCTTTCTGAGCATGCTGGTCAGGATGTCGAGTTTGCGCCGGGTGATCTGGTGTCGTTTACTGCACCCAATGGTGGGCAATACTCAGGCGTATTGAAGGAAATTGATGATCAGGGGGCGTTGTTTGACTTTAACCACCCTTTGGCCGGACGTGAGCTGCGGTTA
Organism: uncultured Orrella sp.; assembly: GCA_964558695.1. GTDB lineage: Bacteria > Pseudomonadota > Gammaproteobacteria > Burkholderiales > Burkholderiaceae_B > Algicoccus. The sequence goes on from CAZLFB010000030.1 coordinate 3,472, forward strand.
GACATTGATTTGCTGGGGGTGATTTGATGGTGCAAATGGACATTGTTCTAGCCCAGCCGCGGGGGTTTTGCGCGGGCGTTGATCGTGCGATTGAAATCGTGGAGCGGGCTTTGCAGATTCATGGCGCACCGATTTATGTTCGTCATGAAATCGTTCACAACAAATTCGTCGTCGAGGATTTGCGGGCCAAGGGCGCTGTGTTTGTGAAAGAGCTGGATGAGGTTCCCACCGGGTCGATTGTGGTGTTTTCTGCGCACGGTGTTTCTAAAAAAATCCAGTCCGAAGCACGAACCTTAGGCTTGCAGGTGTTTGATGCAACCTGTCCACTGGTGACCAAGGTTCATGTCGAGGTCGCCAAGATGCGTGCAGCCGGTTTGGAGGTGATCATGATTGGTCACCAGGGTCATCCGGAAGTTGAGGGTACATTGGGCCAATCGGGTGAGGGTATGTATTTGGTTGAGACAGTTCAGGACGTTCTGGCACTGAATGTGACCGACCCGACAAAGCTTGCCTTTGTTACCCAGACCACACTGTCTGTTGATGACGCCGCCACGGTTGCTCAAGCCTTGCGCGATCGGTTTCCGAATATTCAGGAACCAAAGAAAAGTGACATCTGCTATGCCACTCAGAATCGCCAGGATGCGGTCAAACTCATGAGCCAGCAATGTGACTTGGTTTTGGTGGTTGGCAGTGCCAATAGCTCAAACTCCAACCGTTTGCGTGAGGTGGCGACACGCCTTGGGATTGAGTCCTATTTGATCGATGGGCCAGCTTCGATTGATCCGAATTGGCTGGTAGGCAAACAGCATGTTGGCATCACAGCTGGCGCTTCGGCACCCGAGGTTCTGGTGCAGGATGTAATCGCTCGACTAAAGGAACTTGGGGCCATCTCAGTGCGCACCATGGATGGTCTGCAGGAGCACGTTTCTTTTCCTCTACCGAAAGGCTTAAGCGAGAAATCGCTCGCAAACAAATCAAACGGCGATTGACTGGCAATCGACGGATAAACGCAAGCCGCTGTGGGGTCACAGCAGCTTGCATTCCGGTTATTCAACAGAGATGCCTGTCTGCGTTGCAATAGGCGGCTTAGAAATCGACTTGATCGCCGCCTTTTAGTTGCAAAATCTGTCTGGCTTCATCCGGTGTTGCGATCTCGAGGTTTAGTGCCTCAAGAATGACCCGAATTCGACTGACTTGCTCGGCGTTTGACGAAGCCATTTTGCCCGGCTCGATCCACAGAGAGTCTTCGAGGCCTACACGCACGTTTGATCCCATGGCAGCACCCATGGTGGCGAGCGGGATTTGGTTGCGTCCAGCACCAAGAATAGACCACTGATAGTTGTTGCCAAAGAGTCTGTCTGCCGTGCGACGCATGTGCATCAGGTCTTCGGGATCTGGCCCTATTCCACCCAAAATACCAAACACCGATTGCACAAAAGCCGGGCCAGGTACCAGACCTTTGTCCATGAAATGAGCGAGGTTGTAAAGGTGGCTGATGTCGTAGCACTCAAACTCAAAACGAGTACCGTTATCTGAACCCTTTCTGAGAATCGTTTCGATATCGTTGTAGGTGTTCTTGAAAATCAGATCCCGACTGTTTTCTAGATGCTCACGCTCCCATGCATGCTCGAATGACTTGAATCGATCGAGCATGGGAAATAAACCGAAATTCATTGAGCCCATGTTTAAAGAAGCGACCTCGGGCTTAAACGTCATGGCAGGACGCATGCGTTCTTCGACAGTCATGTGGGGGCTGCCACCGGTAGTGATGTTGATCACCGCGTTGGTATTGGCTTTGATGGTTTGCAAGAACGGACGAAACAGTTCCGGGTCTTGTGATGGTTTGCCAGTAACCGGGTCTCTGGCATGCAGATGCAGGATCGCGGCACCCGCGTTAGCAGCGCCAATCGCGGCATCGGCGATTTGCTGTGCCGTAACCGGCAATACCTTGGACATGGATGGGGTGTGAATGGCGCCAGTCACGGCACAAGTAATGATGACTTTGCGTTTGATTGCCATGTTGTGTGTTTCCTGGATTTGGTGTTGTCAGTGTTGCTAGCGTTGTTAGTGTTCAGTGTTCTTGTTCGTGTCTTCGAACTGAAGTTTGTGTCTCATGAGTGCCATTAGACGCTCATCGCGCCACAGACGGCGACTCAAAAGCTCTGTGCTTGGTAATTGTTTGCGCCGCTGCTCGTTGGCATCATCGATGACAGCGTCGCTCCAAGGGTCGGTGTTGGTTTGTTCAGTTGCAATGCGTTGATACATCCTGCCGTAGCGTTTGCAATAATCTGCCAAGCCGTCGGGGGCATTTAGATCAATCGTCTCAAATGGGCCCATGAAAGACCAACGCAAACCCAGTCCATCTTTGATGGTCACATCAAGATCTTCGACACTCACCACGCCTTGCTCTACTAGCCTAAATGCTTCACGCAGCAAAGCGCCCTGAAGACGGTTCAAGACGAAACCCTCGATTTCTCGATTGACGGTCACGGGTTTTTGTTTAACCGAGTCCATGAAAGCTCTGGCGCGCTCGATGACGCTTGGATCGGTCCACGGTGCGCCGCATAGTTCAACGACTGGCACAAGGTAAGGTGGATTGACTGGGTGAGCAACTAGGCAACGGTTGCGCCCTGCCAATGCTTCGGTAAACTCAGATGCAGGAATGCTCGATGTAGAGCTAGCCAGGATGGTGTCGGGCGCTGCAAGCGCGTCCATGCGCTGATACATGTCGCGTTTGATCTGAACGTTCTCAGGTAAGTTCTCCTGGACATACTGAACGTCAGTCAATGCGTCTTCAAGCGTTTTGGCGACCACAATGTTTGATAAAGCGCCTTGGGCGTCTTGCACTAAGCCATGCGCCTGAAGCTCTTGCATTTGTTTGGCAATGATGGCCATGGCATTCTCTAATGCTTGGGTATCGCCATCCCAGAGCTTTACTTTGCAGCCAGCGCGCGCAAAAACAATCGCCCAAGCTTGTCCAATGAGTCCGCTGCCGATCACGGCTGTTCGCATATCACTTGCTCCGTTTGTTAAATCAGTGCTTGGGTATGACCATCGACCACCAGTTCTTGGCCGGTAATATTGATCGCTGCATCGCTCGCGGCAAAGAGTGCCATGTTGGCAATGTCTTGTGCGCTCACCAGGCGGCCGAGCACTGCTTGCTGTTCGTGTCGTTTAGCTAACTCTTTTTCAGGTACATTGAGTGCCTTGGCCTTCGCTGCAATCACAGCGCGAATCCGCGGTCCTTCAACCGCTCCGGGCAAAATGGCGTTTACACGAATGCCATACGGGCCGAGTTCGATGGCCAAAGACTTGGTAAAACCAACGACAGCCCATTTGGACGCAGAGTAGGGTGTTCGGCCTGCGAAACCCAGATGTCCAGCGGCCGAAGAGAGGTTAAGCATGACACCATGCTTGGATGCTTTGAGCATTGGGACAGCTTCACGCGCGCACAGAAACTGGCTGGTTAGGTTTACGTTGATGGTGTGGTCCCAGTCAGCTTTGTTGAGCGTCTCGACAGGCCCTGTTGGGCCTGCCACACCAGCATTGTTAATGAGCACGTCAAGCCCACCCAGTTTTTTTTGTGCGAGCGCAAACAAGGACTTCACGCTAGCCTCATCGGCCACGTTTGCCTCGGTGATGATCAAGCCCGGTAGCTCTTTGTCTGCGGCTGCCAGCGCTTCTGGGTTGATGTCGCAGATCATCACTTGGGCACCGGCTTCGGTAAAGGCGCGCGCCATTTCCAGTCCGATGCCACTGGCGCCCGCTGTGATGAGCACTCGTCGGTCTTTCATGCTGAATTTGTCAAACACGATCACCTCTCATATCCAGAGTTTTTCTTTGCGGAATTCCAAGTCCGTTAACAACTGATAAGCACTACCTTGATGAGAAACCCGACCACGATCAAGTACCACGGCAGTGTCAGAGATGGCCAGGGCCAAATCTAAATTGTGGTCAACAATTAAGATCGTCAGTTTGGATTTGAGCGCCAAAATAGCATTGAATACTTCTTCTGTCATTGCCGGCGATAGCCCTTCGAAAGGTTCATCGAGCAACAGCACCTGTACATGGCCGGCCAGTGCTCGAGCAATGGCCACCATCTGCTGCTCGCCACCAGAAAGCAATGTGGCATCCAGAAGGTAGCGCTCCTTTAGACGTGGGAACACGTTGAAGATCTCTTGGTCTGTCCAACCATTGTTGCCTGGACCAGATCGCTTCAGGCGTCCAAGCATTAGATTATCTTTGACGGTCAGGCCAGGAAACAGTCTTCTGCCTTGCGGCACGAAGGCTATGCCTAAACGCGCCATGACTTCAGGCACGGGGGCTGATGTCGTCGTGCCAGAGAGATCGATTGTTCCCGAACCGAGCCGTGCCAAGCCTAGCAGGCTTTTAAGCAAGGTTGACTTACCCGCGCCATTTCTGCCAAGCACCGCAATGATCTCGCCTTTGCGCGCCTGAAACGAAATGTCCGTGAGAATATGGCTCTTGCCGTAAAAGGCATTCAAGTCAGAGACTTTCAGCACATAGTCTTCGCCAAGCTGCGACGGCTTTACCTTGGCGGCCAGCGCCTGGCTACCGGATCCGATATAGATCTCGCGTACACGGACATCGGTGCGTACTTGCTCTGCTTGGCCTTCAACCAATACTTCACCTTGATTCATTACGGTGATCTTGTCAGCCATCATGAACACACGGTCAACGTCATGCTCTACAAGCAGAACACCGATGCGATCACCGAGCTTTCGGATGAGTCTTCCGATACGATCTCGTTCAGCAGCAGCTAAACCCGCCAGCGGTTCATCGAGTAGCAGTATCTTTGGGGCAGAACCAAGCGCGAGGCCCATATCGACGAGTCGTTGTCCACCGTAGGATAGGTCCTCCGCCAGTGCACGCTCCATCCCCTGAACACCGAGATACTTAATCAAATCCTCGGTCTGTTGCTGTGTCTCATGAAGCGCAGCCAAGCGGCGTAGCATCGAGAAGCGATGGGGATCTCGCGCCAATACTGACAACTCAAGATTACCCCGCACCGTCAGTCCTTTAAAGAGGTTGGTGATCTGAAATGAGCGGGATAGGCCCTTGGTGCATATTTGGTTTGGTTGCGCCCCGGCAAGCTCTGCCTGTCCGAGTCGCACTGACCCTGAGTCGGCCGCAAACATCCCTGAAATGAGGTTGAACAGTGATGTTTTGCCTGCGCCGTTTGGACCGATTAACGCATGCACACCTTGGCCAGCAACTTCCAGGTTCACCCGGGTGACCGCTTTGATACCGCCGAAACTTTTGGTGACTTCGCGGCATTGCAGCTGCGGTGCGTTGTTCGTGACCAGAAACTCAGGAAAGAAGTCAGGATCAGTTGGCACCATGCGCTGACCCATGGCCGCCCCTGTAATCTTCTCTGGGACAACCATCCGGTACAAGCGACTGCCGATGCCTACCAAGCCTTGTGGCGTAACTAGAATAAAAAATACGAAGATCAGGCCAAAGTAGAGCAACCAGTCGTCGGTGTACATCGACAGGTATTCGCGAAACAAAATATAGAACAAGGCACCAAAAATCGGTCCTGAGAAACTGCGCATACCTCCAATCAACGCGATCGCCAGAAGCTCACCCGAAAACATGAGTGACATGGACTCAGCTGACGCAATTCGGTGTGACAGCACACCAAGCGCACCAGCAAGGCCAGTGATCGTGGCGGAGATCACAAACGCGAGTAGCTTGTAGGACTGAACATTAAATCCAATAAAACGGGTGCGCTGTTCATTTTCTCGAATGGCAGTCAGGACATGACCAAAGGGCGAGTTGGTCAGTCTTAACAAGAACGTGACAACAATCAGTGCGATGACAGCAACAAATGCGTAGAAGACGTAGCCATCATCGAGATTTAGGCCCAGTACCGAGTAGCGTTCGATGCCACCTAGGCCATTTTCGCCACCCGTCAGTGCAGTCCAGCGATACGCCACAGCGAAACACAGGGCACCAAAGGCAAGCGTCAGCAGTGAGAAGTAAACACCTCGGCGCCTGAGTATCAGTAACCCAATAATCAGTGCAACGCCGGCAACAATCAGCACGGCAGACACCAGGGGCAGCAGCGTTGATCCTTCAAACACCCTGAGCTGCAAAATCCCCATGGCATAGCCGCCGATGCCAAACCAGGCCCCATGACCAAAGGAAACCAGGCCGGTATACCCGAGCAAAATATTGAGGGCGAGTCCGGCCAGTGCAAGAACGACACATTCAACGGCGGTGCTGTAGGTCAACCCGCCCCAGGACAGAATGAATGGCAGCAGGACGAGTCCCACCGCAACGATGCTTAGCTTTTTAAGTTCAGTCGATGACATGTCTTACTCCAGGCGTTCGACTCGTTCACCGAGCAAGCCTCGTGGGCGTAGGATGAGAATCAGCAGCATTAGCAGGTACAGCGATGCCTCTGACGCGGGTGGAAAGAAGTAGGCGGTCAGGCCGCGAATGACGCCCACCAGGATGGCGGCCACAACAACGCCCCAAAAACTTCCTAGCCCGCCAATCACAACCACCACAAAGGCCGCAGTCAAAATTTCTTGTCCCATGGCTGGCTGGACACCCGTGATTGGCGCCAGTAGCACGCCAGCCAGACCCGCCAGCCCAATGCCCAGACCTGCGACGGCAGTCATGATTGGGCTTAAGGAAATGCCCATCGCTCTGACCATGTCTGGATCGTTGATGCCTGCTTTAACAATCTTGCCAAAGGCCGTTCGATTCAACAAAAACCACGTCGAAGCCACAGCAACCACGGCGACACCAAGCATGCTGACGCGGTAGTATGGGTAGAAAAACTCGCCGATTATCAGCTGTCCATGAGCGAACTGTGGGACTGCAAATGCCAAGGGCGATGCACCGTAAATCATGCGCAGGGTTTGCTCGATGATCATGGAGAGCGCAAAAGTAAAGAGCAGACTAAGCGTTGGGTCCGCCTTGTAGAAACGCCGCAAAAACAGGCGTTCGATCACCATCCCGAGGATGGCCACCAAGATGGGCGAGACCACGAAAGCGTAGCCATAGTCCATGTGCTTGGTCAGCGTGACGATCAAGTAGGCACCGATGGCATAAAAGGCACCATGGGCGAGGTTAACCACGCCACCAAGGCTAAAAATGATAGACAGCCCTAAAGCGATCAGCAGGTAATAACATCCAAGCAACAAGCCGTTGACGACCTGTTGAAACAAAAATATCAGCTCGATGGGCAAGATGATTTCTCCAGCAGTGCGTGGCGCCCCGTTGTTGGGGCGCCACTACCGTGATGGCTTAATTACAGATTACAAACGTTGCCTTCGGCCGTCTGTTGCTCTCTGGTGGGCAACAACACATCGAGAGGCTCGTTCGGTCCAGGCACGGGCGCGCTGGTTTTCATGAAGTCATTGGGGCCATGATTCGGATTGGGATTGGGTTCAATGGTGTACATCTCGTAAACCATTTGATGATCCCATGGACGGAAGTAGGCTTGGCGGTCTCTAAGCGCATCAAACTTCACATCGCTTGCAAGATAATCAATGACTTTCTCAGCATCAATGGATTTTTGTGCTGTGATTGCCTGCGCAAGAATCTTGATCGCCAAATAGTCGTTGACAGCCTGATTGTCTGGGATCTTGTTCCAGCGCTTGTTAAAGGCAGCGACAAACTCCTGTGCAGCCGGGACATTGATCTGATGGGTCCATATAATTGGCCAGACCCCACTGAATGCGGTTTGGCCAGCACCCCACACACTGCTCATGTTCATGTCAGCACCGGCAAACGGAACCTTAATGCCAAACTCGTTGTACTGCTTAACGAAATTGGTTGTCTGGTTGCCTGCCAAGTTGCTCATGACCAACTCAGGGTTTTGCTGACGAATCTTTAGCATGGCTGCGCTGAACTCGGTGGTATCAGTTGGAATCATGTCATTGGAAACAAAGATCGCACCGTTGGCGTCCATGAAGTCCTTGGTGCGCTTGAATAAGTCATGTCCGAAGGCATAGTCGGCGGTGAAAGCCATCCAGCGTTTGCCCTGAACCATGTTGCGCCTGATGAGTTCGCGTCCAACCGTCCGCACGTACATGGTGTTCGAGGCTTCAAGGTGAAACATATAGCGGCTGCAGTCTTTTCCGCGAAGCTGATCTGAATTGCAACCGGTTTGTAGGAAAGGTATCTTGGCACGGGCGGCGACCTGAGAGATGGTCAAGCCAGAAGGAGAGCTGATCTCACCGACCAGGAAATTGACCTTGTCGCGTTCAACCATCCGTTGAGCTTTGGTGGTCGCAGTCTGTGGATTGACGCTGTCCTCGGTCAGTAGCTTGATTTGACGACCCAAAATGCCGCCTTTCGCATTGACTTCCTCGACCGCGAGCGTGACACCCATGAAGGCATATTCGCCCATCGGCCCTAAGAAACCCGTTCTAGGCGTCAGGTGACCGATGATGATTGGTTGTTCACCCTGCGCGCGTACAAAGGCTGGCATGGCTAGCCCGGCTGCTAACGCAGCAGAGCCTTGAAGTATGGTTCGCCGATTCGGCGATTGCACAGTCTGATGCTTGGTTTTCATTGAATGTCTCCTCGGTTTTTGTGTTGATGCACTACACTTGCTGCGGTAGTGTTCATATACTATTCACTGTGATCACAGATCACAGTTAGTGTTAACCCTTATTTTCATATGAATATTTCGTTGCTCAATCCGGCCCCCAGGCGCGAGACCCTAGGCGCTAACGTATTGGCTCAAATTAAGGAGCTATTGCTGACCGGTCAGTTGATGCCCGGCGAGAGCCTGTCGTTGAGATCCACTGCTGAGGCATTAGGGGTTAGCGTGATGCCGGTTCGTGAGGCTGTGTATCAGCTGGTTGCTGATCAAGCATTAGAGGTTGCACCAAACAAGTCAGTGCGAGTGCCACAGTTGTCTGCCGAGCAGTTTGCGGAGATCACTCGGATTCGTTTAGAGATTGAGGGGTTCGCGGCTGAGCAAGCCGTCGCAAACGTTAGCGCTGAGCTGATCCAGTCGTTACGTGCTTTGAACGATCGGCTGTCAGACGCGATGGAGCAGCCAGGCAACAAGGTTGACGCCGTGCGGCTGAACAAGGAACTGCATTTTTCGATTTACGCTGCGGCACAAATGCCGATGCTCATTAAGATTATTGAGACGATGTGGCTAAGAATCGGTCCGATACTGAATTACGATTTGCGCGTGGGCTCAGAACGAACCTTCAAAAAAATTGCAGTGAAGCACCATAATGATTTGATCACCGCACTTCAGGCAAATGATCCTGCAGCGGCTCGGTCTGCGCTTTGCGGGGACATTGAGGGCGCGTTTCAGTCTATCTATCAAAAGCAATTCGGTCAAAGCGCGCAACAAGAAACGTAACAAGAAACAATTGCTTGATGGTGCCGATGAGAGGAGTCGAACCTCCGACCTTCGCATTACGAATGCGCTGCTCTACCAACTGAGCTACATCGGCACAGCCCGATATTCTAGCAGAATCTTCAATAGGCTCCTGCGCGTCTAGAAGTGTTGAGCGTCATCCGTGCTGCTTGCGTGTGGCATCCCGTCGATTTGCGCGGGCAGATGTTTCAGTGCTAGAATCTGCGCTTCTCCGGTCCCCAATAGCTCAGTCGGTAGAGCGCCGGACTGTTAATCCGTAGGTCCCTGGTTCGAGCCCAGGTTGGGGAGCCAAAATTTAAAAAGCAGCCATCTTTTATCACAAAGGGGCTGCTTTTTTTTACGAGCGTTAAGACTGGCAGTGCGCGGATCTAAATTTGGCCAGTTAACTTTAACGATGCACGCAAGGCATCATTGATTCGCGTCTGCCAACCCTCGCCACTGGCGCGCAGCGCGGCAAGCACATCGGCATCCAATCGCAGTTTCACGGGCTCTTTGGGCGAAGCAGACTTGGGTCTGCCTCGTGTTTTAAGCTTGGTGCCTTCGTATAAGTCGGCATTCTTGAAAAAGTCTTCAGTTAGTTCAGGTGCGTCGTCAGGATCTTTCCAAGTGGCGGGCATAGAGCGCTTTTTCACGGTCATTTCCTTTCCTCATGCTGATGATGCGGCGGGCCTCGCCGTGCGGTGTCCATACCAAAACTACCAGTCGAGCATCCAACCATCCTGCGGTTATGAATCGGTCTTCTTGGTATTGGAATCTGGTGTCTTGTACAGTGAAATGTACTCCCTGAAATACTTCAGTGGCTCGTGCGAAATCCAAACCACGTTCCTTCAAGGTAATGCTGCGCTTTTCAGGCTCATACTCAATCTACATATATTTATCGTACACCCAGTAAATAAAATTTCAAACGACTGCGATGTACACGACTGCGATGTACACGACTGTGATGTGCAGAGGATTCGGTGTGTCATTGCACGGTTGGTTGCACGACTGAGTCTTATCAAGCTAACCAGTTGAAATAAAAAGCGTTCGTACATCCAGCCTGCGCTGTTAATCCGTAGGTCACTAAGACGGCTTGCAGCATGGGACAATTGCACCTTGTTGCTTAGAAAAGGTTTGCTCGCATGACACAACCAATCGAGCTGCGCAGTGATAATGCGGCTGGTGTAGCACCTGAAATCCTGCAAGCGCTTGCAAGTGCCAATATCGGTTCTGCGATGGCGTACGGTGCAGACGATTGGAGCGCGCGGTTGCAGTCTAAGGTGCGCGAAGTATTTGAGCATCCAGATGCTGCCGTGTTTCCAGTGGTTACTGGCACCGCTGCGAATGCGATTGCTTTGTCTGCGATGTGTCCACCCTGGGGTGCAGTTTTATGTCACGAGACGGCACATATTCTGCGCAGTGAGGGTGGTTCAGCTTCGATGTTTGGAGCTGGTCTGGTCATGCGAGGGCTGCCCGGCAACGGTTACAAAATCAGCGTCGAGTCGCTCGAGCAGACATTCGAAATGACGCGCTGGGGTGACCCTCATCATTCGCAACCCAGCGTGCTTTCGCTGACGAACCCGACTGACCTTGGCACGATTTACAGCGCGGCTGAAATCCAGGCTTTGGCTGACCAGGCACAGGCGCGTGGCCTGCGCGTACATTTGGATGGTGCACGGTTAGCCAATGCCATTACTGCACTCGGTTGTAGTCCGGCGGAATTGACATGGCGCGCTGGCGTGAATGTCTTCTCTTTGGGGGCCACCAAAAACGGCGTGTTGACGGCTGATGCGATTGTGAGTTTTGATCGACGGGTCAATGATGAGTTGACTTACCGACTTAAGCGAGCAGGGCAAGTCGCCTCCAAGATGCGGTTTCAGTCTGCTCAATTGCTTGCCTACTTGCAAGATGGTTTGTGGCTTCGGTTGGCCGATCGTGCCAATTTAGCGATGCAGCAGTTGTCTGTTGGTTTGATGGAACTCGGCGTTGAGCTCGTATCTGAACCCCAGGCCAATATGGTGTTTCTGAAGGTGTCTAGCGACTTGGCAGATCGCTTGGCGAGCAGTGGTCTCTTGTTCTATCGAACCAGTCCTAATGTGATTAGGTTTGTTACGAGTTTTGCGACACAGGATAATGAGATTGTTGAGGCTTTGCGACGTTTCAGGCTTGCTTTGTCCACTTGATGGATACGCACGTCAGGCTTTCTCGTGATCTGATGGTGTGCTTGCCGGACTCACACTCGAAGACTGTTCCTCCCTAGGTTGTCAGTTTTGTCTCATTCGCTTTGTTAGCCTGCGAATGCGCTATTCTTCTCCAGACGGCATTTACTGGAATAACAAAGGGTTAATACCTGTATTTGAACCTGTTGCTCATTATGATCTATCCCGCCAAGTATTGATGCTTAGAGCATTGTCAGGGTTGATATGACTGCCTATACCGACGTTTCCTACTTTCCACGCAATGCAAAGCCTTTGAGCAGCTATCGTAAGTATTGGGCTGAGCGCTTTGGCGTGGCGCCGTTTTTGCCGATGAGTCGCGATGAGATGACCCAGCTTGGCTGGGATAGTTGCGACATCATCATCGTCACGGGGGATGCTTATGTCGATCATCCGAGTTTTGGCATGGCAGTCATCGGACGTATGCTTGAAAACCAAGGCTTTCGTGTTGGCATCATCGCGCAGCCTGACTGGCAAAGTGCCGAGCCGTTTAAAGCCCTTGGAAAGCCAAATCTATTTTTTGGTGTGACCGCCGGCAATATGGATTCGATGATCAATCGCTATACGGCCGATCGCAAAATGCGCAGCGATGACGCCTATACGCCAGGCGATGTGGGCGGCAAGCGACCCGATCGCGCTGCGATTGTCTACACCCAGCGTTGCAAAGAGGCTTATAAGGATGTGCCGATTATCCTAGGCGGCATCGAAGGTTCTTTGCGTCGTATTGCGCATTATGACTACTGGTCAGACAAAGTTCGTCGTTCCGTGGTGGTCGACAGCAAGTGTGATTTGCTTTTGTATGGCAATGCAGAGCGCGCGATCGTAGAAATCGCGCATCGTTTGGCAGCCAAAGAACCCATTCAAGGCATCACCGATGTTCGTGGTACTGCTTTTGTGCGTCGTCACACGCCTGATGGCTGGTTTGAAATTGACTCCACGAGCGTTGATGCCCCAGGGCGGGTAGAAGCGCATGTCAACCCTTATCTGATGATCAGCGAACAGGCACTCGAGCAGGGCGAGAGCTGCGCGCGCAATGATGAGGCGCGCGCGGTTGCGCAGCAGGCCAATGCGAAATATGCGGGCAAGGGTGCTGCAACTGAATCACCGTTGGTTTTTCAGCCAAATCCTGCTTTGCAGGGCAAAGGCAAACTCAAGGTGCCGCCGCGTGACCGAAGTGTGATTCGACTGCCTTCCTACGAGCAAGTGAAATCGGACCCGGTGTTGTACGCGCATGCCAATCGTGTGCTGCATCTGGAGACGAATCCAGGCAATGCCAGAGCGCTGGTGCAAGCGCATGGTGACGGGCGCACGGCACGGGATGTTTGGATCAACCCACCACCGATTCCTCTGACAACCGCTGAGATGGACTTGGTGTTTGACTTGCCCTACGCGCGTAGTCCACACCCCATCTATGCAGATGAACACGGCAGTCACGATGGTGCAACCAAGATTCCTGCGTGGGAGATGATCCGCTTTAGCGTCAATATCATGCGGGGGTGTTTTGGGGGCTGTACGTTCTGCTCAATTACTGAGCACGAGGGTCGGATTATTCAGAGTAGAAGCGAAGATTCCGTCATCCGAGAAATTGAGGATATTCGCGACAAGGTTCCTGGCTTTACGGGTGTGATCTCTGACTTGGGTGGTCCCACGGCCAATATGTACCGTATCGGCTGCAAAAGCCCGGAGATCGAGTCGGCCTGCCGTAAACCAAGTTGCGTATATCCCGATATTTGTCAAAATTTGAATACCGATCACAGCTCGCTGATTCACATGTATCGGCGTGCGCGTGCACTCAAAGGCGTTAAAAAAATCCTGATCGGTTCAGGCCTGCGGTATGACTTGGCAGTCAAATCGCCCGAGTACATCCGTGAACTGGTGACGCACCATGTAGGCGGATATCTCAAAATTGCCCCAGAGCACACTGAGATGGGCCCATTGTCCAAGATGATGAAGCCCGGTATTGGTAGCTATGACAAATTTAAGCGGTTGTTTGACAAGTTCAGTCTAGAAGCCGGTAAAAAGCAGTTTTTAGTGCCGTATTTCATTGCGGCACACCCAGGTACATCCGACGAGGACATGATGCATTTGGCCTTGTGGCTTAAAAGCCATGGTTTTCGGGCTGACCAAGTGCAAACCTTCTATCCGAGCCCAATGGCAACGGCCACCGCGATGTATCACTCAGGCCGAAATCCGCTTGGACGGATTACCCGGCAAAGCGAAACGGTTGACATCGTGCGAGGTGATCGGCGCAGACGATTGCATAAGGCGTTTTTGCGATACCACGATCCAAACAATTGGCCGTTATTGCGCGATGCCCTCAAAGCCATGGGTCGCGCCGATCTGATCGGAAATGGGAAAAGGCATTTGATTCCTTTCCATCAACCGAAAACCGATGGAAGTTATACCAGTGTTCGACGTAAAAACAGCACAGAGGCCAGTAGTGTGCGTGCGGCAAAACCCATGGGCACTTCAGGCAAACCAGCCAAGTTCTCGAAAACGGTTAGGCGTGGTCGGCTGTTGACTCAACACACTGGGTTGCCACCGCGTAAGTGAAGGCTCAAGCGAAGGCAACCATCGGATTTTTCATACATGCCTCTGTTAGAAGCCATCGCGTTGCCATGAACCGAAATCAAATAGTCGAAGACCTCTCTGCCTCGATAGAAAGCTGAGTGTGTGTGCGTGCCTGTCATTAAGCGGCGGCAGTCGTGCCGTCGCCGACTGGTCGGGGATGAATGTAGGTTCCGAGAACCATGCCCAGCGCGCCAGCCATTAGGCCTACAAGCTGGGGTGGCATGGGGTCGTTGACGCCAGTCACGGACAGGACGATCCAGGTGGAGAGCCCGAAAAAGATCGATAGGCCCGCCCCGAGGTTGCTCGCTTTTTTCCAGAAAATACCGGCGACCAGCGGCACAAAGGCACCAGCCAGCGTAATTTGATACGCATTTTCAACCATCTTGTGAATGCTGTCCCCCGTGCGCAAGGCGTAGATGGTGACGATGATGCTAAATACAAACACGGTCGCACGCGTTGCCCAGAGGAATTGCCGGTCTGTCAGGCGTGGCATGAAGTTTTTCAGGATGTTTTCAGTGAAGGTCACTGACGGCGCAAGTAACGTCCCTGAAGCCGTGCTCATGATGACCGAGAGCAGGGCACCAAAAAATACAACCTGCATTACGAAAGGCATGTGGTGCATAACCAGTGTTGGCAGTATCAGTTGCGAATCGACGGTGAGCAATTTTTCGACCATTTGTGGATCGATCATCACTGCGCTGTACGCTAGAAATAGGGGAACGGCCGCAAAAAGTAGATAACTAAAACCACCGATGGTTGTGCCCCAGACAGCGGCCCGTTCGGAGCTTGCTGAGTTGACGCGTTGAAACACGTCTTGTTGTGGAATCGAGCCCAAGGCCATGGTTGCAAATGCGGCTATCCAGGCGACGATCTCCATTGCATTGGGGGCCGGCCAAAACTCGAACTTGCCTGCTGCCGAAGCATGCTCGACCACAGTTGCGATCCCACCCGCCTTCTCAGCGGCAAAACCAGCAACGACGAATAAGCCGATGATGATCACGATCATTTGTACAAAGGTTGTCATGGCAACCGACCACATGCCGCCAAACGCCGTGTAAAGAACCACGACTGTTGCCCCGATGATCATTCCAAGTTCTTTGCTAACAACGCCATCAGACAAAACGTTAAATACCAGCCCGAGTGCGGTGATTTGGGCTGAGACCCACCCCAGATACGAGACCACAATGCATAAGGACAACAGTAGCTCGGTGGATCTGTTGTAGCGCACACGAAAGAAGTCAGCCAGTGTTGTCAGACCCATTCGGTAAAGCGGCCGCGCAAAGATCAGGCCAAAAATCACCAAACACATGGCTGCCCCAAAAGGGTCTGAAATCAAACCCCTTAAGCCTTCTTCCAAAAAGGTGGCGGACACACCGAGAACAGTTTCTGCGCCGAACCAGGTGGCAAAGACCATGGCAATCACTACGGCCATGGGCATATTGCGGCCAGCGGTGATGAAATCCTTGGCGTTGTGCACACGGGAGGCGCCGTAAAGCCCGATGCCGATGGAAATCAAGAGGTAGATCAGCACGAGCCAGAGCATTGTCGTCGTCCAAGAATCGTTAGGCGGAAATCGCGAGACAATAGCAATCAAGTGTTACAGCAGCGTGACCAGGTAGATGTGATGGATTTTGCCAGTTGATTGATCCTGAACGTGTAATGATAATGGCCCGATAGATATTTTTTGATTTAACGGTGGCTTACGTACTTTACGTCTAAGTAAATCTCGAAAATTCAGCATGGATTGAAAAATGACCACGACACCCGTAGCCATTCGGCTTCGTCCACTTGAGCGAGAAGACTTGCGGTTCGTTCATGAGTTAGACAACAACGAGTCAGTGATGCACTACTGGTTCGAAGAACCATACGAAGCTTTCTTTGAGCTGTGTGACCTGTATGAGAAACACATTCATGATCAGTCTGAACGTCGCTTCGTGGCGGAGGTCCACGAGACCCGGGTTGGGCTAGTCGAGTTGGTCGACATCAACCATATCCACAGGCGCGCCGAGTTCCAAATCATCATTGCCCCGGATTTTCAGGGGCGGGGCTATGCTCGCCAGGCCACTCGACTTGCGGTTGAGTACGCGTTCACAATATTGAATTTACATAAGGTTTATTTAGTCGTTGATGTCGACAACACAGCGGCCATCCACGTCTACGAGCAAATCGGCTTTAAACAAGAGGGGTTGCTGAAAAAGGAATATTTTGCGGCCGGGCAATATTGTGATGTGATTCGAATGGCCATATTTCAGCGCGAATTTTTAGAGACCATGAAAAATTCGGCCTGAATGGTATCGAATCTCAATCTCTGTTCCTCTTGGCGGTTTGTGCCAGTCAAGACAGCGGCAGGGGTCGCCTTGCAAGTAGATTCAGGTTTCGATAGGGGCTAGTTTAGGGGTGCGTACTAGCCTGTCCGACTCGGCTTGATTGATTTTGCCAGCAGCCGATCCAGTTGGTTCGCAAAGTTTCGAGCATCTTTAGCGCTAAAGGCTGCCGGGCCACCAGTTTGAACACCGCTCTCACGCAAGCCCTCCATGAAGTTTCGCATGGTGAGCTTTGCTTGGATGGTATTGTGGTCGAGGAGATCGCCGCGTGGATCGATCACCCAGGCTCGCTTCTCGATCACCAGTGCGGCCAGTGGAATGTCGGCCGTCACAACGACATCTCCCGCATGAGCCTCGCTCGCGATGCGTTGATCTGCAACATCGAAGCCAGATGGAACTTGCAACGACTTGATCCAAGGCGATGGTGGCACGTACAGCATTTGGTTCGCAATCAGTGTCACGGGGGTGCTGGTGCGGTTGGCAACGCGAAATAAAATTTCTTTAATCACCAATGGGCATGCATCGGCGTCAACCCAAATATGCAAGCCACGCGTATTCAGAGGCGCATCGGTGGATTCATTCATGCCGTGGATGCAGTCCGGCGAAGTGGTTGGGTGGCTGTCATTGCGGTTGGGATTGATTTTGAATCCGAACAACCCTTTGTGGGAAAGGAATCTCAATCCCGGATTCCTCAAACGCTTGTTTCAAGCTGGCCAGCAGCGCACGACGTACGACCCATTGTTCAAGTGCCACCACCTTCATGCGCACGCGAATAGTGACAGAGGAATCACCAAGAGCGTTGACACCCAAGACTTGAATATCTTCCAGGATCTTTTGGCTCAGCTCCTGGTCTTGGCGCAATTCGGTACCAACTCGTTTGATCACGTCATAGGTTTGTCCAAGGTTTGCGTTGTAGCTGATGCCAATGTCTACGAGTGCATACGCAAAGTCTCGTCCGTGGTTACTAACTGTTGCGATGGCACTGTTGGGTACGAAGTGCACTGTGCCCTCCCGATCACGCAGTCGCACGTAGCGTAAGGTGACTTCCTCAACGTAGCCGGATTTGCCTGCGACGTCGACAAAGTCACCCTGACGAATCTGGTTTTCAATCAGCATGACAAATCCAGTGAAGTAGTC
>CAZLFB010000031.1:0-4009 GCA_964558695.1 uncultured Orrella sp.
AAGCAGGGGCCCTATGCCGGCGAGGCAGACAAGACACGCTTCATTGGGATTCCCGCTGATCAGGCGCGAATCAAGGACTGACGGAATGGATGGCGTTATGAACGAGACCGCACCAGCAACACCCTTTGACGCCTACAGCCGCTATTACGATCTGCTCTATCGCGACAAGGATTACGCCGCGGAGGTCGAGTACATTGTGGACCTGCTGGAACGCTACGGCGCCAGTGGCCCAGAGCTGCTTGAGTTCGGCTCCGGTACCGGCCGCCACGGCCGCCTGCTCGCCGAGCGCGGGTTCCGGGTGACGGGCATCGAGCGCAGCGCGGAGATGGTCGCGCAAGCCATGCCTGTGCCTGGCTTTAGTTGCCAGCAGGGGGACATCTGCACCGTTCAACTGGGACGCACCTTCGACGCGGTGCTCTCGCTCTTCCATGTGGTGAGCTACCAAACTACTAATGCGGCTGTGCAGTCAGTCTTTGTTCGCGCGGCGGAGCACCTGCAACCCGGCGGCTTGTTCCTGTTTGATGTCTGGTACGGCCCGGCAGTGGTTGCACAGCGCCCTGAGGTGCGGGTCAAGCGCCTCGCAGCAGTTGGGATGGAGATCACGCGTTTGGCTGAGCCTGTTTTGTATCCCAATGACAACCGCGTTGATGTGCACTACACCATCTTTGCCCAAGACACTGACAGCGGCACCGTGCAGACCTTCACCGAGACCCATCCAATGCGCCACTTTTCATTGCCCGAGTTGGATCTATTTGCAGCCAGCGCCGGCTTCGAGCGCCTCTGCGCTGAGGCCTTCCTTTCTGGCGAACCAGCCGGTGAAGGCACCTGGGGCGTGTGCGTTGTGCTCCGCAAGAGCTGATTCCTGATCTGGAGACCCCAAACCGTGCCTGACTTCATCCCGGTCAACGAACCCCTGCTTGACGGCAATGAGAAGAAATACTTGGCCGAGTGTATCGATACCGGCTGGATCTCATCGGAAGGACCGTTCGTTAAACGCTTCGAGGAGGAGTTCGCCGCCCGCGTGGGTCGCAAGCATGGCATCGCAGTGACGAACGGTACGGCAGCCCTGGATGCCGCTGTCGAGGCGATCGGTATTGGTCCTGGTGATGAGGTCATCCTGCCGACCTTCACCATCATCTCCTGCGTACTGCAGATTGTTCGCGCTGGCGCAACACCAGTGCTGGTCGATGCTGACCCTCTGACCTGGAACATGGATGTTGCACAGATCGAGGCCAAGATTACGCCGCGAACCAAGGCGATCATGGTGGTGCATATCTACGGCTTACCCGTGGATATGGACCCTGTTCTGGACATCTGTCGGCGACACGGCCTCAAGCTGATCGAAGATGCCGCCGAGATGATTGGTCAAACCTATCGCGGCAAGCCCTGCGGATCGTTTGGCGATATCAGCACGGTGAGCTTTTACCCTAACAAGCACATCACCACCGGCGAGGGTGGCATGATCCTTACCGATGATGATGACTTGGCCGAGCAATGCCGCGAGCTGCGCAACTTGTGCTTTAAACCAGGCAAGCGGTTTGTCCATGAGCGCTTAGGTTGGAATCTACGAATGACTAATCTCCAAGCGGCCCTAGGTGTAGCGCAGCTTGAGCGGCTGGATGAGCTTCTGGAAAAGAAACGCTGGATTGGGCGGCGCTATAACGACTTGTTAGCAGACTTGCCGGGTGTGCAGCTGCCGTTGGCGCAGACTGAATATGCCGAGAACATCTATTGGGTGTATGGATTGGTTTTGAACGATTCCATTGAGTTTGATGCCGAAGAAGCGATGAGGCGTTTGGCGACGCTTGGCGTTGGCTGTCGACCTTTCTTTTATCCTATGCATCAGCAACCGGTTTTGCGAGGTCTGGGTTTGTTTGAAGGCGAGAACTACCAGGTTGCTGAACGGATGTATCAGCGCGGGTTTTACGTGCCGAGTGGGCTGGCGTTGACGGAAGATCAGATCTTGCGTGTGGCTGATGCGTTGAAGCAAGTTTTTGCGGACGATTAAGAAGAAATGAGGCCTATTCGACTTGCTTTATTTTTTGATCAGCAAATTCGCGCAGGTGGAGGTTACCAGCAAGCAATGAACGCTGCTTTGCTGACGCGAGAACTTCCTTCTGATATCTGCGAGCCTATTTTCTTTACAACGCTCGAAGAAAATGTCGTCACACTTGCTGGCCATGGCATTCAAGCTGAGCTGATCAAATTTACATTTCTTAGGAAGGCGCGAACCTATTTGCGGCGATTGATTATTGACGCGCGTGTTTTAAAGCTGCTAAAGCGGCTTAAACGATACTCGCCTTTTGAAAGGCTTTTGGTTCAGCGAAAGATAGACTTGGTTTATTTCTTGGCACCTAGCGGTTGGGCTCGTGATCTCGATGAAACTAATTACATCACCACAGTTTGGGACCTCTGCCACCGCGATGATCCGGAATTCCCAGAAGTGCGTTGGAATCGACAATTCGAGGAGCGAGAAAAAAAATATCGGGCATTACTCCCCCGTGCCACGGCAATTTTCGTTGATTCCGAACTAGGAAAGAAAAACGTTGTTCATCGCTATGGAATTGATGATGAGCGGGTGCATGTGATGCCGTTTCAGGCGGCAGCCGCAACGCGGGAATCTCCCTCTTCGGATTCCCGATCATCGATCGATGTGCGTGCGAAATACAATTTAGATGTGGCTTATGTGTTTTATCCAGCGCAGTTCTGGGCGCACAAAAACCATGTCTATTTGTTAGAGGGCTTGCAGGTATTAGAAGAGCGGTATGGGCTTCGCGTCGGTGCGATTTTCTCTGGAGGTGATCAAGGCAACCTCGCCCATGTGAGGTCGTATGTGCGCAAGCTGAATCTTGAAGGCAGAGTTCGGTTTGTTGGGTTTGTTGAGAATGAAGAAATCCCAGAGCTCTATCGCCAGTCTGTTGCGCTTGTCATGCCAAGCTATTTTGGACCCACAAATCTACCGCCGTTAGAGGCATTTGAATTGGGTGTCCCAATGTTGTATTCGGATAAGGCAGGCTTGCGTGATCAAGTTGGGGATGCAGCATTGTTGATGGATTTAAATGACCCAGCTTCACTAGCGAATCATTTAAAAAATCTGATTGATGATCCGCAGCTTCGCATGCGCCTTATCGAAGCAGGTAAAGAGCGTCTCAAGTATTTTGATTCGATGGATCGTGTTGGAATTCTGAAGCGAGTGCTTGAGGACTTTCGTTGGAGGAGACTGACGTGGGAGTGATTGAATTTATTGGGCCAGCTGTTCCAGCAAGTGGACGTGGTATTTCTTACCGAGCTAGAGTTGACGGTAAAGTCGTAGCATGCCATTTCAGCGCAGAATGTCTTGAAGATGCCGACCCAACGCTATCAATCCAAACGCCCATGAGCCAGTTTGAATCAAGTATGACAAGGTTGCTGGGAATAGCCGAAAAGAAAATTAGGGCAGGGCAGATAGAGGACGGAGTTGTTCATGTTTTTACTGCAGATTTGTGAGCCACGGTGAAGCTTTCAAGCCCATCCGTCTCACCGAGTCGTTGGCTCCCCAACTGTGAGCGAGAAAGTGCGCCGATGAGTGATTAGCCGGTGAGCGTGATTCCGAATTGTCTGGACACCGAGCGCTGGAAGCCGATGGAGCAGACTTTGGCACGCGAGCTGATGGGTTTGCCGGCTGATGTGCCGCTGTTGTTGTTTGGCGCGATGGGCGGCGGGCGTGATCCTTCCTCCCTCGCCATTGCGAGAAGGGCGCAGCCCGACGCGGCAATCCAGCGCCGTAGGCGCCTTGAAGCCACATGGATCGCCACAGCGCTAAGCGCTTCGCGATGACGAGGGATTCAGCGCCGCTCAATCCGCCAGATCTGGCTTCCCCATCCACTACACCGGCCACCTGCACGACGACCTCAGCCTGCGCGTCCTCTACAGCGCTGCCGATCTGCTGGTGCTGCCATCCCGCCAGGACAACCTGCCCAACACCGGCGTTGTAGCCCACGCCAGCGGCACGCCCGTGGTGGCCCAGCCC
>CAZLFB010000032.1:0-3042 GCA_964558695.1 uncultured Orrella sp.
TCCGGTGGCCGCGAGCAAGACACTGGCATCATGGAGTCGTTCCAGCCTGGACAATCAGTGCCGTCTGTTCCAGGTGGTGTGCCAGCCTCAAGCCAGCCAGCTTCAGGTCAGTCAAGTTCGGGTGCTTCGGTGCCAGCTGTACCAACCGTGCCAAGCACGCCAGCAGCACCCGCAGCTGGTTCTGCAAGCGGCGCGACCAACTGAGCACTAGTGGTAGAATTCGGTTCTCATGAAATTGCCGACGTGGTGGAATTGGTAGACACGCTATCTTGAGGGGGTAGTGGCGAAAGCTGTGCGAGTTCGAGTCTCGCCGTCGGCACCAAAAAACAAACAGTGCATCACCGAAACCGCGTGACAGAGCAATCTGGCGCGGTTTTTGTTTTGTGTTTTTGGTTTTTTGTGTTTTAGGAAGCTTTGCGCAACTTTGATTGCTGCAAACCCTGCTTTTATTTTCCGTGCGCAGTCATGTACGCTTGGCAATAGTGTTGTCGCTTGGCCCACCATTGATTTAGTCACCCGTGACTTACTGTTATTTACCCTGACTCACTCTAATTAACCATGATCTGGTAGACCTATAACCGCCACCTTCAGGAGACTTGGCCTTGAATACTGCAATCAAACGCCGCATTGCCATTGTTGCCACTGGTGGCACGATCGCCTCATCGGCACCAGACAGCACTCAATTGTCTGACTACAAGGTGAGCGCTGGTGTGGGGGAGTTGGTGGCTGCTGTTCCGGGGCTTGGGGAGTTGGCGGACTTTGAGTTTGAGCAGGTCAGTAATATTGAAAGCCATGAAATCAATGATGTGGTGTTATCCCAAATCGCCACGGCCGTTCAGGGCTTTTGTGATCGGGATGACATCGATGGCGTGGTCATTACGCATGGAACCGATACGCTGGAAGAGACCGCGTTCTTCTTGCATCTGACGATCGATACGGATAAGCCTGTGGTTTTGGTGGGTGCGATGCGCCCCGCGTCAGCGTTGAGTGCGGATGGACCGTTAAATCTATTTCATGCGGTGGTGGTGGCCACTGACCCGATTTCCAAAGGGCGTGGTGTGATGATTGTCATGAATGACCGCATCGCGTCGGCGCGTCACGTGACCAAAGGTCATGCCAATGGGGTAGACGCGTTTGTGCCAACGGAGTTTGGCTATCTGGGTTTGGTTTTTGGTCGCTGGGTTCAGTACCAGAGTCAGATCGAGATGCCACACACCGCTAACAGCGTTTTCAAGAGATCATTTAATTTAAGTGACATGCCCAAGGTTGATGTGATCTACGACAATCAAGGTGCAGGATTGCATCAGTACAGTGCGTCCATCCAACACGCTAAGGGAATCATCCTCGCTGCAACGGGTCAAGGCAGCCTGTCACCGCAGGCGAGCGAGGGTGCGCAGATGGCAAAAGACGCTGACGTGATGCTGGTGCGCTCAACCCGGGTCTGGCAAGGTGTGATACGTGGTTCGGTGAAAGATGAGAAATTAGGAACGATTGCGGCTTACACGTTGAATCCGGCCAAAGCGAGGATTCTGCTGCGCCTGGCAATGTCAAAGACCCAAGATCGGATCCAGATACAGTGCTGGTTTGCGACATATTGAGTGCACGTAAGCGATGGGTGTTGATATCTAACGCCTCTCATAATGTACAAGCTAAACACACAAGCCACACGTAAAAAGAACGTTGTATTTAGGCGACAAAGTTAAAAATATCCGCGTTGTGCAACCTTTGTCACAATGGCGTACGGTGAGTTTTGGTGAAATTAACGTAACTTCCCTTAGTGGAGTTGGGCGCAACGAACCACTCGTTCAATGTGCCTTACTTTTGTCACCCAAAATTATTGGAGCTTTCTACATGAAGAAAACCTTGCTTGCTGCCGCCCTGATCGCTGGCTACGCTGGCGCCGCTTCGGCGCAGAACTCGGTCACCTTGTACGGTGTTGTTGATATCGGTTTTGCTTACCAAAATATTGATGGCGGCATTGCACCGAAGGCTGGTGAACCCACAGGCGCTGCTAACGAATTCGGTTTGGCTTCGGGTACACAGTCCGGTTCACGTTGGGGTTTGAAGGGGGTTGAAGACCTCGGTGACGGTCTAAGCGCGAATTTCGTTTACGAAAGTGGCGTCGATGTAACCAACGGGGGGGGCAACAATGGTTTTACCCGTCAGTCAACGCTGGGACTGGTCAGTAAATCATGGGGCGCGATTGATCTTGGCCGCAAGTTAGCGCCAAGTACTACTCAGTTTGCCGGAGTTGATCCTTTCGGGACTGGTTTCGGTACTGCATCCCTCACCACGGTTATTGGTACCAACAATTATCGTTTGTCGAATATGGCAACCTACACCACACCCTCCTTCAGTGGCTTTACGGCTGCCGTCGGCTATTCGTTCAACACTGGTTTGTCCGGCAGCAGCTATAACACTGTTCCGGGCGTACCAATTACTAGCAAGGCGGATGCGACCAACGGTCCGACTGGATCGACTTTCGGGCAGGCTAACAAGTCTCGAGCTGTCAGCTTAGGCGTACGTTACACCAACGGCCCCGCATTATTGGCAGCGACATTCGACAACATCCAGGCAAATTCTCAAAGCACAAGCACCTATAAGAATCCTGGCGCATACAAAACCTGGGCTCTTGGTGGAACTTACAACTTCAATATTGTGAAACTACACGCAGCGGTCTCGATGGCGTATGACGGTATCTTGAACAACTCGAACACAGTGCGTTCGGTTGCCACCGGTGGTGATACGAACACAGGTAGCAACATTCAATTTATTCCAGGTGCGCGTACAACTTCCTGGATGGTGGGTTTAACGGCTCCAGTAGCGACGGGTAGCGCTTTCCTGAGTGTGCAGCAAAAAATTGCCAGTGGTTCGTTAGATCAATTGCGGACGGCAAACGAATTTGGTGCACAAATCGGTTACACCTACCCATTCTCCAAGCGTACCAACGTGTACGCGGCCTATTCGTACCTTAACAACGCAGCACTGGTGTCGGGAGCGCACTCGTCCCAGCTCTTTTTGGGCATGCGTCACCTGTTCTAA
>CAZLFB010000033.1:0-23083 GCA_964558695.1 uncultured Orrella sp.
TAGTTGCGATCACAAAAATTTTCGGGATTATAGCGGTAATGACCCTAAAAACACCAATTTCATTGAGATAAATCAAACCGGCGCACAGCGTATAATCAACCTTCGGCGCCCGTAGTTCAATGGATAGAATAAGAGTTTCCGAAGCTCTCGATACAGGTTCGATTCCTGTCGGGCGCGCCATTTTGTGTCGTTACACTAGGGTATACCCCAAATCGTGTGGATGACTAGCCCGGCGTCTTTAGTGCGCGGTGAAAGTCTGCAACGTACTGCTCAAATGACACGCTGTGGTCTGACTCAAGCGCTAGTTGAGCTGCAATGGAGTCATCGCGCATCTTGGTTGCTACTTGGCTCTCTGCAGCGCTCAATCCCGCCTTTCTGAAACGCTCTGTGTGAGCTGCCGATAGATTCAGTGCAAATTCATGAAAGGACTGCCCTTGGTCAAGTGCTGCGAGCACTCGGGCAGAGGGCGTTAGGCTGACGTCGTTGACCTTATTGACCTGGGCAGTCACAGCATCGCGATAGCTCTCATCGTTGAGCTGATCAGCGAGCAGATCTGCGCAATTCGCCACGCGCTCAAGCACTTCATTGGCCCATTGTTCGAGCCCAACCGGTATGCCCCCACGCGAAAGGGTGAGATCAGGCTTTCTGCCTTGAACCACGACGGTGCTGAAATTGCGGTTGCTTTCCATGCAAAAGCCATCGTCACCGAACTGAGGGCTATGCTCGAGCGCACAAAACAGCAGGAACGCATCCATGAAGTGCACGGCTCGGGGTGAGATGCCATTGGGCTCAAACGGGTCGATGTCAAGGCAACGTACTTCGACGTATTGCACCCCCCGCTGTGCAAGTGCCGTGATCGGTCGCTCGCCACGACCCGTGGTGCGCTTGGGCCGAATGGTTGAGTAGAACTCGTTTTCTATTTGTAACAAGTTGCAGTTCAATTGCACCCACTGACCATCGCGCTGCTTGCCGATTGCCTCATAGGTCGGCCATGGTGTGGTGACTGCCGCGTACAGACGATCCAAAAACGTCGGTAAGTCGTTGTAGCAAAGCTTCAGTGTTGACTGCGCTTTGTTCTGGTAACCCAGATCACTCATGCGCAAGCTCGTTGCCCACGGCAGGTAAGCGGTGGTCGAGCCAAGTGGCTGCAGCCCGTGATCGGCGTTGGTGCGCAAAAAGTTGGTAGAGACAGCGGGCGAGGCGCCAAACAGATACATTAGCAGCCAGCTGTGACGCATAAAGTTGCGGATCAGACTGACGTAGCCTTCCGATTGTGGGTCGGCGCATGCGTTGGGGAACAAGCCTTGGTGGATCCACAACTCGTCTGGCAAAGAAAAGTTGTAGTGCAAGCCCGCAATACATTGCATGAGCTTGCCATAGCGCACCGCAAGTCCACGCCGGTAGACGTGCTTGAGCATGCCGGTGTTGGAGTTTCCATACCAGGCAATTGGAATGTCGGGTTCGGCAGGCAGCAAAGCGGGCATGGAATGGTTCCATAGCAGCTCATCGCCAAGGCCAGCGGCGGCAAGCCGATGCACCCAGTCCAGCTCATCGCTGACGCCCTGGGCGCTGCGGTGCACACCCGTGATGAGTTCAAGCAATGCCTCAGAGTAATCTGTGGTGATGTGCGGATGGGTCAACGCGCTGCCTAGCGCCTGGGGATGCGCGCGAGTGGACAGCCAGCCTTGATGGTCTACACGCAAGCCCTCTTTTTCAATGCCACGCAGGCAACCGGCCAATAAGTCTGGCTCTTGCCTAAGCAACTCGATGCGTTGGTGTAACTGTGAGGTCAACCGCAATCCCCGGTTCGTCATTAAAATCGCGGTAACCGCGAAAGAGTGTCCGATTGTACGGTACACGCTTTACCTTCTGAGATGGCTCAGATTATTGAGGAGCTCGCTTGTCTGACTTGCCCGTTTTAACGTCGCTGCTAATGAAGCGATTCGGTTTGCTGGTCTGTCTTTTGTTGCTGACCGCGTGCTACCCCACTTATAACTGGCGTGAGTTGCCCGTGGCCGACGGCTTGGCAACGTTAGCCTTTCCTGCCAAGGTTGACACGGCAAAGCGTGATATTGAATTGGCCGGTATGCCGGTGACGTTTGTGTTGACCACCGCTGAAGTTAACGAGGTGGTCTTCTCTATCGGCTGGGCACAGCTGCCAGCGCAAAGCACCCCTGAGCAACGCAAAGCGGCACAGCGCACACTCGTGGACTCTTTGGCTGCCAGCATGAGTAAACCGGCACCGGCCAGTGCATACGAGGCCGATGTGTTTCGGCTTGAAACCAGTCGTGATGGCCGCGCTTTGGCGATGGTGGCCAGAGTGTTGGTACATTACGACATTGTGATGCGTGTGGTGGTATCTGGGCCGCCAGACGAGCTCACGCAAGACCTTGCGCAAGAGTTTATGCGGTCGCTGAAGCTGCGTTAAATGGCTCTAGCAGGCCCAGATGAATGGCACGCACCACGCATGCCTGACGACCATAGACGTTGAGCTTGCGGCTCGCATTGCACAGGTGGAAATTTACAGTGCGCTCGCTTAAGCCTAGTATGGTTGCGGTTTCCCAGCTGGTCTTGCCGCGCGACACCCACGCCAGACATTGCAGCTCGCGCCCGGTTAAAGGTGTTTGCATCATATAGTTAACCTCTGCCTACAAAAAGTAAATGAACAACTGGCGATAGTTTGACTGCACTTGTTCTATTTGTTAATTCGCAAAATCCCGTAACAATTCATTACATTTCTCATGAGCGTCTTGATTTCTGCCTACCTCGCGATGCTGATCCGGTTGATGCCGATGGTCGTGTGTGTCGTTGTGGGTTTTATATGGGGTCGACGCGATCAACCTTATCCAACATCATTTGTCTCAGCGCTGGTGACCTACGTGGCGATACCGGCGCTGACCTTTCATACTTTGATGACCACGCCACTGGCCGCCAGTACCATGACGTGGGTGTTGACGGTGTCTGTGGTGGCGCTACTGGTGGCAGGCGTGGTGGTGGCGGTGGTGCTGCGCTTGTTGGGTCTCTCAGGCCGAGACCTGGGGCAAACGGCGTGGATACCGAATGCGGGTAATTTGGGTTTGCCCATGTCGGAACTGGTGTTTGGCCTGGAAGGCTTAACCATTGCGATTGCATTTTTTGCGGCATCATCATTTGTCAGTTTTACGCTTGGACTGAGATGGCTGACTGGCTCGGCCGGCAAGGTTTGGCGCCAGCCCGTGCTGTGGGCGACGTTGATTGCAATTGGGTTGCGTGCAAGCGATGTGCAGGCGCCAGGCTGGTCCTTGGATAGCGCCAAACTGCTGGGCAGCATGGCGGTGCCCTTGATGCTCGTCACATTGGGTCACACCTTGTCTCAGCTGCCGCGCTCAGGCTTTAAGGCCGGTGCAGGCGTTGCTGTGGCGCGATTTGTGAGCGGTATCGTGGTGGCCTTGTTGTTGTTTGCGCCGATTGGTATCGATCCCTTGATTGCTGCGCCGATTGCTTTGCAGATGTTGATGCCCTGTGCGGTGAACAGTTACCTTTTTGCGCGGTTGCATGGCAACGCCGGTGATGCGGCCGCTGGTGGGGTTTTGGTGTCAACGCTCGTGTTTTTATTGCTCGCGCCGTTAATGCTATGGGCCGTTGGGGTCGGCTAGAAAAAATGAGCGCTGATGTTAGAATTCAAAGACGGTTTGGCGCCGATTTGCACGATCCGCTTGCGGGCGCCTTAAAAAAATCCAGCTAAAGAGGTCCGTCATGATCAACGCGATCGAATCACCGCACACCAACATTGAGGCAGGCCAGCAGGCGCAGGCTCCGAGCGTTGCAGCCGGCTCGGTGGGTGTGGTTAAGACTCAGTATTTTGAGTTTGAAGAGCCGCTGGCACTTGCTTCGGGCCAAACCCTGGATCGCTATACATTGGCGGTGCAAACCTATGGCACGCTCAATCAGGATAAATCCAACGCGGTGCTGATTTGCCATGCGCTGAATGCCTCGCACCACGTGGCTGGCATATCAGCCGATGACCCCAGCGACGTCGGCTGGTGGGACAACATGGTGGGCCCTGGCAAGCCGGTCGATACCGACAAATTCTTTGTGATTGGTGTTAACAACATCGGCTCATGTTTCGGGTCGACGGGCCCTGCATCGATACGCCCAGAAACAGGCAAGCCATGGGGTGCAGCGTTTCCCGTGGTTACCGTTGAAGACTGGGTCATGGCCCAGGCTCGCCTGGCTGATCGCCTTGGGATCGTCAGATTTGCAGCGGTCATGGGCGGTTCGCTAGGCGGCATGCAGGCCTTGAGCTGGTCGATCACTTGCCCGGATCGGGTAGCCAACTGTGTGGTGATTGCCAGCACGCCGAGGCTCTCGGCTCAGAACATTGGTTTTAACGAAGTGGCCAGGCGTGCCATTATCACAGACCCTGAGTTCTACGGCGGTGACTATTACGCCCATGGCGCGGTGCCAAAGCGCGGCTTGTCGGTTGCCCGCATGATTGGGCATATCACCTACCTATCTGATGATGACATGGCAGAGAAGTTTGGCCGTACCCAACGCGCGCCTTCCTCGGATGGTGCGTGGCGCTACGGTTACGACGTTGAGTTTGAAGTGGAGTCATACCTGCGCTATCAGGGCGAGAAATTCTCCAAGTATTTTGATGCCAACACGTATTTGTTGATTACCCGTGCACTGGATTATTTTGATCCCGCGCGTGCCGAGGGTGGTGACTTGACCCGTGCGCTAGCGCAAACCAAGGCGAGCTTTTTGTTGGTGTCGTTTTCCACGGACTGGCGCTTCCCGCCCACTCGATCCCGCGAAATTGTCAAAGCGTTGCTCAACAATGCGGCACCCGTGACTTATGCCGAGATTGATGCCCCGCACGGCCATGATGCCTTCTTGTTGGAGGATGCCAGATACCACGCTGTGGTTCGAGAGTATTTCAAGCGCATTGCCAAGGAGGTCTCCCATGACAGCTGACACCACGGTGCGCCGCGATTTTGAGCGCATTGGTCGTTGGGTGGATCGAGGCAGCCGTGTGCTCGATCTCGGTTGTGGCGATGGTGCCTTGTTAGGCTACCTGCGCGATGTTAAGCAAACGCAAGGCGTGGGTGTAGAGATTAGTGATGACCGTGTGATTGCCTGCGTTGAACGTGGTGTGGATGTCATCCAGCAAAACCTCGACGATGGCCTGGCCATGTTCGGTGACCAGCAATTCGATACCGTGGTGTTGTCACAAACTTTGCAGGCTGTGCGTCAGACCGAGCATGTTCTCAGAGAAATGGTGCGCGTGGGTCGAACGGGGGTGGTGTCGTTTCCAAACTTTGGTTACTGGCCCCATGGTTGGTCGATCCTCAAAGGACGCATGCCAGTGACCGGCCAGATGCCCTACGCTTGGTACAACACCCCCAACATTCATCTGTGCACGCTGAAGGATTTTGAAGATTTGTGCGCCAAGCTAGGTTTGCAAATTCTGGAGCGTGTGACTTTTAGCCCTGACAGCGAAGTGAAGTGGCTACCTAGCTGGCGTGCCACGTTGGCCTTGTACCGGTTCACAGACCAGAGCCATGCTGTGGGTGGTTCACGTTGAATTTCAGCAGCATCTATTTCGGTCACCGCGTTGCGCCACTGCTGTTGCTTGGCTTTGCCAGCGGACTGCCGCTGGCGTTAACCGGTGGTACCTTACAGGCCTGGGCAACCGTTGAGAACGTGTCGCTGCAGGAAATTGGTTTTCTGACACTGGTTGGCACAGCCTATACGCTGAAGTTCCTGTGGGCGCCGCTCGTTGACCGTTATGTGCCGCCACTGTTGGGGCGACGTCGAGGCTGGATGGCCATCACGCAAGTGCTGCTGGCATTTGGATTGATCGCCATGGGATGGTTGTCGCCAGCCGATTCGCTGGGGCCTTTGGCATTCTTGGCGGTGCTAGTAGCGTTTTTCTCTGCCACGCAAGACATTGCCTTTGACGCTTATCGAACCGATGTGCTGCGACCGTCTGAACGCGGTGCTGGTGCGGCTTTGTCGGTGTTGGGCTATCGACTGGCGATGCTGGTGTCTGGTGGCCTGGCTTTGATTGTGGCAGACCAGTGGCTGGGGTGGGGTCAGACCTACGCGCTCATGGGTGGCTTGATGCTCGTGGCGGTGATTGCGACCTTATGGGCACCAGAGCCTGAGCACCCCGGACATGCGCCCGTGTCGCTTGGCGAGGCCGTGATTGAGCCCTTCAAGGAGTTTTTTTCCCGGCCCCAAGTGTGGACGCTGCTCTTGCTCATCGTGCTGTACAAGCTTGGTGATGCATTTGCTGGTGCCTTGTCGACGACATTTTTGATTCGTGGTGCGGGCTACTCGCCCACCGAGGTCGGTACGGTCAACAAACTGCTTGGGCTTGCGGCAACCATCGTGGGTGCGCTCACGGGCGGCGCTTTGATGGCCAAGCTAGGCTTGTATCGGTCGTTGATGGTATTCGGAATTTTGCAGGCAGTATCGAATTTTGGGTATTGGCTTATTGCCGTGGGTCCGCAAAGCATCTGGCTGATGGCTTTCGGGGTTGGGTTAGAGAACCTGTGCGGTGGCATGGGCACGGCTGCATTTGTGGCCTTGCTCATGGGGCTGTGTAACCATCAGTTTTCTGCGACACAGTTCGCTTTGTTGTCGGCACTTTCCGCGGTGGGTAGAACTTACTTGGCTGGACCTTTGACCCCGCCATTGGTCGAATCATTTGGCTGGCCGGTGTTTTTTGCCACGACAGTGCTCATCGCACTGCCTGGCTTGTGGCTATTGTGGCGCCGTCGTCAGGACATTGATGCGCTCGATGAACGAGCCCGGGCGCAAGCTGCGGGTGATGAGTGACCCGCGACGAGTCACCAGCGACTAGCGATTAGCGATTAGCGATTTGTTTGTGGCACTACCAGCACATCGCACTGAAGGTTGGTCAGTAATATTTCAGCCACGCTGCCCATGGCCGTTCGCACCAAGCCAGTTGCGCCCTGGGTGCCCATGGCGACCAGTTCAATGTCGTGTGATTCCACATAAGCCGGCAACAGGTGTTCTGCGATGCCGTGCTCAATAACGAATGGGAGCGTGACGCTGTTCTGCCCAAGCGTTGCGCGTACAAACTCGGCAGCGGTTTTTTTTAGTGCTTGTATCTCTTCCGCCACAGTTGGTTCATCGAGCTGATAAATCCCTGCCACTTGATCAAATGCATGGTAAAGCGTCGGTGGCGCTTCGCCACACAGGCCCATGGCAGCCAGCAATGCTTGGCGCGAACCTTCAGAGAAGTCAGTGGCTACCACCGTCCGGGTGTAAGGTCCGAAGGGGCGTGCCCGTACCACGAGTAATGGCGTGGTGGTTCGGCGGGCCAGGCGCTCAACCGTGTTGCCCACCAAAATGCGGCCAAGCGTTTCGTCACGCGCAGTGCCAGCCACAATCAGCTTGCATTGATATTCATTGATAATTTGTTCAATCACTTCGACGGGATTGCCGGTTTCAACCCGCACATGCAGATCAACG
This sequence comes from uncultured Orrella sp., assembly GCA_964558695.1. Lineage (GTDB taxonomy): Bacteria > Pseudomonadota > Gammaproteobacteria > Burkholderiales > Burkholderiaceae_B > Algicoccus. The sequence goes on from CAZLFB010000033.1 coordinate 7,486, forward strand.
CTTGCATGTGAGAGGTCTGCACGCAAGCGCTTTTGGGCTTGTGCGATGTGTTCCTGTTGCAGGCTGCGCCAGGCCGGTTGGGTCAGTTTGGTGAGCCATGGCGTGTCTATCACATTGAGCGCGATCAAGGCAACACCACGGCTTTTAGCAATGCGCACAGCCCGATCCATTGCGCGGTCACAGCGCGCGCTCAGGTCAGTGATCAGCAGAACGGGGCCGGTATCATGGGCTGGTTTGGTCATGGTGCACCTGGGCGCGACGCAACGCTCTGTTGCCAAGCGTCGCGAACATTGTTTTTAAGAACCACTGCTTAGGTTGATATCGTAGTCGATCGTCAATGGCGCATGGTCTGAATAGCGCTCATCTTTATAAATCTCCGTGTGTTTAGCCTTCGCGGCGATGCCAGGCGTGGCAATCTGGTAGTCAATGCGCCAGCCAACATTCTTGGCCCAGGCTTGGCCACGATTGCTCCACCAGGTGTAGTGTTCCTCGTCGGGCTTGAGTTGCCGAAAGACATCAACAAACCCGATGTCATCAAAAACGTGTGTCAGCCACGCTCGCTCTTCCGGTAAAAACCCCGAGTTTTTACGATTGCCACGCCAGTTTTTTAGGTCGATCTCTTTGTGCGCAATGTTCCAGTCACCGCAAACAATAAACTCGTGCCCAGCGCTTTTGTGTTCGTCCATGAGACGCTTGAGCCATGGTGCAAATGCTTCCAGAAAACGCATCTTGACAGTTTGGCGCTCGTCACCGCTTGAGCCCGATGGCAGGTAGGCGCTGACAATGGTCAGGCCAGGCCAGCGCGCGCTGATTAGGCGCCCCTCGCGGTCAAACTCCTCGATACCGATGCCTGGCTCAACCGCTTGCGCGACTTGCCGCGTGTAGATGCCTACCCCGCTATAGCCTTTCTTTTCAGCGCAGTGAAAGTGACCGTCATAATTACTTGGCTTCAGTAACTCTGCATCGAGGTCGGTTTCGTGCGCTTTGACCTCTTGAAAGCAGACCACATCAGGCTGGTGTGTCTCTAGCCATTGTGGCAAGCCTTTTCGGAAGGCTGAACGCAGTCCATTGACGTTTAGGGATGTGACACGAAGCAAATTCATCTCCAATGCAATAATTGCAGTTGTTACAACCAAGGCGCCAGCTAGGACAGGTTTAAGGATACGCTTATGACCAATTCACCATCTGCTTCAAACCGCGAATCATTTGTCGACTTTGCCTTGCAGGAGGGCGTGTTGCGATTTGGCGAATTCATGACCAAGTCGCACCGTCTGAGTCCGTACTTCTTTAACGCCGGTCTTTTTAATCACGGCGCCAGCGTCGGGCGTCTTGGTCAATTTTACGCACAAGCCCTGATTGATGCGGGCATCGAGTTTGACATGATCTTTGGCCCCGCCTACAAAGGCATCCCGCTCGCCACCACTGCCGCCATCGCGTTGTCTGGGCATTCAGCGCTCGCAGGGCGCAGCGTGCCATTTGCATTTAATCGCAAAGAAGCCAAAGATCATGGCGAAGGTGGCATGTTGGTTGGTGCGCCCTTGTCAGGCAAGGTGGTCATTATTGATGATGTAGTTACCGCTGGCACCTCTGTCAATGAGTCGGTGGACATCATCCGTGCGGCGGGCGCTCAGCCCGTGGCAGTGCTGATTGCGCTTGACCGTATGGAGCGCGCGGGTGCTGAGGGTCAGTTGTCAGCCGATTCGGCTGTACAAGAAGTCGCGCGCCGCCATGGTATGCCCGTGGTGACCATTGCCACCCTGGAAGATATTCTCTCGGTTATTCGGGGGCGCGCTGAGTTCGCGCAGCATGCGCCCGCGGTTGTGGCTTACCGCGAGCGGTATGGCATCTAACTGTCGAGCTTTTGTTTGAGCAGTTCGTTGACCTGGGCCGGATTGGCTTTGCCTTTGGCAAGCTTCATGATTTGGCCCACCAGCGAGTTAAAAGCTTTTTGCTTGCCTGCACGATACTCGTCAACAATGGCGCCATGATTGGCGATGACTTCGTCAACCATCGCCGCAATCGCGCCCGTGTCACTGATCTGCTTTAAACCCTCGGACTCGATGATTTGGTCGGGGTCTTGCTCCTCGGTGCTCCACATTTGTGCGAACACGTCACGCGCGATTTTGTTGGAAATCGTGCCGTCGATGATGCGTGCAAGTAGCTTGGCCAACTGCTCTGGGCTGAGCGGGCACTCAGATAAGCCGATTTCATCGCGGTTCAGCGCGGCCGAGACTTCGCCCATGAGCCAGTTGGCTGCTAGCTTGCCTTGACCAGCGGGCAAAGCCTTAGCCAGCGCCTCGAAATACTTGGCAGCCGCAGGGTCTTGGCAAATCTGCGCGGCATCCACGGCTGAGAGCCCCATGTCTTTGACAAAGCGTTCGCGCATTTGCTCAGGCAGCTCGGGCATGCTGGCGCGAATTTCATCGATCCATGTCGAGCTAATCACCAGCGGCGGCAGATCGGGGTCCGGGAAGTAGCGGTAGTCATGCGCGTCTTCTTTGCTGCGCATACTGCGTGTCTCGTCTCGGTCAGCATCGTACAGGCGCGTTTCCTGTACCACGGTGCCACCATCTTCGATCACTTCAATTTGTCGCTGTACTTCAAAAAGGATCGCGCGCTCGAGAAACCGGAATGAGTTGACGTTTTTGGTTTCGGTGCGAGTGCCAAACTCCTTTTGACCGAAAGGCCTGACAGAAACGTTGGCATCAATGCGAAATGAGCCTTCCTGCATGTTGCCATCGCACACGCCAAGCCAGGTCACGAGTGCATGCAGTGCTTTGGCGTAGGCAACCGCTTCAGCGGCCGATCGCATGTCGGGCTCAGACACGATCTCTAATAGCGGTGTGCCTGCCCGGTTTAAGTCAATGCCAGAGCAGGGCTTGCCATCGGGACCCACAAAATTCTCGTGCAGTGATTTGCCGGCATCCTCTTCAAGGTGTGCCCGAGTCAATGCAAATGTGCGTGGCTCATCGCCTACAAAACAGTTAATTGAGCCACCAGAGACGACCGGGATTTCATACTGACTGATCTGATAGTTTTTAGGTAGATCTGGATAGAAGTAGTTTTTGCGGGCAAAGATTGAGCGCGGCGCGATGTGTGCGCCAATGGCCAACCCAAAACGGATGGCGTGTGCGACCGCCTGACGGTTAAGCACCGGCAATGATCCAGGCAATGCCATGTCAACTTCATTGGCTTGCGTGTTGGGCGCGGCACCGTACCGAGTGGCGCTACTGGAAAAAATTTTGCTGTTGGTGCGCAGTTGTACGTGCGCCTCTAGTCCGATCACGACTTCCCACTTCATGCTGCACCCCCGGGACGACGCGTGTGCCAGTGAGTGACTTGCTGGTAAGCGTTGGCAATGGCCAGCATTCGACCCTCATCAAAGTAGTTGCCAATCATCTGTAAGCCAACTGGTAGAGGCTGGCCACGATGGCCGGGCGCAAAACCGCATGGAATCGACATGCCGGGCAAGCCCGCGAGGTTGACGCTGAGTGTGTAGATGTCGCTGAGCCATTCGGCCGTGGCATCTTTGGCAACGCTGCCAATGGCAGGTGCCACGGTCGGGTTGACCGGCCCCATGATCACGTCGCATTGATCAGCAAACGCCGACTGAAATCCTTGGGCAATCAGGCGGCGCACGCGTTGCGCTTTGAGGTAGTAGGCGTCGTAGTACCCGTGAGACAGCACATAGGTACCGATCATGATGCGCTTGCGTACTTCGTCACCAAACCCCTCGGAGCGCGAGCGCGCAGTCATGTCCGCCAGGTCGGTGTAGTCCCTGGTGCGATGTCCGTAGCGCACGGCGTCGTAACGCGCGAGGTTACTTGACGCCTCGGCTGGCGCGATGACGTAGTAGGCTGGAATTGAATAGGCGGTATTGGGCAACGAAATATCAACGCGAATGGCGCCCAGCGCTTCAAACTCCCGTAGCGCAGTCTCGATGGCCCCACCCACATCGCTGTTTAAGCCTTCACCAAAATATTCCTTTGGCACGCCAATGCGCAATCCCGCCAGTGGTTTGCTGCCCGCAAAGTTTGCCGCGTGCTGTTGGTATTCGGCCAGAATGCGCCCCTGCGCGTTAGCGACGCCTTGGCAGGTTTCGATGCTCGTGGCGTCGTGTGCGTCAAAACCACTGATGGTGTCTAGTAGCAACGCCAAGTCCTCAGCGCTAGTGGCCAGTACACCGGCCTGATCCAAGCTAGAGGCGTACGCAATCATGCCAAAGCGCGAGGCAACACCATAGGTGGGCTTGATGCCGCAGATGCCGCATAGCGCAGCCGGTTGCCGGACCGAGCCGCCCGTGTCTGTGCCGGTGGCGCCAAGCACGAGTCCGGCTGCCACGGCAGCAGCTGACCCGCCAGATGAGCCACCTGGCACGACGTCGTGATCCCAGGGGTTGAGCACCGGCCCTGTGGCCGCATGTTCGTTACCCGAGCCCATGGCAAATTCGTCACAACTGAGTTTGCCCAGGCTGACTGTGCCGGCAGCACGCAAGGCTTTCACCACGGTGGCTTCAAAGGGGCTGACGTAACCGGCGAGTATTTTGCTGCTGGCCGTCGTACGCCAACCTTCGGTCACAAAGATATCCTTGTGCGCAATAGGCGTGCCAAGCAGCAGGTTGTTTTCGCCTTGGGTGATTTGTGCATCGGCGTTACGGGCCTGCGCCAAACTTAGTTCGTCATTGATGTCCACGAACGCATTCAGGCCGATGTGATCTTTGGCTTCTTGAAGTAACGCCGTGGTCGCTTCTTGGACAGAGAACTTGCGCTCAGACAGCCCGACCCAAAATGCGCGGATGGTCGGAAAATCTTTCAGGAATTTGCTCATGTGGTTCACTCGATCACGCGGGGCACGAGAAAGACGCCAGACTCGCGGGCCGGGGCGTTTTGCATGAAATGGTCACGCGTGGCCTGATCATTGGTTGGCAATGCCACGTCATTACGCAGGCGCAGCCCCACCTCACCAATGGCCGATAGTGGGTGAGCAAGTGGTTCAACACCGTCGGTGTCGATCGACTGTAACTGTTCTATTAGACCCATGACTTGATTCAGTTCAGTCTGCAGTGCTGGCACTTCAGTTTCCTTCAGGTGCAATCTGGCTAGTCGTGCAATGCGGGTCACGTCGCTTTCAGTCAATGCCATAATGGGGGATCCCTTAGCCTGTCGCTGGCTTGCAGGCAAGCGGTTTCAGTACGTGAAACCCACGATTATAAGTTATCATTTGAGGCTAGTCGGCAGCCGGTGCCATTCCTGTTTTTACAGGTTGGGCGTTTGGTGCTGGCCTCAAGGTTTCCGGGTTCAAGTTTGCGCTTGTTGCCCGGCTGGTCATCTCTCTTTTTTACGGCTACTTTTGCATGTTCGGATTCCTGCGCAGTTACTTCTCTAGCGACATGGCCATTGACCTCGGCACGGCCAACACGCTGATCTACGTTCGTGGCAAAGGCATCGTGCTTGACGAGCCTTCTGTGGTCGCGATTCGGCACGAAAGCGGTGGCGGTGGCAAACGCATTATTCAAGCTGTTGGTCGCGAGGCCAAGCAGATGTTGGGTCGCGTGCCGGGCAACATTGAAGCGATCCGCCCGATGAAAGATGGCGTGATTGCTGACTTCACGGTCACCGAGCAGATGCTCAAGCAGTTCATCCGAATGGTGCACCCGCGCAATATATTTGCCCCGAGCCCCAGAATCATCGTGTGTGTGCCTTGCGGTTCTACCCAGGTTGAGCGCCGCGCCATTCGTGAGTCGGCGCTTGGTGCGGGCGCCAGCGAGGTGTATTTGATTGAAGAGCCCATGGCTGCTGCCATTGGGGCCGGCTTAAACGTCTCAGACGCCAGCGGCTCGATGGTAGTTGACATTGGTGGTGGTACGACCGAGGTCGCCGTAATTTCGCTCGGCGGCATGGTTTACAAAGGTTCGGTGCGAGTGGGTGGCGACAAATTTGATGAAGCCATTGTGAACTACATTCGACGCAACTACGGCATGCTGATCGGCGAACCAACGGCCGAGCTGATCAAGAAAGAAATCGGGTCAGCATTCCCGGGTTCTGAAGTTCGCGAAATTGAAGTCAAGGGCCGTAACTTGGCTGAAGGTGTGCCGCGCAGTTTTACGGTGTCTTCGAACGAGATCCTAGAGTCATTGACTGACCCGCTCAACCAGATCGTCTCTGCCGTCAAAATCGCCCTAGAAAACACGCCGCCTGAACTCGGTGCCGACATTACCGACAAGGGTATTGCATTGACTGGCGGTGGTGCTTTGCTGGCCGATCTCGATCGCTTGCTGCAAGAAGAGACTGGCTTGCCCGTGGTGGTGGCCGAAGATCCGCTGACATGCGTGGTGCGCGGCTGTGGCGATGCCCTGGAGCACCTGGAAAAGCTCGGTGCTATTTTTATTGACGACTAGGATCGAACGGTGAGGGATGTCTCACATCGCCCACCCTGCAAGTGCAGTTTGCCTACAAACTTGTTTAAAAGCGGCTAGCCATGGCTCGCAAAGTTGATCTTGAGCTGTTTCGGCGCAGTGTGCCGGCCGAGGTCAAGCTCGTGTTGCTTGGCTTGATATGCATTGTTTTGTTGGTGGTCGATGCCAATTCGCGTCTGCTTGACCCAGTGCGCAAAGGCTTGGGTGTTGCACTCTACCCATTTCAGCGTGTGGTCATGTTGCCGCGTGACGCAGTCACGCTGGTGCAGGATTACAGCAACGCTGCCCGCTTGTTGCAGCAAGAAAGCGATGATTTGCGACGCCAGCGCATTGAGTTGTCACAAGTGGTGACCAACGCCGCACAGCTAGTCACTGAGAATGACCAGCTGCGTCGTTTGCTTGGTGTGGTCGAACAGCGACCTGCTTACCCGACGGTGGTTGTCGAAGTGCTTTATGAGCCCGTGACCCCGTACCGCCGTCGCTTAGTCTTTAACAAAGGCAGCCGCGATGGCATTGCGCCTGGCATGCCCGTCATTGACGAAGGGGGCGTGGTCGGCCAAGTGATCCGTGTGACGCCTTTTTCTGCGGAAGCAGCCATGCTCACGGACGAAGACCTCGCCATCCCCGTGCAACTCTTGCGCAATGGCCTGCGGCTAATTGCCTTCGGCTCAACCGTGCCGGGAAAAATTGAGGTGCGCTACTTTTCTTCCGATGCCGATATCCGTGTGGGCGATGTGCTGGTCACCAGTGGTGTGGGTGGTGGCTTTCCCTCAGGGCTGTCGGTGGCCACGGTGCAGAGCGTGGAGCGCGACGCGGCATCGGGATTTGCCCGGGCATTGGCTGATCCCACGGCCTACCCCGAACGTTACCGTCATTTTTTGGTGCTGAAAGTGCCAGTGCAGGATCTGAGCACCACAACCACTGACACCAGCAGTCTGGAGCTCACTAGCCCAGATACCCAAACTTTAGATACCCAAGCTCTTCAGGGAGAGCCAGCTGATGCGTCGCGCTAGAGACCCGGATTTAAGCAGCGGCCTCTTGCGCACGGTTGGCATGGGTGCTGATAGCCGTGATGTGCACACCGATGGCTGGGTTGTTTGGGGTTCAATCCTGCTGATCTCTCTGCTTAGCCTTTTGCCTTGGCGTTTGACTGCGTGGGCCCCGGACCTCTTGATGCTGGTCCTGGCCTTCTGGGTGGTGCATGAGGGCAGTAAGGTGGGGCTAGTCACCGGTTTTGTGTTCGGGCTTTTAATGGATGTCCATGATGCCGGCCCGCTCGGTCAATATGCCTTGACCTATGTGCTGGTCTGCTACGGAGCAGTGGTGCTCAGGCGCCGTATGCTGCGATTTAATCTGTGGCGTCAGGCGATCCACATGTTGCCTGTGTTTGTCTTGGCACGCACCTTTACCATAATACTGACCGCTTGGTTGATGGGCTCGTGGCCAGGCTGGTGGTGGCTTGCAGGTGTTTTAGTTGCATCGGCGCTGTGGGTGCCGGTAGCATGGATTCTTTTGTTGCCAGGCAATCGCCTGGCCGCCATGAACTCTCAGACTGATTAAAGCGTCAAACGCCTATGTTTGATTTTAAGAATGCCAACGAACGTGAACGCAGCCGCTTTGGCCTACGGGTCTGGGTGGCTGGCGTGGTTGTGCTGTTGGCGTTTGGTTTGCTCGGGTGGCGGTTATGGGTGTTGCAGGTTCAGCAGCATCAGGGCTTGCTGCAACGTGCTGACAGTAACCGTACTGCGGTTGTGCCGATACCGCCGCGTCGAGGTGAAATTCTTGACCGCCATGGTGAAGTACTCGCGCGCAATTATCTGAGCTACACGCTCGATGTGGTGCCAGGTCAAGTGGACTCAATCGAAGACTTGCTCGCTGATTTAGAGCGTGTGGTTGCACTGTCCGACCGACAAAAGCGGCAATTTGAGCGGCGGCTGCGTGAATCAGGGCCATTTGCTGAAGTGCTGTTGCGTAATGACCTGTCTGATACCGAGGCCGCTTTCTTTGCGGCACAGGCGTTTCGGTTTCCAGGTGTTGAGCTCAAGGCGCGGTGGGTCAGGCAGTATCCGCAAGGCGAGACCGCTGCTCACGTCGTGGGCTATGTGGGCCGTATTTCTGAGCGAGACTTGCAGGTGCTTGATGCTGAGAACAAACTTGGCAACTACCGTGGCACCGATATCATTGGTAAGAAAGGCATTGAGAAATCCTGGCAAGACCAACTTCACGGCCAAACCGGGATTGAATCGCTTGAAGTGACTGCTCGAGGCCGACCGGTGCAAACACTGCACCGCATTGATCCTGTACCAGGTTCAGACCTAATACTGTCTCTCGATTTAAGCTTGCAGCGAGTAGCAGAAAAAGCATTTGAGGGGCAGCGTGGCGCCTTGGTGGCAATTGATCCAAACAACGGCGAGATTTTGGCGTTCGTGTCGCAGCCATCGTTTGACCCAAATCTGTTTGTCGATGGTATTGATCACGAGAGCTGGAAGCAACTGAACGACTCTGAAGACAAGCCCTTGATCACGCGCCCGGTCTATGGCACCTACCCGATTGGTTCAACCTACAAGCCGTTTGTCGCGTTAGCGGCCATGGCCTTAGGCAAACGCACTGCCGACACTAAAATTTATGACCCGGGCTACTACGAGATGGGTAAAACCCGGTTTCGCAACGCGGGCTCAGCCCACTACGGCCAGGTGGATGTGCACAAGTCGTTGGTGGTCTCCTCCGATGTGTATTACTACTCGCTCGCTGAAAGCATCACGATTGATGCCCTGCATGATTTCATGAAGCCATTTGGGTTTGGTCAGCAGACTGGTGTTGATCTCGTGGGTGAACGAACTGGTATCTTGCCTTCAACGGCTTGGAAGAAGTCGGCGTTTCGGGAGCCGGAGCAACAACGGTGGTATCCGGGTGAAACCGTATCGGTTCTGATTGGTCAAGGTTACAACGCGTTTTCTTTGATGCAGCTTGCGCAGGCCACCGCGGTGCTCGCCAATGGGGGCACTTATTATCGACCTCACTTGGTTCGGGCTTTTAGGCCCAGTGGCGCTACAACACCCCAGGCCGTTGAGGCTGAGGTTATGCACACCATTGACCTAGACCCCAAAGCCGTAGAGGCCATTCGCAATGCTTTAATTGATGTCACTAAAGTAGGAACGGCCCGCCGATCCTTTGCCTCCGCGCCATACGAGGTGGCTGGCAAAACCGGCACGATTCAGTTGTTTAACCTCAAAGGGGCTAAATACAAGCGTGATGAGGTTGACGAACGGCTGCGCGATCATTCTGCCTTCATGGGTTACGCACCCGCACGAAACCCGACCATCGCTTTGGCTGTGCTCGTGGAAAATGGCGGCTGGGGCAGTGAAGTGGCTGCCCCCATTGCCAGGGCGGTGTTTGATGCCTGGCTAATGCCCGAAACAAGCGAGGTGGCTAGCCGCAATCTGGGTGTATTGGCCCGATGATTAGTATTTTTAATTGGTTGATTCGAGGCTTGCGTGCAATCGATTGGCCACTGTTGCTGATTGTGGCTTGCTTGTCCGGCATTGGTTTGTTGGTGATGCAGTCCGCCGTGGGCGGCACGGGTTGGCGCTACGCCGACCAAAGTCGTTACTTTGTGGTTGCACTCATCCTCATGTGGATCATTGCGTTGGTGCCGCCTCAGTGGCTTGCGCGGCTCGCGCCCCTCATGTACGGCGCCGGGCTCTTGCTGCTATTGGCGGTGATGTTCGTGGGTGATACCAGCAAAGGCGCTACGCGCTGGCTTGATTTGGGGTTTGTCCGGCTGCAGCCGTCTGAAATCATGAAAATAGCGCTGCCGCTTTTGTTGGCCTGGTATTTCCAGCGGCGAGAAGGTAAGCGCAATCCGCTCGATTATCTGGTCGCGTTGGTGATGGTGGCCGTGCCCTTTGCCCTGATCGTGCGCCAGCCCGATCTCGGAACCGCACTGCTGGTCGCTTCAGCTGGATTTTTTGTGATGTATTTCGCGGGCCTATCCTTTAAGCTGCTCGTGCCAGTGGTCGTGGCTGGCGTGCTCGGTCTTGGCTTGGTGCTGGCCTATGAAGATACGCTGTGCGCGCCAGAAACAGACTGGGTGGTGTTGCATGACTACCAAAAGGGTCGGGTCTGCACCTTGCTGGACCCAAGCAAAGACCCCTTGGGCAAGGGGTTTCACACGATTCAATCAACCATTGCGGTGGGTTCTGGTGGCTTGTATGGCCGGGGCTACATGGAAGGCACACAGGCGCAGCTTGATTTCATCCCTGAGCGCACCACGGATTTTGTGTTTGCTGTATTTGCCGAGGAGTTCGGTCTGTATGGATCGATCACGTTGCTGTTTTTGTTCTTGTTGTTGATTGCGCGGGGGCTCGTGATTGCAACGCGCTCGAACACGACGTTTTGTCGGCTAACAGCCGGCAGCCTGACACTGGTGCTGTTTGTGTATGTGTTCGTCAATATCGGCATGGTGATTGGCATCCTGCCGGTGGTTGGTGTGCCTTTGCCATTCTTTAGTTACGGTGGCACTGCCTTGCTGACGCTCGCCATCGCGTTGGGTATCTTAATGAGCGTCAGTGGTCATCATGGCGCGGCGTTGGCTAACAAATGAGCAACGGGCTTGGGTAATCCGTAATTGGCAAGGTCGATCAATGCCACCCAACGTTGATTGTTTGCCAGTATGGGCAGCGTTGCCGGTGCTGTGCTCACCGATAACCGCCACGTCGTGATGACCATGCGAAAGTGCGTTAGCTCATGGGCGAAGCTCGCCATGCGCGCAGGCTTGCCGAGCGCGAGCCGATTGGCCACATCGATGTCAGTTGGCAGGCACCACAAGCCACCCCACACGCCAGTGGCGGGGCGCTTTTCCAATAAAACATGGTCGTGCCAGGTCAGCCACAGCAAGCTGAGATCACGAATGGGTTTGTCTTTCTTGTGACGGACCTTCACAGGAAACTGTTCCGGCCTGCCGAGTTTGAAAGCCGCACAGCCAGACTGCAGAGGGCAAATGTCGCACTTTGGCTTGCTGCGCATGCAAACTGTCGCACCCAAATCCATCAAGCCTTGTGTGTATCTTGCCATCGCGTCAGGCTCCCGCTGCAGATGCTTTGCGGTTGGCACTTCTTGTTGTGCGGTTTGCCAAAGGGCTTTGGTGGTCGCGGCTTGTGTGATCTCGTCATCAATGGCGAAGTACCGCGTCATGACGCGTTTGACGTTGCCATCGAGGATAGTTGCTCTTTCGCCATAACAAAACGCGGCAATTGCCGCCGCCGTCGAGGCACCAATGCCCGGCAACGTTTGTAACGCTCTGGCGGATTGAGGGAACTGGCCGTCAAATTGACGCACGACTGTCCGGGCGCACGCATGCAGGTTGCGTGCACGCGCGTAGTAGCCTAGTCCAGCCCAATGCGCAAACACCTCGTCAATGTCGGCATTGGCCAACTCGATAACGGTTGGGAAACGCGTTAGAAACCGTTGGTAGTAACCGATGACCGTGTTGACCTGAGTCTGTTGCAGCATGATCTCTGATAGCCAGACACGATAAGGATCGCATGTGTTTTGCCAAGGCAGGCTGTTGCGACCATGGGTTCGTTGCCAGTTAACAATGCGAACGGCTAATCGAGCGCCAGCCATGAAACTAATAGCGGGTGTGACGCGTGACAGACCAGCGCGCTGAGAAGGCACCCAGTCCGACGGCAGCCAGCACATAAGCCAGCAAGGCCAGGTGGCCAGGTAGATATAGTGCAAACAAGGCGTCGTAGGTGCGTGACAAGCTGCTCAACGCCTCATTTAGCGGGTTAAGCGCAACGCTTGCCAGCCCAATGGCAATCATGGCTGCGATGGCGCAGGTGATCCCACCCTGATAGAGAAATGGCCGACGCACAAACGATTCGGTCGCGCCCACTAAGCGTGCCACCGCGATTTCCTCGCGCAGCGACAATGCTTGCATCCGTACCGTGTTAAAGACAGACGCCAGCACAACCAACACGATGATGAAGGTCACCATCGCCAGTGCAATGTTGCCAATCCTCAAGAGGGCTTCAATGCGTTGTACCCAGATGCTGTCAAGCTGCACAAACCCAACGCCATCGAGCTTTTCCCATTGGCGGGCAAGCACATCAGCGTTGTATGCCATCTCTTGGTCCGCCACGATCGTGACGCTCACCGCGTGTGGTAGCGGATTATTCGGCAAGGCCTCAAGGGCTTGACGCCACGCATCGTTGGTTTGGAGGTCCTGATACGCCTTGTCTTTTGGGATCAGTTCGATTTCAAGCACCACCGGGTCTTTGTGCTCGCCAATGGTGTTCGCAACGGCCTGCGCCTGCGCAAGGCTCGCCTCGGGTGTCATGAAGATGGTGAGCGCTGGGTTGGCTGAGACATGTTGGGTCAAGGGTTGCACCGACAAGAGCACGGATGCACCAAGCAAGGGCAAAACCAAAGCCATGGCAATCACGGCAACGTTGGTGACAAAAGAGAACGGCTGGCCGATCAGCCGGCGCCAAGTCACGGCGAGCGCGTAGCGATGAAGTTCAAGCAACTGCTTCATGATGTCTTTGACACCGGAAAGTCCCTGAAACGCCCGGGCTCCACCACGAACACGCGCTGCGCATATTGGGCCATTAGGTCCTCATCGTGCGTGGCGACCAAGGTGGTGACACCGACCTGATTAAAATCTCTGAATACTGACATCACCTTGCGCGCGGTCTCGCGGTCAAGGTTGGCGGTTGGCTCATCGGCAACGAGCAATGCGGGTCGATTGACGATGGCGCGCGCAATCGCCAAGCGTTGCTGCTCACCACCTGAAAGCGAGATCGGATTGGCTTGTTCTTTGCCCGCTAGCCCGACTTTTTGCAGGGCTGCGCGTGCCCGCGCTCGCGCCACACTGCTTGCTTGGCCAGCCACGGCCAGTGGCAGCATGACATTGTCTAGGGCACTGCGGTCATACAATAAATGAGTGTCTTGCAAAATCACGCCCACCGCACGGCGCAGGTAAGGCCGCGCCCTGGCCGTGATTTGGTCCAAGCGTTGGCCGTTGACGTGAATGCTGCCGCGCGAACAGGGCTCAAGACCTGCGATCAGCTTGAGCAAAGTAGATTTGCCCGCGCCTGATGGCCCCGCAATGAACACAAATTCGCCAGCCGTGACGGTGAAGGACACATCGTCCAAGATGTGTGCGCCGGGGCCGTAGGACTTTGAAACGTGTTGGAACTCAATCATGATGGGCTATTTAATAGTTGATCTAGTTTAAACCTTGAAGCTGGCGCGAAATTTGCTACATGCTATACACAGTACAGGGGGTTTTCCCCCATGCCGGTCTACCCTTGGTGCGGCTACGATCGGCATTCCGGGGTTTATGTGACCCCTGATGAAGCGACTTAGTTGTGTCGCGATCAAATTTTCTATGGAGCGTGAAATGAAAACTCTAAAATTGGCTGCCTTGGGCGCCGCCTTGTTTGCGACGGCCACAGTGGCACAGGCCGGCCAGACTTTTGATGCAGTCAAGCAAAAAGGTTTTGTCCAGTGCGGGGTATCGACTGGCTTGGCAGGCTTCTCAAGCCCTGATAGTCAGGGTAATTGGACCGGTTTGGATGTCGACATGTGCCGTGCGGTGGCCGCCACCATGTTTGGTGATGCATCCAAATTCAAGGTCACGCCCTTGACCCCCGTGCAGCGCTTCACCGCTCTGCAGTCCGGCGAAATCGATGTGCTCACCCGTAACACCACGCAGACGCTGACGCGTGACACGACCCTGGGTCTTACCGGCACGGGCGTGAACTTCTATGACGGTCAGGGCATCATGGTCAAGAAAGACCTCGGTGTCAAAAGCGCCAAGGAACTGGGCGGTGCAACCGTTTGCGTGCAGCCGGGCACCACGACTGAGCTGAACCTGGCTGACTGGTTCCGTGCAAACAACCTGCAATTCAAGCCGGTTGTGGTTGAAAAACTTGACGAAACCGTGCGTGCATTCACAGCCGGTCGTTGCGATGCCTTCACGACCGACAAGTCGCAGCTGGCTTCAGTTCGTACCACATTGCCGAACCCGGATTCGTATGTGATCTTGCCTGAAACCTTATCCAAGGAGCCGCTCGGCCCCATGGTTCGTCAAGGCGATGAGGCATGGTTCAACGTGGTGCGCTGGGCGTTGTTTGCGATGATTGAAGCCGAGGAATATGGCATTACATCGAAGAACGTCAACGACATGCTCAAGAGCAGCGATCCAAACGTTCAGCGTATTCTGGGTGTTACGCCTGGCATGGGCAAGAACCTCGGTGTCGACGATCAATGGGCTTTCAACATTGTCAGCCAGATCGGCAATTACGGCGAGAGCTTTGAGCGCAACGTTGGCAAAGATAGCCCCATGAAGCTTGAGCGGGGCCTGAACGCCACGTGGCGCAATGGCGGCCTGATGTACGGCTGGCCAATCCGTTAATACGAAGACGTGATGGCGTAACGGGCACACCGGGATTGCTCCCGGCTGCTCCGTTACGCTGGTTGCCTTGTCTGGGTGGCCGCTCTATTTTTTGTACGGATCTTTATGAGTCAATCATCTACTGGCATGCCCGTGAAGGCAGCTGGCAAATCAAGACGCGCCTGGAACGACCCCAAGTTCCGAGCGATTTTTTACCAAGTCCTGGTGGTTGGTTTGGTGGGACTTGCCGTTTGGTACCTGGTTTCAAACACGCTGCATAACCTGTCGGTGCGCAACATTGCGACGGGATTCGGTTTTCTGGATCGTGAGTCTGGTTTCGCGATTGGCGAATCGGCCATTAGCTACACACCGGATGATACGTACTCACGTGCCCTCACGGTCGGGTTGCTTAATACCTTACGGGCTGCTGCCATTGGGATCGTCTTGGCGACCATCCTGGGCACGATCATTGGTATTGCGCGTTTGTCGAGCAACTGGCTTGTGGCCAAGCTTGCGAGCGGATATGTTGAAGTCATGCGCAATGTGCCGCTGTTGCTGCAATTGTTTTTCTGGTACGCCCTGATTGCCGAGAATCTGCCAGGCCCTCGTCAGGCATTGAATCCAGTTTCGGGCGTCTTTCTATCAAATCGTGGATTAAAGTTCCCCTCGCTCGAAGGTGACGGCCTGACCTGGCTGGCGGGCGGGTTCGTGTTTGCGGTCTTGGCGATATTGGTGCTGGCCAACTGGTCTAGCCGCCGGCAAGAGCGCACTGGTCAAGTCTT
>CAZLFB010000034.1:0-10870 GCA_964558695.1 uncultured Orrella sp.
TCTCCCCGAGAAAAAGGCCTAAGCAGTCGGTCAATGTCGTGGTTGGCAATGCCAGGGCCGCGATCGCGAACATCGACATGCAAACGGTCACCGCGTGACTGAACCGCAATCTCAATACAAGCCGTGCCCTGAGCTGATTTGCCGTAGCGTCTTGCATTTTCTAGCAGGTTGGTCAGGCAACGACCGAAGTCTTCGCGGTCGATCAGACAGTAAGCCTGGGTGCGAGCACGCAAGCGCAAATGATCCTGTGTGTTTGCCAGCGTTACTTTGATTTGGTGAATCACATCTTGTATGACCTCGAGCAAGTTCACGGCTCTCGCAGGCAGTTTGTTGGCTGGCTTTGCGTACTGCAATAATTGACCAATGGTCTGGTCGACTTGAGAGAGGTCTTGGTCGATGGCGCGGCGTTGCTCATCAGACATGGGGCTCATTTCAACCTCAAGACGCATACGAGCCAAGGGTGTTCGCAAATCGTGCGAAATGCCAGCCAGCATCAAGTTACGGTCCGCCTCAGCCTGCTGCAATTGCGATACCATGCGATTAAAGCTGGCATTCAGATACTTGATTTCTTGTGGGCCTGTTTCAGGTAGTAAATCGGGCGTTTGCCCCTTGGCGAGTTGCTGAGCGACTCGAGATAGCCTCGATAATGGGCTGTTTAAGTAGCCCACTGCCAAGGCCGCACCCACCATCGACAATAGCGCAGCGGCGGCGATCCAGCTGACCCACTCTGGGCCTGTGGTTTGGTTGATGGGGTGTACCTGAACACCCAGCCAATGATTGTCCATCATCTGAATCCAGACCTCGCCGTTAAAGGGGTTCGACGCCGCGAGTCTGGCTTGCTCGCCGAGTTTGGCGGTGACGATGGCATTGACTGCACGCCAGTCGGCATGGTCGGGCAGGGACGCGAGCGTTTGTATTTGTTCGGCAGGCAGTCGCTTAAAGTCCGTATGTGTTTCAACGACCGTTAGCCATTGCTCATGCAATGCCGGTTCGATGAAATAGTTCGTCGCCTGCGCGATCTGAACCGCACGTACAAGCTGATCAGCAATTTGCGTGGTGCGTGGCTCGCGCTCCAATGTCCAAAAAACATGCAGCCAGGCGGCTAAGCTCGCGAGCATCAAAAGCGCTAGCAGCAAAAACGTGCGCGCAAACAGCCCTAGCTTCAAATCAGGACTCGCCATCGGGCACAAACACGTAGCCCATGCCCCAGACTGTTTGAATGTAAACAGGTTTGGATGGGTTGGGCTCAAGGAGTTTTCTTAAGCGGGAGATTTGCACATCAAGGCTGCGATCAAAGGCCTCATATTCCCGGCCACGAGCGAGTTCCATGAGTTGATCACGTGACAGTGGCTCGTTTGGGTGGCGCGCAAAAACTTTAAGCATCGCAAACTCGCCTGTGGTGATCGTAAGCGTTTCACCGTTGCGCAGCAGAGTGCGGTTTGAGAGGTTCAGTTCATAGGGCCCGAAACCCAGCAAATCAGGCGTGCGACTTGGCGCGCCAGGATGCTCTTGCACGTGACTGCGGCGCAACACCGCGTTGATGCGTGCGAGCAACTCGCGGGGATTGAACGGTTTGGCAACATAATCATCTGCACCTAGATCCAAGCCCATGATTCGACTGCTGTCCTCGGCTTTGGCAGTCAAGAGGATGACGGGGGTCCTGTCGCCAACATGGCGCAGTCGGCGACAAATATTCATGCCGTCTTCGCCTGGCATCATGACGTCGAGCACAATCAGGTCGAATTCCATCTGGCGCTTGAGGGCGCCCATGGCTTTGCTGTCTGCGGCGGTGGTGACCTCAAACCCTTGATCAGATAGGTAACGTTGCAAGAGCACACGCAGTCGATCGTCGTCGTCAACTACTAAGATGTTTCGGTTCATCGAGCCGCGAGGTTTGCGTTGATTCTCGGTCATCTAAAAGATTGATAGCGGTGGGTGTGAAATCACTATATGCAGTCGTTGCAGGCATTCGCTCGGGCGTCGAGTGTAGCTCACGGTGCTGGCATGCGTATCGAAGGCGCGAGGTCCAAGTCTTCGACAAAGCAGTCACCACAAAAGCGCTTGCCATCGATGCTCACTGTCGCTAAGGATGGCGCGATCAATGACAGTGTCCACGTGGCGTGAATGGGTTTGCCCAAGGCTTTACCGGTATTCGCATCTAAGCCGGAAGGGATATCGATGGCAAGTGTGGGGACATGCCATTCGTTCACAACATCAATCACCGTTTGCCAGGGTTGTTCCAGTTCACGGGACAGGCCAATGCCAAACAAACCATCGATCACCGCATCGGCCCCGTCTGCTGGTAACTGCTGCGTGATACTGCCGCCCGCCACTAGCCATTGCAGTAGCGCTTGGCGTGCATCGATAGATGCATTGGGTGCTGCCACTGGCATGACGACCGTTAATGTGTGTCCCAGGTTTTTTAGTGCCAGCGCAGCGGCCAAAGCATCACCGCCGTTGTTGCCTGGGCCGACGAGCGCGACCACATGGCTGGAAGCGGATATGCGTGCATGTAAAAAATTGGCTACGCAGGTGCCAGCACTGAGCATCAACGGCAGGCCTTGCGCGAGTCCTTTCGCTTCTGCGGCACGAATAGCCTGCACGGACATGGGTATTGTGAATTCGCTAGGTTTGAGCATGATCTAATTTGGCACTTCAGAAGGTTGTTTATCAATCGCGGTTAATCGAGGGTTGTTTGTCAGTTTTACGACAGCTTCCCATTGTTGTCACGCATCTGGCTAATGAGCCGATAGAATGATGGCTGAACTTCATGAAGGTCTAGCCATGGCAAAAGAGCGCGTACGTCCCGAAGAGCAACCCTTGGTTGATGACATTCGCCTGTTGGGCAGGTTATTGGGCGAAGTGATCCATGAGCACGAGGGCAAGAAAGCGTTTGATCTGATCGAGCGAATCCGAAAGCTCTCAGTGACGTTTCGTCGCCACGATGACGATGCGGCGGATCGCTTGCTTAAGGGCACACTGCGCAAGCTTAGTGATGAACAAGCGGTTAGCGTCATACGAGCTTTTACGTACTTCAGTCATTTGGCCAATCTGGCTGAAGACCGGCATTACATCCGTCGTCGGGTGTTTCACGAACGAGCCGGACACCGTCAAAAAGGCAGTCTCGCGCTCGCGTTTGAGCGTTTATCTGCAGCTGGCATCAATCGCAGTCATGTCGCCAAGACACTGGCCAATAGTCATGTCTCGCCGGTGTTGACAGCGCATCCGACTGAGGTACAACGCAAGAGCATTTTGGATGCCGAGCGCGCCATCGCCAAACTGCTTGAGACCCGTGACCAGATTCGTGCGCGTGGTGTTGATGTTTTGCAAAAGCAGGAGCTGGAGGATAACGAGCACCAACTGAAGGCGCGCATTGTTCAACTTTGGCAAACCAGGCTATTGCGTTTTACCAAGTTGACCGTGTTAGATGAAATTGACAACTCACTGAGCTACTACGAGTCAACGTTTCTGTCTGAAATTCCGCGTCTATATAAGCAGCTCGAGCGTGAACTCGGCATGACAGACGTTCCGTCTTTCTTGAAAATGGGTCAATGGATTGGCGGTGACCGTGACGGCAATCCCAACGTGAATGCGGATACCTTGCGTGAGGCACTGCGACGACAATCCGAGGTTGCGTTACGTCACCATCTGCGTGCCTTGCATTATCTGGGTGCCGAACTCTCCATGTCAGCCATGTTGGTGCCAGTTGGTGCCGCCATGCAGGTCTTGGCTGATCGCTCGCCCGACCAGAACGCCCACCGTGCCGATGAACCCTATCGTCGGGCATTGACTGGCATGTACGCGCGCCTAGCCGCCACCCTGACCACCCTGACCGGGCAGGAGGCGGCGCGTCACGCTGTCGCCCCCCAAAACCCTTATATCAATCCGAGTGAGCTGCTGGCAGATCTCAGGGTGATTCGCGACTCTTTGACGAAGAACAACGGCGATGTGCTGGCCCAGCAGCGTCTAGACGAATTGATCAGGGCCGTTGATGTGTTTGGATTTCATTTGGCCACCGTGGACCTGCGTCAAAGCTCTGATCAGCACGAGTTGGTTGTGGCTGAGTTGATGCGTGTGGCGGGGGTGTGTGATGACTACCTCGCACTTGATGAGACTACACGGGTTCAGATGTTGGTGAGCTTGCTTGCTCAAGCGCGGCCGTTGCGCGTACCCGGTGCCCAATACAGTGAACTCGCGAACAAAGAGCTCGCTGTGTTTGAAGCAGCGGCCCAGGTTCGGGCGCGCTTTGGTGCCGATGCGGTTCGCCAATACATTGTGAGCCACACCGAGACGGTCAGCGATTTGCTCGAGGTTTATCTTCTGCAAAAGGAAACGGGTCTCATGAGTGGGCCACTTGGTGGCCACGCCCATGGTGATGCCACAGAGGCAGCACGGTCAGCATTGATGGTTGTGCCATTGTTTGAGACGATTGGTGACTTGCAAAGCGCGCCGACCATCATGCGCGATCTGTTTGCTGTGCCCAACATGCTTGAGCTACTGGTTGCCAGCGGTGGTGAGCAGGAAATCATGCTCGGTTACTCTGACAGCAACAAAGATGGCGGTATCTTTACCAGCACGTGGGAGCTCTACCGGGCCGAACTGGCTTTGCTAGAGGTGTTTCGCGCGCTCGGCAAAAAACAGCGCCTCACCATGCGGTTGTTTCATGGGCGCGGTGGTACGGTTGGACGTGGCGGTGGCCCAAGCTATGAAGCGATTCTGGCTCAACCGCCAGGGACCGTGGGTGGACAAATTCGTCTAACTGAGCAAGGCGAAGTGATCGGGTCAAAATACGCTAACCCGGACATTGGCCGGCGCAACCTGGAGACGCTGGTGGCCGCCACGCTGGAGGCCACGTTGCTTGGCACACATGACCAAACCCCCGAGTCCTTTGTTCAGGTGGCTCAGCGGCTGTCTGACGATAGCTTTGCAGCGTATCAGGCGCTGGTGTATGACACCCCGGAGTTTGCACCGTATTTCTTTGAGGCGACGCCCATTCGCGAAATTGCGCAGTTAAATATCGGCTCACGTCCGGCTGCTCGACCAAAGCAGGCCAATGCTGCCCCTAGGATTCAAGACTTGCGTGCCATTCCATGGGGCTTTAGCTGGGGTCAGTGTCGACTGACCCTGCCAGGCTGGCTAGGTTTTGGTGCGGCAGTCAATACTTTCTTGGAGCACCCGCCCGAAGGCATGAAACGCGGTGAAGCATTGGCGCTTCTACGGAAAATGTATGCGCAATGGCCGTTTTTCAGGACGTTGTTGTCCAACATGGACATGGTGATTGCAAAAAGTGACCTGGCGATCGCGAGCCGGTACGCGAGCCTGGTATCTGATCGAAAAACCCGTCAGAGGGTGTTTGACGCCATCGCTGAGCACTGGCACAGCACCCGGGAATCGTTGGACTTAATCACCGAGCAAAAAGGCCGTCTGGCCAATAATCCGGCCCTCGCTCGCTCGATACGCCATCGGTTTCCCTACATCGATCCCTTGCACCATCTGCAGGTCGAATTGATTCGTCGCTTGCGCGAGAAACCGCTGGATCAGGCCAGTGATCGTGGCAAGCGCGGCATCCACATTTCCATTAACGGAATCGCCGCGGGCTTACGGAATACGGGTTAAGCAAGCGGGCAACTTAAAGTTTAGAAGGTGCTATAATTCTACTCCTTTAGCGCCCGTAGCTCAGTTGGATAGAGTACTTGGCTACGAACCAAGGGGTCGTGGGTTCGAATCCTGCCGGGCGCGCCAGTATGCTGGGGCCGATCGTTAGATCGGCCCTTTTCGTATGCATGTTCCTACCGCGCCCCGGTTTGGGGCGAGGTTTGGTGCTCGCTTTAACGCGGGCATCTATTTGCTTCGGTGCTAGGATAGGTTGTTTACGGTTAGTGGGTCAGTGTTGATACTCATGGCAGTCAGTCGTGTCAAACACACGGATGCGCGGGGCTCAAGATGATCAGGCTTGAGGCTCGCGAGGCACCCAATGCAACCATGCGGGTTGTGACGCCCGTGCTCGCCATCGCGCTAACCATTCTCACCGGATTGTTGATTTTTGCGCTGCTTGGCAAGGATCCGGTGCGTGGTTTTGAGGTGTTTTTTGTTAATCCACTCAAGACCAAGTACGGGATTTCGGAGTGGCTGTTAAAGGCCACGCCCCTGGCGCTTTGTGCAGCCGGGCTGGCAGTTGGCTTTCGGGCCAGTGTTTGGAACATTGGTGCGGAGGGGCAGTTTATTCTGGGGGCGATTGGTGCCACGTTTGTGGCGCTATATGCAGGCGCCGTGCCGATTCTCACGCTGGTTTTGATGGTGTTGGCGGGTGTGGCAGCCGGCGCTGCCTGGGCGGCAATCCCTGCATTCCTAAAGACCCGCTTTAATGCCAGCGAGATCTTGGTGTCCTTGATGTTGGTCTACGTGGCCGAGCTACTGGTGTCATGGCTCGTCTTTGGCCCCTTGCGCGACCCCATGGGCTTTAACTTTCCGCAGACAGTCATGTTTGAGCCTGAGGCTTTATTGCCCATTCTGTTGCCTGGCACTCGATTGAACTTGGTGCTTGGTTTCGTGCTGATGGTCTTGATTGCAACCTACATACTGGTGTTTAAAACCCATCTTGGCTTCAAAATGCGCGTGGCGGGCGAGTCGCCCAATGCCGCTCGCTACGCCGGTGTGCCAGCGCGCACGATGGTGTGGCTTGGGCTATTGATCGGTGGCGCTTGTGCCGGGCTCGCTGGTATGGCTGAGGTCTCCGGGCCCATGGGTCAGTTAACGAACAAGGTGGGCAGTGGTTATGGTTTTGCGGCGATCATTGTGGCGTTTGTGGGTCGCTTGCACCCGATCGGCATCGGACTAGCTGCCTTATTAATGGCGCTGTTTTTTATCGGCGGTGAACAAGCCCAACAGTATCTCGGCTTACCGGGCTCCATCTCAAAGGTGTTTCAAGGTCTATTGCTGTTTTATTTGCTGGCAACCGACGTGCTGATCAACTACCGCATTCGGTTCACGCGAGCCAGTGCGTTGACGTCAGGAGCCCGGTAGAACATGGAGTTGACAAGTGCCATTCTATTTGCCACCGTGGTTGCCGGCACACCATTGTTGCTCGTGGCTTTGGGCGAGCTGATTTGCGAGAAGTCTGGCATGCTCAATCTTGGCGCTGAGGGCATGATGTCTGTGGGTGCTGTCGCCGCCTTTGTGATGGCTTTTACATTTGAGTCCACTTTGCTTGGTGTCGCGGGCGGCATCGTGGCGGGTGCTTTACTAAGCCTGGTGTTTGCGTTTATCACGGTGCACTTGATGGCCAATCAGGTGGCCAGCGGGCTGGCTGTGGCGATATTTGGCATTGGGTTGGCGGCGTTTTTGGGCAAGCCATTTGAGGCCAAGGTATTGCCTTCGGTCAAGCCAGTTGAAATCCCGTTTTTATCAGAGTTGCCAATCATTGGGCAGGCGCTGTTTGCGCAGCAATGGATGGTCTATGCGACTTGGATCAGCTTTGCTGGCGTCGTTTGGTTCTTGGCCAAGACGCGTGGTGGCCTCGTGCTTAAAGCGGTTGGAGAGTCACCTGAGGCTGCTAATGCAGTCGGCATTGACGTGATCCGGGTGAGGTATTTGGCAGTTTTGTTTGGCGGCGCCATGGCAGGCTTGGGTGGTGCATTCCTCTCACTGTTCTACACGCCGATGTGGGCCGAGGGCATGGTCGCAGGCAAGGGCTGGATTGCCTTGGCGTTGGTGGTCTTTGCGACATGGCGGCCCGGGCGTGTGTTGTTTGGCGCTTATCTGTTTGGAGGCGTCATGATTGCGCAGCTATTTGTGCAGTCTTCGCCGATGCAGATCAAAATTCCAGCTCAATTCCTCTCGGCGCTGCCTTATATTGCAACTATTGTGGTGTTGGTTCTGATCTCGAGCAACGTCAAGATGATCAGGCTGAATTCTCCGGCTTCTCTAGGCAAACCCTTTCGAAAGGAACGCGCATGAAAAATCGTCGCACCTTGTTTCACGCAGCTTTGGCCTCGATGGCATTGACGGCTGCAGGCTTTGGGTCAATCGCTCAGGCACAGCAGGATCCACTGAAGGTTGGCTTTGTTTATGTCAGCCCGATTGGTGACGCAGGCTGGACCTATCAGCATGATTTGGCCCGCCAGCAAATGGAACAAGCGCTTGGCGACAAAGTCACCACGTCGTTTGTCGAAAGCGTGGCTGAGGGTGCTGATGCCGAGCGTGTTATTCGTGAGATGGCTGCCAGTGGTCATGGCCTAATCTTTGCGACGAGTTTTGGGTACATGAACTATGTTGACCGTGTCTCAAAACAGTTTCCTGACGTGAAGTTCATGCACGCCACGGGTTACAAGAGTGGTCCAAACTTCAATAATTACAATGCCCGTTTCTACGAGGGCCGTTACCTCACTGGTGTGATTGCGGGTGAAATGACCAAGAGTGATGTGCTTGGCTACATCGCAGCATTTCCGATTCCTGAGGTCTTGCAAGGCATTAATGCATTTACGCTTGGCGCGCAAAGTGTCAACCCAGACATTGAAGTGCGCGTGATTTGGGTCAACAGCTGGTATGACCCGGGCAAAGAGCGCGAGGCCGCCATGGCTTTGATTGCACAGGGTGCGGACGTGATTACCCATCACACCGACTCGACCGCTGCGGTACAGGCAGCTCAGGAGAAAGGGGTTTATGCCATTGCCTACCACTCTGATATGTCCAAGTACGGCAAAGATGCTCATCTGACTGCCACAACGCATCACTGGGGTGACTATTACACGCAAGCCGCACAAAAAGCATTGGCCGAGAACGGTATGGCTGAGTCGATTTGGGGTGGCATCAAAGATGGGTTCATTGATCTAGCCCCGATTAACCCTGCGGTGCCGCAGGCAACGCAGGATAAGGTGGCGGCGCTTAAGCAGCAGATAAAAGACGGCAGCTTCCATCCCTTCACGGGTCCGATTGTGGCGCAGGACGGCAAAGAGGTTCTTCCGGCTGGCCAGCCCATGAGTGACGAGGCCCTGGGGCAGATGAACTACTACGTTGAGGGCATAAGTTCTAAGATGCCGAACTGACGCTGAATCAAAGGTTGACATCCGACTGGTCGTTAAAAGCCCTGCAAAAGCCCCACAAAAGTCCCGCTTAATGCGGGGCTTTTGTATTTGTCTGTGTGGCCATGATCCGGTAGCATCCAAGCTAACGTCAATCGATTGGAAACAGCCATGTCATTTTTTGAGGCGGTCATCGCCTGTTTTGGTAAGTACGCCACCTTCTCTGGTCGTGCTTCGCGTGCCGAATATTGGTGGTTTGTTTTATTCACCATCTTGGCATGGATTATGATCAATGCCTTGGTTTCTTCGTTCTCTGGGCCCGCTGTTGGCTTGCCGGTTTCGTGGGGGTTCTTGGTATTGGTTCTTGTGCCCAGTTTGGCTGTTGGGGCTCGGCGCTTACATGACATGAATGCATCAGCCTGGTGGCTGTTGTTGCATCTAACTGCTTTTGGATCACTGGTGCTATGCGTCTGGATGATCTTTCCTGGCACGGCGGGCAGCAATCGTTTTGGTGCTCCCGTGGTGAGCCCGGAAGAGTATTAAATCAATCCGATTAACTTCCTAGCCGTAGATTTTGCACATGTCACCCGCAGAAGGTGTCGGTTCGTAGAAGACAATGACGAGAACCAACAGGACCACGATGGCAATCAGGGCTGCAATGCAGCCCTTGCCACAGTTCAACGATGGTTTCTCGGGTTGTGGTGAGTGTTGCATATGCCCGTTTTGCACCGTGGCTTTAGTGGGCTGGTTCAGGCGCGAGTAGTTTGCCTGAGAATAACGCCGATAGTGTCTTGTAGGCCAAATAGAAAACCACCACACTCAGTAGCGCCAGTAAACCCCAAGCCAAGGCGGTATAACCGAATAATCCTGTGAGCTGACCCATTTCAAAGCTAGCCACGGTCATCGCCGCAATTGGGAACGAGTAGGCCCAACCGGAAATGAAGAAGGGTAGTCTTAGAAACTTCATGGCGTTTGAACTGAGCAAGAATGTTAAGAACAAGGCAGTGAAGTACAGGACGCGCGCGAGCGCATCGAGTGTCATGCCGTTGAGGCTCAGGTAAGACACAAAACCAACGGCCGGTGGCGCAAGCAAAATGAATAGCGTTGGGCGCATGCGGTCCGCGAGCGCGTCATGAAAGATCAGCCTGTTCATCACTAATGCGGTCAATATGATCCAGAACACCAGCCCCACGCTAAAGAAGAACCAACTGATCTCAATTTCCCCAAAACGCATCCCGGCAATGGGTACCAAGATATTGCCGACCACGGGAATGAACCAGGCTGGGTTAAGGTGACCGACTTGATAGTGTGAGTGGTTGATCCAGCTGCTCATGGTGAAAAGCGTGGCAACTAACATGGCGCAAATGCCTACCCACCAAATTGGCTCGGCCAATGACAGATCGATGTTTGACCATAGGGTTGAGACCAGAATCAAGCCAATTGGGATAGCCGCGAAGAAATTCAACTTAATAGGGTGTTTGGCTTCCTCGCAAACCGCTGACCAGTGCGTCGAAGTTTTTAAGCCGTACATCAGCAAGAGAAATGCCAGCAGTATGGTGGTGGTGACTGCCAGTACCATGCCGATAGAGCTAGCCACGGGCCAGCCCATATTGCCAGCTTTGAGCCAGCCAAGCGTCAATCCTGACATGCCCATCACGCTGGCAAAGATGGCAATGGGCAGGTAGGCGAGTTTGTTCATTTGGTTGAGTTTTCCTATGGTTCAAGCTTGGTCACTTTGGTGCTTGGGTTTTATGTTGGTGTGGCCAGGCTTCGCGTGGCTTTGGCTGATCCGAGGCGTCGGTGCTTGCCGGGCATGGCATGGATCAACAAGAAGGCAAACAATACCAGTG
>CAZLFB010000035.1:0-8847 GCA_964558695.1 uncultured Orrella sp.
ATCAAGCCAGAAAGCCAGCCACCCAGTGCCATGCCAAGCATGGTGGCCATGATCACTGCGCCAACTCGCCGACCGGTTTCGGCAATGGGGAAATGTTCCCGCACAATGATGGCGTAAGCTGGCACGATGCCTCCCTGAAACAAGCCGAATATGGCAGAAATCACATACAGCGACACCAGCCCGTTAAAGGGCAAGAACAATAGCAGCGCCACGCCCTGCAACGCAGAACCCAGAATGAGCGTTCGCACACCGCCAATCCGGTCGCAAATCACGCCCGACACCAATCGGCTAATCACCCCGAAACCCAGCATGAGCGCCAGCATTTCGGCGCCACGCGCCGGGCCATAGCCCAAGTCCACACAGTAGGCCACGATGTGCACCTGCGGCATCGACATGGCCACACAGCAGGCAACCCCGGCAATGATTAACAGGGTCTGTGCCTGACCCGTGGACAAACCAAACGGCCTTGAACGAGGATACGAGGTTGGTTGACTAGTAGTTTTGGCGGTGGCGGCAGCAGCGCTTGCACTGCCATCGGCCGCTGCTTGCTGATCAGCCACCGGCGGGCGTTGTCTCAAGAAAAACGCCAACAAGGCCAAGCTAACACTACAGACCACCCCCATCACCATGTAGGTCTCGCGCCAACCAGCCTCGGCAATACCCCAGTTGGCAAACCCTGGCCAAATCGCACCCGCCAAATAGTTGCCACTGGCGCACACAGCCACCGCAATCCCACGGCGCTTATTCCACCACAGCGACGTATCAGCCACCAAGGGTGCAAAGGTCGCTGAGATGCCAAACAGCCCCAGAAACACCCCATGGGCAATCGCGAAACTATAGATGTTAGTGCTCAACCCTGCCCAGACAAATCCAATCAGTATGCCGATGGACCCAAGCCAAAGTGCAACCGTGACCCCAAATCGGTCAACTAGCTTACCCATGTAAATGCCGCCTACCCCAAAACCAATCATCAGCAAGGTGTAGGGCAGAGACACATCGGCACGCGAGACACCAAACTCTGCTTGAACCGATGGTAAGACCACAGCAACGACAAACATGCTGCTGCTGCCCATGAGCATGGCCAGTAGTGCAATCATCAAACGACGTAACGCGTAGCGCGAGTCGATCAGTGCTGGATCAGCAGGAGTGGCGTAGTCACGCAAGTTGTTTATCTCAAACAATGCAAGTCGGGTGTGACGAGGGCAAAAAACACCATCCCCCCGCTCACAAGGCACCGCCAATGGCACCAATGGCACTTTCTTATCAAGACTGCTTCGATCTTGACGGACAGATAAGCCGCTTACTACAGCTCTCAGGTTTTTTAATTCTCAACTTTCCCGTGAGCATACCTTGCAGGCGGCCAGCGGTGAAGCGAGTTGGTCCAAATTGAGGTGAGCCAACTGTTGCCAAAGGCTTAGACCTACTGCGCACACCAACACACCAGCACACTCCAACGCCAACAAGCCCACGAATGGGCTTGTTGGCTGAACGAATCAATCCTGGCCGAAATTAGAACGCCAACATCTTGACATCTGGCTTAAGCATATAGGCAGCCACATCGGCAGGCTTGGCTGGTGTGACGCCAGGAATCAAAGCTTCGGGCTTTAAACCCGTGTTTGGCAAAAAGAGCGCGCAAACTTCGACCTTGGCACCAGCCTTCAGCACACCTTGCAGCATTTGCTGCGGCGTCACATCTCTGGGCTTTAAGGTTGGCATCTGTTGCCCTTGGACTGCAATGCCAGCTGCCTGGCCACACAGGAGCACCCGCACTTTGGCTTTCTGCTCTAATGCCTGCCCAGCCAGCACCATCGCTGCCCCCTGAACCATGGCATCTGATGAATTAACCGTGAAATATAGGTTTGGGCCACTCTGGGCGTGCGCCGAGATAGCCAGCAAGGATCCCGCCACAAACAACACAACTTTCTTCATATCAAACTCCCTTTGAATGATCGTGCTCCGTGTTTGCAAGCCAATTGAGGGCTCACGAAAAACGATCGCTTAAACAACCCGTCCAAAGTAGCAGTGACGATGAGCCGCTCCATTGCGTTAAGTCAGAACGATAGCCACAAAGCACCTGCTGTTTGCTTTAGCGCAAACACATCGCGCCTTTGGGGCCGAACGCAGCTTCTTTAGTCCGAATGCCCGGCCAGCGCGACTGACTTAATCTGACACCACACAGAAGCACCAACCGCAAGATCAAGCTCGTGCAGCGCACGAGCGGTTACTCGGGCAAGCACTTGCTGGCCATGACAGTCAACCGTCACGACTCGGTGGGCTGGATGGATGTCGGCACTAATTGCGCTGACGATACCAGGCAGGCGATTTTGAATCGAGGTTTCGGTCGGCTCATGTCGCGTGAGGCTCACATCGTTCGCATGCACATGCACTCTGACAGCTGCCGTTGGCCTTAAAGGCTGTTGCCGCACCCAGAGCCTGCCAGTTGCCCGGCCATCTGCGATCAGTTGGATCTGCGTTAAATGAAACTGCTCATCGTGCGCAAGCACCTTGCCCTGCAGAATCGCACCCGCCTCACCACCAACTTCAGCCGCAAACATCGGGTTGGCCAGCACTTCCTTGATTGGCCCGTGCAGCTTGACCTCGCCTTTTTGTAGTAACACCACGTGGTCAGCGAGGCGCGTGAGCTCCTGCATCGAATGCGTCACGTATAAAACAGGCACTTTGAGCTCAGTATGCAAACGCTCCAGCCAGGGCAAGATTTCCTCGCGGCGAGCTTGGTCTAATGATGCCAGGGGCTCGTCCAACAGCAAGAGCGTGGGCTGCATCGCCAAGGCCCGCGCGATTGCCACCCGCTGGCGCTCACCACCCGATAAGCTGCCTGGATCGCGCTTAAGCAAGTCGCCAATACCAAGTAGCTCGATGGCGTCAGATAACGCATTGGCTGCGGCTGGCCGTTTGATGCGTTTGATCCCGAATTGCAAGTTTTGTGCGACAGTCAAATGGGCAAAGAGACTCGCTTCTTGGAACACATAGCCCAAATCACGCTGCCAAGTGGGCAGCTCAATGCCTTGCAAGCTATCTAGCCAAACCTGGCCATCAATAACGACCCTACCTTGGGCTCGCTCGAGCCCGGCCACGCATCGAAGGATGGTAGTTTTACCGGAGCCGGAAGGGCCAAATAAAACGGTGACGCCTTGTTGGGGTAACTGCAAGTCAGCATCGAGCGCAAAATCAGCGCGCTGAAGGGACAAGCTCAGTTCGATGCCAGCGCTCATTACAACGCTCATGGCAGCACCCGGCCAGCACTTTGCCTTAAGCGAGAAAGCATCAACAACACCACAAACGAAAACACCACCATGCCAGCAGCTAACCAGTGAGCTGCGGTGTACTCCATGGCCTCAACATAACCATAGATCTGCGTGGAGACCACCCGGGTTTGGCCTGGGATGTTGCCACCGATCATAAGTACCACACCGAACTCACCGACCGTGTGTGCAAACGTCAAAACTGCCGCCGTCAAAATCCCCGGCTTAGCCTGCGGCAAAGCGACCGTCAAAAAAGCATCCATCGGACTTGCCCGCAGTGTTGCAGCGACCTCCAGCGGCCGTTTGCCGATCGCCTCAAAAGCATGCTGAATCGGTTGCACCGCAAATGGCAAAGAAAAAATGACTGACCCAATCACCAGTCCGGTGAAGGTAAACGACAGCAAACCAATGCCAAGCCAATCGGTCAACATACCTAGCCAGCCCTGTGGCCCAAGTAGCACCAAAATGTAAAAGCCCAAGACCGTGGGCGGCAATACAAGGGGCAAGGTCACCAAGGCACTGATCGGCGCGCGCCATCGCGATCCCGTTTGCGATAACCACCAGGCCAGCGGCGTGGCTAGCACCAGCAAAATGACTGTGGTGATGGCAGCTAACTCAAGCGTTAACGCGATCGCCTGCCAGGCCTCATAGGAAATCGGACTGCTCACGTCTTACGCACCTTGGCCGAAAAGTAATGTTCGCTTCAAAGTCGATATCCAAACGATGAGATGATTGCGCGCGCCTGATCGCTTTTTAAATACTCGAACAAAGCACGTGCGCCCGCCTTGTGTTGTCCAGCAGTTAACAAAACCGCATCTTGCTTGATGGGCGAATAGTAGTCATCCGGCACAATCCAGCCGGACCCCTCGTTGATTTGGCCATCGGCAAATACCTGCGAGAGCGCGATAAATCCGAGCTGCGCATTACCTGATGAGACGAACTGAAACGTCTGACCGATATTTTTGCCCTGCACCAGCTTGGGCACCAGCGCTTGACTCAATCCAAGCCGCTCAATCACTTCAAGTGCAGCAGCGCCATAAGGCGCCAACTGCGGATTGGCGATCGCGAGTTTGGTAAAGCGGTCGGACTTCAGGATGTCAGCGTTGCCATCAATCAAACCGGGGTCTTTGCTCCAAAGAACGAGCCTGCCGATTGCGTAAGTAAAACGGCTTCCGGGGACAACCTTGCCCTCTTGCGCAAGTTTGGCCGGTGCTTGATCGTTTGCCGCTAGAAATAGATCAAACGGCGCGCCGTGCTGAATCTGGGCGTAGAACTGTCCAGTGGAACCGAACGATAAATTGACCTGATGCCCGGTGTTACGTTCAAACTCAGTGGCAATCACTTTCATCGGCGCAGCGAAATTAGACGCCACGGCGACGTTCACGTCAGCCGCGCGTGCCTGCCCCACCGCAAAAGCGGTTGTCATCAACATCGCAGCAGTCATCGCAAAAATCCGACCCATGCCTGACTCGTTATGATAAAAATTGATAACGAATCCTAACACGCTATTCTTTTTTTGAATAGCGTACCGTTTTTTTCATTTCTTTTTTCCCGTCTCAGAACCCTAACTGCCATGCCCGACACAAAGACAAGCAATCAAGGCCTTGCACTCGAAGCGGCATTGGCCAGCACGATGACCGACAAGCGCGTGGAAGTCTTGCGCGCAATCGGTCGATTGGGTTCAATTTCCGAGGCAGCTCGCTATAACCAGGTGAGCTACAAAGCTGCCTGGCAGGCGATCGAGACGCTGAGCAACCTGGCCGGCGTGGCGCTGCTGGAAAAATCGGTTGGCGGTTCAGGTGGCGGTGGCGCACGACTAACTGCCGCGGGCCAAGCGCTACTGCTAGCGGCAGACCGCTTAAACGATGCGCGAGCCCTTGCACTGGCTCAAATACGGGGCCAAGGCCATTGCTCTGACGCTACCATCAGCGGCATCGTTGGCATTGGTTTGCGAACCAGCATGCGCAACCAGTTGCCCTGCGTGGTCAGTGAAGTCGAAAAAAACACAGGCGCGCCGCGCGTCTGGCTTGATTTGCCCGATGGTCAACGCTTGAGCTCAAGGCTAACCCGTGAAAGCATCGAGCTGCTAGACCTCAAACCCGGCATGCAGGTGTTGGCACTCTTTAAGGCAACGGCAGTCACCATTGCACCCACGATTGTTGCGGTTGGCGAAGTCAATCTGGTCAGTGGCAAGATCGCCAAACGGGGCGCACCGCATAGCGATGGCCAAGTATCGATGGCGATCGGTCACGGTTTGCAATTGAGCGGATTTGCCAAGCCCGATACTGCCCTAAAGCTCAGGCAATCTGCCATGGCAGCCATTGCCGAGTCCGCGATTGTCATCGGACTCACCTAAAACAATCGGCAGGCCGGTGCGCAAACGCGGCAAGTTGTAGCCGTTGTTTTGATTGACACATCAAACTGTATACAATCTGACGTATCAATTTAAACTCAGTCATACTAATTATGCCCGCACCGGATTCAACAGAACGCGGCGACAAAGCCTTGTTACAACCTACTGAGCGCATTGTTCAGGCGATCACGCACGCCATCGCCGAGCGACGATTAATGCCTGGCACCAAACTGACTGAGCAGAAACTGTGCGAGGTATTTAATGTGTCGCGCACCCTGGTTCGTCAGGCTCTAAACCAACTGTCACGCGACCATCTAGTGACACTCGAGCCTGCCCGTGGCGCATTTGTAGCCAAGCCCACCATCGAGGAATCTCGGCAAGTGTTTGAGGTGCGGACCATGTTGGAGATCATGATCATGCGTGAGCTTTGTGCGCGAATCACGCCGACCCAAATCAGAACACTGAAATCACACCTCGCGGCCGAACGCAAAGCAATACGACACAAGAATATTGCCGAACGCACCCGCCTACTGGGAGAATTTCACGCCGTGCTCTCCAAGATGCACGGCAATCAAGTTTTAAGCGAAATACTGTCAGACCTGTTGCTGCGCTCGTCCTTAATTGCCCTCATGTATCAGTCCTCGCAATCAGCCGAAGAGTCTCACACCGAACATCGAGCGCTTGTCCAAGCACTTGAACGTCGCGATACCGCGTCGGCTACCAAGCTCATGAAACAGCATTTGCAACATGTCGAGCGCAACTTAAAACTAGAAACCCAAACACCCGATCTGAAGTCCACATTGACGACTTCAGTCGCAGCGCTCGCTTACTAGTCGGCGCAGGAGCTTCAAATGACCGACACACAGCCACCCGCAATTCCCTACCCACGCGACCTCGTTGGCCATGGCCGTCATCCACCCAACGCACAATGGCCTGACAACGCTCGCATGGCCGTACAGTTTGTCCTCAATTACGAGGAAGGCGCGGAAAACGCCGTGCTGCATGGTGACCAGGTAGCGAACAGTTCCTGTCAGAGCTCTTTAACCCAACTGCCTACCCAGCCCGTCACTTAACGATGGAGAGCATCTACGAGTATGGCTCACGCGTGGGCGTCTGGCGAATTCTGCGCGAATTCGAAAAACGCAAGCTACCGCTAACGGTCTTTGGCGTGAGCATGGCGCTTGAGCGCCACCGGGAAGTGACTCAAGCCTTTGTCGAGGCAGAGCATGAGATCGCCTGCCATGGCTGGCGCTGGATTCACTATCAAAACATGGATGAAGCCACTGAGCGCGAGCACATGCGCATTGGCATGGAAATCATTGAACGCTTGACCGGCGAACGTCCGCTGGGCTGGTACACCGGGCGAGACAGTCCCAACACCCGTCGATTGGTGGCCGACTACGGCGGCTTTGAGTACGACAGTGACTATTACGGCGATGACTTACCATTCTGGTTCAACGTTCGAAAGTCTGACGGTTCACAGTCACCACAACTGGTGGTGCCCTACACACTGGACTGCAATGACATGCGCTTTGCCATGCCACAAGGCTTTAGCCATGGCGATGAATTTTTTGAATACCTGCGCGATGCTTTTGATGTTCAGTACGCCGAGGGCGCTGAGCATCCGAGCATGATGAGCATTGGCCTGCACTGCCGGCTCATTGGTCGACCTGGTCGCTTTAAAGCGTTGCAGCGCTTTCTAGATCACCTCGAGCGTCACGAAGGCGTCTGGGTTGCCCGTCGCATTGACATTGCCAGGCACTGGAAGAAAATCCATCCATTTGATGCCGATACAGCATTTGCCTGGGTCTAGCGACCCCACGACAACATACACCCAATTAAACAGCCAAGCCGGAGCCTGTCATGTCCAACGATAGCCTGCACGCCAAACTCGATAGCTGGGTTGACGCGCACTTTGACGAACAAGTGAAGTTCTTGCAGGCACTGGTGCAAGTGCCCACGGATACCCCGCCCGGCAACAATGCTCCGCATGCTGAGCGCACAGCTGAGCTACTGGCGGCCATGGGATTGGATGCGCAAAAACATCCCGTACCAGACGAGGAAGTCAAAGCATATGGCCTGCAGTCCATCACCAATTTGATTGTGCGCCGTCATTATGGTGATGGCCCCACCATCGCACTCAATGCCCACGGCGATGTGGTGCCACCTGGCGAGGGCTGGAGCCATGATCCGTATGGTGGGCAGATTGTCGACGGGAAAATGTTCGGCCGAGCAACAGCGGTCAGCAAAAGCGACTTTTCTACCTTTACGTTTGCCGTGCGCGCCCTGGAAGCTGCCGGCGTGCCACTGAAGGGTCAAGTCGAACTTCACTTTACCTACGATGAAGAATTTGGCGGCGAGATGGGGCCCGGGTGGCTATTGCGTCAGGGGCTGACCAAACCAGACCTGCTGATTGCAGCAGGCTTTAGTTACGAAGTAGTCACTGCACACAACGGCTGCTTGCAATTTGAAGTGACCGTCGAGGGCGAAATGGCGCACGCTGCCATTCCTGACACTGGCACCGATGCCCTGCAAGCAACCGTGCATATTCTAAGCACGCTCTACACACTTAACCATGACTATCTTAAAGTCACCTCCAAAATAGACGGAATCACCCATCCCTATCTGAACGTGGGTCAAATCATGGGCGGCACCAACACCAATGTGGTACCCGGCAAAGTGGTGTTCAAGCTTGACCGGCGTCTGATCCCTGAAGAGGACTGCGCACAAGTTGAGGCCAGCATCCGTCAGACCATCGAAGCGGCTGCATCTAGCTTTGCCCCAGCGCGCGGCGGCAAACAGCTCAAAGTCAACATCCGTAGACTCTTACTGGCCAATGCCATGGTTCCATTAGCAGCGAACCAGCCATTGGTCGACGCGTTGCAACGCAATGCCCAAGAGGTGCTCGGTGAGCCGATCAAGGCTATAGGGACCCCGCTCTACACCGATGTGCGACTGTATGTCGAGCGCGGTATTCCCGGCGTGATCTACGGCGCTGGTCCACGCACCGTTCGAGAAAGCAATGCCAAACGTGCCGATGAGCACCTCGTGCTTGA
This sequence comes from uncultured Orrella sp., assembly GCA_964558695.1. Taxonomy (GTDB): domain Bacteria; phylum Pseudomonadota; class Gammaproteobacteria; order Burkholderiales; family Burkholderiaceae_B; genus Algicoccus. The sequence goes on from CAZLFB010000035.1 coordinate 8,673, forward strand.
GGACCTGCGCCGGGCAACCAAAGTCGTTGCCCGAACGCTCGCGGATCTTTTAGCCGCATAGTCAGGTGTAGCCGCGATGTATTTGGCTTCGAGTACGGGTTTACCCTAATTCGATTCGATTGCTTGATCTAGCGTAAAAGTCCTGTAAGACCAGTCTCGTAACGTAGGGGTTGAC
>CAZLFB010000036.1:0-14354 GCA_964558695.1 uncultured Orrella sp.
TCGACAAATGCTAGCCAACGCTTTTCCTGTAAATCCGGCGTAAAAACAAGACGTACCGCACCAAATCCGACCATGAAAACATCTGGGCTCGCGTTGTAAGGGCGATCGCCCTTGCCATCAAACTCATTGGGGTCGATGGCAACCTCACCAAATGCTGACCGATCTACCACGATGTCACTGATTTCACGAATGCCACGCAAACGTAATTCACGCATCAAGCGCCACAGGTCTTCCAGCATGATCACCGGATCGCCAGTTGGCCGCAAGTAAAGCGGACCGGACAGTTTGCCGTTGCCACTGACGGTGGCGCTACCGTCAATCAAAAACGCCGTGCGCCAAACATACTCGGGGCCAAGTTCACTTAAGGCAGCCCAAGTGGTAACGAGCTTCATCACAGACGCCGGATTTTTAAACTCAGCCGCATTGACACCGGCCAAACGCTTGCCTTGAACTTCCTCGATCACCATAGACAGTGAGGACTGCGGCAACCCGGTAGCAGCCCAGGCTTTGGCCACGTTGCCTGGCATGGCTACGTCAGCCGCCTGAACCAAGCCACTGAATAGCGTCATCAAAGTGAACGCAAACGCTTGTCGCAACATCCAAGTCTCCTCGCCGTAAACCGGCAATTAGTCCAACTGATATCAGGTGCGTTTTTGAGCGCATCAGCCCCAGGCCCGATACAATCTCGCCCAAATAGCCAAACCGGCTTCATTATTGCAGGAAGTCCCGTGACGAACCACGAAAACTCAACCACCGATCAGCCAAGTCACGCACCACCAAACTATTCACTGGCTGATTTTGATTATGAGCTGCCCGCTGACCTGATTGCACAGCATCCGGCGCAGCAACGCACCGACAGTCGATTGCTGCATGTTGACAGCGCTGGAACACTTCACGACCGACAGTTCACTGATTTAGTTGACTTATTGAAGCCCAACGATATTTTGGTGTTTAACGACACGCTGGTCATCAAGGCACGATTGCTGGGCACCAAGGAAACTGGCGGTAAAGTTGAAGTTCTGGTTGAGCGCATTCTAGATTCCACCCGGGTGCTCGCTCACGTCAAAGCAAGTAAGACACCCAAAGCGGGCACCACACTGGTGCTGGCCGATCAATTACACGTCAAGGTGCTCGGACGCCAACTAGACCTGTTTGATCTCGAGTTTGATCGAGAAGTGCTCTCAGCGCTTGAGCAACATGGACACGTGCCACTGCCACCCTACATTGAGCATCCCGATGACACACAAGACGAGCAACGCTATCAGACCGTGTATGCGCGCCACCCAGGTGCGGTGGCAGCACCCACTGCTGGCCTGCACTTTGATCGAGCCCTGCTTGAGCACCTGGCAACGCTAGGCATTGCTCAAGCGTTTGTGACGCTGCACGTGGGCGCCGGTACATTTCAGCCGGTGCGCGACAACGACCTCTCACGCCACCACATGCACAACGAGTGGTACACCGTACCAGCGCAAACCGTGCGAGCCATCGAGGCAGCCAAAGCCAAGGGCGGACGGGTCATTGCCGTGGGTACAACCAGTGTGCGCGCACTCGAGTCAGCTTGCCAGGCCAATGGCGGCCAGCTCCTTGCGCATCAGGGGGACACACAACTCTTTATCAAGCCGGGTTATCGCTGGCAGATTGTTCAGGCCATGATTACCAATTTCCATTTGCCACAATCAACGCTGCTGATGCTGGTGTCCGCGTTTATTGGCATGCAGACGATGAAGTCGGCTTATGCACATGCAATCGCCAAGCGATATCGATTTTTTAGCTACGGCGATGCCATGTTCCTGGAAAAAGGATCTATCGATGCAGTTTGAGCTAGTGACAACCGATGGCAACGCCAGAAGGGCGCGCCTGACGCTGAGCCACGGCGTGGTCAACACACCCATCTTTATGCCCGTTGGGACGTACGGTAGTGTTAAAGCCATGTTGCCGCATGAACTTGATCAGATTGGCGCCCAGATTGTGCTGGGCAACACCTTTCATCTGTGGCTAAGACCAGGCACCGAGATTCTTGAAAAACACGGCGGCCTACATGGCTTTATGGGCTGGGATAAGCCCATCTTGACGGACTCTGGCGGGTTCCAGGTATTTAGCCTGCAGGGGATGCGCAAAATCAGCGAGGAAGGGGTGAAGTTCGCCTCGCCTGTTGACGGTGCACGACTGTTTCTGACCCCTGAAATCTCGATGCAGATACAGCGCAGCTTAAACAGTGACATCGTCATGGTGTTTGACGAATGCACGCCCTACAAAATCGGTGAACAGATCGCGACCCATGCACAAGCGGCGCAGTCCATGCAGCTGTCTGCGCGCTGGGCCAAACGATCCAAAACCGAATTTGAACGCCTGGAGAACCCGAACGCTTTATTTGGCATTGTGCAGGGCGGTATGTACGAAGACTTGCGTGAACAGTCTCTGGCAGCGCTGACAGACATCGGATTTCATGGCTATGCCATTGGGGGTTTGTCCGTGGGCGAGCCCAAAGCCGAAATGATGCGAATTCTTCAACACACCACACCCAAGTTGCCGCAACATGCGCCACGTTATCTGATGGGCGTGGGCACACCCGAGGATCTGGTCGCTGGCGTGCTGGCTGGGGTAGACATGTTTGACTGTGTGATGCCCACCCGCAACGCCCGAAACGGCTGGCTCTTCACACGGCACGGTGACATCAAAATCCGCAACGCCACGTATCGCGACGACACCCGCCCGCTAGATGAAAACTGCGATTGTCACACGTGCCAGCACTTCTCGCGCTCTTACCTGCATCATTTGCAACGATTGAACGAAATAACTGGTGCACGCCTAAACACGCTACACAACCTCCATTTTTACCTACAGATCATGGCTGAAATGCGTCAAGCAATCGAAAATCACACCATCGAATCGTGGGCAGCAGAGTTTTTACGGCAGCGTGCCTCCAACTCGGTACAATAGTGACCAACTTTTAACAAGGTTTGATTAAGGAGGCTTTAATGTCTTTGCAAGATACGGCTGGTCTGGTTCTGGCTCAAGCTGGCGGTGACGCCAACTCTCTGATGGGTCTGTTGCCCATCATTCTAATGTTCGTCATCCTCTGGTTTTTGATGATCCGTCCTCAGATGAAACGTCAGAAAGAACAAAAAGCCTTGGTGGCTGGCTTGGCCAAGGGTGATGAGGTCATCACCGCCGGTGGGCTGGTTGGCAAAATCACCAAAGTCACTGACAGCTATATCGGTGTTGAAGTAGCAGAACTGGCCGACAAGCCAGTGGAAATTCTGGTTCAGCGCAACGCTGTGCAGACCGTGCTGCCAAAAGGCACGATGAAGCAGCTGTAGTTCTTCCTGTCGATTAAGCCGCCGGCATCACGCCGGCGGTTGGCCTCTGTAACGCTAACGCTGGCGGCGCCTTTCATGAACCGTTATCCCCTTTGGAAGTATTTGACTGTATTGGTCGCCCTTGTTCTAGGTTTCCTTTACACGTTGCCGAATTTTTTCGGTGAAGCGCCAGCTGTACAGGTTTCAAGTGCCAAATCCACTGTCAAAATCGAACCTGACATGCAGGGGCGAGTCGAAAACATTCTGGCTCAGGCGAACATTGTCGGTACCGGTTCTAGTTTTGAGCGCAACGGCCCGATTGGGACAGTCAGAGTAAGGTTTGCCAACACGGACACCCAACTGCAAGCGCGCGATGTCATCGAAAAAGCATTAAACCCAAACCCGACAGATCCAAGCTACACCGTTGCACTGAACTTGCTACCCGCATCGCCCGAATGGCTAAGCGCCATTGGCGCAAACCCAATGTACTTGGGCCTAGACCTCAGGGGCGGTGTGCACTTTTTACTTCAAGTGGACATGCGAGGCGCTTTGACGGCGCGTTACGACTCGCTGGCCACTGACATTCGAACGGCCTTGCGAGAAGCTCGTATCTCAAGCACCTCCGTTGAACGCGTTGATTTATCCGTTGTCACAGTCTTTGCTGACGACGATGCGCGCAGCCGGGGCCTTGCACTGCTTCGTACTCGCTATCCTGACATGGAGTTTTCTCAGGGCACAAGCGAAGGCATGAACAGTGGACGCCCATTGTTAACGGGACAGCTTAACGTGGCGTCAGTGGCCGCTGTACAAAGCACCGCGCTAAAACAAAACATCACCACCTTGCATAACCGGATCAACGAACTCGGCGTGGCCGAGCCTGTGATTCAGCAGCAAGGCGCTGATCGCATCGTGGTTCAGTTACCTGGCGTACAGGACGTTGCCAAGGCCAAAGAGATTCTTGGCCGCACAGCGACACTGGAAATCCGGTTGGTCGATGACTCGCCTACGGCCACGGCGGCCTTGGCAGCGGGCACCGTGCCGTTTGGTCTAGAGCGCTACGACGATACAGATGGTCGCCCTATTCTCCTGCGCCGCCAAGTGATCTTGTCCGGTGAAAACCTGCAAGACGCTCAGGCTGGGCGCGATTCCCAAAACCAGCAGCCTGCCGTGCATCTGACCCTGGACAACAAAGGCGCACGCATCTTCCGCGACGTCACGCGTGACAACATCGGCAAGCGCATGGCGATCCTTTTGTTTGAAAAAGGCAAAGGCCAGGTCGTTACCGCACCGGTGATCCGTAGCGAAATTCCAGGTGGTCAAGTTCAGATTTCTGGCAGCATGAGTGCCGAAGAGGCCGCAGACATTTCGCTGCTGCTGCGAGCTGGCTCGTTGGCTGCACCCATGACCATCATCGAAGAGCGCACCATTGGCCCGAGCCTCGGTGCGGAGAACATCGCCAAAGGCTTTAGCGCGACCCTCTGGGGCTTTGTGGCGGTTACGATCTTCATGATTGCTTATTACCGCTTGTTCGGACTGTTCTCAGCCATTGGCCTGACATTTAACGTTTTATTGCTGCTGGCTTTGCTGTCGATGCTTCAAGCCACGCTAACACTGCCAGGTATCGCCGCCATTGCATTAACCATTGGCATGGCCATTGACGCCAATGTGCTGATTAACGAACGCATCAGAGAAGAGCTGCGCCGGGGCGAATCACCCCAGGCCGCCATTCAGATCGGTTTTGATCGTGCGTGGGGAACGATTCTTGATTCAAACCTCACCACCCTGATCGTGGGTATTGCGCTCTTGATATTTGGTACGGGCCCAGTGCGCGGCTTTGCGGTGGTGCATTGCCTGGGCATTCTGACCTCCATGTTTTCCGCTGTGGTCGGTGTGCGGGCTATGGTGAACCTGAGCCATGGCGGCCGCAAAAAACTGCAAGGGCTGTCCATCGGCACAGTCTGGAAACCGAAGGGCTGACATCATGGAACTCTTTCGCATAACCCGAACCATTCCTTTCATGCGCCATTCCCTGGCGCTGAACCTGATCAGCCTCACATTTTTCGTTTTGGCTGTTTTCTTTGTCGCAACCCGCGGATTTAATCTGTCGATTGAATTCACGGGTGGTACGGTGATCGAACTGACCTACCCGGATGCAGCACCCTTGGTCGAAATTCGCGAACAGCTCGGGGGACTGGGTTACACAGACTTTCAAGTTCAAAACTTTGGTACCTCGAGGGATGTGCTGATTCGTTTGCCCATTATTGAGGGCTTGTCTTCAGCCGACCAAAGCCAGGCTTTGATGGTTGCACTCACAGCCAGCGCGCCAGACATCGTTTTGCAACGTGTCGAGTTCGTGGGCCCTCAAATTGGGCGTGAACTGGTTGAGAGTGGCTTACTCGCCTTATTGTTTGTGATTATCGGCATCGTGGCTTACCTCGCCATTCGGTTTGAGTGGAAATTCGCGGTCGCTGGCGTGGTGGCAAACCTGCATGATGTGGTGATTATTCTGGGATTTTTTGCATTCTTTCAATGGGAGTTCTCGCTCTCCGTTCTGGCCGGCGTGCTGGCCGTGTTGGGCTATTCGGTCAATGAATCCGTTGTGATTATGGACCGTATCCGAGAGAATTTCCGCAAGCTCAGAAATGCAGAAGTTCGAGATGTAATTGACGGTGCTATCACGCAAACCATGTCGCGCACGATCATCACGCACGGGTCGACTCAGATTATGGTGCTGTCGATGTATATTTTTGGTGGACCAACGCTTGAGTATTTTTCACTTGCTCTGACGATCGGCATTTGGTTTGGTATCTACTCATCCATTTTTGTGGCCGCCTCGATCGCTTTGTGGCTAGGCGTCAAGCGTGAAGATCTGATTAAGCCGCCCAAGAAGACCGATGAGCTTGAAGAGGTTTACACCGAAGAGCCCTGAGCAGCGAGCGTTTCGGCAGCGAGAGTTGCAGCAACTCACGGGCTCTATAAGAGACTGAACATTGGTTGGCGTTATGATCGAACAGTTAGGCGGCGGCTGCATGATACCGCTTTGCTTAAAACCATCCGTATTTAAATGTTTTTAAGGACGCCCCCGGGATCAACACCCGTTTCGGCGACATAGAATGACTAAAACCACCAAGAAAGTGTTCATCCGGACCTTTGGCTGCCAGATGAATGAATACGACTCAGACAAAATGTTTGACGTACTCGGCAAAGACTCACCGGCCGAACTCACCGCCAATCCAGAGGACGCAGACGTTATTCTCTTTAACACCTGCTCGATTCGAGACAAAGCGCAGCACAAGGTCTTCTCTGATCTTGGTCGCGTGCGGGAACTTAAAGAAGCAAACCCGAAACTCATCATTGGTGTGGGCGGCTGTGTGGCTAGCCAGGAAGGTGCGGCGATCGTCCAACGCGCACCCTATGTCGATATCGTGTTTGGCCCACAAACGCTACATCGACTACCTGAGCTCATTGAAAAGCGTCGCACACTGGGCAAACCACAGGTTGATATCAGCTTCCCAGAAATCGAAAAATTCGATGCGATGCCCCCACCGCGCAAGAATGGGCCCACTGCCTTTGTTTCAATCATGGAAGGTTGCAGCAAGTATTGCAGCTTCTGTGTCGTGCCCTACACGCGCGGCGAAGAAATTTCCCGTCCATTTGACGACGTCTTGGTGGAAGTCGCTGACCTCGCTGACCAGGGTGTCAAGGAAGTCACGCTGCTTGGTCAAAACGTCAATGCCTATCGGGCACTGATGGGCGATGGGGAAACGATGGCTGACTTTGCCACGCTGCTTGACTATGTGCATGAGATTCCCGGTATCGAGCGTATTCGTTACACCACATCACACCCCAAAGAAATGACCAATCGCTTGATCGACGCCTACGCTCGCTTGCCCAAGCTCGTGTCATTTCTGCACCTACCAGTACAAGCCGGTAGTGACCGAGTGTTAGCGGCCATGAAGCGAGGCTACACCGCCCTGGAGTTCAAATCAATTGTGCGACGCTTGCGGCAGGCTAGACCAGACATCACCCTGTCTTCGGACTTCATTGTGGGCTTTCCGGGCGAGACGGACGCCGACTTTGAAAAAACCATGCAACTGATTCGAGACATTCAGTTCGACACGTCTTTTTCTTTTATCTATTCGCCACGCCCTGGAACGCCAGCCGCAGACTTGTCGGACGATACCCCTGCCGCAGTCAAGCTGCAGCGTCTACAAAGCTTGCAGGCGCTCATCGGCGAGCAAGCCAGCGCCATTGCGCAGGCCATGCTCGGCACCACCCAAACCATCTTGGTCGAAGGCCCTTCTCGGCGTGACCCGGGTGAACTCATGGGGCGCACACAAAACAACCGCATTGTGAATTTTGTTGGTCCAGCTCGCTTGATTGGAGAGCTGGTGGATGTCACCATCACGGCCGCCTATACCAACAGCCTGCGCGGTGACGTTCTTACTAGACAGACTCACCTCGCATGAGCAACACCATAAAGCGCATCAAGCTTGACGGCGAGAACCAGCAGCTTGCCAGACTCTGCGGCCCGCTTGATGAGAATCTTCGTCAAATCAGCCAGGCACTCGGTGTGGTCATTGGTCGGCGCGGCAATCAATTTGAGATCAGTGGCCAGCAAGCCGAACAGGCAGCCACATTGCTCACCAAATTGCATGCCCAGACTCAGATGCGAGACTTGTCCTTGGACGAAGTACAACTCGGTATTGCCGAAGTCCGCGCAAACCAGCAGTTGCACAAACCGGCGCAGCCCAATACAGACTACCAGCTACGCACCCGTCGAAATGACTTAAAGCCACGCACGCCGCGCCAGGCTGATTACATTGACAACATTTTGAAGCATGACATCACCTTTGGGATCGGCCCCGCGGGTACTGGCAAGACTTGGCTGGCGGTTGCATGCGCCATTGACGCACTCGAGCGTGACAACGTACAACGTCTGATTTTGACCAGACCGGCTGTTGAGGCAGGCGAGCGGCTCGGGGTCCTGCCCGGTGACCTCGCACAAAAGGTTGACCCCTACTTGCGGCCACTGTACGACGCGCTCTACGACCTGATGGGGTTTGACAAGGTTCAGCGACTATTTGAGAAACAAACGATCGAGATTGCCCCACTCGCCTACATGCGCGGTCGCACATTAAACAATGCATTTGTGATTCTGGATGAAGCGCAGAACACCACACCCGAACAGATGAAAATGTTCCTCACACGCATTGGCTTTGGGAGCAAGGCTGTGATCACCGGCGATCCAACCCAGGTCGATCTGCCACGTGGCCAAACCAGCGGGCTGGCTCACGCCACGGGCATACTGGCCGAGGTGCCGGGCATCGCCACGACCGCTTTCACGAGCCGTGATGTGGTTCGCCACCCCTTGGTGGCACGAATTGTTGACGCCTACGAAACGCATGCCCAACAAAACCCCTGAACTGTCACTGGCAGTGCAATACGGTATCGATGACCCGCAGCTTGCGCGCTGGCGCATTCGGCGCTGGGTGCAGGGTGCACTGGCCATCTCCGATATTCGCGAGGTTAGGCGCCTGAACCTCACGGTTCGTCTAGTAGGCAAAGCCGAAGGCAAGTCTTTGAATCAGACCTACCGCCATAAAGACTACGCCACCAATGTACTGACTTTTCAATACGATGCCATGGCACAAGACGCTGGTCTTATCATGGGAGACGTGGTGATCTGCACCCCAGTCTTAAAGCAAGAAGCAAAAGTACAGAAAAAACCCTACCTGCATCACGCTGCGCATCTGGTGGTGCATGGCACATTGCACGCACTGGGTTATGACCACATCCAAAAGCGCCAGGCAGAGCAAATGGAGCAGCTCGAGCGGGAAGTTTTGGCCCGTTTTGGCATCCCTAACCCCTATGCAGCCTAAGTCGCACAGTCGCATGCCCGTGAAAGCCCTAGTAGATATTGGGAGCATTTGAGGTCGCTGGAGGCTGGACTGTCGCACACTTTAGGTTATCCTAGGGGTGTCGAAACTTGATTGCACACGCAATGCCAGAACCGTACCCTAGTGAGCCTGGTCAGGAACCAGGCAAGAAATCCTCTTCCAAAAAATCCCTTGTCGATCGTATTCTTTCGCTGGTTCGGGGAGAACCCGAAGATCGGGAGGGAATATTCACGGTGCTTGAAGCCGCCCGAGAGCGTGATCTGATCGACAGCAACGCTTACAGCATGCTCAAAGGGGCACTCGCTGTCTCAGACCAGACCGCTGCAGACATTATGGTGCCACGAGCACGCATGGACTTGCTGGATGTCGAGGAACCGTTTTCGAGTCTGCTGCCAAAAATTGTCGAGATGGCTCACTCGCGCTTTCCCGTTTATGAGGACTCCACCGACAACATCCTCGGGATCTTCATGACCAAGGATCTGTTGCGCCACATGCTTAATCCGGCGCTCACACTCAGAGACTTGGTGCGCCCGGCGGTTTATATCCCCGAAACCAAGCGAGTCAACGTGTTGTTGCAAGAGTTTCGCAGCCATCGCAACCACATTGCCATTGTCATTGACGAACACGGTGGGATCACCGGACTGGTGACACTTGAAGACGTCCTTGAACAAATCGTGGGCGCCATCGAGGACGAATATGATGACAGCGAACAGACCATATTTCCAGACGGTCACAATACTTGGCGAATTCTGGCTACAACTGAACTGTCAGAGGCCAACTACTTGCTTGACTGTGAGATCCCTGCGGGCGATTACGACACCATCGGTGGATGGTTAGCTCACGAACTTGGCCGCATCCCGAGGCGGGGCGACCGACACGCCATCGAAGACCTTCAGTTCGAAGTGTTACGCGCCGATACACGCCGGGCACTCTGGGTGCGTGCTCGGCGCCTGCCTCATCTGAAGGCCAAGACAGACGAACAAGCTTGAAGACACAATGCAGGCACGCTTAAACCTGTTCTGGCCTGCATTGTGTGGTTCGATTTATGCACTGACATTCGCGCCCGGGCCCCTGCCGGATTGGTCGCTGGCTTGGGTGCAAATCTCTGCACTGGCTCTGCTCGCCCACTGGTCATTTAGCCGATCGCCTCGGCAGGCTGCCATCACCGCACTTGTATTCGGTGTCGCATTGTTTGTGATTGGTCTTTACTGGCTAACCATCAGCATGCATGTTTACGGTCAGATGGCATTACCGCTGGCGTGGATGGCTTTGTTGTTGTTTAGCCTTTATCTCGCGCTCTACCCAGTCCTGGCAAGCTGGTTAACGGCCCGACTGCTTACTGGTACTGACCGGATTTCACCGGCAAGCCTCGTTTGGATGGCTTCTGTTTGGGCAAGCGCCTGGACGCTGGCCGAGTTGCTGCGCGGCTGGGTTTTTACTGGCTTCCCATGGCTGTCGACTGCTTATGGTCAGACCGACAGTTGGCTAGCTGGCTGGGCAGTGATCGTTGGCGCAACGGGCACCACTTGGATCACGGCATGGATTGCTGGTGCCATTGCAGCGACACTACACGCTGAAGCAAAACAAAAAGAAAGCTCATTCACAGCGAAACGGGGCATGGCGCTGGCGATCGCCATTGTCCTGACTTTCGTTGGCGCTTGGCTGCAACAGAGTGCGTTTACCCAGCCGACTGGCGAGCCTCTGGTTGCCAGGCTCATCCAGGGGAACGTTGACCAAGGCATCAAGTTTGATCGCCAGCAGTTTGAGCAAACACATCAGCACCACCTTGCGCTTGCCCGCCATCAAGCAAGCTCAAACGCCCCAACACCAACGCCAGACTTGATCGTGTTGCCTGAAACGGTGATCCCGCTGTTGTCGCATCAAGTGCCTGCCGGTCAGTGGCAAGATTGGGTCTCTGTGTCGCAACAGCAAGGCAGCACTTTGTTGCTAGGCGTACCGCTCTATGGACCACAACCGCAACGCTACACCAACAGCGTCATCTTGATTGATTCGAGCGCCAACCCCGCTGCTCTTGCGCAAGGCATTGCACCAGCACGCTATGACAAGCAGCACCTGGTACCCTTCGGTGAGTTTGTACCAGTGGGGTTTCGATGGTTTATTGATCTGATGCGCATTCCGCTGGGGGATTTTTCAGCGGGTGATGCGAGCCAAATGCCGTTTAACGTCAAATCCCAGCAAATCGCACCCAATATCTGCTACGAGGACATTTTCGGGCACGAACTATTGCCTGCGGTCAGGCAAGGTGCCACCATCTTGGCTAACCTCAGCAACTTGGGCTGGTTTGGTGACAGCTGGGCGCTGCGCCAACATTGGCAGATGGCCCGGTTTCGCAGCATGGAGACGCGCCGACCAACTCTGCGGGCAACCAATACCGGCATGACTGGTGCCATCGACCCTTCGGGGCGCGTGATCGCCGTCTTGCCCACCATGGCCGCCGGTTACGTAGACGTCCAAGTTCAGGGTCACACGGGACTAACGCCATACACACGCTGGGGGAACTACCCTGCCTGGATACTGGCATGCGGCATACTATTTACTGCTTTGGTTCGTCAACGGAAAAAACAGGCCTAAACCGGGCCTGAACCGGACTTGAACCAAATCCGAGCCAGACCCAAACCGACCCTAAACCATACTCACCGCCTTCCCCCAACACATGCCTGACTCTTTGCTGGTACGGTCTCTGGATGACATCACGCAAATCGACGCCATGTCTTGGGATGCACTAAATGCGCAAACCGGTGGATCTGTCTTAACGTCCCATCGTTTTTTAGCGGCTTTTGAGCAGTCAGCTAGTGTTTGCCCCGAGACAGGCTGGCAAGCGCAACACCTGATGATTGAAGAGCAAGGCACAAATAAGCTGCTGGCCGCAGTGCCCCTTTACGTCAAAGGTCATTCCTACGGTGAGTTTGTGTTTGATTGGGCCTGGGCAGAAGCATATCAACGCGCCGGCCTGCGCTATTACCCCAAATGGCTAGCGGGCGTGCCATTTACGCCAGTCAGCTCGGCAAGGCTGCTGTGTGAGCCCGAGCATAAAGCCTTGGCAGCGCAAGCCTTGCTAAAAACTGCAGCGGCCACCAATCTCTCCTCTTTACACGTGCTCTTCACCGATGCGATCGACCAGCAATGCCTCATCGATGCAGGGTGTCTGGCGCGACACCATACGCAGTTTCACTGGCACAACCCAGGGTGGCAGTCATTTGACGAGTTCCTGGCCAATCTGACGCAGCCTAAACGAAAAAAAGTCCGGGCCGAACGTCGCAAAGTGCAACAAGCGGGCGTGACCACCAGCATTCACACCGGCGATCAGATTTCCGAGGCTGACTGGGACTTTTTCTACCGCTGTTACGCCAACACCTACGCGGAAAGGGGCAACCCTCCTTATCTAACCCGAGAATTTTTCAGTTTGGTTGACCCCAACATCTGCGTATTGGTCATTGCGCATCGAGACAATGAACCGATTGCGGCCTCTTTGCTTTGGCTAGACAAAGTGACTGCTCAAAGCAATGGCAAGCAAAGCACCAAGCTCTATGGGCGCTACTGGGGCGGATTGGCCTCAATTGACTGCCTGCACTTTGAGGTGGCCTACTACGCACCCATCGAATGGGCGATCGAGAACCAGATCGACATCATCGAGGGGGGTGCCCAAGGCGAGCACAAGATGGCGCGTGGCTTTACCCCGGTGCAGACGCAGTCAGCACACTGGCTTGCCCACGAAGGCTTTTCTGGGGCGGTGGCCGACTACCTCGAACGTGAAAAGCTCGGCCTAGCCGCTTACAACGAATCACTGGGTTCGCCGTTTAAGCGCCCAACCGGACAAGACAGCCCGACTCTCGGATCGGCACCACCCCAAGCCGAGAATGATGGTGCATGAGGGGACGTTAAGTACATTACAGCCAACCGTTTGCCAAGCGTCGAAGTTTCATGCATAATCTTGTTCTTCGCCGGATCTGGGGGTATAGCTCAGCTGGGAGAGCGCTTGCATGGCATGCAAGAGGTCAGCGGTTCGATCCCGCTTACCTCCACCAGGTTTAGCGATTATGTTTTAGTCCGGGTCCCCTTCGTCTAGAGGCCTAGGACATCACCCTTTCACGGTGAGTACAGGGGTTCGAATCCCCTAGGGGACGCCAAGGTTTTAAGTTTTAGTGGTACCGCTGCGGAGCGGTAGTTCAGTTGGTTAGAATACCGGCCTGTCACGCCGGGGGTCGCGGGTTCGAGCCCCGTCCGCTCCGCCAAATTAAGAAAGCGCCTCTACGGTTTCGTAAGGCGCTTTTTCTTATGTCGCCCCTACGCCGTCACCGATAACGTACAAGGCCCTAGCTCCCTTTCGCTTTGAACCGAGACACCCCTACGCTGCTTTTCTTAGTTCGACAAACAAAAGGTTTGTCCCTGCAACCTAATTCACATCAGCTAATCAAACAGCACTAATGTTTTAACAAGTGAAACCCGGGTAAACCAAAATTACGGGTGACCTCGACTGACTAACGACCGCCACGGCCTCAGACAAGCAAGGCGCGCTTGTTTTGGCCTTAAATGCGCAGCTACACCAGTGAACTAAAAAAGAGGTCGGACAAGACAACGGGGCTGTTCTTAATTTCTTTCAGTGGGTTAATTGATCCAAGGTTGCCATCATAAATATTATTCAGCGCTGCCCTGGTTTGCTAACACTGACCGCGCCCTAACTATAATCGGGCAGTGACAACGCCTTCAAACTAGACGGGAGACACCGCATGCAAACCTTCAAACGCATCGCACCTAGCCTCATGGCTGGGCTGCTCATTGCCACCACTGGCACAGCACTTGCTGAAACACGCATCACCTATAAATCTGCCAAGGCCGGATCATCCTACTACCAGATGGGTGTTGAGCTCGCCCAAGCCATCAAGCAGGGCACTGATGGTGCCATCATCATGACCATCGAGGAAAGCCAAGGCTCGGTACAGAACGTCATAGAAGCAGCGACTCGCACGGGTAACTACGTATTCACGACACCGCCGTCGCTAGTCACCAGTGCCATGAACGATGCTGGTCCTTTTGAAAAAAAACCGTCGCCCAAATACAAAGACATTCGCGCTTTGTTTCCGATCCCTTCGTTAACGATGCACTTCGTTGCCCATCAGGACGCCAACATCAACTC
>CAZLFB010000037.1:0-38877 GCA_964558695.1 uncultured Orrella sp.
AAACGTGAGATAGAGGCCTTAACGCCCCCTTTCTAACAAAGTGAATGGTCTTGAAATCAGGCATCGCTATCAATGACCGCCCAAGCCACGCCCAAGCCAAACCCACCCAAAGCATCCAACTCGCCCCACAAAACCAAAGGGCCTGTGTGGTAACACACGGGCCCCTTGGTTTTACTGTTTTACGGCTTTACTGTTTTACGGCCTTACTATTTTACGGCTCGACTGTGAACTTCTGCTACTGCTATCTACTGCCCAATCGGTTACAGCACTGACTGCAGCAGCCGACCCATCTCGGAAGGGTTGCGCGTGGTCTTGATGCCGCAAGCTTCCATGATCTCAAGCTTGGCATCAGCCGTGTCTTCGCCACCAGAGATCAAGGCACCGGCGTGGCCCATGCGCTTGCCTGCTGGTGCGGTGACACCGGCGATAAAGCCGACCACGGGCTTTTTCATGTTGTCCTTGGCCCAACGTGCAGCGTTGACTTCATCAGGACCACCGATCTCACCGATCATGATGACGGCATCCGTCTCAGGATCGTCGTTAAACATCTGCAGGATGTCGATGTGCTTCAGACCATTGATGGGGTCACCACCAATACCGACTGCGCTTGACTGGCCCAAACCGAGTTCGGTAACTTGTGCCACGGCCTCATAGGTCAAGGTGCCAGAACGGCTGACGATGCCGATGCGACCCTTGCGGTGAATATGGCCAGGCATGATGCCGATCTTGATCTCGTCTGGCGTGATCAAGCCTGGGCAGTTTGGACCCAATAGCAGCGTTTGACTGTTGGCTTGTGCCATCTTGCTTTTAACTTCGAGCATGTCACGTACCGGAATGCCCTCGGTGATGCAGATGACCAGATCGAGTTTGGCATCGACTGCTTCAAGGATGGCCGCCGCTGCACCCGCTGGTGGCACGTAGATGACAGAAACAGTCGCGCCAGTGGCTTTTTTAGCATCACTCACGTTGGCGTAGATTGGAATGCCCTCAAAATCTTCGCCAGCTTTCTTGGGGTTCACGCCCGCCACAAATGCTGCTTTGCCGTTGGCGTACTCGCGGCACATACGGGTGTGGAACTGACCGGTCTTGCCGGTGATGCCTTGAGTAATGACTTTGGTGTCTTTATTGATCAGAATCGACATGTGAAATCCTTTGGTAACCCTTTTGCTGGTTCGCTTCGCTGATTTGCTTTGCTGGTTCGCTTCGCTGGTTCGCTCCGCTGGTCTGTACAGCTAGTTTATTTAACGGCAGCAACCACTTTGGTGGCCGCTTCAGCCATGGTGTCAGCACTGATGATCGGCAGACCCGACTCAGCCAGCATCTTCTTGCCAAGCTCTTCGTTGGTACCCTTCATGCGAACCACCAGCGGCACGCTCAAGTTCACCGCCTTGCAAGCGGCAATCACACCCTCGGCAATCACATCACAGCGCATGATGCCACCGAAGATGTTGACCAGAATGGCTTTCACGTCCTTGTTTTTGAGCATGATCTTGAAAGCTTCTGTCACTTTCTCAGCCGTGGCACCGCCACCGACATCCAGGAAGTTGGCGGGCTCGCCACCAAAAAGCTTGATGGTGTCCATCGTGGCCATGGCCAAGCCTGCACCATTGACCAAGCAACCAATGTTGCCATCTAACTGAATGTAGGCCAGATCAAACTTGCTCGCCTCGATCTCAGCAGGATCTTCTTCATCGAGATCACGGTATTCCACAATCTCGGGATGGCGGAACAATGCGTTGCTATCAAAGTTGAACTTGGCGTCCAGTGCGATGATGTCGCCCGAACCCGTCAAAATCAGCGGATTAATTTCAGCCAGTGAAGCGTCAGTATCCCAGTAGGCTTTGTAGAGCTTCTGGAATTCGGTCGCGGCCTTGGGCACAGAACTTTGTGGCACGCCAATGCCCAAGGCCAGCTCTTCAGCCTCTTCTTGGGTGAAACCTTTGGCGGGATCGACAAAGACTTTCAGAATCTTCTCGGGCGTTTTAGCAGCGACTTCTTCGACATCCATGCCGCCTTCGCTGGAAGCCATGACACAGACGCGCTGCGTGGCGCGATCGGTCACGATACCCACGTAGTACTCTTTCTTGATGTCAGCGCCCTCCTCCACCAGCAAACGCTTGACCTTCTGGCCATCAGCACCCGTCTGATGCGTGATTAACTGCATACCCAGGATTTCGTTGGCGAGCTTGCGCACCTCATCCATCGACTTGGCCAGCTTCACGCCACCGCCCTTGCCGCGGCCACCCGCGTGAATCTGAGCTTTCACAACCCAAACCGGGCCACCGAGTTTTTCTGCGGCACTAACTGCCTCATCGACGGTGTACGCCGGGATGCCGTGGGGAACGGTCACACCGAATTTGCGTAACAGTTCCTTGCCTTGATATTCGTGAATTTTCATGTGAAACCTGTGTCTGTCAGTTGGTCAATGAATTAAAAAACTACGCTAAAAATCTTGATGGGCTTACGCCCCCTGCACTGCGATCCGTACTGATGCTATCCATACTGCATCAATACCACTTAATCGTTACCGTTTACCTTCATTGCGCTGCGGCCGTGCCCTTGCCTTCAAACCACTGAGGATAAAACTCCTGCACCACTGGGCCGTCCAAGCGCAAAGCATGGCAGCCTTCAAGCTGAAACGGTTTTTTAGGTGTATCAGACGCAGCCTCTTGAGCCTTGCGACGCTTGGATGCCATGCTCTGCATGGCCACGGTGGGCAACAGCCCCGCCAATTCATTTAAGTGGGTACAACCTGCAGTACGGGCAAAGCGCTCGCGCACTTGATTCCTGAAGCTCTTCAATAGGTGCATGCCGACAAGCTCACCATAGTCCGGTGCAATACAGGTACAGTTTTCACCGTAGGGTGCGGCGTCATACGCCGCTTGCGCCTTTTGGATGACCAAATCGCTGTCGATGGTCACGCGCAGGTGCATGTGGTGAAACGGCTGCCCGGCATGCTGCACGGCGCCCGAGCGTTTGGTGTAGTCGTAACACTTGCTATCAATCAATTCCGCCTCGATATCCCAAAGCCCGTCATCACGCTCATACGAATGTGCGCGGATGATCCGATTGTGCAACGGCTTTCTTGAGCAATCAGGTGGCGGTAAGGGCATGGCATCAACTGATAAGGCTAGGCCTGCGAGTATAGCGCGTTAGCGCCGCTGCCCACTGACGCTGGTCTGACACTTTAATTAGATGCAACCACATGGTGAAACCATTGGGGCACGGAAGCAGAACGTCAGTTCATATGGTGAAACGCTTGGCATTCTAAGCGTTAACTTAGCTCGAACCGCACACTGCGCCGGACTGTTTTAATTTTGTGTCTGTTGCTTTTAATGTGACGCCCTGCAAGAGGGCTCTATGGTTTGAACCTCGAAGGCCACAATTTTGCGCTGTTGCCTCGAGAACTCGACACCAATCAAATGAATCTGCTTGCCACTGGCGCGATATTTATCGGCGTAGCCTTTTTGGATGATTTGAGCAAGTGCTTTGCCTTCGGGCAATTGCTCCACCACCTTGAATTCGAATAAATAGATGTGATTATTCAAGTCAACCGCCATATCTACACGCCCGCGGTGGCTGGCATCCTCTACCGAGATACTCAGGCCTAGCGCCGCAAAGTGACTGTAAAACACACTGGCGTAGTGACCTTCGTATTGTGCGATCGGGTTATTACGGTACCAATCGTAGGGCAGCGCAGCGTAAAGCGATCTCAGATGCGCTTGAAGACTCGTTAAGTCTTGACTTAATAGGATATCAAGCAAAGCCCGCTGGTTCTTGGGGGCATCAACAAGCCCCAACGCAGGCAGAAGCGCCTTGTTTAAACCTGATTCAACCTCTCGATTCGGAAAACCCAGGATGTATTGCCTAAATCCCAGCATGGGCTCCTCCACTTTCTTAATAGTGAGATAGCCGGTCTGAAACAGCAGCGCATCCGTGCTGATGTCATCCACATCGAATTGGCTGAGCAAGGTGTCATCAGTCTGCCATTCATCAAGTGACGGGGTGAAGATACCGCGCCGCTTGAGAAGATCAACTAAAAAAGTGGGTGTAGCAGTTTCAAACCAGTAGTTACCAAACTGACGGTTTTGTAGCAGCAACAGCACATCGAAGGGGTTGTATACCGACGTTACCTCTTGCCCACCCCAACGATAGCCGTTGTACCAATCACGGATGGCGTGTCGATCTAGACCCGACAATTCAGGCTCAAACACCTCATCAATATCGTTGTCGGTATAGCCACAGATGGTTGCGTACTCAGGCAAGAGCGTGATGTCACGAAGATTATTTAGTCCTGAAAACAGACTCACCTTACTGAACTTCGATACCCCGGTCAGAAACACAAATCTTAGATGTGGGTCAGCATCCTTTAGCACGCTATAGAGGTTCTTCAGTCCCTCACGTAACTCTCTGGCTCGCTCAGCATCAAGAATGTTGTCTAGGATCGGTTTGTCATATTCATCGATCAACACAACCGCAGTCTGCCCGTGCTGTGTATGGGCGTCTTCAATTAACTCAAAAAACTCGCCGGCGATGTCCGATTGACGACCAGAAGCTAAGCCTAGGTGTCGACGTGCCATTGAAAGCTGCTGGCGAATCCTGACATCAAGCTCCTCCCGACTGCGCATGACGCCACTGCCGAAACTCAAGCGGATGACAGGATGCTTTGCACGCCAGTCCCACCGATCGTAAATATAGAGGCCTTCAAACAGGTTCTGACGACCCTCGAATAAACAGCGCAACGTATCGAGCAGCAGGCTCTTGCCGAACCGCCTCGGACGAGAGAGGAAGTAGTACTTATTCTGGACAGCCAACCGCTCAATCGCAGGCGTCTTGTCGACATAGTAATGACTACCATCCCGTATTTCCGAGAAGGTCTGAATGCCGATCGGCAGCTTTGTGTATCGCGTAATTGACATGAGTCGCTTTGGCAAGTCTTTGCTTGGGATAGCCGTCTATCAACCTTACGATTATCGCACGCACAAGCGGCTGCTCTCTATTTACGTCGGAAGCATTTCAATGTCAGTGGCACTCACGCCAAGCGCTTGAAAATGATTGCCGAGCATAAAGCACGCTCCAAATCAATACCTCATCCTGAGGTTACGAGAGATCTCACCAACATAGCGAGGATGATTCGGGACACCAAAAAATCACAAATACAGCGTGTCCAGACGCATTCAGCCTTTCCCTTTCATTCGCAACCGTGCCTCGGCAGACGCCTGCGCCCGGGCTTGACCCAGTGCGATCGCTTTTTTGACGTCACGCTCAATCGCACCACGGTCGTGTTCAGGCGCAGCCAGTTGTGCCAGTACCATGTCGCGACTAATGAGCCACAACGCCGTGGCCACAATGCCGATGCCAACACCAGGGTCACCACCTTCCAGTCTTTGCAAGGTCGGCACAGACACGCCCATGCGCTTGGCCCAAGATTTGAGTGATTCTTTGCGACGCAAACGCGCAACAGCGAGGTCCGCGCCGAGCTTTTCGATGGCGGCAGAAGTCGATGGTGGTAGTTGCAGGATGGCTTTAGCAGTTTTTGGCACAATATAGATGTTGACGGAAATACATATTATGTATGTCTCTATAATAATGTTTGATTTTTTCGGGTTCTTTTCGGGTTCGAGTGCCTTTGTCTTCTTTGCTACAGCAAAACAGGTTTTGCCGCCTTCTTACAAGCCTCTAGCGCTAATAGCGCCTCCATCACACAAACAAGAGCGCCACACCAAAAACTCCCCGGCTTGATCATCACAAGAAAGCGCATCAAATCACCCCTTGCTCAATCCTCCCCCTGCTCACCGCCCATCTCACCACCTATCTCACCACCCATCTCACCACCAACCACACGCCGGATGACATCACCACCAAACCCGCGGCTATCCAGAAACCTGGCTTGTCGGGCTTTTTCTTTGGGGTCTCGCGAAATACCCACCTTGCCGAACTTCTTTTCCCAGACCGCACGGGCGCGTTCAAACTCCGTGCCCTTGAGTTGACTCACCGTGTCCGCAATGAGTTCGGCATCAACGCCTTTTTGGCGCAGGGCTTGAGCAATCAATGCACTGCCTTGCTTACCGGATTTGACGCGCTGAAACGACTGAACAAAGCGTGCGTCGGACTGCCAGCCCTCGCGCTCAAGATCGTCCAGCACGGATTCAATGTCTTCGGGGGTGTCTGTGTAAGATTTAAGTTTGCGCGCAAGCTCCATGCGCGTGTACTCGCGTGCCGCCAACCAACGCACCGCACGCGCTTTGAGCCCCGCCGCTGGCAAGGGCTCAAACTCATCGGTCTTACTCTTGTGCCGCATCCGAGTCAACTTGATCAGCGGCTTTATCGCTTTTATCTGCTCTGTCGGCTTTATCGGCTTTATCTGCTCTGTCGGCTTTATCGGCTTTATCGGCCGCCTTGCTAACTTTGGCATCAGCCGCAGGCACCGTGCCCTCGCGTGGCTTGACCCCAAAATGTTCACGCACCCTGTTTTCAATTTCGACGGCCATCTCGCCATGCTCTTTCAAGTACTCGCGAACATTGTCCTTTCCCTGGCCAATGCGATTGCCGTTGTAACTGAACCAAGAGCCTGACTTGTCCACGATGTTCGCAGCCACACCCAGGTCAATGATCTCGCCTTCACGTGAAATGCCAGTGCCATACATGATGTCAAACTCCGCCTGCTTAAAGGGCGGTGCGACTTTGTTCTTAACAACTTTCACACGGGTTTCATTGCCCACCACCTCATCGCCTTTTTTAATCGAACCAATGCGGCGAATATCGAGACGCACGGATGAATAAAACTTCAAAGCGTTGCCGCCCGTGGTCGTTTCCGGGTTACCAAACATCACACCGATCTTCATGCGGATCTGGTTAATGAAAATCACCATGCAATTGGTACGCTTGATGGTGGCGGTTAGTTTTCTGAGTGCCTGGCTCATGAGCCGCGCCTGCAAGCCTGGCAGAGAATCACCCATTTCGCCCTCAATCTCAGCCTTGGGTACCAACGCTGCTACCGAGTCGATCACAATCAAATCCACCGAACCCGAGCGCACGAGCGCATCTGCAATCTCTAGGGCTTGCTCACCCGTGTCTGGCTGAGAAATCAAAAGTTCGGTCAAATTCACGCCCACGTGCGAGGCGTACTGAACGTCAAGCGCATGCTCAGCATCGATGAAGGCACACGTGCCGCCAATTTTTTGCATCTCCGCAATCACTTGCAAGGTCAGCGTGGTTTTACCTGAGGATTCTGGGCCATAAATTTCAACCACACGTCCGCGCGGCAAGCCACCGACACCCAAAGCAATGTCCAAGCCCAAGGAGCCCGTGGAGACAACACGGATGTCATGCTCGACCTCGTTGTCGCCATAACGCATGACCGATCCCTTACCGAACTGTTTTTCGATTTGCGAGAGGGCGGCAGCCAAGGCCTTGGCTTTGTCAGAGGCAGCTTGCTTACTTAGTTTGTCGTCCATGTTGTTCCTTGCTGTAAAAAGGTTGCTGTGTCTGTTTGCTGGTCTTGCAACGGTGCTTGACCAGACATGGCAAGCATTATCACACCCGATAGTACTGTACAAATAACCAGTATGACAATCGCAATCACATCGAACTCACCCAAAATTAGGCCCAAACTCACGCAAACACGCGAAATTCGGGGATGTTCCTGTATGCAATTCGCAACAGCTGTGCCAGAATTGCCCCGTCTGATCCGTAAAAAAATACGACAACGATGAGAATACTGATCGCCGAAGATGACAGCCTGTTGGCTGATGCGCTAACCCAATCCCTGCGTCAAAGCGGCTATGCCGTGGATGCCGTGAGCGACGGCATGGCCGCCGACACGGTGCTGCGCTCGCAAGAGTTTGATCTGCTGATACTGGACATTGGCCTGCCGCGCATGTCTGGGCTTGAGGTCTTGCAAAGCCTGCGCGCACAGAACTCTCGGCTGCCTGTGCTGATCTTGACCGCGGCCGACTCCGTTGACCAGCGCGTCAAAGGATTGGACTTGGGTGCCGATGACTACATGGCCAAGCCCTTCGCCTTGTCTGAACTTGAAGCACGTGTGCGTGCACTGACCCGCCGTGGTGCCGGTGGTGGCAGTACGCTTTTAAAGCATGGACGCCTGGTATTTGATCAGACCGGCCGCGTGGCGACGGTTGACGACATCCCCCTGGAACTCTCAGCGCGTGAAGTCAGCCTTCTGGAGATTCTGCTCACGCGTGCCGGTCGCATGGTCAACAAAAGCCAGATCGTTGACCACCTCTGTCAATGGGGCGAAGAAGTCAGCTCAAATGCCATTGAGGTTTACGTTCACCGCCTTCGCAAAAAACTCGAGCCCAGTGGCGTTCGCATCGCCACCGTCAGAGGGTTAGGCTACTGTTTGCAGCGTGACCCCAATGAAGTCAATAACGGCACTGGCAACGGCTGATGACTTTCCCAGGATGGACAGGCACTGATGCCACCCAGTACAACCGCTGCTAGCACGACCTCGCCAGTAACCAACCCCACGGGCTCAGTCACTGTTCCGGACACTGTTACGGACACTGTTACGGACACTGTTCCGAACAATGGTACTGGCCCCAGCCCAGACAGCGCCCCCACCTTTGCCAAGCCAGATGCCAACACGCTGTATCGGCGCAGCCTCCTGGGCGAGATTCTGGACTGGATGCTCGCGCCTTTGTTTTTGTTGTGGCCCATGAGCGTGGCCATTACCTACGTGGTGGCACAAGACATCGCCAACACACCGTATGACCGAGGCCTTCGAAGTGCGCTTGCGGTCTTATCTGAACAAATCGAATGGCCCAACGGTGGCGATGGCCAACCTATCCTGCCCTTGAACCCATTAACCCGAGTGGCGCTGCGCACC
This sequence comes from uncultured Orrella sp., assembly GCA_964558695.1. Taxonomy (GTDB): domain Bacteria; phylum Pseudomonadota; class Gammaproteobacteria; order Burkholderiales; family Burkholderiaceae_B; genus Algicoccus. The sequence goes on from CAZLFB010000037.1 coordinate 8,849, forward strand.
CAAGACAGCGAGGGCGTGTTCTGGAAAGCCCAGGTCGTCTTGTACACCGGTGCTGGTCAGGTTGACGGACCAGTGATTGGTGGCGATGCGGCCTTGCCCACGCCCAAACTGAACTATGAAGATATTCGGCCTGGCCGCGTGGCCTACATGGACCAGACGATCAATGGGTTTGACGTGCGCCTGGCTTATCAATGGGCTTATAACCAGCGCTACCCCACCGATGACCTGGTGTTGCTGGTCGTGGCTGAAGGCCGCGAGCCACGCGTTGAGCTGGCCAATGCCATCATCAAAGGCGTCATCATTCCGCAGTTTCTGGTCTTGCCGGTGGCCGTGCTTTTGATCTGGTTTGGGCTCTCGCGCGGTGTGGCACCCATTAATGCACTGCAGCGCCGTTTACGTGCACGCCGACCTGACGATTTGTCAGCCATCGACGAATACGAGACACCAGCGGAAATCACGCCCTTGGTGACCGCCATGAACGACCTGCTAACGAGGCTGTCTGGCAATATCGAAGCGCAGCGCCGCTTTGTGGCCGATGCCGCCCACCAACTGAAAACCCCGCTGTCTGGTTTGCGCTTGCAGGCCGAACTCGCGCTCAAGTCGGCCGCCAATCCAGAAACAGAAGAAAACTTGCACAAAATTGTCGCTGGCACAGCACGTGCGACACGTTTGATCAATCAGCTGCTCTTGATGGCCACCGCAGAAAACCCAGATCGAGTGCAATTGGTGCCAGTGGACTTGAATAAGCTCGCTCGCCAAGTCACTGAGGAATGGGTCGAGCAGGCACTGGCACGCGGTGTTGACTTAGGATTTGAAGAAACCGATGAGCCCGCCATGATCCGTGGCCAATCGCTGCTGCTATCCGAGGCATTGAACAACCTGATTGACAATGCACTTCGCTACGCGCCTTACTCGGGTCACGTCACTGTTTGTGTCACGCTGACTGAAACCGAAGTGCGCTTAAGTGTCCAGGACAATGGGCCCGGCATCTCGGCCGAGGAACGCGAACGGATCTTTGATCGCTTTTACCGAGTACTTGGCACGCAGACCCATGGCAGTGGTCTGGGTCTGGCGATTGTCAAAGAAATCGCACAAAAGCATCAAGCCAGAATCGATGTTGATAATGCCCGGGCCATCGCCCGGCCTCCGGGTACGCGCTTTACGCTGACGTTCCAACGGGCACGCTAAGCCCAACGTGCTGACTCCCGGGGTGCTCCAGCCATAAACCCACGGGCGTGCGATACACACCCCTATCTCACCAAAAAAGTGAAAAAGCCAACCTTCTGTTGTCAGGATAAAGTCAGCAAACTCTACTAACATTTGGCCGTGTTTCGCAATACAGAAGGCAGTGTTACAAAACTCTTCTGTATTCACAATGCCGCTTATGTTGATGTAGCGCTGATGGCCACGGGCTGTCATGGTTGAACGATCCCCCGCCGGATGGGACTGCTGCGCCCTACCGGCTTTCGAGGCCCTGATGAATATCTGGGCCTCTTTTTTTCGTGTGAAAGACCGGTTCACGATGAACAGTGGTATGGGTCAAGCCCCTCGGCAAACCCGGAAATAAAAGCAAGGCAATCAGATCGAAAAGACCAAGATGACCAGCTCCGATAGACCGGGCGCCGCCGATCGCAGCTCTAGTACCTTCGTCGCTGGACTCTGTCTGGGCCTGAATCATGACGCTTTTGAGCGGCAAGAGGAGGCCACTTCCTTCGTTTTGAAGAAAAATAAGCGACAAAAAACTACTTTAAAGATAAAATACACGACAAAATCAGTCATCCCATCGCTTCACACCAAAATTGACGACATTCGAACAAAACCTTGTTCTATACGCCGAACTTAGCCCAGCACAAGTTCGGCAGGCGCAACGACACATTTCGGCTGGGGCTTTGCACCGAATTGCACCTGGTGTGCTCAGCAGCTTGCCGCAAGATCAGTGGCCATCACTGATTGCCAGAGAAAGAATCCGGGTACTGGCTGCGCTATTTCCTGAGTCTGTGATAGGTCCACACAATGCGTTCGCGGGTGGAGTACCCATCCACGGCGTGATGTATCTCGACTATTGCTACGCTCGACGTATTGAACTGCCCGGGCTAACTGTTCTCTTACGCAAAGGTCAAGGCCCGATATACGGTGATACAGCCATGATGGGACGTCCCATCTACTTCCCATCAGAAGCTCGAGTCCTGCTTGAGAATCTGGTTCGATCACCCAAGACACCCACAGATCAACCTGCCAAAACCGTCTCCCGCACAGAAGTCGAAACGAGGCTAATCGCCATCTGTGATGCACGCGGCGAACAGGCGCTCGCCAAACTACGTGACGAAGCGAAACTGGTCTCAATAACACTTGGGCTTGAGCGAGAACTTAAAAAGCTCGACGACATGATTGGCGCCATTTTGGGTACGCGACGGACTGAGATGTCAACATCAATCGGCAAAGGATTAGCCGCACGGACACCTTACGATGCCAAACGCCTGGAGACAATCGAAAGTCTCGCAGCAATCCTACGCTCCAATCCATTGCGTGAATTCGCCTGCCCAATTAAAAGCCAGACTGCTCGGACTAACTTCGCATTTTTAGAGTCATATTTCAGCAACTTCATTGAAGGCACCGAGTTCGAGATAGAGCAGGCCCGTGCCTTCGTACTGCAAGGCAAGCCCATCACTGAAAGACCAAAAGATTCTCATGACATCATCGGGGTGTTTCGGCAAGCCCTCGACATAGGCTGGGCTAATCAAACCATGAGCCCCGGGGAATCTGTGCTGCAGCAATTACGCAATCGCCATGCAGACCAAATGAGAGAACGCCCGGAAGTCATGCCAGGCCAATTCAAGACACACGCCAACCGGGCTGGTAACACCGCGTTTGTCGCCCCGCGTTTAGTTAGGGGCTCACTGATCGAAGCGTCAAATATACTGCCAACTGTACCCGTCGGCTTAGCCAGGGCTGTGTTTGCGATGTTCATGATCTCCGAGATACACCCATTTACGGATGGCAATGGTCGTCTGGCACGGCTAGTCATGAATGCCGAACTGACTGTTGTAAATCGTTGTCGCATCATCGTGCCAACACTCTATCGCGAGGAATACCTTGACTGTCTGCGCGTACTGACTCGCGAAGGTGACCCAAAGCCATTTTTGGATGTTATGCAATGGATACACGCGTGGGCAGCTGCATTTGACTACGAAGATCTTGACCGCACCATCGACACCATGGCTGCGTGCAACGCATTTGAACAATCGCGTGTTCAACACAAACTTTTGATGCCACCAATCCTATAGCGGGCCGTCAGCACATATCGTCCGCTCAAACCGCCGCCATGCGCTTGCGCAAACGTTTTAGCACAGCACCAATCAGCGGCAAGCGCTCGTAGAGACCTGCGGCCACATCCCAATAATCCACATGGTCTGTCACCAACCCCTGGTCGTTGATCGCAAAGCGGGTACCGCCTGGAATATCGAATGACTGGCCACGCCACTCAAACTTGAACTGCCAGGACACAAATGCGTGGAGTAAGGCGCGGTGCGAGGCTCTTTGCGAATGTTCGGCCTGCTCTATAACCTGCGCGATCTCAAACCTTGGATTCGTCAGGTTCTCAAACATATGGGCGTAGATCGCCCGAATCTGATCGATGCCCACCACATCATTAAACGGATCTTTAAAGTGCGCATCGATGGCATAGACCTCGCCAATCGTATCGAGCGACTGTGGCGTGAGCGACTCGAACCATGACGTAATACTAGGCAATGGGCTTGTCATGATGATGGCAGCGATGTTGTGTGGTTAGGTTAGGTTAGGTTAGGTTAGGTTAAGTGGTCCGAGATAGTGAATCACTGCTTGGTTGCCCGATGCAGCAAAGGAAAGCGCCAGCGGTATGGCAGGCGACTGACCCAGCGTAAACCATTGGCAAATCCGCGGGGAAACCGAATCTCAAACCAGCCTTTGGCCATGCCATCGATGATGGCTTGCGCAGCCTCGGGCGGCGTCATCAAGCCCGGCATCTCAAAGTCGTTGTTGGCAGTCATCGGCGTTTGCACAAAGCCCGGGCTAATCAAGTACACACCAAGCCCTTTGGGTGCCAACTCAAAATACAGCGTCTCGGTAAAGTTCTGCAAGGCCGATTTGGTTGCGCCATAGACAATGGCACGCGGCAAGCCCGTGTAACCCGAAATACTGCCGACCACCGCAATCGAACCACTGCGTTGCGCCAACAGCCGCGGCGTGAGATGTTGAACCGCCTCGTACATGCTGATGACATTGAGCTCGTAGCTTGCCCGAACCTCATCCATGTTCAGGTTCCACGAATGCTGTGGGTCATAACGGGCCGCACCGAGCACCACCAAATCCAAACCGCCAAAGCCAGCAAACACTTCTTCTACCGCTTGCGGCCAGGCTTGTGTGTCAGTCACATCCAAGGGCACCACCATGGCGTTCTCACCCTTGGGGTGTTTGCTAACCAACTCGGCCAGTCTATCTGCCCGTCTGGCTGACACCGCCACCCGGGCACCCGCATCGAGTAACGCACCCGCCAAGGCCGCGCCAATGCCGCTCGACGCCCCCACAATCCACACACGACGATCGGTCCAGTCTTTGACTGGCGGGTTCAAGGGCTTAAACATCGATCCAAATAGAGACTTCTGCATCATGATCCTTGCGCTTTGCTGGTGGCCGCATCAACTTGATCGCTCACCTGACGCTTCTTAAAAAACAGTGACACCTCGCCCAAATCAAACCCAAACTTGGACATCGTTGAGCGGTTCATCATGGTGTTCTCATCCATGAGCCACATCCAGTCATCGAACTTGACGTCATAGACCTTGCCGTCCACCGGCAACTGCAGCGTGTACTTCCAGTGCAAGGCGTTGCCCGCCACCTTGCCAATCGCCACACCCACCACATCATCAGCCGTGCCATGCCAGGTGCCATCAGGCTGCTTGGTCAAGGTCCAAACACGGCGCTGCTTCTCGCCGTCCGCATATGTAAAGCGCTCATCCAACACACCCCGTTCCGGACCGTCCCACGTGCCCACGATCTCCACATGAAACCGCCTGACCAACTCGCCATTGCGCTTTTGAAAGATCCCCCAGGCATCCATCTCGCCACTGAAAAAAGTCGGTAGATCCAGCACTGGTTTCTGGTCAGCGTAGGTTGAGACATCCACACTGCCGCAAGCCGTCAACAACGCCGCGCTCAGCGAGGCAAACATCACTTTAAGTTTCATGACAAGGACTCCACCTGATTGAGTTTGGCACCCGCAGGCCAAATGACCCACGCTGCCATGAGTTTGAAAGCCACGGGCAGGACCGCATACAAAACCGATAACACCCCGGCGGTCGCAGGCTCTCCTGGCACATAGCCCAACGTACCTAACAATGGCAGCGCGGCACCTGCAGCCAAGGCCAAAGAGAACTTCGCAATCAACGCCCAAAACCCGAAGTAAAGCCCAGTGTTCGCGCGCTCAGCCGGTTCAATGGCATCGGCAAGCATCGCAGGCGGCAGAGCCAGATCAGCGCCCAGTGCTGCGCCACTGACGGCACACACCAACACATACAGCCAAACGTCACCCGCACCCAAGAGTGCCGCTGTGACTAAAGCCATGCTGGCCATGACAGCACCCACGCCCCAGGCCCTGACCTTGCCCACTTTATCTGAGTAGCGCACCCACAAAGGCAAGGTCACTAGGCCCGCCAAAAAGTAGACCCCCAGAAACAGCCCGGCTTGGCCCGTGGCCTGCAACACATCATCCACAAAAAACAAGATCAAAGTCGCCGGGATCGCCGCCGAGGTCGCGTTAAACAAATAAAACCAGTAGAGCCTGCGGATACCAGGGTTCTTTAACGCCACGCGCCAAGTCGAGCGCTTTTCCGACAAAGCCAGGATTGGTTTGGGCGAACCCACCAACGTCACCACCAAGCCGATCGCCAACACCACGGCAAACACGAGCGACAAGCGAACATAGGCCTGGTTTTCTCCGAGCTGCGCCACCCACACCACCGGCAACACCGAGGCCAGCACCACACCAATGACGCCACTGGCTTCACGCCATCCCGTCACCCGCGCCCTGCCCGCTTTGTCATCGGTCAGACGCGCGCCCCAAGCCAAATAACAAACATTCAAGCAACTGTGGGCGGTGTAGACCAGCACCAGGCTAATCGACAGCCATAGCAGCAACTGCACTTGTCCTTGACCAGGCTTAATCTCGGGCCCCATCAAAGACGGCATAAACAACAACGCAAACCCGATGGCAAGCACCACGGCCGCTGAAACCATCAGCACCGCCCACCCGCGGTTGAATTTGGCTAACCAATCCACCAGACGGCCAATCAAGGGATCCTGTGCCGTGTCAATTAAGCGCACCGCAAATAGCGTGACCCCGAGTGCTGTCAAACTGACCCCCAAGCTATCGCTGTAGAACTTGGGTGCCATCATGTAGATCGGCAGCATGGCCATGGCCAAAGGCAAAGCCAGGGCGCTATAGGCAGCCAATGGCCATTGGCGTGTCACTGCGCAACCTCTGCGGGCCCTGGCGCGCGACTCGCCGCTTGACCAAGCAGCGCTTGACGCAAATCAGGCTGCGTCGTCTTAGGGTCAAGCCAAATCGCAAAAAATGCTTTGGCTAGACGCTCATCAACCTGACCGGTCAGTTGGTCGTTGTAGAAAAACACCGCCCCCTGCCCTGGCGTATAGACACCTGTTAACGTATCGCCAGGATTCACCGACGCCATCACTTGCTCAAGCTTTTGTGTCCACTCGGGGTTACGGTCAACCGCAAATCCAAGCTCGCGCATCTGATCGATCGATGCGTTGACAATGTCCTCTTTGGAAACGGCACGTGCATAGCGCAGGGTTAACGCAAACGGACCACCAGGCTGGTACTGGCCAAGTGGTGACCAAAGCGTGGCGTCGTACACCAAAAACCCCCACCACCGGAATTGCCCACTGCCGACCTCGCCTGCCTTAGGCAAAAACACCGCCCAAGCGGGTTTGTCCGCGCTCGCAGTCGGTGCCCACAAAAGACTGGCGAGCGCCAACAACACGACCGACAAAAAACGTGCCATCTTGCTCGTGGCGTACTTCAGGATGCGGGTGTAAGTAGCCATTGCCTGACACCCGTGCGTTGTTCCCGGAAACCCGCCTCGCAGTACGCGAGGTACATGCGCCAGATCCGGACGAATGATTCATCAAACCCAAGCGCCCGAATATCAGACAGCTTGGCCTCAAACTGCTGCAGCCATCGGTTCAATGTCTCGGCATAATCCAGACCGAAACTGAACTCGTCTTTGATTTGCAGATTCGCTTCACCCGCGAGTTTCTTAAAGCGCGACGGACTCGGCAACATGCCGCCCGGAAAGATGTACTGCTGAATAAAGTCCGTGCCGTTGACGTAAGCCTCAAACCGATCATCGGCAATATCAATGGTCTGAATCGCGACCTTGCCACCGGGCTTGAGACTTCGCTTAACCATATTGAAGAACCCTGACCAGTGACGCAAGCCCACGGCCTCGAACATTTCAATCGAAACAATGTGGTCATACTGCCCTTGCACGTCGCGGTAGTCACAAATCGACAGATCAACCAAATCGGCCAGCCCTTCGCGCTGCATGCGCGCGCGTGCCCAGGCCAACTGTTCATCCGACAAAGTGATGCCCGTGACTTTCAAGCCACGTTGGGCTGCGCGCTCAGCCAAACCACCCCAGCCACAACCAATCTCCAAGATATGCTGGCCAGGCTTGGCATCAATGGCATCGAGCAGGCGGTCATATTTGGCGTGCTGGGCCTCGAAGAGGTCGCCGTCGGCGCCGTCTTTAAAAATCGCAGCCGAGTAGCTCATCGTGGGATCAAGCCAGAGACGGTAGAAATCATTGCCCAAGTCGTAGTGGGCCAGGATATTGCGACGGCTGCCCTTGCGGTTGTTGTCGCGCAAGACCCAGTGAGCCAGTCGTTTCACCAGCAAGGCCCACCATGCCCCGTGCACTGAATTGACAGCATCTTCGTTACGCAATGCAAGCCGAAACAAATTCAACAAATCGGGGCAGTCGACCCACTGTCGCCGATAACTCTCTGCAAACCCAATGTCACCCTGACGCATGATGGCAGACGCACAAGACCAGTCATGCACCGTCAATTGCGCATGGGGCCACTCGCCCTGCTTGCCAAACAGCATCGAGCGGCCTTGCGGATCAACCAGCGTGAGCGAACCGATTCTTAGTTTTGCCAGCATGGACACAAAAGCCCTGGCCGCCCACGGCAGTTCGCGGATGGTTTGACGGTCAATTGCATAGTCATTAACGTTCATCGTGAAGGTTCCTGATTGGAAGTCACTGCTTCAGTGGGTAAGTCGGGAAGTTTGTGAAACTTGGCACCGCCGCGCCAGAGCTTAAAGGCATGCCAGTGAATACGTGCCACCACGCCAAAGGTCATGAGCGGCATGCGCAAAAACGCTTTGAACAATGGTGTCGTTGAAAACTGTTCGGGCTTGACTGCAATACCCGTGCGAATGATGGGCTCAGCCATCGATGCATCATCGAAGTAGTCAATGGTCATGCGATCAATGACGTTTAAGCCCGTCGTTTCATCGCCTTGCCCATCCTTGCGCGCATTAATAACCCGCTCAAACTGGTAACGCCCAGTGACCGGACAAAATGGCGAGACGTGAAACACTTTTTGACAGGTAAGCGCCTGGCCACTTTGAATCGCTTGCCCGTCTGGGGCCGTCAGCACATACTGATGATGCTGACCAAAGGTATTGTTGACCTCAGCCACCATCACCTTGACCTGGCCTTGCGCATCATGCAAATACCAAAAGCTCACTGGATTAAACACGTAGCCCAGCATTCTGGGAAAGGTCTGCAACCACACCGCGCCACCCGGGTGGGCCACGCCGACAGCGGCCAGTGTGTCCGAGAGCCACACATTCAAATCGCCACCGTCGCGGTAACCGTGGTCTGCATTCATGAAGCTCACCAGTCTGCGCCGATTAAAACCAAAGAGCCAACTGGTTTGCTTGGCCAAGGCATGCGGCTGATCCATTCTCAAACGCAAACAAAACACGTCGTAGTTCAGCGGATGCTTAAAGGGCCGCAGCCGCATGTGCCAGACTTTGGCTGGGCAAAACTGAATCACGGCACCCTCAGGCACCGGTGCAGCGATCTGACCAGAAATCTGAGCAGACATCTGAACGGTCATTGGATCAGTTGCCATAGAGGTCACGCCCCCAGGGAATCGGCACACCGAAGTCATTGGCCACTGCAATGGCCGAACGCAAGCCGTCCTCATGAAACCCATAGCCACACCAGGCACCGCAGAACCAAGTACGACGCTGACCCTGAATCGATGGCAACTGGCGTTGGGCGTTGATCAAGTGAATGTCCATCACCGGGTGGTCGTAATCGAAATGCGCGATCACGGCCTCTGGGTCCGGCGCCTTGAAACTATTTAACGTCACCACCACCGGTGTCTTAAACGGCAAGGGCTGCAGTTTGTTGATGAGGTAACTCACTGCCACCGGTCTGGCCACACCGGATGTCGCTTGACTGCCACCCTCAGACAGGTAGTTCCAGGCCGACCAGACTTTCTGACGGCGCGGCAAGAGTTTGGCATCGGTGTGTAAGACCGCTGTATTGGGCTGATATCGAATGCCACCGAGAACCGTGCGCTCGTCTTCCTGCAAATCCAAAATGGCACAGCTCGTGGGTGCGTGACATGCCATGACCACACCATCAAAACTCTGCACGCCGGCAGCGCTATGAATCTGGACCGAATCACTGCCAAGTGTGGTCTCACGCTTGATCGCATGCACTGGACAGTTCAGGTGCGTGGCCTGAATTTTAGGGAGCATGGCTTTGACGTACTCGCGTGAACCACCTAGCACCGTGCGCCATTGCGGGCGCCCTTCGATTTGCAGTAAGCGGTGGTTCAGACAGAACTTTAAAAACGTCTGGGCAGGAAACCCCAGAATATCCTTGACCGAAGATGACCAAATGGCCGCGGCCATGGGCAGCAAATACCAGTCCTGCATGGGCTTGCCATAACCATGGCGCACCAGCAGTTCGCCGAGTGTGAGCGGGGCCGATTCGACCTCCTGCAAATAGGCTTCGGCTGACTTGTTAAACCGCATGATGTCGCGCAGCATGCCCAGAAAAGCTGGGCGCCACAAATTGGATTTCTGCGCAAACACCGTGCCCAAATTGGTACCTGCCCATTCAATGTCAGGCTCATCGATGGACACACCAAACGACATGTCGCTTTGGTGCACGGGCACACCAAGTAATTCAAACAAGGCAATCAGATTCGGGTAGGTCAGGTCGTTGTGCACTAAAAAACCCGTGTCCACTGGCGAGGTCTTGCCTTCTAGCGTCACGTCCACCGTGTTGGAGTGACCACCAAAATAAGCACCCGCTTCAAACAACGTCACGTGATAGCGCTCAGCCAACAACCACGCGCTAGCCAGCCCGGCAATGCCAGAGCCAACCACGGCAATGCGCGAACCGGCTGGCGGGATGCGGGCGCTGTCCATTAGCCATGCTCCAGGCCAAGCAACTTGGTGCGCAACGCCGGTGCACGGGTCTGCTCATCGAGCCAGACCGCAGCAAATGCGTCCACAAAGCCCGGGTCTTCGATCGAACCTAGCGCAGCCTCACGGCTAAAGAAGGACACACCGACCCCTGGCTCAAACACACCCACCAAACGATCACCGAGTTTGACGTCCGGCAAAATGTCCAACAGCTGCTCACCCCAGCGATCTGCCGTGTCGGCGTCCACGCCCACGATGCGCTGGATCTCTTGGACTGAGGTCTGAACAATCTGTTCGGCGCTAACGTTACGCAGGTAGTTCAGGTCTAGCGCATACACCTGATCGGTCGCAAAGCCATCGCCCGTGACGTGTAAAGCGGCCCGGTAAACCCGAAACACACTCCAGGTAAAAAGCCCTTGGCCATGCACATGCCAATCGCCAGCAAAACGCTCGGCCACGGCCGTTGGCAGGGGGGCAATTTTTGGGGCATCGTCAAACGCGGCAGATACGGGCATAATGTTTGCTACTGAAAAGTTATAAAAAAACTTGAGAGTCATGAATTTGGTGATATGGTCTTCAAACTGATCGATTCATCGCGCTGTCTAGCTACGCACAACGCATGAATCACCAGAAAATCCACCAAATTTGACAATCGAGCCTAAGTTTTGAACTAACTGGTTTAATAAAAATACTGATTAGTAACTTTATGAACCGATTAGATACTATTTATTGAAACTGCGCAATACTCCTGCGCATTCGGTTATTCCCTAGGGCAACCTCTTTTTCTTAGAACCCATGACACAAGCAGTGGCCACTACCACCAAAACCCTCGACAAAATTGCCGACAAAAAGCTCTCTTTCAAAGAGCAGCAGCATAAGTTTCGCGAAGACGCGATCCTTGATACCGTCAACCGCCTGCTCGCGCAAAAGGGCTATGACCTGATGACCATGGATGAGGTGGCGGCCGAAGTCGGTATCGCCAAAGCCAGCCTCTACAAGCATTTCGAGTCCAAAGAAGCCTTAGCTGCCGCCTCCATGACGCGTTTCATTGAAGACGCCATCGCCATGGCTCGAGGATTACCCGAGCACTTGAGTCCGCTGGAGAAGCTGAAATCCGTGGTTCGCTGGGCCGTGCGCATCCATTTGTCTGGCACCATGCCATCGCTGCCCTCGACACGCTCAAGCATTCAACAGGCACTGCTCGCCCACCAGGCCTATGTGCAGCGACTCGAGGAACTGACCGAGATCCTGGGCGAATGGATCGGCCAATCGCAAGAAGCGGGTGACCTCTCGCCTGCCCTGCCTGGCGAAGTCATTCTCTACACCATCTATGCGCGTTCCTGCGACCCGGTGGCGGATTTCTTAAAGGGTGGCGGTGCATTCAGTGACAACGACATCATCGAGTTGGTCGTACACACCTGCTTTGAAGGCATGGCCAAAGCACCGAGCTGCCCCTAAGCTGCCCCTAAGCTTCCCCTAGCTTCCCCTAGCTTCCCCTATCGGCGATTTAACCCGAGCCACGAGTGACCCCGCCAAGGGCAAAAACACCTCAGCTTGCCAACGGACAAACCTGCACGGGCTACACTGCAGGTCTGGATTCAATGGTCTATCTGGACCCCAAAGGAATAAAGCCGTCACATGCCCGCGTGCCAGTCGCTTGCCTTGCCAAAGGCTAGCCCAGGCCGGGCAGCAACTCACAACAGGAAGTCTATGTGGTTTAAGAATCTCAAAGTGTTTCGCTTGACCGACCATTGGTCCAAGCACATGCAAGACCTCGAGGCAGCACTCAAAGCCGATGCCTTCACGCCAGCCGAGGACATCGCGGCCACCGCCACAGGCTGGGTACCACCGCGAGATGATGACGATCGCTTGGCCCTCGACGTCCAAGGCCAATATCTACTCAGCTTTAGAATCGAGAAGAAACTCCTGCCTTCTTCCGTGATTAACCAGACGGTTAAAGAACGCGCGCAAGTGTTAGAGGCCGAGCAAGGTTATGCGCCAGGTCGCAAGCAACTGCGTGACCTAAAAGACGCGGTCACCGACCAGCTCTTGCCACGAGCCTTTAGCATTGCGCGTGACATTCGCCTTTGGATTGACCCCAGCAATCGTTGGTTGGTGATCGATGCCGCGGCGGCGGCCCAATCCGACGAAGTGCTCTCGGCCCTTGGCCGCAGCCTTCACCCCTACCCGGTTGAGCCTTTAAAGCTCGAGCACAGCCCAACTGCGCTCATGACCGAGTGGTTGCTCTCGGGTGAAGCACCAGCAGGATTCACAATCGACGACGACAGCCAATGGCAAGCGACCGGTGAGCAAGCTGCTTCAATTCGCTATGTGCGCCATGACCTGCCTACTGAAACCATTCAGAGTCATGTCCAGGACGGCTATCAGTGCACGCGCCTTGCACTCACCTGGCAAGACCGGGTGAGCTTGATGCTGACCGACACGGGTGACCTTAAGCGAGTCGCCCCCCTGGAAGTGCTGGAAGAGCGCTCAAACGACGCCATTGTGCAGAACCCGGCTGAGAAGTTTGAGAGCGACTTCACCCTCATGACGGCCGAGCTCGCCAAGCTGCTCGACGAGCTCATGCCGGTGCTGGGCGAAATCCGAAAAACAACATAGGACAATAGGACAATGGGACAATAAGACAGGACAATAAAACAGGACAAGAGAGTTGGACGACGGGACTTGCCATGATTGAAGGATTGACCGCCACTTGGGTGACTGATACTGAAGCGCTCAAAGAAATTGAGCTCAGACAAACCCCGACCAATGCCACTGGGTCAGAGGATGAAGCCGAGTACCAAACACAACAAGACCCGCTGGTACTAACCGTGGTGTTGGTGGTGGGTCCGCCCGACCCCAATGCTCTGTCTTATCTGGTGCCGCGCTCGGTCTTTGAGCGCGGGCTGCCGGTGCATGTGGGCGCCCTGTCAGCGCCCGAGGCCGATCGAGAGAACACCGCTCAAGAGAACACCGACCAAGTGTTGCTCGATGCCATGCTCGACATTCTTGAAGTCATGAGTCCGCATGACATCGTGGTTTTCATTTGCGACACCCAAGACACGCTCGAGGCAGCGCTTACTCTGATGGCGCCTTCGGAACACTGAGGCCAGTGTCTGGCCTCATCATGAAGAGATCCCAGGCCACCAAAAAAAGCGCCGCAATCAAGGGGCCGGCAATAAAACCGCTGACACCAAAAAGCGTTAATCCACTGAGCGTTGAAATCAGCACCAAGTAATCCGGCATACGGGTGTCTTTGCCCACCAGCACCGGGCGCAATACATTGTCGACCAGACCAATGACCAACACCCCATAGAGCCCCAAGATGATGGCTTGGGTGATGTCACCCGTTAGGGCAAAGTAAATGGCCACCGGCCCCCAGACCAAACCCGCACCGACTGCCGGCAGCAAAGACAACACCGCCATCACCGTACCCCAAAGCGTGGCAGACGGGATGCCTAGCACCCAGAAAATCAATCCACCCAGCGCCCCCTGGCTTGCCGCCACTGCCACGTTGCCCTTAATGGTCGCGCGCACCACCATGGCAAGCTTGTCAATGAAACGATCGCGTTGATGTTGGGCCAAGGGTAGTGCCCTACGCACCATGTCAGCGAGCTTGCCACCATCACGCAACAAAAAAAACAACAGATACAGCATGATGGCCAGATCGAGCACAAACATGAAGGTGTTTTGCCCGAGGTTTAAGGCCTGGTTACCAATGACGCGAATGGCCTGGGTGGCTGCGCGCGAGACATAGTTCTTGATCGCTTCCAGATCTTCAAAGCCCAGACGTGCTAGCCACGGACGCACTGACTCGGGAATCGCGCCATACGACAACTCAATCCACTCGCCGGCGGAGAAACCGCCATTTTGCACGGCCTGATAAACCTGAATGGTTTCAGCTATCAGTGAGCGCATCACCAGCGACACGGGCAACAGCACCACCACCACCACCGCAAGCAAGGAGAAGAACGCGGCGAGATTACGACGTTTGGGCATGCGCTGCACCAAACGCTTTTGCAGGGGATGAAAGAGAATGGCAATCACCACGGCCCAGAACACCGCGGCGGCAAATGGCACGAGCAGCCAGAAAAACGCGAGCGTGATGACCACGAGCAGTGCGATAAACGCGCGCTGATGCAGGGGATCGGTTTGGTTAGGCATTCAAACGACTTGCAGCTGATTTTTTAATGCCGTTAGCATTCGATGCGGAGCTGGAACATCATCCAGATAACACCGCCACTCCCGTTTGGATTGTTCAAACATTCAACCACTCTTTTTGTATGAAAGGACGAATCTCTGCCCTTAGCGCCTTATCGGTTACCAAATCGACTGGACAACCCAGCAGATCTTCAAGAAAAAATTGCACTCCAAAATAAGGTGTAGACGTTGCAGGCCCATCAAACGCCACCAAAATATCTACATCACTGCCAACACGAGCCAACACGAGCCAAATCGCGCCAAATCGCGCGCAGTTGAGCCAAATAACCCGAGCTGCGTAACACCAAACCGTTGAGTCAGTCCGGCCTTGCCTTGCTGCAATAAAGAAAGCGCTCGATCACGGCTCATAATCCGACCCCTGCAACGATTAGCATGCATACGTATAGGCTCAGTGAGCCTGGGCTCACTCAAAACAAACCATACCAAAGCTGCGTTTAATCAACGGCTCAAATGTACGCCGCCACTAGGATAACGACAAGTTAGCCCTAATCCATCACAATTGTCTAGAGACAGCGCCGCTAGCCTGAAGTCCGGTCGCCTAATAAAGAATAGCAATGAAGCATTGAAGTAATGAGGCAATGAAGAAATGAAGAAATGAAGAAATGAATACGCTCACCTAACCCTCGCACAAGGACGTAGCCGGTAACGCCGTGACAGACTCCGTGAGCTTTAATGGCTCCTCAATCAAGCAGATGACTGCACCATGTCCTTGGCGTTTACCAAGTCCTTCAATGACATGAAACTGCTTGTACGCTTGACGCGTTGGCGTGGCGGTACGCTTGATCTCAACCGGATACAGGGTCTCACCTGACTCAATCAGCAAGTCAATCTCCCGACCGTCGGTGTCGCGATAAAAATAGAGCGGTGCTTCTTTACCATTGTGCCAATATGACTTCAAGATTTCGCTGACCACCCAAGTCTCGAATATAGCGCCAGACAGATTGCCTGACTGCAATGACTCAGAGTCTGGCCAGCGAGTCAGGTAAGCCGCCAATCCTGTATCGAGAAAATATAGTTTGGGGGCCTTAACAATCCGTTTATTTAGGTTGTTGAAAACAGGCGGCAACAAATAGATCAATCCCGAGGTCTCCAGAACCGACAGCCAATTCTTAATCGTTTTGTTGTCAACGCCCAGATCCCTGGCCAGGTTGGCGAAATTTAGTAACTGCCCTGTGTGAGCGGCCACAATACCCAAGAAACGGTTGAAAGCGATGTGATCAGTCACCCTCAAGACATCCTGGACATCACGCTCAATATAAGTCTGGACGTAAGACCGATAGAACGCATCGCGTGCGTCACTTCCGATTTGGTTAAGATGCGGAAATGAACC
This sequence comes from uncultured Orrella sp., assembly GCA_964558695.1. Taxonomy (GTDB): domain Bacteria; phylum Pseudomonadota; class Gammaproteobacteria; order Burkholderiales; family Burkholderiaceae_B; genus Algicoccus. The sequence continues at coordinate 24,916 of CAZLFB010000037.1, forward strand.
CAGCCAGATTTGCTGATACACGCGTTGCAGTGTGGCTTGGCGCGGTGTAGGCTGAACTTTTTGGAAGGGGTGCTCGCCAGTCGCGTTACCGCCCGGCATTGCATTGGAAACGTATGGCTTGGGAATAACGGACTGATGAACGTCAGCTGCAGGAACGAATGGCTTAGAAACACGGCCAAACCCATCAATCTCTGCTTGCGATAGCCCCAGCAAATCAAGCAAAGCTACCCTGCCTGCGAGGCTCTCAGTTATCCCCTTCATGAGCGCAAACTTCTGGGACCCCGTTAACCAATACATACCAGGCCGCTTGTGACGATCTACCTCGACTTTAATGGCTGACAAAAGTCCTGGCGCATACTGAATCTCATCAATGATGACCGGTGCTGGCCACTGCTGCAAAAATAGCGCTGGATCGTTCACGGCAAGATCCCGGGCGTTCAAATCGTCGAGCGTGACATACCGCCTGGGGATTGGCTCGTCGCTAGCACACGCTTGCAGCAAGGTCGATTTGCCAACCTGCCGGGGCCCAGTCACCATCACCACCGGAAACATTCGGGATACAGCGAGCAGTGTTTGGCTTAGTGTTCGTTCAAACATAATATCAGTTAAATTGGATTGACAATCCAATTTAACTGAATATTACTGCTTTTACCAGCCTGATTTTAAGCCTGATTTCAGCCTGATTTCGGGTGCATTTGCAGCGCCGTGACAAAGCAGTGCCTCAGCCTAAGATGTTTGCGGCGCGTGTGCCGGTTTATTTGCTGGTTTATTTGCTGTGTTTTTATGCAACGGTTTTCAGTGCAATCATTTGCAATGATTTGGGGTTGCTTTTCAATATACTTTTTTATAGAATATAAATATTGAACGCTACTAGTAGCCTTTAGGAGCTCGCCATGCAAATCCGCTGCCCTCACTGCAACAAACTCAACCGTGTTGACGAGGCACGCTTGGGCGACCACCCAAACTGTGGTGCTTGTGGCGAGTCACTACTGGCCGGTGTGCTCTCGGTCGACAGCCAGGGTCTAGACGATTTACTCAATCAATCCAGTCTCCCCGTGCTCGTAGACTTCTGGGCCCCTTGGTGCGGGCCATGCCGCATGTTTGCCCCCACCTTTGAAGCCGCTGCAAAGAAACACGGTGAGAAGGTTATTTTTGCGAAACTCGACACCGAAGCCAATCAAGCTGCAGGCGCCAAATTCAACATCCGATCGATCCCCACACTGGCCGTGTTTCACCGCGGTGCGGAACTCGGTCGGGTCTCTGGCGCCCTGCCCCCAGCCCAACTCGAGGAACTCGTGGGCAAAGTACTGGGGCAGATCGCCAAGGCTTAACCTACGCGCTAGTCAAGCCGGGCAATGCGCAGCACGTTGGTGGTGCCCGAGACCCCAAAGGGTGTGCCTGCAGCAATCAATACCGCCAGCCCCGGCGCGCCAAACCCATGGCGCTTCACCTCACGAATGGCGTGTTCTGCCACCTCATCAATGCTCTTGATGTCGATGGCCTGGGTTGAATGCACCCCCCAGACCAAGGTCAAACGCCTGGCCACTTCAAGGTTCGGCGTCATACTCAGAATCGGGGTTTTGGGGCGCTCATGCGCCACGCGCAAGGCACTCGACCCCGACGAAGTGTAGGCAACGGTGGCTGCAACCGGCAAGGTCTCAGCCACGGTTCGGATGGCCGCTGAAATCGCATCGGAAGCGGTGGTGTCCCGATAAGCCTGCACCGCCTGCATGGTGCCCTTTTGCAGCGGATCGGATTCAGTCGCACACAGAATGCGGTTCATCATCGACACCGCTTCAATCGGATACTGGCCTGCGGCTGACTCAGCCGACAACATGACGGCATCCACACCGTCGTAGATGGCACCGGCCACGTCACTGACTTCTGCGCGCGTTGGCACGGGCGACATAATCATGGATTCCAGCATTTGCGTGGCCACGACCACAGGCTTACCCAACTCACGGCAGGTCCGGATGATGCGCTTTTGTAGCACGGGCACATCTTCAGGCGCGCATTCCACGCCCAAGTCACCGCGAGCAACCATGATGCCGTCGGAAATCCGCACGATTTCCTCTAAGGACTCAATCGCAGCAGGCTTTTCCAGCTTGGCCATGACCCAGGCCCGGCCGTTGACAATGCCTTTGAGCTCCTCAATATCACCCGGGCGCTGCACAAATGACAAAGCCACCCAGTCAACGCCCAAAGACAAACCAAACTCCAAATCCTTGCGGTCTTTCTCGGTCAATGGCGAGAGCGGCAACAGCGCCCCCGGCACATTGACGCCTTTGCGATCAGACAAGACGCCGTCGTTGAGCACTTGAACTTGGGCGCTTTTGCCATCGCAGGCCAACACATTCAAACGCACTTTGCCATCGTCAATCAACAAGTGATCACCGGCTTTGACGGCCGCAAAAATTTCCGGGTGCAACAACGGCACACGGCTGGCATTGCCAGGCTCAGGGCTCATGTCAAGCGTGAACTGCTGACCCACCGACACCTGCATCTTGCCGCCCTCAATCGTGCCGAGCCTTAATTTGGGGCCTTGCAAGTCCAACAAAATCCCAACCGGCCGACCGATTTCTTTTTCAATCGCACGCACCGCGTCGTAGCGCGCGCGGTGGTCCTCGTGGCTGCCGTGGCTGAAATTGAATCGAAACACATCAACGCCTGCCGCGAACAGTTCACGGATCACCTCAGGATCCGTGCTCGCCGGCCCCAGCGTGGCCAGGATCTTGGCGTTGCGGTCGCGGTGTGAGATGGCATCAAGTTTCATGGAGATCCTTAAAGGGTTGCGCTGTGGTGACTGAGGAATTGCCTGGGCATCGTATTCTAGGCACACAAAAAAACTGCCCCCACCCATCTTGCGACGGACGGGGACAAATTACAAGCCAAACATGACGGTTGTTGGTCTAGAAACCAATCTGAGGTCGGCGATCGTTCAGGCGGTCAGCGTCAGTCTGGCTTCCAGATCAGCCCGTATCTGCTTCAAATGTGAGGGCAAACCATGGGCTAGCTTGTCAAAGAGTTCGTCATGCAACTTGAACTCCGCTTGCCACGCGTTCGGATCAATCGAGGTGATCGATGCAAACAGTTGCTCAGAAAAATCGAGCCCCTCCCAATCGATATCCTCGTAGCGAGGTGTCACCCCCAACACGTGCTCTTCGCCGCCAGCCTCACGCTCAATGCGCGCCAGCATCCACTTCAGCACGCGAGCGTTTTCACTGAAACCTGGCCACACAAAGCGACCATGCTCATCGGTGCGAAACCAGTTCACACAAAAGATCGCCGGCAACTTGGCACCCGAGGCCTGCATGCGCTGACCTAGCTGCAACCAGTGCTCAAAGTACTCGGCCATGTTGTAGCCACAAAAAGGCAACATCGCAAACGGATCGCGGCGCACCACGCCTTGCTGGCCCATCGCGGCAGCCGTGGTCTCTGAACCCATGGTGGCAGCCATGTACACACCCTCTTGCCAGCTGCGCGCCTCTGTCACCAAAGGTACGGTGCTCGAGCGGCGACCCCCAAAAATAAAGGCATCGATTTCCACCCCGGCCGGGTCATCCCAGGCCTCGTCTAATACCGGGTTCTGTGTGGCCGAGACGGTAAAGCGCGCATTCGGGTGTGCCGCTTTTATGCCCTCTTTGGCTTTCTCAGGCGTCCAGTCACTGCCCTTCCAGTCAATGCAGTGGGCCGGCGGCACTTTGGTCATCCCTTCCCACCAAACATCGCCATCGTCGGTCAAGGCGACATTGGTAAAAATCACGTTCTCGTTTAAGGAAGCCATGCAGTTGTAGTTGGACTGCTCATTGGTCCCAGGCGCCACACCAAAATAACCCGCCTCTGGGTTGATGGCTCTCAGACGTCCATTGGCATCGGGTTTGATCCAGGCGATGTCATCACCAATGGTGGTGATCTCCCAGCCTTGCTGTGACAAGCCAGATGGCGGAATCAGCATGGCAAAGTTGGTTTTACCGCATGCCGATGGGAAGGCCGCCGCCACGTGATACTTCTTACCCCAAGGCGCTTTGACGCCGAGAATCAGCATGTGTTCAGCCAACCAGCCCGTGCCGTCTTTGGCGGCAGCACGACCCATCGTGGAGGCAATGCGCAACGCAAAGCATTTCTTGCCCAGCAGTGCGTTGCCGCCATAGCCCGACCCATAGGACCAGATCTCGCGAGTGACTGGGAAGTGCACGATGTACTTGGTCGAGTTGCACGGCCAGGCTACATCGGCTTGACCATGGGCCAAGGGTGCACCCACCGTGTGCACGCACGGTACAAACTCCCCGTCTGAACCCAGCACGTCGTATACCGCACGGCCCATGCGGGTCATCATCCGCATGTTGACCACCACATAGGGCGAATCCGAGATTTCAATGCCGATCTGCGCAATGGGTGAACCCAAAGGCCCCATCGAAAACGGCACAACGTACATGGTGCGCCCTTGCATACACCCCTCAAACAGACCACTCAGGGTCTGGCGCATTTCATCGGGCGCAATCCAGTTGTTGGTCGGGCCAGCATCCTCTTGCTTGTCGGTGCAAATGAAGGTGCGGTCTTCAACACGCGCTACATCATCGGCAGAAGAACGGGCAAGAAAGGAATTGGGGCGCTTGGCGGGGTTTAGGCGAATGAGTGTACCGGCTTGAACCATCTGCTCGCACAGGCGATCGTATTCCGCTTGCGAACCGTCACACCACACGATCTCTTTGGGTTTGGTCATGGCAGCGATTTGCGCAACCCAGCGCTTGATGCCTTCGTGCTTGACGTAGTCAGGGGCCTGAATTGTCTCGTTCATGGTTGGGTGTCTTGATTTGGTTAGAATTATGTGAATCGATCTTAGCACCGCGACAGCCAACCGTAATTAGTGACACCCCTAGTGACACCCCAAGTGGCAGCCCTAGTGATCCCTTCATTTAAGCGCGATGGCTACTCCAGCCCTAGCCCAAGTCCTCACACGCCCCCGTCACAAGCAATCACGTTACGATAGGCATTATGCGATTTGCCGCCCCCTCAGACAAACTGCCTTGTGACCTTACCCATGATTAGCCCGGATAGCACCAACCAAGCACCCGACCAAGCACCCAAACAAGAATCCGATCAAGCACCCGATCAAATGCCCGAGGATGAGTCTTTTGCCTACATCAACCATGGCCTGATACAACTGCTGGCCGTCGCCGCGATTGCCGGGGTCGGCGTGGGCCTGGTGGGTGGTAGTTTTCACTGGCTGCTCGTGCACGGTGGGGCCGGGTTTTTTGAGATGCTGGCAGGCTGGAAAGAACACGGTGCCTGGGGCGTCCCAGGGTGGATCGCCGCGATGGTATTGGTTGGGGTCTGTGTCGCCTTGGCACGCTGGCTCGTCACATTTGCCCCATCCTCAGCCGGCAGCGGTGTCCAACACGTGGAAGCGGTCATGCGCGAAGAGGCGCAGCCTGCGCCGTTTCGGGTGCTGCCCATCAAGTTCTTCGGCGGACTCTTGGTCATGCTGCCCGGTTTAGCCCTGGGCCGCGAAGGCCCCACCATTCATATGGCTGCGGTTATTGGTACGCAGTTTGGCAAGATATTCAAGCTCACCCTGGAAGACCGCTTCATGCTGTACACAGCCGTGGCAGGTTCCGGTTTATCGGTGGCTTTTAATGCGCCGCTGGCGGGAGCCGCATTTGTGATCGAGGAAGTAGCCCGACGCGTCACCCCCCGACGGGTGTTGGTAACACTGGTGGCGGTTGCCACTTCGATGGCGGTTTACCGCGGGTATTTCGGTAACCATGTGAACTTCACTGTCAGCGAGTTTTTACCAGCCACCACCGCCGAATACATCGGCTATGCAATTTTCGGGGCGGTCATGGGCGCGCTTGGCGTGGCTTACAACAACTCTGTGCTATTCGGGCTCAATAGCTTTAGCAAGATCGCGCCTTCGGTGTCGCCCATTCTGAAGGCCGGCGTGATTGGTGCAGGGCTGGGCTTAATCGCCTACTGGCAGCCTCATATCATGGGTGGCGGGGAAATCCAAGCCAACATGGTGCTGGCTGGCCAGTTTGGACTCGGTGCCATGCTGGTTCTGTTCCTGGCTCGCTGGGTGCTAGGCCCATTGTCCTACTCCATGGGCACCCCCGGCGGCCTGTTCGCCCCGCTACTGCTAGTGGGTGCACTGGCTGGCGCCATGTTTGCGCACGGCTCAAATTTCATCCTGCCTGAAGCCGTGGGCTTAACACCGGCGGCATTTGCGCTGGTCGGTATGTCCGCATTTTTCACGGCGGTGGTCCGAGCACCGTTTACCGGTATCTTGCTCATCACCGAAATGAGTGGCTCCGTATCACTCATCATCCCCATGGTGATTGCGGGCGTGACGGCCACCGTGGTCGCTGACCTGATAAAAGGTGAGCCGATCTATGACTCGCTCAGAGCGCTCATGCCACCAGCCAGCCGAGGGTAAGGCGTGACTCGAGCCACGGTGCGAGTCACGCGATAAACCACTGGCCAAAGCGGTGTTTTGTAAGGTACACCCGAGTGCTAAAAAAGTCAGACCGAGGGCTACCACTGAGGATTTTGGTTCAAGATAACCGTTAATCCAGGCGTTCCATCATGAGGTAGTGAAATGACTTTTTTCGAATAACAGTATTCTTTTATGGTTCCAAATTTTGATACCATTTAAATTCAACCAAAAACATCGACAAACGCTTGAGAAGGTTTTTAAAACGCCCGCACCCAAAACCCTTGAGTGGGAAAAAATAGAAGCACTTTTTGTTGCACTCGGTTGTCATATTGTTCCGGGGCGAGGCTCACGCGTTCGGTTTACCAAAGGGAACACCGTCAGCACCTTTCACCGACCTCACCCTGCGAAGGAAGCAAAATCATACCAAGTCTCAAAAAGCAGAGAATTTTTGGAAAAACCAGGAGTTACACCATGAATCAGATGGCTTATCGAGGATATACCGCACACATCCAGTACAGCGATGAGGACGATTGCTTCATCGGTGAAATCATCGGCATACATGATATCGTGAGCTTTCACGGTGAGACCGTCACAGAGCTTCATGAGGCTTTTGAAGAAGCGGTAGACGATTATTTAGACACTTGCGCGAAAATCGGTCGCGCCCCGAACAAGCCTTATTCCGGACAGTTCCGACTGAGAATTCCAGCTGACCTGCATGCGCAGGCAGCAATTGCGGCAAAGACACGCGGCAAAAGCCTGAACACCTGGGTCACCGAGGTTATTGCCACTGATTTAAGTCGACAAGAAAAACGTCGGCACGCATGATCCAGACAGTCTGATGAACGACTAGATCCGAGCGTTAGCTTGCCCGCATCCGCGCCAGTGCCTGATAGAACTGCTGTGTCGCAATCGGCCAAGTGAACTCGGCTGCCCGTTTGGTTGCAGCCGATCGGTCAATGTCCAGGCACCCCAGACACGCTTGCTTGAGGTCTTCCCTCAAAACGCCAGCCCCTGAGTTGCCCACCACATCGATGGGGCCTGGCACCGGGAATGCGGCCACCGGCAAGCCGCAAGCCATGGCCTCTACCATCACCAGACCAAAGGTGTCAGTCACGCTCGGGAACACAAAGACATCCGCCTCGCTGTAGAGCTTGGCCAACTCGTCTTGCGAGATCACACCGATATAGCGGGCATTGGGGTATTTGCGCTTTAAGTGCTCGGCCATGGGTCCTTCGCCCGCGACCCACTTCTGCCCGGGCAAATCAAGCTTTAAAAACGCCTCCACATTTTTTTCAATGGCAAGACGGCCCACACACAGGAATATCGGATTGTCTTTGTTGGCTGGCTTTTGTTCGATGCGCGGATAAAAGATATCGTGTGCCACCCCGCGCGACCAATGCACAACGTTCTTGAAACCTCGATCCTTTAAGTCCTCCACGATGCCAGGCGTGGGTGCCAGCACCGATGAGGCAGGTCCATGGAACTTGCGAAATAGCGCATAAGACCAATTCAGCGGCACACCAATGCGTGCCTTCACGTATTCCGGGAACCGGGTGTGGTAAGCCGTGGTGAACGCCCAGCCTTGGCGCAGTGCAGCTTTACGAGCAGCCCAGCCAAGCGGGCCTTCTGTTGCGATGTGCAGCGCATCAGGATTGAACTGCTCGATCATTGCCTGCACCCGCCGGCTAGACGTCAGTGACAACCGTATCTCTGGGTAGCTAGGACACGGCAAGGTTTTAAACGACAAGGGCGTGAGCATTTCGACCTCAACGCCCATGGCTTGCAAATGCGCGCGGGTGTTGCCCAGTGTGCGAACCACGCCATTGACCTGCGGCTGCCAGGCATCCGTGACAATCAATAACCGCTTGATTTCGGACGCTTTAACGACTGACTCGGGCTGCGATGGCGTGCTCGGGTTCGTGTTGGGCATCGTGAACTCGATGTCCTGGGTGCTCTCGGTCGTCTTCAACAACTTTCTCTCCTGCCATGGCCCGGTAGGGCCAATGTATTAGTTTGAGTTCACCCTCATGGGTTTCGACCAACGCGGTTAGGCTCTCGACCCAGTCGCCATCGTTGCAATACAAGGTGCCATCAATGTCACGCATCTCGGCTTTATGAATATGGCCGCACACCACCCCATCAAAGCCACGCTGCTTGGCTTCATTGGTGACTGCCTCTTCAAATGAATTAATGAAAGAAACCGCGTTTTTGACCTTGTGCTTTAGATATTGCGACAGTGACCAGTAAGACAAGCCAAAGCGATGACGCCAGCGATTGAAGCTGTTGTTCAGTTTCAAGACCAAGGTGTAGAGCGTATCGCCCACGTACGCCAGCCACTTGGCATGTTGAATCACGCCATCGAAATAGTCACCGTGGGTGATGAGCAGCTTCTTGCCGTTAAGCATGTGGTGAGTAGCTTCGTTGACAATGCGGATATCGCCAAACGCCAGGCCAATGAACTGGCGCAGCACTTCGTCGTGGTTGCCCGCCACATAGGTCACGCGCGTACCTTTGCGAGACTTGCGCAATACCTTTTGCACAACATCGTTGTGTGACTGCTTCCAGTACCACTGCTTGCGCAACTGCCAGCCGTCAATAATGTCGCCCACTAGATACAAATCCCAGGACTGGTTGTGACGCAGAAAATCCAGTAGAAACTCGGCCTGACAGCCGGCCGTGCCTAGATGGACGTCCGAAATCCACACGGCGCGGTAATGGGCATGAACCCGCGGCGGTGTTTCAAGTGGGGATGGATACTGTGATCTCGCGTTCATGGAAGTTCATGGTGCCCCCCACGTTTGACACCGAGGTTGCAGCGCCATGAACTTTGCGTGACAGCGGCAGATTCACAACAGAACCCAACACCCCAAGCGTACGCTTAAGCCAGCGAATCAATGTACTGATGAATGATGTCGTGAAACGACTGATCTGGGGTCAAACCCAAGGCTTTTGCCCGGCTGGATTCAAACGCACCCGGCCAGCTGCCCACCACCTTGGCAATGCTGTTATCGAGTTCGAGGCTAACCAATGCACGGGTGTCTGGGCCTGCAATGTCTTCAAGCGCAGCCAGCATGTCGGCCACCGTCAAACTCAATGCCGGCAGGTTAATCGCCGTGCGGCCAGCGAGCTCATCTCTGGTCGCCTGCGCAACCCGCAAGATGCCAGCGATGGTATTGCGCGGTGAGGCCAGTGCCACGCGCGTGCTGGGGTCTACCGGACAGATCGCGGGCTCACCAGCCAGTGGCTCACGAATCATGCCGGATAGAAAGCTAGACGCTGCCCCATTTGGGCGACCCGGGCGAACAGACACCGTCATGAGCCTGGCGACCCGTCCATCGATATAGCCCTTGCGGGTGTAGTCCGCGATCAGTTGCTCACACACAAACTTGTGCACGCCATAGCTTGATTGCGGCACGGGCAATGTCGAGTCGGTAATGACATCTGGCATGGGCACCCCCGCATCACCACCAAAGACAGCAACTGAACTCGCAAAAAACAGTTTGGCGACCACGCCTGTCTGCGAATGTTGCTTGCGCAACTCCTCAAGCAAGGCCTGGGTGGTCGCCAAGTTGGCGCGCAAGCCCAAGGAGAAATCGGCTTCACATTCGGCTGAGACGGCCGAGGCCAAGTGAAACACCCCATCGTAGACGCCCTCAAAGAGCTCAGGCAAGCTTTCAAGCAAATCCCCTTGGTGCAATTGCACGCGGGCATCTTGCACAATGGCCGGGTCACTTGAAGCCACCATGTCGGTGAGCACCAGCGATTCGATCGCCTGGCCATTGAATTGCGAACGGGCAAGCAATTCGCGGGTCAGTTCACGCCCAAGGAAACCGGCTGCACCGGTAATTAACAGCTTCATAAGCCAGACACCGTCAAATTGAGTGTAAAGGGATCAGGATTAAGCTCTGCCCAACATCGGGGTAAGGAGATGCCCATCATTTTTTTGCCAATCATACTAGCTGGCTCGCTCTACTTCTTTGACCTCAAAATCGAGCACTGCCTGTTTCCACTCTGGCGGTAAAGGTGTGCTGCTACGGGTTTTACTATCAACGCAGACGTATATCATCTCACCGCTAGTCACCATCACCGCTTCGCAGTAGATCTCGAGCACGAACCGCAAGCTCGAGTTGCCGAGGTAGCCTACCCGCACATGGATTTGCAACTCGTCATCGTACTTGGCGGGCGCGTGATACTCGACCACCGATTTACGCGCAAAAAACTCTTTGCCCGTCTTTTGCTGGGTGACCACATTGGGCAAACCCACCGCGCGGGCATACTCCGTGACTGCCACATCAAAAAACGTCAGATAGTGGCCATTAAAAACAATCCACTGCGGGTCGCACTCAACCCAGCGCACCCGATGGTGGTAGACGAACTTGAAATCCGATTTCATGCTTAAAAACCCTTAAGTCGCATCAACTGTTCCAGCTGACAAACCGGCTACTATACGAAGCATTCATCATACTCATATTCAAAAAAACCGGTGTTTGTTGTCCAACGACATCGCGCCAGCGTCGGTTCGTGGTTTGGGGGAATTACAGTGCGTCGTCTTATCCTGACGCTGGACCGCTACATCACGGGCCTGTCCTGGGCAGTGGCCTCGACCTTGCTTGCCATCATCAGCTGCCTGGGTTTGTGGCAGGTGGTTGCTCGCTTTGTGCTCTCGCAACCGTCGACCTGGACCGAAGAGGTCATGCGCAGGCTTTTGATCTGGTGCGTGATGTTGGGGGTGGTGGTGGCCTTGCGCCAAGGGGTGCTGGTTTGTGTGGATCTGGCCTTGCGCGCCACCAAAGGCCACTGGCAGACTGCCGTGCGCTGGTTTGTAACGCTTAGCACGGCAACATTTCTTGGCACGATCGTCTACTTCGGTGTGCTGCTCACTTACCGCGTGCGGTTTCAGACCTTTGCCAGCATCGATATCTCGATTGCCTGGGCCTACGCCGCGGTGCCCGTGGGCGCCGCCTTGGCGATCATTGCCGTCATTGCCCATCACCTCGACCCCAGAAAGCCGGACGCACTGGCCATGGCTGCGGGCGATTAAGCGAGGTAGATGACCATGCCGATAACCCTACTCATTACCATGATGCTTGGCTTTGCGCTAAGCGTTTCCATTGCGGTTTCCATTGGTGGCGCAGCTGTCCTTGGGCTGGCGATCTTTGACACGAACCGCCTCATCATGGCACCCAAGGAGATGTTTAGCGCCATCGACAAGTTCCCGCTGGCTGCCATCCCATTTTTTATCCTCGCTGGCAACCTGATGGAGCGCGGCGGCATTTCGGCTCGCCTGGTGGATTTCGCCAAAAGCCTCGTGGGCGGTGTGCAAGGTGGCTTGCCCATGACCACCGTGCTGACTTGCATGATTTTTGCGGCGGTGTCGGGTTCTTCGGTGGCCACAACGTTTGCCATCGGTGCCATCCTGATACCGGCCTTGGTTAAACACGGTTACCCGCGTCCGTACGCCGCATCACTGCAGGCCACCTCGGCTGAGCTCGGTGTGGTGATTCCACCCTCCATTCCCATGATTCTGTTCGGGGTGGCGGCTGAAGTGTCGATTGGTGAACTCTTTATTGCTGGCATTGGACCGGGCCTTTTGATTGGTGGCGTGCTGATGCTCTTTGTGCATCTTTACTGCCGATTCAAAGGTTGGGGCAAACACGATGGCGATGGTCGCTTGTCCGTGTCAAAAGCCACCTTAAAGGCTGGCTGGGCGCTCTTGATGCCAGTCATCATTCTTGGCGGCATTTACGGCGGCATCTTCACCCCCACGGAAGCCGCCGTGGTGGCGGTGTTTTATGCCTTGATGGTTGGCACGCTCTTACACCGCGAGCTGAGCTGGCGTGACATCGTTGATTGCTTAAAGAAATCGGTGGTCTCCAGCGCGGTGATCATGTTCATCATCGCCAACGCGGGTCTGTTTGCTTTCATCATTACGCGTGCGGGCATTCCAGAGGCCATCGGCCAGTGGCTCACCACCATGCTGACTTCGCCTGCGATGTTCTTGATTGGCGTGAACGCGGCCTTGTTCGTGATTGGCATGTTCATTGAGACGTCGGCTGCCATCATCGTGCTGGCCCCGATCCTGACACCCGTGGCCATCTACTTTGGCGTCGATCCAATCCACTTTGGCATCATCATGGTGGTCAACTTGGCCCTAGGCATGATCACCCCACCATTTGGCGTGAACCTGTTTGCCGCCTGCACCGTGGCGCAGCTTTCGCTTGATCGGGTGATCAAGCATCTGGTGCCCTTTGTGCTGACCATCATTGGCTGCCTGATGCTGATTTCTTACGTGCCGCAAATTTCCCTGACGCTACGTGACCTGGTGTATCCGCCAACATCCACCACGGCGCCACCAGCACCAGCACTTTCACCCACAGTGTCACCAACGCTGGCACCCACACTGTCACCAACGCCACTCATGCCGAGTTCGCCAACACCATCCGTTAGTCCATCTCCAGGTCCTTCCTTCGGTCCTTCCCTGGGTCCTACACCGCCGGGTCCTACACCAGTTGGTCCTACACCGCTGGCCCCAACACCCAGCCCCGCCTCTGTCGGCCCTACCCCAGTTGGACCATCTCCATTGGCTCCCACACCCGTTGCCCCCGCACCCGCACCCGCACCCGCACCCAAATAATTGGAGTGGTTCATGACCTCACTTAAAAGCCCGACTAAAACCTTTGTGCTACTGCACGGTGCCTGGCATGGTGCCTGGTGCTGGAAGAAGTTGACGCCGCTACTGAAGGCCGCCGGCCATGAGGTCTATACCCCAACGCAAACCGGCTTGGGCGAGCGCAGCCATCTACTAAACGCTCAGGTGAACCTTCAGACTTTTGCGCAAGACCTCATGAATGTATTGCGCTGGGAAGACTTGAACGACGTGATTCTGGTGGGCCACAGTTTCGGAGGGAACGCCATTACGGCAGCGGCCGATTGCATGCCAGACAGAATTCGTCACCTGGTGTATCTGGATGCACTCATTCCTGAGTCGGGCAAGAGCGTGTTCTCGTTATTGCCGGCAGAAGTGGTACAGGGGCGCCGTGACCTGGCACAAAAGACCTCGGAAGGTTTAACGATTCCTGCCCCTGGCCCAGACAAGCTTGGGGTGTTTGATCAAGCGGATGCTGCCTGGCTAAAAGCCAAATGCACGCCGCATCCGATTGCCACCTACGAGGATGCGCTGACGTTTAAAAACGAGCCTGGCAATGGCTTGCCCGTGACCTACATTGCGGTGACACCCCATTACGGTCCGACCACGGCCAGCCGCGATTATGCCAAGTCACGCAAAGACTGGGCTTACGTTGAAATCGAGGCAGGGCACGATGCCATGGTGACCTCACCCGAGGCATTAAGTGAGGTTTTGTTGGGACTTGAGTAGAAAAAAAGCAGCGAACCCAAGATCTTAAAACCCGCGGTCCTAGAAACTTGCCGCATCCGGATGGCAGGACACCAAAAACGCCATCATCTCGGTACCATTTTTGTCTTGGTAGAAACGCACCATTTTTTCGTTAAAGGCTTGCGCTTTTGCGGCT
>CAZLFB010000038.1:0-11249 GCA_964558695.1 uncultured Orrella sp.
CCCATCACCGAGCAAGTACCAACACTGGGCACGAGCTGATTGTTCACGTCGGCCACTTCTGATTCTTCGATCTCCTGCGCCCTGAATTTAGCCCAGTAACGACGACAGTCAGTGCACGCACCGACCCGCTCACCGCGGTGGCTGCCCGTCAGCATGGACCCCGTGATCAGTTGTATGGCTGGTAACCCGGCAGAGGCCGCGCCCATCAGCTGAGCGGGTACGGTTTTGTCGCAACCGCCGATGAGCACCACCGCATCCATCGGTTGAGCCCTGAGCATTTCCTCGGTGTCCATTGACATCAGGTTGCGCAGGAACATGCTCGTCGGTGACGCAAAACTCTCGTGAATCGAGATCGTCGGAAAATCCATGGGCAAGCCACCCGCTAACATAATGCCGCGGTTGACTGCCTCGATTAGCTGCGGCATGTTGCCGTGACAGGGGTTGTAGGCGCTGCCGGTGTTGCTAATGCCAATGATGGGTCGTTCTAAGGCCGTATCGGTGTAGCCCGCCCCCTTGATAAAGGCCTTTCTCAGGAAAAGAGAAAACCCAGCATCACCGTAACTCGTCAAACCCTTCTTGAAACCCTTGGCACCTTCACTCATATCCGTCCCCATCAAACGACTGATTATTAAATTTCAATGACGCGGCAATCGCTCGCCATCTCAATCGGCGCATCTGTCATCGATTGCAGCGCCTTCCACGACAAGTCCTTAACCATGCCACGTACTGAAAATCGGTCACCTTTCACATCCAAGATAGCCAAATCCGTATAGACCCGATCGACTACCCCTTGACCAGTCAAGGGGTAGGTGCACTTCCCAACCAGCTTTGACCTGCCCTGTCGATCAAGATGCTGCATCATGACAAAGACCTGTTTGGCACCTGCCACCAAATCCATGGCACCACCGACTGCTGGGATGGCATCTGGCTCACCCGTATCCCAGTTGGCAAGATCACCGTTGACCGCCACCTGAAACCCGCCAAGAATGGTGATGTCCAAATGACCACCCCGCATCATGGAAAACGAGACCACATGGTCACAAATGGCCGCACCTGGCGTCAACATGACCGCTTCACGACTGGCATTGATTAAATCCGGATCAGGTGACTGACCCTCAGGCAATGCCGTCATACCCAGAATTCCATTCTCGCTATGCAGAGTCACCCCTTGCTCAGGCTTCAGGTATTTAGCAACCATGGTAGGCATGCCAATGCCCAAATTAACGTAGCTGTTGTTGGCAATATCCGCGGCGAGCAGTTGCGCAAGTTGATCACGGGATAACGGCGACATGTTCACACTCAATCACACGTTGCACAAAAATACCGGGCGTCATCACAAACTCAGGCGCAAGCTCGCCCACTGCCACCACCTGATCGACTTGTGCAATGGTCAGTTTTGCAGCCATGCACATCACTGGCGCGAAATTTCGGCCGGCGTAGCGATAGGTCAGGTTGCCCATGGCATCGGCCAAGTGGGCCTTCACGAATGCCATATCCGCCCGCAGCGGCTGCTCCAAAACATAGCCTCGACCATTGATCACCCGAGTTTCCTTACCCTGAGCCAGCTTGGTGCCATATGCCGTTGGTGTAAAAAACGGACCCATTCCGGCGCCTGCTGCCCTTAATCGTTCAGCCAGCGTTCCTTGTGGCACCAGCTCAAGCTCAATTTGCCCAGCCCGATAGCTGTTTTCAAATGCGGCCGCCGTGGGGGTCTTGGCGTTTAATGAACGCGCAAACGAGCAGATCAACTTGCGTACCTTGCCAGCTTCGATGAGCTGACTCAGGCCCGTGCTGCCGCCGCCCGCACTATTGCTCACCACAGTGAGATCTTTAACTCCTGTGTCGAGCAGCGCCTGCATGAGCTCAATCGGTGTGCCCGACGTGCCAAAGCCGCCAAGCAACAGCGTGGCACCATCGGTGATCCCAGACACCGCCTCAGCGAGCGAATTGACCACCTTATTGATCATGGTCGGGACAATGAGCTAAGCGTAAAAAGCAGCAAGTATGACGGTTGTAGCTGCATGGATATTTGTCTCTTCTATTTTGTCTTTATGTCGAATATACGCTTTGGCGAGCATTGAATGGCGATTGATGATGACCACATCCGAAGCGGACAACAACCCACAAGCCCCGTCAACAGCGATACCATATCAGGAACTGCATACAACACTTGGGTTTACCATCGATGAGCGGCGGCTGTTCCTGCCAACCACCACCATTTGAGGGCGCATCGCCTGCCTATCGCCGAGTGCTGTGGGCTGTGATTGCGATTAACGCCGTGATGTTTGTGGTCGAAATATTTGCCGGCGCCCTGGCTGGATCTCAGGCTTTAAAAGCAGATGCCCTGGATTTTCTGGGTGATGCGCTGACCTACAGCCTCAGCCTTTGGGCGATCGGCAAAAGCCTCAACACGCGAGCCTATGCCGCGCTTTTCAAGGGCGCGAGCCTAGCCGCCATGGGCTTGTGGGTATTTGGTTCGACGATCTACGAAATATTTGTGCTGGCGCTGCCCAAAGCATCGGTGATGGGCATGGTGGGGTTTCTGGCGCTCGCAGCCAACCTCGCCAGTGTGTTGCTACTCATGAAATACCGCGATGGTGACGCCAACGTTCGTTCGGTCTGGCTTTGTAGCCGCAACGATGCCATTGGCAACGTGGCGGTGATGCTGGCCGCCGGTGCCGTCTACTTCACCGCCAGTGCCTGGCCAGATCTAATCGTGGCAAGCGCCATGGCCGGACTGTTCTTGTGGTCATCGATTCAGATCGTTCGGCAGGCCATGAAAGAGTTGCGAGAACAGCGCCCAAGTCACGCACTGTAGACCCGTCGTTTAGTCGACACGAGGAAAATACTATCGTGAGAATTTCAAGCGCTTACTCTTACGTGTTCTCTCACAAAAGTCATCTGGCTTGTATTTTACCCACTCGATAAATCGGGCAATTTCCGGGTGCGCTTTCAACCGCTCAATGCTCGAGTACAGACGCTCAAGCTCAACCTCGGTCAATAGAGCGTGGATTTGTCGATGACAAATCCGATGCAAATTCACCGTTTGAACACCACCACGAGATTTGGGCACGAGATGATGGGCATCGACCTGCGACAATGGAATGCCTCGGTCACACAGAGGGCATCTGGGCAAATCGGTGACCACTGCCCTCGGATAGACAGTTGATTGCAGCGCTTGTTTACGTTTGACGCGTCCCTGCATCAGAGCACCCCGTCCACAGTCACAACAACCACATCAGGTCAGCACAAGCCACAAAAAATAAAACCCTGACGAATCAGGGCTTTATCGAATTTGGCGGAGGCGCAGGGATTCGAACCCTGGATGCAAGTTTTAGCTCACATACTCCCTTAGCAGGGGAGCCCCTTCAGCCTCTCGGGCACGCCTCCTAGACAGCTAAAAACCTGTCAAGAATCGAGATTCTATCACGCTGGATTGGCCTCGAGTTCAAACGCTTTGTGCAGCGCGCGAACCGCCAACTCCATGTACTTGTCCTGAATCAGAACCGAGGTCTTGATTTCACTGGTGCTAATCATTTGGATGTTGATGTTCTCCTCGGCGAGGGTTTTGAACATCAAGCTGGCGATGCCCGCATGTGAACGCATGCCAATGCCCACAATCGAGACCTTCGCGACATGCTCATCAGCCACAAACTGCGTTGCACCAACCACGGGCACGATGTCCTTTTCGATCAATTGGACGACCTTTTGGAAGTCGTTTCGATTGACCGTAAAAGAGAAGTCCGTGGTGCCCTGCACCGACTGGTTTTGCACAATCATGTCCACATCGATGTTGGCGTCGGCGACCTTACCCAAGATGGAGTAGGCGATGCCGGGCTTGTCTGGCACGCCCAAAAGGGTAATCTTCGCCTCGTCACGGGTAAAGGCTATGCCTGAAACGACTGCTGCTTCCATTTGCGCGTCTTCCTCAAAAGTAATCAATGTGCCCGAACGCATTTCTTCTTCGAGCGGAATATCGGTGGGGGTCAATGACGACAAGACCCGCAATGGCACGCGGTACTTGCCCGCGAACTCCACTGACCGAATTTGCAGTACCTTGGAGCCAAGCGATGCCATCTCAAGCATCTCTTCAAACGAAATCACATTCAATCGTCTGGCGTCGGGCTCAACCCGGGGGTCAGTGGTATACACACCGTCAACGTCTGTGTAAATCAAACACTCGTCCGCCTTCAGCGCCGCTGCCACAGCCACAGCCGACGTGTCCGAGCCGCCACGGCCAAGCGTGGTGACGTTGCCATCGGGATCCACGCCTTGAAACCCTGTAACAATGACAACCTGCCCAGCATCGAGATCCGCACGAATGCGCGCATCGTCAATGCCGGCAATACGCGCTTTGGTGAACGCCGAGTCGGTACGGATCGGTACCTGCCAGCCAGCGTAGCTGCGCGCTTTAATGCCCTCGGCATGCAAGGCAAGCGCGAGTAAACCACTGGAAGCCTGCTCGCCAGTGGCCGCAATCATGTCAAGCTCTCGCCCATCTGGCATCGATGCAATCTCGCGCGCCAAGCCGAGTAATCGGTTGGTTTCACCCGACATGGCTGATGGCACAACCACCACTTGATGCCCGGCGGCATGCCATTTGGCAACCCGCTTGGCAACATTGCGAATTCTTTCGGTGCTACCCATGGAGGTGCCACCGTACTTGTGAACGATCAGTGCCATAAAGACCTTATGTCAGGCTGGATTGTGATGTGCGAGCCATGAGGGTCAGTTACTAGGTAAGCACCGCACCGTCCCCTGCTTCGCCTTCAAAGCCTGACATTTTAGCGTGAAGATGTAACTGTCCGCGAATGCAGCGGACCATACAGTCCTGCTGCTCCCATTTCAAATCGCGGTCGTGCCCCAGTGCATGGACACCACGCAGCTGGCGCATCAGTTCAAGCAGCCTTTTATCGGTGGGCATCTGAAAACCAGCCTGACCGAGCCAAACACGGAGTACCAACACTTGTTCGTCCGGGTCAAGCACTCGCCACTGAGCCAGTGATAGGACCGGCAAGGCCGCTGATGCGGTATCGATCGCCAGTTCAGACAACAGGCGCTCACCGAACCGCAACAGCAGTCGGTCAGCCTGAGCTGCCTGCTGCGCATGCCGAGCCAGGGCCTGCTGCCAAGCCGGCCAGTGGCTTTGAACCGCTGGAATCACCTTGGCCCGAAGCGTGCCTCTAGCCAACGCGCCATCCAGATTGCTTGGGTCATCCACGGGCAACCAACCGGTTCGCTCGGTATAGTCCGAAACACACTCAAGCAAGTCCTTGCGCGACACATCGAGCCAAGGACGTACCCAATACAAACCGCTGCGTCTTGTGATCGGCGCCATGGCAGCCATGCCGCTGACACCTGAGCCACGTAGCAGCCGCATCAGCACCGTCTCGGCTTGATCTTGCTGGTGATGGGCCAGTAACACGGCGCCCACGTCTCGCTCAGCCGCCATGGACTCAATGGCTTGATAACGTGCAAGCCGCGCTGCACCCTCCACGCCAAGACCGCCAGTCAAATCCACGGTCACGTGACGCACATCTAGCGGTCGGTCAAGTCCCATGGCAAGCGCATGGACCTTGGCCGCCCACTCGTCGGCATTGGCATGCAAGCCATGATGGACATGAAACAGGGCAATCGATCGATTGTGGCGCCGGGCAAAACCATCAGCGCAAATCGCCATGGCGCTGGAGTCTGGTCCTCCGCTAAGCGCCACGGCAAGATTCAGGTGGCCCGGCAGTTGCCCGAGTGCCTGCTCAAGGCTTGTGTAAAGCAGGCTGTCTGGCACGTGGCTGTCCTTGGCCTAACCCTTGGCTTCCTGAAACGAGCCGTAGGCAAGCAAACGTTGCAAACGGTGCTCAACCAACTCTTTTGATGTCATGCCGGCGAGCTGGCGCAAAGCGTCAGCTAGGCCTCGGCGCAACAGACGCGCCATCACGCGGGGATCGCGATGCGCTCCACCAACAGGCTCATTGACCACACGATCAATCAGGCCGAGGGTTTTTAGGCGATCGGCCGTAATGGCCAGCGCTTCAGCCGCATCGGGCGCTTTGTCAGGGCTGCGCCACAAAATGGACGCACAGCCTTCGGGAGAAATGACCGAATAGGTCGAGTACTGCAGCATCAACACCGCGTTGGCCACCGCAATGGCGAGTGCGCCGCCCGAACCACCCTCGCCGATGATGGTGCTGATGATGGGCACCTTCAGTTCGGCCATGGCATAAATATTGCGGCCAATTGCCTCAGACTGCCCACGCTCTTCGGCGCCAATACCGGGGTAAGCCCCAGGAGTGTCAACGAATGTGAACACGGGCAGGCGAAACTTTTCTGCAAGCTTCATGAGCCGTAATGCTTTACGATACCCTTCCGGGCGGGGCATGCCAAAGTTTCTGGCCGCACGCTCCTTGGTATCACGACCTTTTTGGTGACCAAGCACCATACAAGGTGATCCGTTAAAGCGCGCCAAACCGCCGACAATCGACTGATCGTCGGCATACTGCCGGTCTCCGTGCAGCTCATGAAAATCGGTAAAAATCTCTCGCACATAGTCCAGCGTGTAGGGCCGCTGCGGGTGACGGGCCACCAAGGCAGTCTGCCAAGGCGTGAGCTTGGCATAGATGTCTTTTGCCAAAGACTGGCTTTTTTGCTGTAACCGGGTGATCTCTTCCGAGATGTCAACAGCAGAGTCAGCCTGCACAAAGCGCAGCTGCTCGATTTTGTTTTCTAGCTCAGCCAGAGGCTGCTCAAATTCTAAAAATGTGTTGCGCATCGGTCTATTGTTTTCCCATGATCGGCGCGTAAATGGTCACCGAGAGTTTAACTCTTTAGTACTCAACCGGGATCGGGTCCAGACTACGCCAAAGATACCAGGTCGCTACCGTGCACCAAGGCTGCCAGCTTTGAGCCACTTCCCTTGCCTCGTAGCGTGAAACCGGGTCACCACTGAAATACAAGAGGGAAATCGCCTTGAGTAAGCCAATATCGTCCAGCGGTAATACATTGGGGCGCTGGAGATTAAATATCAAGAACATCTCCGCGGTCCAGCGTCCAATGCCTCGAATATCAGTCAATTCCGAGATCACCGCTTCATCGTCCATCGCAGCCCAGCTTGCCGGATGCACCAAACGCTTCTTGAAGTGACCTGCCAAATCCAGAATGTATTCCACTTTGCGCATCGACAAGCCGCTATCACGCAACACCGTTGGGCCGACATTGATGACCGTGGTAGGGGTGAACCGGTTGCCGCAATTGGTCAGCACCCGCTGCCATACCGACTCAGCGGCCTTGACCGAGATTTGCTGGCCAACGATGGAACGCGCCAGCGTGACAAACGGCTTGCCACGAGACTCAAGCCAGACCTCCGGGTGCTCAGGAATCAGCCTGCGCATCACACGATCACGCTTGACCAAGTCGACCGTGGCTTGATCCCAATAATCCGGCTTGCCATTCGGTTGATGCACGCGACTAGGCATGGATGATCACCCTCGGCGCCATTGCGTCAGACCACCGGGCTTGTCTTCGAGCAGGACACCAGCAGCGGCAAGCTCATCGCGGATTTGATCAGCAAGCTTGAAGTCTTTTTGCTGCTTGGCCTGCGCGCGCGCCTGAACACGTGCTTCGATGTCTTCATCGCTGATCTGAGACACGGTCGCTGCCTGACCGGCACCCGCACCCGCACCCGCACCCGCATCAGCAGCTTGCGCTGCCTCAATAGCCCGGTGGGTGTAGCGCGTGGGGCATCTGAAATACTCGTCAGCACTCACACCAAAAAGGCCGAGCACCTGGCCAAGCGCCAACATCAAGCCGCTGGCCTGGGCATCACGATCACGATTGGCCGCCCCAGCAAGCTCAAACAAGACCGCCACCGCACCTGCCGTATTGAAGTCGTCATCCATCGCTGCTTTGAAGTCTGCCGCCGCACCCGAGTGCCAATCAATAGACACATGCGCTGGGGCAACGGTCTGCAGCGTCAAGTAAAGCCTATCCAGCGAGGCTTGAGCATCGGCCAGATTGTCAGGCGCATAGTTCTGGGCGCTACGGTAGTGATTGCGCACGATAAAGAAGCGCAACATCTCGGCTTCACGCACGTTCGGTTGATAAGTAGCCGAATCTGGGTTGACCTGGCCATCAACTGTTTCACGGATGGTACGGAAGTTGCCAAGTGACTTGGACATTTTCTCGGCATCGACCATCAGCGGGCCGCAATGCATCCACACATTGGCGAGCATCCCACCAAATGCCCCCTCAGACTGGGCGATCTCGTTCTCGTGGTGAGGAAACTTCAAATCCGGCCCGCCCCCGTGAATGTCGAGCGGCAAACCGAGCACCGCGTGACTCATGGCCGAGCATTCGATGTGCCAGCCCGGACGCCCCGCCCCATAGGCTGACTCCCAACGCGACTCTGCAGGCTCATCCGGCTTGGCTGCTTTCCAGAGCACAAAGTCGAGCGGATCTCGCTTAGAGCTCGAAACCGCCACACGCTCACCTGCACGCAATTGGTCGAGCGACTTGCCAGAGAGCTTGCCGTAGCCTGGAAACTGCCGGACTGCAAAATTGACATCACCATCCTCAGCCTGATAGGCCAAGCCTTTGACCTCGAGTGCCCTGATAATGTCGAGCATCTGGGTCACGTAGGCCGTTGCCCGAGGCTCCTGATCCGGTGACTGTACGTTTAACGCACGCTCATCGGCGTGCATGGCGTCAATGAAAAAACGGGTGACATCCGAAATTGTGCGGTTGGTCTGTACCGCTCGTCGAATAATCTTGTCGTCCACATCGGTGATATTGCGAACGTAGTTCAACTTGTAGCCAGACTCACGTAACCAACGGGCAATGACGTCAAAACCCACCAACATGCGCGCGTGCCCAAGGTGACAGTAATCGTAGACCGTCATCCCGCAAACGTACATATTGACCTCGCCTTCACGCACGGGCTTAAACGGTCGCTTAGTTCGCGAGAGGGAATCGTAAATTTGCAGCATGGTTAAACTGATCAAAGAGTCCAGTGGTAAGGTCGCTCATGCTCTGGGGCAACGAATGGCCGTGGTGCGTAAAAAGCCAACCTTATGTGAGCATTCTGGCTTTTGCGAAAAGCATGGCTAAAATAAAGTGTCTCAGTATACCAATGCGGAAATCGCCAAAATTGAAGCAAATTCTGCCCCTGCTACTTTGTGTATCGCTTTTGAGTGGGCTGACCAATAGCGCTTTGGCTCAGACAGACAATGGCCAAAGCGAGCCCGACCGTGGATGGAATGCGCTGGCCAACGTTCTCGATGCGCTCACACCGTCAGCTCAAACGGAGGACCCACCGTCGGGTGAGCAGGTCAATCGTGCGATTCAAGACAAGCTAGATCGCCGACAAGCACAAGCCGCACTCCAAGACATCGCAGCACGTGAATTGGCGCTCGCTGAACTTGGTGGACCTGGTCGTGACGTGCAACTGATGTTCCAAAAAGCGCGTGCGCTGGCGCAGCTCGGCAAAACCGCAGAAGCTGAAGCCGTCTATCGAGAAATGACCATCCAATACCCCGAGCTCGCTGAGCCCTGGAACAACCTGGCCATCCTCTACATTAGCCGCAACGACCTAGATCAAGCGCGGATGGCGCTTGAGGCTGCGATCATGAACAACCCCCGATACGCGGCTGCGATCAGCAACCTCGCTGACCTGCAATTGCTACTGGCCCTGCAGGGCTATGAAAAAGCCGCTTCCCTAGGCGACCGCAACGCCCGCAGTCGCGCTCAAGCATTACGTCAATTTATCAAAGAGACCAATCAGCCATGAATGACAAACTTTCTTTCGCCAAGTTATCAGTGATGCTTTTGTTGCTGGCAACTTTCTCTCTGGGGTTTAATAGCGCCTTTGCGCAATCCCTTTCACAAACCAAACAGGACACGCCTTCCATGAGCACATCTCCACGCGTCAAACTCTCAACTTCGGCTGGTGACATTGTGATCGAACTCGATGCAACCAATGCACCCAAATCGTCAGAGAATTTTGTTGTTTACGTTAAAGATGGTTTTTATGACAACACAATCTTTCATCGCGTCATGGACGGCTTCATGATCCAGGGTGGTGGCTTTGAGCCAGGCATGAAACAAAAACCCACGCGCGATCCGATTGAGAACGAAGCCAATAATGGCCTGAAAAACGACAAGTACACCGTTGCCATGGCGCGCACCAATGATCCGCACTCAGCCACCGCACAGTTTTTTATTAACGTGGCCAACAATGACTTTTTGAACCACACTGCACCGACGTCACAGGGTTGGGGCTATGCCGTGTTCGGCAAGGTCGTGGAAGGTCAGGACGTGGTCGATAAGATTCGTGGCGTCAAAACTGGCAACGCGGGCTTTCATCAAAACGTCCCGGTCGAAGACGTTGTTATCGAGAAAGCCACTGTCGTTGAATAAAATCTCGATTAAGGGGCCAGCCTGGCTGGCCTCTGACATTCATCTAGGCCCCGACAATCCCGAAACAGCCAAGTTATTTTTTGCGTTTCTGGATAAGGCAAGCGCCCATGCGGGCGCTTTATTTTTGCTGGGCGATATTTTCGATGTCTGGATTGGCGATGACTGGGCAGATCAACCACCGGCTTGGCTTAGCCAAGCGCTCGCGCATTTGCAACAAACCGGCAAAAAAATCCCTTTGTGTATTGGACACGGTAACCGTGACTTTCTGATGGGGCAGCGTCTGGCAGCGCGCTTGGGCGCGCAGCTACTGGATGATCAATGTCTTTTGCAGATCCATAAGCAATGCGTACTGCTAGCCCACGGTGACGAGTTCTGCACCACAGACCACGCCTACCAACGATTCAGAAAAATCGTGCGTCATCCTTGGGTGCAAAAGTTGTACTTGAGTCTAAGCCTGAATCAGCGCATGGCCATCGCCCACCGGGCCCGGCTAAAGAGCATCAAGACCCAAGCTAATCCTAATGCAGTTTGGCACGATGTCACGCTGGCGCAAATCGATCAGACGCTCAAACAGGCAGGCACCCGCGTTTTGATTCACGGCCACACCCACAAACCCGGTCATTACCCTAGCGCACAAGGCAGTGCGATGATCGACCGATGGGTGCTACCCGATTGGGAAGCAGACCACCTAGATCCGGGCCGAGCCCCTCGCGGGGGCTGGATCGTGGTCAATGACAACAGTGTGGAATTATTTACTGTCGATGGCACGGTGGCAATATCGACTTAAAAAATGAAATAAGCCACCACTAGCCCAAGTACGATTCGATACCATCCAAAAACCC
>CAZLFB010000039.1:0-4790 GCA_964558695.1 uncultured Orrella sp.
GACAATAGCTTTGCCATATCTTCGTCGGATGCGTTTCGTGCCATCAATCAAGATGGCTTTATGGTGGACTTCATCACTCAGGATAAAGGGATGTTGTCAGTCAGTCCCGCCCCGATGGCGGCTCATGATTTGGCTGCGGTCGAAGTACCAAACCTCGAGTGGCTGGCCAATGCACCTCGGATTGAACAAGTTGTGATTTCAGCCAATGGGCAGCCGGTGATGATGCCGGTGCCAGATCCCAGGGCGTTTGCGTTGCATAAGGCCTGGCTGTCACAACAAATGGATCGCGAACCCGTCAAAAAGCAGCGTGATTTGAATCAGGCGCGAATGCTCGGGGAGTGTCTGCGTGACTACTTACCAAATTTTTCTCTGGAGGTCGATGCCATTGCGAAGATGAAATACCTACCGACAGAAATGATTGATCGGTCATTGGCTTTGATTCTGTAGTCGCTAGCAAGGGTTCAAGCACCCCATGGGAGTTGTCTTGGACGCACTGTTTGCGTGCCCCATGTTGACACCATCCACTGCTGCTCACCTTGATCTAGCTTCATGACGGGCTGTGGGTGACTGCGTTACAGTGATTGCTGTTTGTATGCCTTAGCAAATTACTGGAATAGCCATGAAATCAATCGACGTAGATGTCGCCATCATTGGCGCAGGCACCGCTGGCTTGTCAGCGTATAAAGCAGCGATCAAAGCTGGCCGTGGTGCCGGTAAATCGGTGGTGATGATTGAGGGTGGTCCCTACGGCACGACCTGCGCGCGCGTGGGTTGCATGCCATCGAAACTGTTGATTGCGGCAGCTGAGGCTGCGCATGGTGCGCAGCACATGGACGCCTTTGGCGTGCATGTGCATGGCGAAGTTCAGGTGAACGGCAAAGAGGTTATGGATCGGGTCAAGCGCGAGCGTGACCGGTTTGTGGGTTTTGTGCTGGACGGCGTAGAAAACATCCCGGCTGAACACAAGCTGCGAGGCTATGCCCGGTTTGTCGCGCCTGGGGTACTGGAGGTTGATGACCACACCCGAATCAATGCCAAGACCGTGGTGATTGCTTCGGGTTCGAGCCCGAATGTGCGACCACCGTTTAAAGCACTCGGTGACCGTTTGGTGGTAAACGACGATGTGTTTGCCTGGCACGATCTGCCCAAGCGGGTCGTGGTGTTTGGGCCAGGCGTCATTGGTCTGGAATTGGGTCAGGCCTTGGCAAGGCTAGGGGTGACGGTCAAGGTATTTGGCATGAGCGGCTCATTGGCGGGGCTCTCAGATCTCAAAGTGCGGCAGACTGCCAAGAAGATATTTCAGGAAGAGTTTTATCTCGATCCCGATGCCCGTGTGCTTGAAACCAAGCGCGTGGGCGATGAGGTGGAAGTCAGATACATCAGGCTTGATAACAGCGAGTGTGTCGAACGGTTT
This sequence comes from uncultured Orrella sp., assembly GCA_964558695.1. Taxonomy (GTDB): domain Bacteria; phylum Pseudomonadota; class Gammaproteobacteria; order Burkholderiales; family Burkholderiaceae_B; genus Algicoccus. The sequence continues at coordinate 1,415 of CAZLFB010000039.1, forward strand.
GACTATGCCTTGGTGGCCACGGGGCGTCGCCCGAATCTGGCGGGCTTGGATCTGGCCAATGCCAATATCGAGGTTAACGCCCAAGGCATTCCCGCTTTCAATCGGGAAACCCTGCAAGTCGGTGATCTGCCGGTATTTATCGCGGGTGACGTCAACAATGATGTGCCCCTGTTGCATGAGGCAGCCGATGAAGGGCACATTGCCGGCATGAACGCTGCCAACTACCCGGATGTCAAGCCTGGCAAACGCACGATTCACTTGGGTGTCGTCTTCACGGATCCGCAAATTGCGATGGTGGGCATCGGGCCAGAGAAGTTGGAGAAAGGCTCGTTTGTAACCGGTGAGTTGGATTTCACGGGGCAGGGCCGTTCGCGTGTGATGCTAAAAAACAAAGGCTTGATGCACATTTATGCTGACATCAAGACCCGTCGCATTCTTGGTGCCCAGATGGTGGGACCAGTGGCTGAACATCTGGCTCATCTCTTGGCATGGTCAGGCGAGCAGGGCATGACGATAGATCAGATGCTCACCATGCCGTTCTACCACCCGGTCATTGAAGAGGGTTTGCGCACGGCACTGAGGGATACGGCAGCCAAGCTCGATGGGATTGTTTAGGGTAAAAAATTCTAATTAAGTTTAGTTTACTGTATATAAATACAGTATAATTTTGCCTTTTAGATTCGCTCAAACACGCCATCACTGGGTCCGAGTATCCGACAGCACAACAGCGAACTGTTGGTCTACGTTGACTCATAACATTTTTCGGTTCGTGCAAGTCCCGTTGAGATGGTGTCTGTTGCATGGCGAGAACCAAGGGTAGACGCTAAGTTGTTGGTGCCTGATGAACCAAAAATTTTTCATATCGTGCATGTGGATAAACTGGCTTCGATCGTATCGGATGGATATTTGTGGTGCGATGCGGAGATGGTACGGCGCGGTTGCACGGGTTCGGTGATTGGTATACCCGCAATCAAGCGTAGGAGATTGACTGAGTTGACACTTCGAAGCCACCCTGGTCTGTATGTTGGGCAGTGTGTGCCGTTTTATTTTTGTGTCAGATCGGTGATGCTTTACTTGCTGCACCGTGCCAATCAGCCCGACTTGAATTATCGTGGTGGGCAAGGTGCCATCCTGCATCTTCAAGCGGATTTAAAATCAACAGTAAATTGGGCACAGAGCAATCACAAGCGCTGGGCGTTCACGCTAGGCAATGCTGGGGCTGTGTACTTCGAAGACCGATCGCATTTAGGCTCTTTAAATGAACTCGATTGGCAGTCGATCGCGTCAAATTTTTGGGGTGGCGCGCGCGTGGATAAATCAGTTAAAGAGCGCAAGCAGGCCGAGTTTCTAGTTGAAGGATGTTTTCCATGGACTCTTGTGCAAAGAATCGTTGTCCAGAATCATCGAACGTATCAACTGGTATTGTCCATTTTGAGTGGCGTTGCCCACTTGCCGACAGTCGAAATTAAGCCTGATTGGTACTACTGAGCAGTCCCCGGGAGAAGGCCATGATCGAGTATAAAACTGGTGACATTTTGGGCGAGCGTTCGCAGGCGCTAGTCAATACAGTCAATTGTGTTGGCGTGATGGGGCGTGGCGTTGCGCTGCAATTCAAGAAGGCATTCCCAGACAACTTTAAAGCGTACGCGCAAGCCTGCAAGCTTGGAAAGGTTGTGGCGGGCGAGATGTTTATTCATGAGACAAACTCGCTGGCAAACCCTCGATTCATTATTAACTTCCCGACTAAACGCCATTGGCGCGGCAATAGCCGACTCGATGACATTGAGTCGGGCCTGCATGCATTGGTATCTGATTTGCGTCGACTGAGAATAAAGTCAGTTGCGATACCTGCTTTGGGTTGTGGGCTAGGTGGGCTTGATTGGGATCGGGTCAAACCCCTCATAGAGGCAGCATTTGCTGATTTGCCAGATATCCAAGTTACTGTGTTTGAGCCTCAGGGCAGGCCTGCATCTGCGATCGAGCCTCATGCTACACCGGCTTGCAAAATGACCCCCGGTCGTGCGGCCCTGGTTGGGCTCATGAGCCGCTATCTTCAGGGGTTTATGGATCCAGTAATCAGTTTGCTGGAAGTCCACAAATTGTTGTACTTCATGCAAGTCGCTGGTGAGCCATTAAGGCTGAAGTTCAAGCAAGGTTTCTACGGTCCTTATGCAGAAAACCTGCGGCATGTTCTACATGCGATTGAGGGCCATTTGCTGGTTGGTTACGATGATGGTGGTGATGCCCCGGACAAGGAATTAGAAATCTTGCCGGGTGCCTTAGAAGCGGCCAGTCAGTTTCTGGAGGACTACCCAGATACCGGTGCAAGGGTAGATCGCGTGTCACAGCTTGTCGAGGGATTCGAGTCATCGTTCGGGCTAGAGTTGCTTTCGACGGTCCATTGGGTGCAGACGCATTCGCAAGTGACTTCTGTCAGCGAACTGGTGCGGTTCACGCATGAATGGGGCGAACGCAAGAAGCAGTTCACACCGAGGCAAATCGAACTGGCTAGCATCGTGCTGTCAAAAAATGGCTGGATTCATTGATGCCGGTTCAGTGACAAATTGAGTCACGTTGTTGCACTGAGTATTGATTGCACCAAGCGCGTGGGTGATAGGGTAGAAGTCAGATACGTGGGTTTGGATAATAGTGAGTGTGTCGAACGATTTGACTACTGCTTGGTAGTCATTGGCTTGCGGCCCAATGTGGCGAGCATAAATGCCGCCAACTACCCGGATGTCAAACCTGGCAAGAGCACCATTGGCACCACTGGCCTTGGCGTGGTCTTTACCGATCCGCAGATTGCCATGGTGGGCCTGGGACCAGACAAGCTGTTTTTAGCGAGTGTGGCTGAAATGTAGTGCTGGCGACTTTTTCGAGGGAGGCCAATTACTGGCCCCATGAGTTGAGGTTGCGTCTGAATGCGGGTCAAATTCGTGTCATACTTCGCGCCTTTTTGTCTGGAGCGAAACATTGATGAGCCATGCTGAATCCGACAAACCGAGCAACGATCAGAATGAGAATCTGCCCCCGCGCGCTGATTGGGATCGCCTATTTGCGCTTGCAGCGCAAGAAGATGACGGATCGTCTGGTCACCAGCTAGCGCTCGTTCAAGAGTGGCAGTGGGAGAGTTTGGTTAACGACTTTGATCGTGATGAATGGACTTGGAAGGCTTAAAACTACAACCAAAACGCCTTGTTGGTTTAAGACGCTCTTCCCAACACAAGAAACTCGTCAGATTGGTTGCACATGGTTCTGCACCCATCCTCTGCGTCCTGCAGTGCAATATTTAACTCGTCATCCGAATCAGCTTTCGCAGATCCTCCGTGAAAGCCGCCGTGTCTTCTGAGTCCGACGCCAGCAGCCGGATGTTGCC
>CAZLFB010000040.1:0-8100 GCA_964558695.1 uncultured Orrella sp.
GACATCTTGATCACCACGTGTGCCATTTTGACTGGTGGTTATCCCAATTCTCTAAGCACCTTGCTCAACCAACCCGGACCCATGTTGGAGGCCAAACAACCGCTGCCCGACACCTTGCCCTCCCAACTGTTGCGTCAGCGCCCGGACATCACGGCGCAAGAACAACGCATGCTGGCTTCGCTCTCAGAGGTGCAAGCGGCCGAGGCGCAGTTTCTGCCGGTTTTTGCGATCCCGCTGAACGTCGGATACAACACCGGCCCATTTAACTTGCTACTCAATCCAGCGAGCTTTATCTGGAACCTCGCGGCTTCCGCGTTTGCGCCGATCTACACCAGCGGGTTTCTCGAATCGAACCTCAAAATCGCCGAGTCTGTCAGCCAAGAGAATCGGCTTGAATACGAACAACTGGTTCGCCGGGCGCTGCAAGAGGTCGAGAATGCTGTGGTTGGCTACCAGGGTGCCAGTCAAACACTCGACGTGCTAGAAGCCGTGAACCAAGAACAGCGCGTGGTGGTTTCCAAAGAGAAAACCTTGTTTGCAACCGGTTTGCAGTCGCTCTTTCAGGTCAACAGTGCCGAATTGCTCCTGACAGAGATCAACCAAAACATCGTCGATACCGAATACGAACAGGCACTTGAGCTGGTGTCGCTCTACCGAGCACTCGGTGGCGGCTGGCGCGAGAACAGCCTAGCCGCCACGCCAACCGCGTCAACACCAGCAACTGAGCCAAGCGCAGCAACCGTTCAAACCGCCGCAGGCTCGGTTAACGCAGCACCCAAGGAGTAGCCAGTGTTGTGGGTGAACTGCTCGGGTGACGTGCAATGAGATCCCTACTGCCTGGACTGGCTTTTTGGATAAAAACCACCTTGGCGTATGGCTTGTGCGTCTGGGTGGCATTTGAGTTGTCGATCACCCTGGCTGGCAGTGCGGCGCTGACCGTGATGATCCTGTCCGACCCCGACTCGGGTGCGGTGTTTTCCAAGAGCAAATGGCGATTCGTTGGCACGATCTTTGGGGGCCTGGTATTTGTGGGACTGGCTATCCCGTTTATGCAAGCCCCCTGGCTCTTCATGATCGGCCTGGCCATCTGGAGTGGCATTTGTTACTACGTCAGTTGTTATTACCGCTACTTCCAAGCCTATGGTGCTTTATTGGCCGGTTACACCGCCACCATTGTTCTTTCAGAGGTCGCACCGACCAACACCATTGTCTTCACGGCAATTGAACGTGTCTCAGAGGTCTCGCTCGGTGTGATCGCGGTCGCACTGACTTTTGGGTTGACGCACATTCGCAAAGGCATTAAGCGGCTTGAGCCGGAAATGCACCTGCAAGCCAAACGCATTCTGGATATCGCCAGCGGCATGGTGGACGACCCGAGCGAGCAGAATCAGGCTCATTTGGTGCGCCAATGGGTCAAACAAACTGATGATCTACAACGCAGACTGCTGATGCTCGGCGAAGAAGAGTCCATTTATAGCAAACAGGCCAAAAGCATCCGCATTGCGCTCATGGATCTATTTGCGCCGATTGCCAAGTTCAGCGATGATTTCCAGGCGCTCGTTAGCGCACCCGCCACCCCCGCCATGCTGTCTGCCAGGTCGGCCATCATCGATTGCCTGCAAAACCTGTTTGCCACCAACAATGCCCCTGGCGTTGCCAGCGTCATCAAGCAGTACATTCCACCCTTGCGAAAGCCGCTCGAAGAGGCGGCCGCGGAAATCACTGACCCCCAACAAAATGCCCGAATCCTCGCGATTCAGGGCTCACTTGAGCAAATGCTCTATAGCCTGCACCAGTATCGCCGTGTCAGACAGGATCCGAACGCTTACTCTGTCAGAAAATTCGGCAAGATTGTGGAGCAACGCATTTCAATACTTGACGCGGTTGGTGTGGCCGTGGGGTACCTGGTTTTTACCGCTGCCTGGATTGGGCTTGAGTGGCAATATGGCTTGCTCGCCTTGATGCAATTCACCGCAGTGGTCATGCTGCAACTGGCCAACGACAGGCCCGTGCTAAATGTGATCGACATGCTCAAAGGTCTCTTTCTGGCATCGATATTTGTGTACCCCGTCAAGTTTTTATTGATGCCCATGGGTGAAGGATTGGCGTGGTTACTGTTCTGCATCGGTCTAATTTTGCTGCCCGGTTGCTTACTGCGAGGCTCAGTGAAGTACATGGCTGTGGGCAGTGGAGCCATGCTGTTTGGCGGTATTTTGCTCGGCGTTGCCAACAACATGGTTTACGACTTTAATCAGTACTTGAACATGTCGGCGTCACTAATCATCGGCACGATTGGCGCCATTGTCTTGATTGCAGTGATTCATCCCTGGCGGGGCGAAACCCGGCTAAACATGCTGATTCAGCGAGCGTTGAACGATTTCGAACATGCGATCAAGGCCGTTCTGACAGACGATCACAAAGCAGTGACTTTTTGGGAAGACCGCCAGTTTGCCCGAGTCAGACAACTCGACCACATCGCCATGCTTCGCAAGCCTGCTCAGGCCGATGACGCGGCCCGCCGCCTGATTCATATGGTCGACGCCATCCGAAGTTTTCAGCAAGAGCTAAAGCATATCGACCACTCAAACGCATTGGATAAAGACGCTGCGCTGCGTAAGCTGCGTGCTGACATCACACACGCGGACGCCACTGACAGCAGTGATATCGTTGGATCCTGGGCGACCGGCATGGTCGCTGCGTTTCGGCAATCCGATGCCGAACGGGCCAACGCCTGGCAGTGCATTTCCGATCAGATGATGAGCCTTGAGAGGCGGCTATACGCCTAGCTTGTTGTTGATGCCACTCTTGCACGGTACCAGCCAGTTGCAAGCGTCATGGACATGTCACGCTGATCCATTATGGTCGTGATCTTTAATGTAATTGGGAGCGCCTCATGAACGCACTTTGGAAATCCGCCCTTTTATCACTCACGCTCGTGGTGTGCTCGCCATCCATCGCGGACGCCCCCAAGCGGGAGCTGTTGATTCAGACCACTTACCTGGCACCAGCGCAGATTCTGCCCCCACCACCCTCGGCCGACAGTGTGCTCACCCGCGATGAGATTGCAGAAGTCAAGGCGTGGGTTGCCAAGACAACACCTGAGGAGAAAGCACTCGCCGCCAAAGATGCGCTCGACAAAACCGCCGGCTTTTTTGCGGACACGGTCTCGGGGTTTGATCTGAGCAAACTACCCGCTACCAAAGCATTATTTGATCAGGTGCGGTTCACAGAAGATCAACAAGCCAAGGTTTTTAAAAACCATTTCAAGCGACCACGCCCATACATCACCGACCCGACGATCACGTTGTGCGTCGCAGCCGAGACGGGTGGTGAACTGCAGAGTTACCCGAGCGGTCACGCCACCATGGCCTATTCCATGGGTGTCATTCTTGCCCATCTAATCGAGCCGCAAGCGGCCGCTATCATGGAGCGCGCCAAGCTCTACGCCGAGAATCGGATGCGCTGTGGTGTGCACCACCGATCTGACACCGTGGCTGGCCAGGTGCTCGGCACATTGGTAGCCGTTCAATTAATGCAAAACGCCGAGTTCCAGACCATGTTTGAGGCCTCACGCCAAGAGTTGCTGGCCGCTGGCTTGATTCGATAGGTTTGCGGGGTACGCGGGCAAGCAGTTGAATGTGCAGGCGCGGGTGAGGTTACGGGTGAGGTTGCCGATGCGAATGCATGGGACAAACAAGCTGTATTGATTCACTGAATCAACTCACCCCATCAACACACTTGCCAACACCAATCCAGTCGTTGAGAATACAGGCAGATCCAACTGCGTCTGCCCATGAAAACTCGCCGATTTATCCAATGTGACGTCTTTAGCCCGGTGCCACTGCAGGGCAATGGCTTGGCCGTGGTGGTTGACGCCTGCGGCATGAGCGATACGCAGATGCAACAGTTCGCTGCCTGGACCAATCTGGCCGAGACCACGTTTTAGCTGCCACCCACGGATGCTTCGGCGGATTACCGAGTGCGCATCTTTACACCGGCCAGAGAGATGCTCTTTGCGGGACATCCGACCTTGGGCAGTTGCGCTTCTTGGTTGCGCACCGGTGGCAAACCTCGAACCCCGGGCATGGTGCGACAGGAATGTGCGGTCGGGATTGTCGAGATCGACATCTCACAAGCCCCCGTGATGTCCTTTGCCGCACCGCCAACCACCATCCAAGACATGAACCCGGAACATCGCCGCGAGATCATGCAAGCACTCGCCATTGCGCCCAGCGCGATTGTCAACAGCGCGCAACTGTGCAATGGGCCTACATGGCAGTTCTTTGAACTCCAGTCAGCCGCTGATGTGCTCGCCGCAGACGCTTCAAAAGTCAAGTGGCCCACCTTTAAAGCCATCGGGCTTTTTGCGGCACAGGCACCTGGACATGAGTGTGACTACGAGGTTCGCATGCTGGCGCCATCAAGTGGCATGAGCGAGGATCCCATCACGGGCTCTTTAAACGCCGCGATTGCCAAATGGATGCAGGCCTCGGGGCGCCTAGACAAGCCCTACCTAATTTCACAAGGCACGACCATTGGACGCATGGGTAGAGTAACTGTCAAGCCAAGCCAAGATGGTGTTGCCTGGATTGGCGGCGAGGTTCATATCGTGATTGAAGGGCATGTCACCATCTAAAGCGCTGAAGTCGCTGCCCCATTCACCAATGGCGAACCCGAATGCGCAGATCTCACGCCCACCCCCGCAGTACAGCCGACACTGCCAATCGCTTGGGGTGCTGGATCATGGGCAGCTAACATGACCTCATGATCGATTTGCCTCCGCTACTGGCTTTCGTTGCCGCTGCCGCGGTGCTGGCGATAACGCCCGGCTTGGATACGGCCATTGTTTTTAACACTGCCGTGGCAAACGGCAAGCGATCCGCATGTTTGGCGGCAACCGGCGTTGGCTTGGGGTGTCTTTGTTGGGGGGCTGCGGTCTCAGTTGGCCTGGCAGCTGTGTTACAGACATCTCAAACTGCCTACACCATCGTCAAATACTTGGGTGTCCTCTATCTTCTTTGGTTGGGCATCGGTCTGCTACTGCGGCCACGCAACACATGCCCGGCCAATTTGCCGGTGTCCAGACGAGGCGGCGTTCAATCCTTTGCAAAAGGCTTAACTGCCAATGTACTGAACCCAAAAGTTGGGGTGTTCTACCTTACGTTTTTGCCGCAGTTTGTGCCGCCAGGCGCAAGCGTCGCGGGCTATTCATTGCTGTTGGCTAGCATTCATGTGCTTTTGTCGATGGTTTGGTTTGGCCTAATGATTGTGGCGACTTTGCCCCTGAGTCAATTTCTGGCAAAACCGGCCACCATCAGGGTGCTAGATCGACTGACGGGGGGCATATTTGTGACATTTGCCGCCAAGCTCGGCGTCTAAAGACTGTGTCGCCAGACATCGGCTTACCGTGCAGAAGAGGCAAGAACCAAAGAACAACCAGCAAAGAGCAGCCCACAGGGGAGCGCCTGTTCGCTATGATCAGCCAACCAGGACAGAACCATGAAAATCCTCATCAGTGAATTCATCGACGAGTCTGCGCTTAGCCGGCTCAAAGCGCACCACGATGTTGTTTACGACCCCGGGCTCGTGGACGACTTCCCGCGGCTGTTGCGTGAAGCGGCTGGCTGCGATGCCCTCATTGTTCGCAACCGAACGCAAGTGCGCGGTGAGTTATTGGACGCGTTGCAACAGTGCAAAGTGATCGGGCGATTGGGGGTGGGTCTGGATAACATTGACCTTGTTGGCTGCGAACAAAAGAACATTCGGGTGTTTCCCGCCACTGGCGCCAATGCGCAAAGCGTGGCCGAGTACGTGATCACCACCGCCATGATGTTGCTGCGCGGCGCCTACACCTCAACACCAGCAGTGGCTGAAGGCAAATGGCCCCGCAGCGCGTTGTCCCAAGGGCGTGAACTGAACGGCAAGACACTTGGCGTGGTTGGGTTCGGGCTGATTGGCCAACTCACCGCCCGACTCGGTAAAGCACTGGGGATGCAGCTACTGGCCTTTGACCCCGCTATCCAATCAAACGACCCGGCTGCGGCTGAATTAGGCGTTGCTTGCGCAAGTCTTGAAGATCTTTGTCATCAAGCGGATGTCATTAGCTTGCATATTCCCTTACTGGAAACCACGCGCAAGCTATTTGATCAAGATCGCATCCGGCAAGTTAAGGCCGGCGCGATCCTGATCAATACCGCTCGAGGTGGCGTTGTGGACGAGCTTGCAGTCGTCCACGCCCTGCAAAGCGGTCACTTGGGCGGTGCCGCCCTGGATGTTTTTGAGGCGGAGCCTTTGTCTGCCATGCCCGAATTTCAGGGTTGCCCCAACCTGATCCTGACCCCACACGTTGCGGGACTCACCGCTGAGTCAAATGTTCGGGTCAGTAGCCTCGTGGCCGACCGCGTGCTGGAGGCTTTGGCTTAGTCGCGTCCACGTAGGCAAGTGTTGCGAAGTCTGGGTCGATTCGACGTCAGTACGATTCAAATCACTTAGAATACAAAAAATCTATCAATAGCTTTTATTCAATTAACTTTACATACCGAGCATGTCTTGGCATGATAACCCTGACCAACTCCCAAAAGGGGCCCGTCATGACCAAGTTCATTACCACCAACGCGTTTACCCTCAAAAAAACAGCGTCCTATTACGTTACCCACATGACCGTGGCGGCAGCCGTCGCGTACGCAGTCACTGGCAGTTGGGTTGCAGCGGTTACGCTGAGCCTGCTTGAGCCAACCGTGCAGACTGTCGTCTACTTCTTTCACGAGAAGCTTTGGTCACGCCATGAGCGCCGGCAAACGCGCCAAACCAAGACAGCGCTCACACCTGCCACCGAGGCGAACCAAGGCTAGGTCGTTTGTCGTTTGCGGGTAGATTCCCCCGCTGTGCAAACGCCTGCTGTCGGTTACTTGATGTCGGGTCTAGCGCTGATCCGGTGAATCGACAGGTCGGCGCCTTCATACTCTTCTTCCTGACCCATGCGTATTCCAACAGTCGCCTTCAGGACACCATAAATCATGGTCGAGGCAACCAGGGCCAGCACAACGCCGGCCACGGTCATCACCAACTGACTCATAAAAGACACGCCGCCCAAACCACCGAGCGCCTCCAAACCAAAAATGCCGGCGGCTATGCCGCCCCACGCACCACACAGCCCGTGCAGTGGCCACACGCCCAACACATCATCGATTTTCAAGCGATTCTGGGTAATCGTAAAAGTCCATACAAAAAGTCCGCCCGCAATCAAACCAGTCGCCAGCGCGCCAAGCGGATGCATGATGTCAGAGCCAGCACACACCGCCACCAAACCTGCCAGCGGTCCGTTGTAGGCAAACCCAGGGTCGTTGCGGCCAATGACGAGGGCCGCGAGCGTGCCACCGGCCATGGCCATCAGCGAATTCGCCGCCACCAGGCCACTGATGCTGTCTAAAGCTTGCGCACTCATGACGTTAAAGCCAAACCAGCCCACGGTCAGAATCCAGGCACCCAAGGCCAAAAACGGAATCGAGGATGGTGGGTGCGCCGCAATGCCACCGCTGCGGTGGTAGCGCCCGTGACGGGCACCGAGCAACAACACCGCAGGCAAGGCCAGCCAGCCGCCCATGGCATGCACGACCACGGAACCCGCAAAGTCATGGAACGGGTGACCAAAGGTTGCCTCTATCCAGTCCTGAACCCCAAACCGGCCATTCCAGACGATCCCCTCAAAAAACGGATAAACAAAGCCCACCAGCACAAACGTTGCGGCCAACTGCGGATTGAACTTGGCGCGCTCGGCGATGCCGCCCGAGATGATCGCTGGAATGGCTGCCGCAAACGTCAACAGAAAGAAAAAGCGAGTGATTTCATAGCCGCTTTTTTCTGCGATGAGTGTTGCGCTAATGAAGAAGTCCGTGCCATACGCCACCGTGAAGCCGATTGCGAAGTAAGCAATGGTGGAAACCGCAAAGTCGGCCAGAATTTTTACCAGGGCGTTGACCTGATTCTTTTCTCGGACGGTGCCAACTTCCAGGAAAGCAAACCCGGCATGCATGGCGAGCACCATGATGGCACCGAGCAAGATAAATAAGGTGTCTGAGGCTGTGTTTAGATTGTCCATGG
>CAZLFB010000041.1:0-17388 GCA_964558695.1 uncultured Orrella sp.
GCGGCAATCGCGTCAGTCACCATGTCGATGTTGATTTTGTCAGTGCCAAACGCTTTGCGGAATTCGAGGGTGTAGCCTGGAACCGATTGCAGCATCTCAACAGCCAACTCGTGGGTAAACGCCATCTCACCGGGGTTGGCGATCGGGCCACCGGCCTGTTCTTTCAAGTCAGCAGCGCGCCCGTCCCAGAACTGGGCAAGGTTCAAGCTGGAGTTCAGCACGGTCGGCGAATTGATCGGGCCTTCTTGCCATTTGTCACCAATCGAGGTTTTCAGGTTATCTGAACCGCCACGCGACAGGTTATGACAGGAGTTACAGGAGATGAATCCGGACTTCGACAGACGCGGATCAAAAAACAGCATGGCGCCCAATTTCACCAATTGGGGGTCAGAAACCTTGGCCGGCTGAATGGGTTGAACAGGCTCTTGACGCACGGAGATGATTTCTTCGTAAGCCATCGAAATACCGGAGACGGAAACAGCAGCAGTGGCGAACAGAGCAGCGGATAGAGTTTTTAATTTCATGACTAGCCTCACTTGATATGCCGGTCTTGTTCCGGCAAATACAAGTTAACAAAGGCGTACAGCTTGTAGGGTTAACCAGCACTCGAATTTTTGATGTGTATCAAAAAATAGTTCCAACCTGATTTGGACTGTGGCGTGGACACTGTAGTTGGATCAATCTATGTCAAACGGCGCCCGTCAGAAGGCGCCGTTTGAGGGTTTCTTCATCGCTAGCAGGCACGCCCAAATGGCTTGGTGTGTCTTGGTGCTAATGATTTATTGCTGGCCCTGCATCATGCCGTGTCCACCATGGTTGCCACCGTGGTTGTGGCCCTGCATGCCAGCACCACCCATGTAGGTTGGTGCCTTAACCGTAAAGCTCACCTCGGTGGTCTGTTCACCAGAAAAGTTCAGCATGACCGGTATGGATTCCCCTTCCTTAAAAGGTTGTGTCAGGCCAATAAACATGACGTGGTAGCCACCGGGTTGCAGTGTGACTGAGCCATTGGCGGGAATCGGTATTTCTTGAACTTCACGCATTTTGGCCACACCATCTTCACGCACGATGGTGTGTAACTCAATGCGCTGAGCGCGGTCGCTGTTTGCAGAGACGAGTGCGCCAGCCTGACTGCTTTTGTTGTCGATGACCAAGTATCCAGCGCCATTTTTTTGTCCGGGCACAGAGCCACGAATCCATGGGTCATCGAATGTCAGGGCAGCGACATCCGTCTGGGCAAAGGCCGCGGTGTTGAATAGCCCGAGCGCAGCTGTCAATAAAATGATGGCAGATCGTTTCATGGTGATGTGTTCCTTTTGTTCTGATCGAGTTCCAAGGCTGCTCGGTTCTAACAAGAGATGGCAGCCAAAGGTTTATGAAGTAGAGACGAGCAATCGTTCGATCAGCCTAAGGGCGGCGCTCTAGGTGAAGCGTTGGGATCAAGCACAAAGGTTGCGCCCGGAAGTTGGGCGATCTGATGGCGTGGTACCTCACCCGCTTGCATGGGTCTAGTTAGCAACGTGTCTTGCAACCCGAAGCGCAGTTGGTGCGGCGACACGGTGCAAAGTGCGCAAGTGCCCGTCGACAGGCGAGTGTCAGTTTTGGCGTCTTGTGTGACGCCATCCGGTGTCCAGATCAAATAAGTGATGCCGGTGCTAGTGCAAACAGGAATACGAACATCGGCATCGCCTCGTTCGGCGGCAATGCCATAGCTTGTGCCCAGCGCAAACTGCCCAAGCAGCAGCGACAACAACACAAGCCAGTGAACCCATGGCTTGTTAGAAATGCGACGGCGATTTAGTGACATGGAACCATTGTATACACGGGTCAACAGATCAGACGCAGAACCAACCGCTGCCCAATGAGTTCATCCAAAGAACCGCTTTGTCGCTACGCCGGCTAAGCAAGCGCTTAGTTTCGCCGGTTCATCTCGAATAGCGTGTATCGACCGAATTTTTGTAGCTCAGTCATGCGCGCCAATAAGGATGGGGGTATTGAGCGCATTTGCGTGCTGTATAGCGCGATAAAAACCGGCTCTCCGCTATCTGCAAGCTGCTCGATCTCTGGGATGTCTTTTAGTAAACGCGCTTGGCCTGCGGTGTAAAACTTGGTTGACTGCGGAAACCAGAGGTAGAAATACAGCGGCTCATTTGCCTGCGCCTGGCTCGTCCACGATTGAATTAGCGCGAGGCTGGAGATTTTTTTGTGCTCATCGGTGAATTGAACGTAAGCAACGGCAGCGATACTAAGCGCCGCGGTAAAAATCACGCCACCAATCAGTGTTTTGCGGATGGCTGCGTCAGCCTGACGTTGCGCTAGCCAGACTGCCATGAGGCCAGCGATCGGTGCGATAGAGGGCAATACATAGGCAATCAGTACGTTGCTCGACAAAGAAAAGAATACAAGCGGAAAAAAACCCCACAAGGCGAAGTAGACCATCATGTGCCGATGTGTCTTTGTGGGCTCATCGCGAGGGCTTTTGCGAGTCCACCAGCCAAGCATTGGAATCAGGATCGTCCACGGCAGTAATCCCACCAGTGCAAATACCCAAATTGTCCCAAGTGGTCGTCCATGGCCTTTGCCATACAGGTCCCCTTGCCAGTCTTTTTGCAGATAACGCTGCCAGTGCTCACCCACAATGAAATACTCAAGAAAACCTGGCGTTCTGAGTTCGGCTAGCAGGTACCACGGTACCGCAATGGCTAGCATGAGCAATGCGCCACGCACCCAAGGCAACTCGGTCAACACGGTTTTGATGTTGCGGCTGTAGATCATCCAAAGCCCAATGGGGATCAGACTGATCACTAAAACCAGCGGCCCTTTGGCTAACAGGCCTAGGGCAAGACCAATAAAACCGATGTAGCACTCTTTGTTGCGTTGACTTTTCTCACCGTTGACCGCTAACCAGAAACCGCGCATGGCCAGGGTGCAACCCAGCGTTAGGGCCGCGTCAGTCATGACCGTGCCGCTAGAGACATAGAAGACAACGCTGCCGGCGGTCAGGGCCACGGCATAAGAACCGGCTTTGGCAAGATTGGCGCGCTTGAAAAGGTCGTAGACGATCCACAGGATCAATGCGCCCGCCAGAAAGTGAGGCAGGCGCGCAGCGAACGCAGATTCACCCAGCCACTGCAGGCTTGCGCCGGTCATCCAGATGGATAGGGGGGGTTTTCCCCAAAACGGCACGCCCTTGTCTAGCCATGGCGTCACCCAGTCACCGGACTCGACAATACGTCTGCCAATATCGGCATAGCGTCCTTCAGTCGGGTCAGTCAGGGGATAGAGTCCCAAGGACACTAAACGGACAAAGAAGGCAGCAACAACAGTGAAGAGCATCAAAATATCAGGAACCCCATGCGATCAGGTTCCCGATTCTAAACGATTGTTCTGCCAAGCAAAGTGGTCCTTGGTCAATAGCGCTAGAGAGACTGAACCACGACTGCTTCAAATTGACCGGCACGATAGTCTTGCAAGGTTTGCTGAATTTGTTCGCTTGTGTTCATCACAAAGGGACCATACTGCGCAATTGGCTCGTTCAGTGGTTTGCCAGCAATCAACAATAATTTCGTGGGTTCGCTGGCGCTGACTTCAAACGTTTGGCCAACATTGTCCAAGATACCCATGTGGCGATCCGGCACGGTAGTGCCAGCAACATCTGCGCTGCCTCGATAGGTATAGATGAAGGCATGGTGTCCTTCGGGAAGCGCCTGCTCAAATACGGCACCGGCTGGCAGGTGAATGTCCAGAAACAAAGGTTCAGTGTCTGAGCGTGTCACCGCACCGGGTGTGTCGTGGCTATCGCCGGCAATCACGCGCACGCGTACGCCATGATCGGTGGTGTACTCAGGAATCGAGTCTGGGGTGATGTCACGGTAGCTGGGCTTGACCATTTTGCGGGCTGCAGGCAAATTGAGCCAGAGTTGAAACCCTTCCATTAAGCCATGCTCTTGCTCTGGCAGTTCTGAGTGAATCAAGCCGCTCCCCGCGGTCATCCATTGCACGCCACCAGGGCCAAGCAGACCTTCGTTGCCCGCGCTGTCACGATGGCGCATGCGACCGGCGATCATGTAAGTCACCGTCTCAAATCCCCGGTGAGGATGGTCGGGAAAGCCGCCAATGTAGTCATCTGGGTTGTCATTGCGAAATGCGTCGAGCATTAGAAACGGATCGAGCCGGCGTTGCAGGTCTTGGGCGAGAACACGCGTGAGCTTGACGCCTGCGCCATCGGCGGTCTGAACGCCTTGAACAAGGCGCTCGATTTGTCTGGGTTTGAGGATGGGTTGCATTTGCATCTCTCCGATGATGTCGAGCAATATAAGCGTGAATATTTATGGAGCAATTCTATTGGATCTATTTATCGATTTAAACTACTAAAAACGGATAGTATTGTTCCATTAGTAGAACAATAATGTGTTGGTAAAAACAGATGATGGATAAACCTGGACAAACAACGCACGCCAACGACCTAATTTTGTTTGCCGAGTTGGTTGAGGCAGGCGGGTTTACCGCATTGTCACGACAGCTCGATTTGCCTAAATCAACGATCTCGCGTCGTATTGCAGGCTTGGAAACTCGACTAGGGCAACGTCTTTTGACGAGAACCACGCGCAAGCTCGTGGTGACAGATTTTGGTGAGCGCATGCTTGAGTATGCGCGCCGGTTGCAAGAGGACTGGCACGCAGCCATGGCGTTGGCGCAGCACGAGCAGGTTAAGCCCCAAGGGCTGTTGCGCGTGTCTTTGCCACCGGATCTGGCGCAACTGGAGCTTGGCTCTATGCTCATTCAGTTTGCTGCACGCTATCCCGAGGTGAGAGTGGAACTTGATCTGTCAGCGCGGCGAGTGGATTTACTGGCCGAACGGTTTGATTTGGCGGTTCGTATTGCTGGTCAATTACCGGATGACGTATCGCTGGTGGCGCGCAAGTTATGTGACATGGAGGTGCACTTGTACGCCAGTCCCGCGTATTTGCGTCAGTTTGGGCACCCAGACCACCCGTCTCAGTTGCTATCGCACACCTGCTTGCGCCTCATTAGCAGCAGCGGCGAATCGCTCGCTTGGCGCTTGCAAAGCGAGCAGGGCAGTTGGGATGGCTTGCCCATTGGTCCGCTGTCATCGAATTCGCCTTCATTGCAGCGCCACCTCGCAGTCAATGGCATGGGCATTGTGGCATTAGCCGATGTGCTGGTGACGTCTGAAGTCACTCAAGGGCAGTTAGAGCGGGTATTGCCGCGGTGGTCCTTGCCAAAGTTGGCGGTGTGGTGTGTCACACCTGGCAGACGCTTGTTGCCCGCGAGGACTCGGGCATTCATGACGATGCTGCAGGCGACCATGGCAGGTTAATACCTGAAACCTTGCTTAAAACAGCCCAATGGAGAGCCCGCCTGCCAACAAACTGCCGAGCTCGGCGCAAGGCCTTAATTGGGATGCTGTCATAGTTTTTGGGGCGAGGATGCGACTTGGTGTTTGTGCCGCTACATTGACGATGACTGGAGCAGCCACAGACTTGAGTCGCCAGCCTGTGGCGATACGTTCGATTTGCTTGGCAGCACCGATACCATCACTGCCGGCACAAACCATGATGGCGTAGGGAAATCCTTCAATCTTTCCTAAAGCATCGTAATAGGTCCGATCAAAAAAATCTTTCAGCATGCCGCTCATGGCACCGAGGTACTCAGGGCTCGCAAAAACATAGGCATTGGCGTTCAGCACATCATCAGCGCGGGCTTCTTGTGCTCGTTTAACGATGACATCGATTCCTGGCTCAGATCGTGCGGCAGCTGCGCAGGCATCAATCATCTGGTGAGTGCCGCCTGTGATGGAGTAGTAGACGAGCAAGAGCGATGGCATGGTGATTGAAATGGACAGAGGCGTGTTTGCACACGGTAACAGAAGCATCTGGCGAGTAAGCCACGATTTACCCATGATTAACCCATGCCCACCTAAATGAACACCTAAATGAACACCTGAATGGTTACTCACCGCGGCATGGGATTTGCAAACTTTGTCGTAAGATCGTCTTGTAATGCGATGCGTAATACGTTTGCACAAAAATCGCTCGCAGGCGATGATTCGAGTTAATTGTGTAAAGACTGGCGCTCTGGGTATGGTGCCAGCTTGGTTGGGAGATAGAGGTGTCCGTGAGGCGAACTGTCTTTGGCAATCGTGGTGTGGTTGTCACTTTGTTGGTCATTATTTTGTCGGTAGGGCTTTGGGTTTGGTTAAATCACATGTCAACAACAAATACGATTCCGCGTGGGCAACTCAAGAGTGCGATTGTCCAGTACGCCACGGCTTATGTTCAAAAAAATGGCTACAGAGACTTAAACCTCGATACCGTCAGCCGGGATTTAAATGTCAGTCACGGAGCCCCATACCGGCATTTCAAAACCAAGACCGACTTGCTCGCAAGCTTGGCGCTTGATGGCTTTAATGATTTGGCTGATACGCAAACAGAATTTTTGTCGCGATACCCGCAGGGCTCGCGTGAGCAGTTGATTGCATTGAGCGAGGCCTACGTGGATTTTCTGGTGCGCCGTGAACGTCTATACGACGTGATGTGGGATTTCACCTGGACACCAGAGGTCAACCAGGAGACCGCGGCAGCCGGTCGTCGAACCTTCTTGATTCATATCGGCACCATAAAAGGGTACATCGACGCCCAGGGCTTGGATCCGGATCTGCAGGATGAAATGGTCATGAATGTCTGGGCCTTTCTGCACGGCTTGGCTGTACTTGCCTTGCACAAGGAAGCGATCGTTAATCCCACGCCAGAACGCCTGAACATGTTGGTGCGCTCGGGCATGAATGCCATGCTTGATGGCTATCATCAGCAAGTTCGCAAGCAACTGCACTAGCCGTTTTGTGCGCTTTGCTCCATGAGAAATCAGTAATCTGCCTGAATTTCTGCTTGAATTTTCACAGTAACTTGTTTAAAAACATATGTAACTGTAAGTCACAGTTATTTATAAGGGGATTGCCGTGTGTATTCTGTGTGAAACCCAATCGATATTGCCTGTGCAGCAGGTGGCTTCGCCCAAACGACGCCAATGGTTAAAGTTAGCGGGTGCAGCGTCTTTGGCCGCACCACTGTCGCTCGGTGCAACCTCGGCCATCGCGAGCCAGCCACCCAAGCCCTCCAATGTGCTCACGCCTGATCAGGCACTTGAGCGTCTGATGGAGGGCAATGAACGTTACGTGTCTGGCAACACGGCGCCCGTGAATTTTGCAAAAACGCGTGCTGCGCTAGCGGGTGGGCAAAACCCCTATGCCTGTTTGCTCAGCTGTGCCGACTCACGAATCGGACCGGAATACGCGTTTGATGAAGGTCGTGGTGATTTGTTTGTGACTCGCGTGGCGGGCAACTTTGTGAACACGGACATTCTGGCTAGCCTCGAATATGGCACTGCCGTGCTCGGTGCACCGCTCATCATGGTGCTAGGTCACACCAGCTGCGGCGCCATTGATGCCACGGTCAAGGCTGTTACGCAAAACGCCAGTTTCCCAGGGCACATTCAGGCGCTGACCACTGCGCTCGCGCCAGCTGTGCGCCAAAGTCAGGCCGCTGGTGCCAAGGATCTACTGATGGCCGCAACCCTTGATAACGTCAGGTTGAATGTGTTGAAGCTACAGCAATCGAATCCGATTTTGGCGGAGCGTGTTGCCAAGGGTCAACTCAAAGTGGTGGGTGGAATCTATCACCTCGACACTGGCAAGGTTGAGATGGTGTCTTAACCCCTTACTGTTGCGCAACACAAGCGCACCGCACGTTTTTCGCTGCCCGTGCACCCGTTTCATTTGATTTTTCCCAGCGCTGTTCATGGCCAAACCGAGATTCCGTCAGGTTTGAACGGGCTCTTCTACGGATGTTGCATGATCAGTTCAAAGTTTTTCCATGCGCTGAACTGATCGAACCGATTTAGCCATGCATTTTGGGTGGGAAAATTTTGTACCAAAAGCCGTAAACCCAGCAAGCCGCACAAAAAGAGAAAGCCCATTCCAATGATGAAAAAATCACCAGTGCGATGGTGGGTACGACCCAGAAGCTGTTGCCCGTGAAGTAGAGCACGCTGGCCACAGTTGCCGCGATGAACAAAATTTTGTTGGCAAACATTTTGGCACCAGCATTTTCTTTTTCACCAGCGCGGTTCATGCTCTGCAGCAGCTTGGTCAAGCCACGGTGCGAAGGGCACTTGTAATGACCCAAAAAGCCACGAACCAAACCCATGACGGCGAGAACTGGCAATAAGTATGGGAAGCCGAGCAGCGCAATGGCGCAGACCAAAAAGGTGATGAACGCCTCTAGACGGACAACGTTGGCATTTACGGGCGGCACATCAAAACGCAGCATGGTGGGGTCTCCAGTGTGATTGCTTGGATTGCGATCGATCAACGCCATCATTATATATAAATATAAATACAATGCAAATATATTGTTTGGACGCATGGCATTGGTGTGTTGCGTTTGGTACTGCCCGGGGTAAGTTCGCCACAATGTCTAGCGACAATCAGGGTTTGCTCGGTGCCATTTCCAGGCGCCGTCGTGCGTGCGCTGAAACTCCTTCAGTCGCTAGCGTCCACTCCAAAGGGATGCTCGCCAACGCCAGTGCCTGACCGGTCAGCAGGCGTTGCCAAGTTGGCGCACGCGTCTGACCCAAGTCTTCCATCACCCAGTCGGGTAAGAGGTCAAACGCAGCCTGGGTGATAAGTTTGACAAATGGCCGGTCACGCCGGCGTGAGGGGAAATGTTTGATGAGGTCAATGACTTCACGAACACGTTCGTCAACGATCAGTTCTTGGCGATACGACAGCAACATCTGCTCGGCGCTGATCACGCTGTCTGGCAGATCGTTGGCACCGAGTGCGGCGCCAATGCGCTGCATTTCGTCGATGTACCGGTTCTGTAAAAAAAGCGGCAGGCTCGGATCACCGTGGGTGCGGTAGGCTTTCAGAAAACTCAAGGTCTCGCCCAGATGAACCCAACGCAACAAGTGTGGATCTCTGGCATCGTAGGGCTGCCCGTCCGGGCGCATTCCCTTAACGCGCGCGTGTATCTGGTTGACATGGTCCACGGCGTTTTGTGCCATCTCTTGCCCGCCATAGGTCGTGGCGGCGATGAAATAGGCGGTTCGGCCTAGTCGTGCTCTTAAATTCGATCTAAAAGTGGAGTGATCCCAAACGCCCGCCAGTGCGCCTGGGTGCATGGCCTGGATCAGAAGCGAAGATAGGCCGCCCACCAGCATGGAAACCAGATGCGCATGCACTTTCCAGGTCATGCTACCTGGGCCAAACCAGCCTGGGTCACCCACGGGCTCAAGAAACGCGACAGGCGGACCAGAGGATGAGCCCGTCATGCCGCGAATCTGTTGCGCCAGTGACTGGCGCAACTGTCGCTCAAAAAATCCCGAGTTAGCGCCCGCCACCGACATCGAGAACAGCTCCATGCACATAAGAGGCATGTTCTGAAGCCAGCCAGATGACTGCCTCAGCGATTTCCTCTGGCTCGCCCATGCGTTGCATGGGCACGGCTGTCAAGGCAAGCTTGGCTGCGACCGCCAGACCGCCTCGGCCGTTTTGAATATCAGTGGCAATTAATCCAGGGCGGATCGCATTGACACGGATCCCCTGATCGCCGACCTCGTTGGCTAGTGACAAATTAAAGCCGTCCACAGCCGCTTTGGAGGCGGAGTAGGCATTGCCGCCTGGCATCGAACAGAGTTTTGCTGCAGCCGAGGACATGTTGATGATGACACCGCCTCGTCCACCTTGAGCGGTGGACATGCGCTTGACCGCCTCACGGCTGCAGTAATACAAACTAAACAGGTTGGCTTCGAATGTGCGGTGCACTTTGTCTGGCGCTGCATCAAGGATGCTGAATGTCTCAAGAATGCCAGCGTTATTGACCAGTACGTCAACACCACCGAACGTCTGATCGACCGCTTCGAATAAAGCAACCACTTCCTCGTTTTTAGCCACATTTGCCTTGAACGATTTTGCTTTGCCACCGGCTGCGATGATGCTGTCTACTACAGCCTGGGCAGCCAATTCATTGCTTACGTAATTCACGGCCACCTGATAACCATGCTTAGCCGCTAGTCGTGCGGTCGCCGCGCCAATACCGCGACTTGCGCCGGTCACCAGAATGGTTTTGTTGTGAGGTGTTGTTGTCTCTGTTGCTGTCATTTTGGCTTCTTCTGTGCAATGGTTGCTCTCGCGTCAAGTTTAGCGGTCTTGCAAGCTCATTATCTCTGGCCAGCGATTACAGCTCGGCTTTGGCCAGATCCCAAAGTAGCTGATAGCTACCGATGCTGACCATGTCCAGGCCCGTATCCGTGAAGCGTGAGTGAGCCAACGCCCGCACTGCCTCAATGTTTGTGCCTTCAACCAGCACGAACCAGTCAGCTGCACCTGGATTGGGTTTGTCGGGCTCGGTGAGCGACTTTGATAGTATGGGGTCGCTTTCAATCAGGTGCATGGAAATCATGCCTGGCACGTTGCCGGAATCCATGGCCTGTCGTAATCGGTCGCGCTGAGCCTTGGCATGACTCAGGTCGGGGCGCAAGCGCAGCACAGTGATGGCCGCACCGCGTCCTTGCCCACGCGAAACCGTGACGCGGCCAACCACCCGAATCATGTCTTTGAATCGGGCAATGTTGGTTTTAGACCAGTCGGTTTGGTTAGCGAGTGCCTGTTGATAAGCGGGGCTACTTAAATCCTCAAAATCGCCCGTGGTGTAGGTGGCGAAATATTTTGGGTTGGCGTCAATGGCATGATAGCGCCGCGCTTCAATGAAGCCGTCGATGGCGACTCTTTCGGCAATATGTTCGCGGTCATACCAAAGGTTGAACTCGTCTTCGTGTGCCGCATCGATGTTCATCGACGTAATCAGAATGCCTTTGCCAGAAATGGGCATGATGGTGTGTCCTGTCTGTGAATGAATGGAACTGGATCTTGTCTATATTTTGAAGGAACTTAAAAGCGCATGCACATCGCTGATTCTTTCTAATTCGAGCAGCGCTGCAAATAATGCCTTTGCATCGATACGCTGGCCATGGCTACTCTGCCAAGCCATCGAGCAGCAGCGCATGAACTTATCTTGACATTGCTCACGCGAAAGCGGTCGTTCAGGGCTTGCCAGCATGTGGGCAATATGGGTCCTTAGCGCTTGACCATCTGCGAGCGTGACATGGATGGTGACGGGCGTAAACGTGTTTGGGTCTGGGTTGTCATCGGTAACCATGCGAATCTTTTGGGCCAGATCAAGCGTTGCTCTGTCCGTGAGCGCATCACCGAAGTAGTGCGTTGGCGCCAAATGTCCGTGCTTCAGGACTTTGGCCAACACAAAGGGCATGCAAAGGCGGGCGTAATTGGGGCTAGGACTGGGCACGGCAGGCCGGTTGACCAGTCGATTGATGAGCGAAGGCCCGGTGACAACCACCGAGGCGATCGAATCAGCCTGCAGTTGATGGGCATGCATGAGCGCCAGTAAACCTTCAACGCCCGCATGGGTTGCACGCCCACTTGGAAAGGGTTTGTGGCTGAATTCGTCAATACGCCAATGGTGTCCGAGCTCGTCGAGCAGGTGATCAAGATCGTAGTCCCGTTCAAACAAGCTCAGGTAGCCACACTCACCGGTCAGTGGTAAATCGAGTGACGCCAGGCCACTTTGAGCCAGATCGCACGATTGCCAGGCTGCCCTCGCATTGAAGCTGATTTGCATGGGCAGAATAGGCCGACCTTCTCGGTGGCCTTGCATCGTTCCACTGGCCTGCGCCAGTTGGAATCCCCAGGCAGCGATGATGGTTTCTGGTGGCAGGTTTCTGAGTTTGGCCAGGCCAGCGACAGCGCCAAATCCACCTGCCGTTGCAGGACGGAAAAATTGCATGGCCTGGTTAGCCGCCAGGCCGAGGGTGCAGGCGACGTCAATGCCAACTGCAACCGCGGTGATGATTTCTTTGCCGCTGATGCTTTTTGTAGAGGCCACTTGCGCCATCAACACCGGCAAAAGCGTTGCCATGGCGTGGACCACAGCGCCCTCATGCAAGCAATCGTATTCCTGGCAATGCACATTGAATGCATTGGCCATGATCGCGTTTGGCGCTGATAGACATACGCCGGTGCCCCAAACCGAGACGTCGCCCTGCGCGTCACCTGCGCGAAGGTGCGCCAAGAGTTGTTGGGCTTCGGGCACAGCGCTACCAGCCATGCCAACCGACAGGGTGTCCGCGATAAAGGTTTTAGCGCGCTCAACCGTGCGGGCTGGCAAGTGCTCAAACTGAATGTTGGCCACATGATCGGCTAATCGGCGTTCCGCGTTGTGTTTGCTCACAGCGATGTCTGCGCTCGTTGATGGTGAGTCGATTGCCAATAGTCAAGTGCTTGAGAAATGGTCTGAACATGGACTTGGACGGTGTTGTGAATCTCTGTGCCATAGCCACCAGCCATGGTGATGGCAACCCCCACGGCCAGCGACTTGGCAAATTCAAATACCCGCGCATCGCGTGCGTACAGGCCTGCAAAAGATAGTTTCAAGCGACCGAGGCGGTCACCCTCATGCGGGTCAGCACCCGCCAGATAAATCAGTAGCTCAGGCTCAAATCGCTCGGCGAGTTTGCCCAGTGCGTCATCGAGCGCAATGAGATAGTCCTCGTCGCTGCAGCCATCGGGCAGGCCTACATCGAGGTCGCTCGGTTCTTTGCGAAACGGAAAATTCTTCTCGCCGTGAAGTGATAGCGTGAAGATGCTGGGATCGTGCTTCAGGATGCTGGCCGTTCCATTGCCTTGGTGCACATCCAGGTCAATAACCGCGATCCGCTTGATGCCGTGTTTACGTTGCATCACGCGAGCAGCCACCGCTGCATCGTTAAAGACACAAAAGCCGCTGCCCTTGTCCCGATAAGCATGGTGGGTGCCACCAGCCAGATTCACGCTGACGCCCTCGTTGAGCGCAGTTTGTGCAGCGGCAATCGTGGCGCCTACGGAGCGGCGAGAACGTTCAACCATGCCAGCGCTCCACGGAAACCCAATCTCACGCTGGGCTTGGGGGGCGAGTGTGCCGGTGATCACGCGCTGCACGTAGATCGGGTCATGCGCCAGCAAAAGTTCGGTGTCACTGGCCGGTGGTGCTTCCATGAGCTCAAGCCCGGGCAGATCAGCGACTTGCTCGCGCACCATTTGGTATTTCGCCATGGGAAACCGATGTCCTGGCGGAAGTGGTAGCACGAATTGATCGGTGTAGAAGGCTTTCATAAGGTTGGTTGTGATGAAATTCCCAAAATAAACCGCCGTCAGTGACAGCTTTGACTTGACCGCAGGCTTTCTCGGGCTATCCTGACACTCACCCTGGCAATCAAACCATCGGATCACGACATGCAACACTCTACATCGCGTGCGGCCTTATTTGGCGTGATTGCCCTGTTGGCCACAGGTGCCAATCTCTCAGCCCAGCCAGTCAAGCCCGGCCAGACCAGTACTTTTCTTTCAGTCAGTGGCGTGAACCAGTTCAAGACCGACATGAACTCGGGTGGCAGCTTCGATTGGTACGACGCCAATGTTCGACTGGGTGTAAACACCCAGTTCACGCCCAATTGGGGCGGTGGGGTATTTGTGGAGTATGGCTATCAGCACTGGTCGTGGAACAACCCGCAGGCCTTTGGTAGTCAGGCACCCTGGGAGGGGATCAGTACGCCTCAGTTGGGTTTCAGCGTGTCTTACTCGCCAAGTGCTGCCTGGCGCTTGAGCGTGAGTCCATCCGTGGAGTGGTCGGCTGAGACTGGGGTGGGAACGGCTGGTGCATCGACCTATGGTGCTGTGTTTTTGGGAACATACACCGCATCGCCCACCTTGACGTTGGGTTTGGGTGCGGGCGTGTTTCGCCAGATCAATGAGAACAAGGTGTTTCCATTCATTGCGGTGAATTGGCGAATTACAGACAACTGGACCTTGAGCAATCCGCTGCCTGCTGGTCCGGCAGGTGGCGCTGGCCTTGAGCTGTCATATAAGATTGATGAGCAATGGACCATCGGCGCGGGAGGGGCTTATCGTTCTTACCGTTTCCGGCTGAACGACAGTGGGCCCTATGCCGGTGGTATTGGTCAAAACCGCCTCATCCCGGTTTTTGCGCGGGTGAGTTACCAATTTGCACCTAGCACGCGTATTGACCTGTATGGAGTAGCCAGCACCGGTGGCAACGTGCAGGCGCAGTCGGCTGATGGCACCCAGACAGTGAATTCAAACTACAACACGGGTGTTGGTCTAGGCCTTAACCTCTCGCACCGCTTTTAGCAACGATTAACTGAGTGGGGCTGGTAATGTTGCCGTTGAAGGGTGCCGTTGAAGGGTGTCGCTTAACGGAGTCACTTAACGGAGTCACTTAACGGTGTCCCATCACAGCGCCACTCAACAATGCACGCGCACTTGCGTACAGCACCGCTGCATTGAGCACATGCCAGAGCCAGTGCGTGCCGCCCCAGTTCTGACATAACGGCATGTCAAGCTGACGGGCTGTCATGGAGACAAGAAAGAGTCCTGCTGTGACCCAAAGCCACACGCTGGCGTGCTTCTGATTGCTGGTGCTCAGTGTTGCCAAGCCAATCACGTAGAACCAGGCGCCCAGATAAGCGCCCGGTGGCAAGTCCAGCCCCCCTTGTTTTAGCGCCCATACCGCAAACGTTGCTATCCCAATGGCAGCAAGCAGTGCCGTTACGCTTGCCGCTTGAACCCAAATCGTGCGCTGCGCAACCCATTTAGGCCAAAGCCAAGCGTAGGTGATGAGATAAACACCAATGAACAATACATCCAAGAATCCGGTTAAGCGATTGGCAAAGGTGTGAAATAAAAAGCTGCCAACCCCAATCAGGGTGATGAGTAAGCCAAGTAGTCGGGCCGGTGACTGCGTCTGTCGCAGCAGCAATAACCCAGCCAATACAAATGCAAGGTTGGTGAGTGCATTCACCGGCTCAGCCCAAAAGCTTGCGTCTAGGCGTTCGCAGTAAATGTCGGTGGGCTGGAACCAATTCGTCATTATCGTGTTCCAAGTAAAAAACCAAAGCAGTTCATGACAATCGTTTTACCCAGTGCCTCAGGCTGCATGGTAAGTCCGCGTTGACTGACCGTCTAGATATGGTGAGGTTGGTCAACAGTCTGGTCATATCCCTGACACGTTGATATTGCATTGTGACCATGAATGATCGTATTTGTTATCAGTGATCTTGTGGGGGTTTGACGTGACTCAACGTGAATATGACGATGACCATTTGCTTTGTAATGAATCCTTGCAGGAGCATTTTCAGGATGTGCTTGGCAGGGTTCGCCACGATCCCGCCCGGCGCCATCTATTAAAGGGTGGACTTGGCCTAGCGGCCTTGGTTGCTGCGCCCGGTACGTCATGGTCATCTGGTCTGACGCGGCTATCGGATCAGCCCGCTGGTGCTGGCCTGGGTTTTAATGCGGTACCTAAAAGCTTGGCCGATCTGGTGGTGGTGCCAGATGGCTATGTTGTCAAGGTGATCCATGCCACCGGTGATCCAATCGTCTCATCTGTATCACCTTACTCAAATCAAGGGTTGGAGACGGATGATTGGTCGCAGCGCATCGGGGACCACCACGATGGCATGGATATTTTTTACATCGGTGCTGATGGTAAGTACTCGCAAACAGTCACAAATCGGGCAGTGCTCGTGGTTAATCATGAAAGCTCAGCGGATGCACATTTTTTTCATCCGAACGGTCAGACGTCCAATGGGCTGGCAGGTAAAAAGTTTACGCAGTTTGGCAATTGGGATCTAGGCGAGCGCCCTGGGCTTGAAGTCCTTAAAGAGATCAACCATCATGGCTTTTCTGTGGTTGAGCTGGAACTGAATGCTGACGGTTCAATCAGCGGATACAAAATGGATGCGCCTTTGAATCGTCGCGTCACGCCGCAGACGTTAGCTCAGGTGACAGGGCCTGGAGCGCATATCGAGGATATTCGTGCTTTCATGAGGACAGCGTTTGACCCGTCAGGCCAGACGGTGCGGGGCACACTTAATAACTGTGGCCACGGTAAAACACCATGGGGCACCTATTTGGGTTGCGAAGAGAATTGGGCGGCTTACTTCAACATTCCGTCTGGCGAGGTCGCGCCGCAAGGCAAGCTCGCGCAAGCGAATAAGCGTTATGGTTTGCCTGTCAAAGCCTTGCCAGAAGACGCAACCAAGGGGCGCAGTCAAGGCTGGTACACGGTGACAGACATGCCGAATGATCAGTATCGCTTCTCACGTTGGAATCTGGCTGCTAGCGGTGCAGATCCAATGGGAGATTTTCGGCAAGAGGGCAACACATTTGGCTACGTGGTTGAAATAGACCCAGTCAATGTTGATTCACCCATGGCCAAGCGAGTCGCTTTGGGTCGAATGGCACACGAGGCAGCGGTGTGTTCTATGCCGATCCCTGGCCAGCCACTGGCCTTTTACATGGGCTGCGATGCGCGCAATGAGTACATTTACAAGTTCGTTTCAGACGCTGTCTGGGATCCGGTCGATATCGGCGCAGGCATGACCGCAGGACAGAAGTACCTGACTGAAGGCAAGCTCTATGTTGCCAAGTTCAACGACGATGGCATGGGGCAGTGGATTGAGTTGTCGATCGAGGACCCCCGCATCAAAGGCTTTGAACGGTATCCATTTGCCAATCAGGCTGATGTACTGGTGAACACTCGCTTGGCTGCCGATGCGGTGGGTGCGACTCCTATGGACCGCCCTGAATGGGGTGCAGTGAACCCCGCGAACGGTGAGGTCTATTTCACGCTCACCAACAACAATGGCAAAAATCGCGATGTTGGCACCGTCAATGCCGCCAACCCTCGTGCCTATCTGGACGAAGACGGCATAAAGAGGGGTGGAAATCCCAACGGCCATATCCTGCGTTTCAGAGAAGCCAACGGCCTAGCCGATGCGGCAGGCTTTCAGTGGGATATTTTCTTGTTTGGTGCTGAAGAGGACATGCCGGTCGATGTCAATGTGTCACAGCTGACCGCCTCTAACGCGTTCTCGTCGCCGGACGGTCTTTGGTTTAGCCCAACCACCGGCATTTTGTGGATTCAGACCGATGACGGCGCAGCGACCGATGAAAGCAACTGCATGATGGTTGCTGCTTTACCGGGAGAGGTCGGCGACGGAGGTCCAGTCACGATCCGCAATCAATTCAATGACCGACAAGGCGAGCAAAGAACATTCGTGGGTGCACTGCTTAGCGAACCTAGGTTAAAGCGCTTTCTGGTCGGTCCGAAAGGATCGGAGATTACTGGACTGACAGAAACGGCCGACGGCCGAGTGCTGCTCGTTAATATTCAGCATCCTGGTGAGCTTTCCAAAGGGGTGACCGATGAGGTGCTTCAAAGCACATGGCCCAGC
>CAZLFB010000042.1:0-28919 GCA_964558695.1 uncultured Orrella sp.
CGCTTAAAAAAAAAGCACCGCAGCGGTGCTTTTTTTGAGGAAAGAAAGAGTCGGAAACCAAACCAATCGCTTCGAACTCCTGCTTTCCCATGCCTAAGTGCCGATTAGGCCACTGAACGGCGAACCAGCTTTTCCTTGATACGCGCTGACTTGCCAGAACGCTGACGCAAGTAATAAAGCTTGGCGCGACGCACATCGCCGCGGCGCTTGACTTCAATCGAAGCGATCTGGGTGGAATACAACTGAAACGTACGCTCAACGGCTTCACCCGAGGAAATCTTGCGCACCGTGAATGCAGAGTTCAGACCACGGTTACGTCTAGCAATCACCACACCTTCGTAGGCCTGAACGCGCTTGCGGTTGCCTTCAACCACATTCACATTCACCACCACGGTGTCGCCCGGCCCAAACTCAGGCAACGTTTTACCTTCTGTCAAACGAGCAATTTCTTCCTGCTCGATTTGTGCAATCAAATTCATTTCTAAGCTCCATTTGTATCTTGCTCTCAGCGTGATTGTTATGAAGCCGATCAACCTGTTTGAGTCAGCTTTGCTGGGCAGAGGATACGTTAACCAAAGATTGTAACGCAGTTTGCGCTTAAAGTTTGCGCTTAAAGTTTGCACTTAAAGTTTGCGCTTAGCAGCCTGCACCTAGCACCACCTGAGCCCTGTTGGCTCTGTTGACTCTAGTGGCACTTACTGCCTCTTCATTCAGAAGCCAACCATCGCGCCAAACCACATCAACCCAGGCACGAGTGCTGCCCAAAAAGCAACCAGCGCAATGTCGCCCTTAAAGCTAGCCGCTTTGCGCTGACCAGCTGAGCGGAGCAAGGCGGGGTTGATCATGGTTCCTGTCTGTGTGAATGCTGTCATGATGTTGACCTCAATGTTTGTTTAACAACGCATGAGGTAACTGTATATTAAAACAGTACTGTATGCAATAACAGCTATTGGATTTTCTACGCTGTCGCGCAAAAACATCAATCGATCAGCACAAACAGGGCCTTTACGGCACCTGCACCTGAGGCATGCGCCGCAAAATAATGCCTGTTTTACGCTCAACCCAGGCAGAGTTTCGCTGACGGTCGTAGCGCTTGGGTGCGGGCAGTATCGATGCTAACCAGGCAGCCTGACGTGGGTTCAGGCGGCTTGCTGGCACCCCAAAATAATGCTTAGCCGCGGCCTCGATGCCAAATATACCAATACCCCATTCGGCAACATTCATGTAAACCTCCAGAATCCGTTGCTTATCCCAGAGCAACTCAATCATGAGCGCGATGACCAGTTCTTGCGCCTTGCGGATATAGCTTCTGTCTGAGGACAGGTATAGATTTTTAGCGACTTGCATCGTGATGGTCGATCCACCCCGTCTGATTTGACCCGACTCAAAATTGGCACGGGCCGCTTGCTCAATCGCCTGCCATTCCACACCACCGTGATCCACAAACCCCGTGTCCTCCGACGCAATCACGGCTCGCTTGGCATAGCGCGAAATCTGATCAAACGGCACCCACGTTTGCTCGATCATCCTCGGCGGATCCAATCGACTCAATCGAGCTTGCTCATCGGCCATGAAAGCAGTCTCTTGCGGGTTGAACCAGCGATACCAGAGCACACTAGAGAACAAATAAGCCTGATACAGGAGCACCGCCACCACCAGCCAAACCAGTAAACGCCAAATCCAGCCACCGAGACCACGCCTAGGTTTCGTGTGTTGATGCTGGCGGGTTCTGCCATGATCGCGCTTACTCATGGGACAGTGGTGACTCCCACACCAGCAGTTTGGCTTTGAGTTCAGGACCCCACCGGAACTGGCCCATCACGCCATCTTGCCTGACCACACGATGGCATGGCACAACAAATCCCAGTCGATTGGCGCCCACGGCACTACCCACCGCTCTGGCAGCCAAGGGCTTGCCGAGCCGACTCGCCAACTGCCCATAGGAGACGGTCTGTCCCGACTCGACCTTCATGAGCTCGACCCAGACCTTACGCTGAAACGCTGTGCCACAAAGCACAAGCGGCAAGCCCAACGGCAGACCCTGAACAGCCTGCGACCACAGATCGCGTGCCTGGCGATCATCGCGCTTAAACGGATGATCGCCGGCTACCCAATCGCGTAAGGCATCCGATGCATGATGATGCAGGCTGACCTCGCGCAGGCCCACGCGATCCCAAGCCATCACAGCCGACCCAAATGGGGTTTTGGCGGCACCCATGGCCAAACCTTCAAAAGGCGCTTGATCTAATGTGGCGAACTCAAGGATGGCATGCATGGAACTGGCAACTGGTTTCGATACCTGCATGCTACCATCGGCTCATCGACTGGGGCCCAACGATGCCCCCGCCACACCAACTGCGCTTGCTGCTGAGAACAACGTGGACTACCCACTGCCAGTCTTTCTCGCCGTCTCGGGCGCTGCTGCGTTACACGCAACATGGAATGCCTGGGTTCACGGCGGCAGCAATCCACCTCTACATACGGCCCGCCCTGGTGATTTGGACTGGGGTAATTGCTGCGCCCATGGCCATGGTGTCGGCTACCAGAGAGACCTCGGTGCTGTTTGCTGCACTTTTGGGGGTTTGGCTACTCAAAGAGCGATTGACCCCTCGCCAATGGGCAGGCGCCTTCGTGATCGTGCTGGGGTTGATCACGCTGCGCCTTTAGCGGCTGGAAAGAGACAGAGTCGGACAGAAGGGAACTAGAACCCAATGCTGGCATTGAGCCAGAAGCGGTTTGACGATGAGCTGCCGTCTTGATTTTGCGACGGATCGTCGGTGAACGGATTGCCACCAATGCGGATCGCCCAGGTCGCGTTGACAATGACGTTGTAAGGGCCACTCCAGGACACGCTCAAGCCCGCACCTTGCAGGGTGCCATAGTTTGGCTGCGCTGCCGCAATATGGTCATTAAACTTGTTGACCTGCACGTTACCCACATCGTAGAAGGCAGCCACTTGCACCGCTGGGATGACGTTGTAGCGCAGCTCCACTGAGAGCAAATTACCCTGAGCGCCCCCACCTTCATTATTTGGATACGCACGAACACCATAGGGGCCACCCAGATAGAACCGCTCGGATGAGTCCAGATTCTTGCTCGCCACCTGACCACGAACGTTAGCGTAAAGCGAGAAATTGGCTGGCAGATTCTGCTGGCGCGACAGCCCGTATCGCAACTTTGCGTACTGGCCCTCTGACTCAGTCGTGGCCTCAATGATGCGCTGATAGTCTGGTGAACGGGCGTAGTCCACATCCCCTACACTTGGGTTCAGGCTCAGCGTGGTGTAGCCACCACCGCCGAAACTATCCAAATGGGTGCCCGTAATCCCCAAGGACACCACATTGACGGTGTAATTACTGGTGGTCACTTGGCCAATTCGGTTGTCAAACAGTTTGCTCGTGTAACCCAGTCGGGCAAACACATTGGTGTTGCGAGACCGCACAATCGGCTGGGTCGCTTCAACCCCCCAGGTATTGGCAAAGCCAGAGCCGCGCGTCTGTGCCGAGCTAAAGAGATCGCCGTCAACAATGCGATACCCCAGCGTGCTGTAATTAACGCCAACCCGAAGACCGGTGTAGTTCAAGGGAATGCTGTAGCCCACGCTCACAAACGACA
This sequence comes from uncultured Orrella sp., assembly GCA_964558695.1. Taxonomy (GTDB): domain Bacteria; phylum Pseudomonadota; class Gammaproteobacteria; order Burkholderiales; family Burkholderiaceae_B; genus Algicoccus. Next base: position 3,616 of record CAZLFB010000042.1, read on the forward strand.
AACCCTCGGTGTAAAGTCCGTAGGCCGTCAGCTGATCGGCGTTGCCCGTCAAGCCATTGATCGCCGCGTTCAGACTGACCTCGTTATAGCCCGTGGATTTGTTGCCCTGGTTATCGACCTGCACCCGACCAGTGACCCACGGCGTGTCTTCCACGTTGATCAGCACATCGGTCTCTTGCGTGTTCTCGCCAGCGGTCAGCGACCCTACCACTGAGACGCCTGGCAGATCGTCTGCCAGCAACAGGCCTTTTTCCACGTCTTTGAGTGACAGCACCTGCCCTTCGACATTCTGACCATCGACCGTGCCCTGAATCAAGACGCTAGACGCATGGCCAAACTCGCCCTGGATCTTGCTGCCACCATAGACAGCTTCAATGATGTGGATTTTGACGGTGCCCTCAGTAATATCCTGGCGCGGAATAAACGCTCTGGCCAACCAACCCTCTTTGGCATAGGTATCGGCCACCACGTTGGTAGCTTCTTGCAAGTCCTTGAACTGAATCGGGCGGTTCAGGTAGTTGGCTAAGGCAGCCTCTAAGGTTGAACTGCGAACCTTGGTATTGCCTGTAAAGACGAAACGGCTCACCGTGAACTCAGCCGTGGGCGCGGCCGACGGCTCAAGTAACGGCGGCACACTGAGCGCCGGGCCCTCACGCGGTGCAGCCGGCGCCGGGCGCTGGCGCTCGACTTCTTGTAATAATGAACCGGCGTTGACCGGTGGCACTTGCGATTGAGCGGTTGGGACCGCCAAAATACACAACGCCATCAAAAGAAAAGAGACCTGCTCCTTTGCACCGAGCCCAGTGAATTGTCTATGCACGTGATTTCCAAAATCTTAAAAGCTCAGCATTCGACATTCGCTCCTCAGGCAACCCGATAGGGTGGAGTCCATCAAAACGACGGTCATTAGATCGCAAGGGGTTCTAAATCAATCGGCACATGCGAATAGCAGGATCACATGCAAATACCAGCCACTGCAAACCGAGTTTAACCAATCGGCTCTCATGCACAAGCGTTCATTGACCGATGGTTGACCCATGAAGGGCTTATAAAGCATGCCCGGACTTTACGACCAAAAGTGAACCAAATCCCCAAAACCATGCCAAACTTAAAGGGTCATGCATGCGCTTGATTTACCTAGCCTTTGGCTTTTTATCGACAGTGGGAATTCAGCGGTTTGCCCAAGCAACATTCCTAACTGCCTCAACCTTTCAGAATAGGCTAACCATGAGTCACCTCCATGCATCACAAGCCACCCTAAACCGCAACCATTGTGGCGTGAAAACCGTTTTGCATACGCTAATCTTTGTTGTGTGCTTCTTTCTGATGAGTGCCACCATGACTTTCGCCTCAGACACCCAACCCGTTGTCCTGGAAGATTTCAGTGATCTCCCCGAAAGTCGTTGGGAATTTATTGCTGACACGGTCATGGGTGGGGTCTCGACTGGCAATGTGCAGTTTTTATCGAAAGATGGCCAGGGCTTTCTGAAGCTCTCTGGCAAGGTCAGCACCGAGAACAATGGCGGCTTTATTCAGGCCCGCATGCCTTTAGATACGACAAGCACCAACACCCTGCCCGAGTCAGCGCAAGGGATCTGGCTTAAAGCGCGTGGCAATGACCAAACGTACTTTGTGCACGTCAGAACATCAGGTACGGTGTTGCCCTGGCAGTATTACCAAGCAGCGTTTGAAGTAACCGATCAGTGGCAAGACATCAAACTTGCCTGGGATAATTTCAAACCCTCAGGTGGTTTATCTGGCAGCTTCCTGCGTGATGTGCCTCTGGCTGGCAAGATCAAGTCGATTGCGATCGTGGCATTCGGCCGAGATCATCAAGCCGATGTTGAAGTCGCTGAGATTGGATATTACTGAGGCTCAGGCACTAGGCCAGAAGCGCAGCTTGGTGTTGTTCTAAGCCCACGCCAATGTGTTCATCTACCCATGCGTTGTTATACAGATGGGTATATCGGTCGCCGCCATCGCATATCAGCGAAACAATGCTGCCTTGCTCGCCGTTGACCTGCATGCGACGCATCAACTGCAATACCCCCACCAAATTCGTGCCAGTCGATGGACCAACCCGGCGACCTAACCACTCAGACATCAGACGCATCGCCGCGATTGAATCAAGATCTCGGATACGCAAAACGTCGCTAACGACTTGGCGAATGAAGGAGGGCTCAGCCCGAGGCCTGCCGATGCCCTCGATGCGGCTCGAATGAGCCGAAGTCACCGCTGGGTCACCCCCGTGAAAGTAGTCATGAAACACGGAGTTTTCCGGGTCGACCACCGCCACTTGGGTGGGCAGGCGCTTGTAACGCACAAATCGCCCAAAGGTGGCCGACGTACCACCGGTTCCGGCACCGACCACCACCCAGCTTGGCACCGGATAGCGCTCATGGGCCATTTGCGCAAACACCGACTCAGCAATGTTGTTGTTGCCTCGCCAGTCTGTGGCTCGCTCGGCATAGGTGAACTGATCCATGTAATGGCCACCCGTTTGTTTGGCCAACTCACGTGCGGCTTCATAGACCTCATCGGCTCGCTTTACCAAATGCACCTGCCCGCCATAGAAACGAATCAAATCGCACTTGGACTGGGCGGTGGACTCGGGCACCACAGCGATAAACGACAAGCCGATTAGCCGCGCGAAATACGCCTCGCTGATGGCGGTTGACCCGGAGGAGGCTTCAACCAAGGTGGTTTTGGGTCCAACCCAGCCATTACACAGGGCATAAAGCAACAACGATCTGCCAAGGCGGTGCTTCAAACTGCCCGTGGGGTGCGTGGACTCGTCTTTAAAGTAAACATCCACCCCATCAATCGCCAAAGATCGCTGCAACTCAAGAGTAATCAAATGCGTGTCTGCGGTGCGCGTGTAGTCGCCTTCAATTTTGCGCACGGCCTCATCGACCCAGGCACGATCCGCCCTCAAAGAATCAACCCGCAAAGCATCACGGCTCAAAGCCTCTGCATTTCGCATGAACCATCCTTGACAAAACAGCTTTTCGAAGCAGTGTGGCGCAATACCACCAACTGCAACACTCACACCAACAACACTCAAGATTAGATCTTATATCACCAACCGCATGGCCATGAATTGACGACGCTCAGATGCGGCCACAAGCTCTCACAAAGAGTGATTAACCGCCATATTGTGTTCGGGTTTTACAATCGAGTGTCCGTATTTTCATCGGTCAACTGATCGACCTAGACAAGCACCTCGGGAGCACGTCATGAAAGCATTGCGCATTACCTTGCTTGCCGTAACCGGGATCATCGTGATCGTGGTGGCAGCCGCGGCCATCTTTGTCGCCACCTTTGATGCCAATCGCTACAAACCAGAGATCGAAAAGCTGGTTCTGGATCGCACTGGTCGAACCCTCAAAATTGAGGGCAGCATTAACCTGACACTGTTTCCGAATATCGGCGCAGAAACGGGTCGTGCCACGCTTTCAGAAAAAGATAAGCAGCAAGCGTTTGTGACCATCGACTCCATCAAGTTGTCGGTGGCCTTGCTTCCGCTGTTATCTGGCCAGATACTGGTGGATGGCGTCAAAATTGACGGACTTGGGGCCAACATCACCCGCGACAAAGCTGGGGCATTCAATTTCGCAGACCTAATGGGCGCAAACAGTGCCACCACCCAGTCACCATCAAGTGCTGCTGCAGAGACACAAACGAATCAATTTGAGTTCGACATCACCTCGATTGCGCTAACCAAGGCAAGGCTTTCATATGTCGACTTACAAAGCGGCATGGACTTACAGGTCTCAGACTTGAATCTACAAACTGGTCGGATCGCGCCCGAGTCGAGTGGCGCACTGGAATTAGCTGCAGCCGCCCAATCAAAATCACTTGAACTTAACGTGAAGTTAAGCGCCAAGAGCGATTACAAACTCGATCTGGCCAAGCAAAAAGTGGAACTAAACAAACTGTCCGCCAAAGTGACTGGCAACTGGCAAGACTTCAAAAACATCGACAGCACACTGTCAGTGAATTTGCTGACAGACATCCGCGCCAATGCCTTCACGCTCAACGAGCTCACCACCCATCTGAGGGCCCAACTTGCCAACCAGACGCTTGAGCTGACGGCTAAGACTCGCCAGGCACAGATGACTAAGACCGTGTTGTCTGTAGCAGCCTCAGAAACAAAACTGTCCATGAAAGGCAACGACAGTCACACCAACGTGGATCTGAAACTACCAGCGTTTCAACTGGCAGACGGAGAGTTAAAGCTGAGCAAGCTCACGACCAATGCCTCTGTTTCCAACCCAGCGCTTGGGAAAGAGCCACTGACCATCGCGACCTCGGGTGATCTGTCGCTGAACACAAAAACCGAGAACCTGGTCACTAAACTGTCTGGCCAATTGGATGGATCGCCCATGAAGCTGAGCATGAACGTGGCGGGTTTTGCGAAACCGGCGGTGACCTTTGACTTGGCACTGGATCAATTGAAGCTCGATCGCTTTGGTGTGGCAAGCAAAACGGCAAGCGCTGATGTGAACACCACTAGAAATACGGCGGGAAGCACCGCTGCCTCAGGCACCAACGCTGGCGTTGCAAAGGCTGGAGCTGCCAACACGTCTAACTCGTCTGCCCCCATCGATTTATCCGCCTTGAAGGGTCACAACATCAAAGGCAAGCTACAAGTGGGCAAAGTGCTTTCCAAAGGCGTATCGGTTGATCAGTTACGTGCCGATGTGGCTTTGAATCAGGGAAAGCTGTCCGTGGCTCCCCACAGCGCGCTAGTGTTCGGTGGCAAACTTGCCGGCAGCTTGACCGTGGATGCCAACACCAACGAGTTCGCTTTGCAAGAGAACATCACGGGCATCAAGCTTCAGACGCTACTTGCTGCCCTAGGCCAAGAGCCCAGAGTCACGGGCGATGGGGCGCTTGTGCTTGACTTGAAAAGTGCAGGATCCACAGTCAAATCCCTCGAACAAAACCTCGCAGGCAAAGTTAGCGTCAACTTAAAGGATGGCGCAATCAAAGGCATCGACATTGGTGCAATCATCAACAATGTGCGCACCATGCTTGGCAAAGCGCCTGCGCAACAAGGCGCGGGCTCCGGACAAACCGCATTTACCGAGCTCACGGCCTCAGCCACGATTCAGAGGGGCATTGCCACCAATCGGGACTTAAATGTCAAGGCACCTCTTTTTAGGCTCGAAGGCGCGGGCACGATCAACATCCCGCAGTCATCGCTTGATTACCTGGCCAAGGTCGCTGTGGTGGAGTCCTCAACGGGACAAGGGGGCAAGGATCTGGCGGCACTCAAAGGCCTGACCATTCCCATCAAAATCTCTGGCAAGTTTGACAGTCCACAGTACAGCGTGGATATGGGTAGCCTAGCCGCTGAGCTGGCCAAGTCGCAACTCGGGGACAAGGCAAAAGAGGAGATCAACAAAGTCGTGCCGGGTCTGGGCGATGCACTCAAAGGGTTATTTGGGCGGTGAGCGGCTGTTACCACCACCAAAAAGCGCTGCAATCCTTTAGTTACCCAAGAAAAATGCAAATCTAAGTTTGAAACTTAGATTTGCAAACCCAGTGCTGCTCAAGGGCCACCACTCACCCCAAATCAAGCGCGAGGTTATTGATCTTGTTGATATCTTTTGGCCAGGTGCGCTTTTGAGCTGACTGCAACAGAATCCGGCCCCAGGCCATCCAGGCATCCCAGCCAATGCGCTTGTCCCAACTGTTGCCCCAGATCGATGCCAATTGCACCGCGCTGGCAGCGGCCGCCTGTGCCTCATCGAACTCATCAAATGTCAGGTGCAATTGCGCCAAAAGCATGTAGGGCTCCGCCACCCAGGGGTTTAAGCTAATGGCATGCTTGAGTGTCGCGCGGGTGGCCTCTGGTGAAACTAAAGGCTGGTTTTGTTGAACAACTGACCAGTACAGCGCACTGGCCGCAGCCTCGCTGTCTCTACTCAGAAGCGCTAGGCAGTCATTGAACACGGGTGGTGTGGGCAAAATGCCCTGGATGGCCGGGTGCTGCAGGATCTGTCCAAGCTGCGACATTTGACTGACCCGATAGGTCGTGGGGCGCATGGGGCCTGGCCACAGGCCGGCCGCCCAATGCACCTTGCCAGACAGGAACTCGTAATCCGGGTAGCCCGAGTAGATATCATCTTGCCAGCTATACCACTGCTCACAGATGTCTGCCATGGTCATGACGGTAAAAATCGCCACATCACGGGCCGGGAGCACCATCGGCTTGCCACCGTTATCCAAAGCGACACTGCCATCGTCGGCCACCTTGCCGGCAAAGAGGTTGCGCACAAACTCAACCCGGGAAATGGTGCAAAACGTGTAAATCAACCGTTCAACCTCTTGACCCACGAGCTCAGCCAGACGGCCGCGCTCAGATTTGGGGTCAAACTTCATCAAGTCCACATGGGCATTGCCATACACGCTGTGCAAAAGCCCAAGCAAACGAACCTCGATGGGCTGCTGCCAGAGCGTGAGGGTTCGGGTGACGCCAATGAGATGATGCCGAAACGTGCCAGCCTTATGCCAGTCCTGGCCCACGCCTCGCCCCAACACAACGGGGATAACGGGCGCAATGGCAGGATCGTCGTAAATCCATTCCTCATCTAGCATGGCAATCGCTTGGGTCAAGGCTTGTGGTGACAGGGTGTGCAGGTCAATTTGCATATCAGGATTCCGTACAAAATTTGATCACGCCCAGCAACCGTGATAGCGTGCGATCTGACAAGCGTAGTGAAGTTGCGCACTACGTGCAAGTCACAGCACCTCACAGCACCTCACAACACCTCACAACATCCCACAATCGCAAAAGAGCCCGATTGCGTCAGATGAAATGTGGCACCAGACTCGCTCGTTTGTGCGCATATCGTCTAAGCTCAGCGGAGACTTTTTCAGCGTTGACTAGACACATGCAAGCACAACTGATTCGATTTGATTTTTGGCTTGATCCGGCATTTGATCAAATCGTGAACGCCAACCCCGGCATGAATCAAACGATCTGCCGCTTTGATGACCCGACAGACAAATCCTGGTCAGTCATGGCCAATGCCCATGTGTATCACATCTGCGCTGCACGAGATGAGGTACCGATCCAATGGCAGGTCACGCGCGATTTGCTCGTGCAAGCCCCAGAACTCTTGTGTATCTCAAGCTCGGGCGCAGGCTACGACCCAATTGACGTGAATGCTTGCACCGAACATGGCGTGATCGTGCTGAACCAAAGTGGCTGCAACGCCAACTCAGTCGCTGAACACACATTTGCCCTGCTGCTATCACTGACACACCGTGTGGGCGAATCGGAGCGAGTGATGCGTAGTGCTCGCCACACCAGCCGCGAAGACCTGATGGGCCATGAGCTAAAGGGACGAACGCTGGGCATTGTGGGCGTTGGAAACATTGGCACTCGCGTGAGTGAGATTGCCAAGGTGTTCGGGTTGCGTGTGCTTGGATGTGACCCACATATCGAACCAGCGGAACTGATTCGCCGCGGGGTTGAGCCGGTTGATCTTGATGCACTCGTTGAGCAAAGCGACATCATCACACTACACTGCCCGCGAAACAGCGAGACGCTAAACCTCTTTGACGTGCAGCGGTTCGCGCAAATGAAACCCGGGGCCATATTTTTGTCGACGGCGCGTGGCGGTATCCATGACGAGCGAGCACTGGCGGATGCGTTAAAAGCGGGTCATTTATCTGGTGCCGGGCTTGATGTCTGGACGATTGAACCGCCGGCATCAGACAATCCTCTTCTGACCATGGAGAACGTGGTGGCCACTTACCACACAGCTGGCGTGACCCATGAAGCCAGACGCAACGCCGCCCGCATGGCGGCCGAGCAGTTGTGTGAGCTGTTTGCCACGGGCCAACGACCGCCACGACTAGTTAACCCTGACGCGTGGCCATTATTTGAACAGCGGTTCCGTCAGCGGTTTGGGCAAGGACCAACCTCGTCACGATTCACCAAATAGTCACGATTCATTCACCGCGCGACTCTCCAACGGTTCACCTGGACGCTTGCACCCGGCGGCAAGGCCATAATCACCGCCATAATCACCGTCATAACCATCACCACTGTCATGGTTGTCACTGACATGCATCGCATACCTTGCTAAGGTGAGCTTATTCCCAAGCAACACAGGAAGTCGGCATGACAGAGCAACGCAAGCGCAAATTTCTCGATGACATCTACGACGTTGCCTCGGGCAAGCCCATGCGTGATGCTTACGATCAGTGGGCTGACCAATATGACCAAGACATTGAAGAACAAGGCTACCGCACACCGACTCGTGTTGCGCTGGCGCTGGCGCGTCACCTTAGGGACAAGCACGCACCGATTCTGGACTTTGCTTGTGGCACCGGACTATCCGGTCAAGCACTACGCCAAGCTGGCTTTACGTGCATCGACGGCGTGGATCTGTCAGAGAAAATGTTACGCAAAGCCCTCGCCAAGAGCGTATATCGCAGCGTAGCGCCCTGCTCTGCCGAGGCACCATTTGAGGCCGTGAGCGAAGACCATCAGGCCATTGTTGCTGTGGGCGCCATTGGTGCGGGGGCAGCCCCGATCGAGTGCCTAACGATGGCCATTGACCATCTGCCACTTGGCGGAATCTTCTGTGTATCACTGAACGATCACACCCTGCAAGACCCTCGGTTTGAGGCAATGATTGCCGACGCAGTGATCTCTGGCACCGTCGACTTGCTTGAATGCGAGCATGGCGAGCATCTGCCTGACATTGATCTAAAAGCGACCGTCTACGTACTCAAAAAACGCTAGCTTGGATGGCTTTACACTCAATGGGCTGCCACCCCCAACCAGACCCGTAACGACGCGCCTAAACTTGATTGCACTAAGCTTGATTGCACTAAACTTTCGGCTTGTGCTTCAGTATTTAGCGGTTGTAGTGGGCTAAGGTGCCGTTTCCACCTGCCAAATAGCGGCTCAACCAAACCATCGAACAGGTCCAGGCAACCATGCAAACACCATTCACGATCAAAATCTTTTCAGCATTGATTGTTTCCGTTGCCTTGGTCGGGTGCGCACCGACACTGCACACGGCGCCTGCAGAGAAAATCTCTGTCTTCGCAAACCCTACCCACTGGGGAGCTTTAAGTCGGACGGCCTATGGCGTTACCGGTGACATTACCTTAACCGACACCAAGCTCACGTTTGCCAACCAGGCATCGCTCGATCTTGAGCCACTTGAGCATGATGCCCAAACCGGTCAAACACTGTTTCGGGTGACCACCAAGCTCAACCCCGAACTGCTCAATGGCAACTTCATGTGCGGCGGCAAACCCATTGACTACATCGTGGTGCAAGTCAGCGGTGGTGTGCCGGGGCAAAGCGACATGCAACTGATGGCCTACTACTACCCTGAACAACTGCGCTTGTCGGACTTGCCACTGAAAGATCAAAACGACTTAAACCGCATGATGTGCGCGCTCTACACCTACGTGGGCCTCAGTGGCAACCGCAATGGCAAGCCAGCACGCACGTCCTGATATGAATCGATGAGTCCGGCACGATGATTCGGCGCCTCTTTTTAGCTCTCACGCTGTGTTTGCTATTGCCCAGCACGCCGGCATTGGCACAGTTTGAGGCGCTTGTCGCTTACGAGAAAGCGCTCATTGCCCTATTTGAGCGTTCACGCGATTCGGTGGTGTTTTTAAGCACCAGTCGCACCGTGCGTGACGCGTGGACGCGCAACCTAACCACCATCCCAAGAGGCTCGGGATCGGGTTTCCTTTGGGATGACAAAGGTCATGTGGTGACGAATTTTCACGTGATCCAAGGCGCGTCACAAGCCACTGTCACGGTCGCAGATGGTCGCGAGTATCCGGCAAAGCTCGTCGGCGCAAGCCCTGCCCATGATCTGGCCGTGCTCAAGATCGACACCGACTTCAAGCGCCCCACGCCGGTGCCTTTGGGCACGAGCAACAACCTCAGGGTCGGTCAGCATGTCTTTGCCATTGGCAACCCATTTGGCTTGGACTGGACGCTCACCACCGGCGTCATCTCTGCACTGAACCGATCATTGCCCAACGAAAACGGCGCGCGCATCATTGAAGACCTAATCCAGACAGACGCAGCCATCAATCCAGGCAACTCCGGTGGACCGCTACTGGATTCACGCGGCAGACTCATCGGCATTAACACCGCCATCTACAGTCCCTCGGGTGCATCTGCTGGCATTGGCTTTGCAGTGCCGGTGGATACCGTTGCCCGCGTGGTGCCACAACTGATTAATACAGGTCAGTACAACCCGCCTGTTTTAGGCATTGAAATCGATGATCAGATCAATCGCCGTCTGGTCAGTGCACTGGGCACCGAAGGCGTGTTTATTCTGGGTGTGAGACCCAACTCCGGTGCTGCCCAAGCCGGACTTGAAGGCCCCACCCGCGATCGCGCGGGCGCTATTACGCCCGGCGACATCATCCTGTCGATTAATAACCAACCGGTGCCGAATGTGGCCAAACTGCTCTCCACACTCGACTCGTTCAAGCCTGGTCAGACAGTCAAACTCAAAATACGCCGCGGCGACCAGACCCTGGAAAAATCGATCCGGTTACAAGCGGCAAGGTGACATCCGTTAAGCTGGCTGGGTTGACTGCATGGATGGGCGTTTAGCAAACTCGTTGGCCCAGTGAGCCAGTTGTGGGCGTGAGGCCAGCCATTGTCCTTCGGGATGGCGAAACGCGAGCCATTCCAGCGTGCAAGCCAGCGCGATGGCACCAATGGTTGGTTCTGCTGGCAGTTGCTGGGCAGTCATTTCCAACTGGTCGAGTGTGCGGTTGATTTTGCCAAACTGCTTGTCTTTCCAGTCTAACCACTGCAGGTGTTCAGGGCGGGTTTTTTCCATGCGCGCCGTATAACCAGCATCGAGTATCCCTTGCGCGGTGGCTGCAAGGCGCTTGTCATCGAGTTCGCTCACTTTGCCTGCACGCGAAGCGCTGGAAATGTAACCGTCCAGATACTCACAGATCAAGGGCGAATCATGAATGATGCCATCATCAGCCGTTTCAAGGGCCGGGACTTTGCCCAAGGGGTTGACTGCCATCAACGGGCCATTCAGATCGGCCGTGCTGACTTCAATCAGCTCGATCTGATCGCTGATCCCACGTTCAATAGCAAGCACTCGAACCTTGCGTGCATAAGGTGAGTTAGGTGAGTGATAAAGCTTCATTTGAGTCATGCCCTTTCTCCGATAATAAGTTTGGCGTCAAAACCCAAAACGGCAGTTACAAGATCTTCAAGTCGCTGCTTACTCTACGCCTTTGTAGGGGCTCTGAGGTGACAAGCCACCATCTTTGGCCAACTGACTCATGCCCCTAGATTTAGCAACATCGCTCAAGGCAGCTGTCAGCATCAACGGATCCCCATCCTCACGGGCAGCGCGCAGATAGGCTGCGATGTCGGCTTCTTCTATTAGATAGTTGGACACATCAAAAATGCGCGCCAGAACCTGGTCTTTGTTCATTTCATAACACCTGACCTAGTACGCTCTTGATGTCTTTGGGGCCAATCGGGCTGCCCTACTGCTTTTCATCAGACTCATCATCCTTTCCTTTGGCTGAGAACGGGAAGGCCGTACCCGTGTGCCCTGCCCGAGGCGGGATGCGCAGCGACAGGATCATCGTGACCGCCAACACGGTGACCGTGAAGCCCAAGGACCAAGCAACTGGGATCTTGTAGATATCAATCAGAAGCATCTTGGCGCCAATAAAGACCAACACGATGGCCAAGCCATACGACAACAAATGGAAGCGTTCATGCATGCTGGCTAGCACGAAATACATGGCTCTTAAGCCCAAGATGGCAAACACGTTGGATGTCAGCACGATGAATGGATCGGTGGTGATCGCAAAAATAGCCGGGATCGAATCCACCGCAAAAATCACATCCACGATGCCGATCAATGCAATCACGACCAGCATGGGCGTTGCCATCTTGATACCGTTGTGGACGGTGAAAAATTTCTCGCCATCGTAGGTCGGTGAAATCTTAAACCGCCGGTTAATCCACTTGAGCGCTGGGTTGTTGTCTAGATCTGGCTCCTCGCCGGTGGCCAGCCACATCTTGACACCGGTAAACACCAGGAAAGCACCAAAGACATACATGACCCAATGGAACTCATTGACCAGCCAGGCACCAACCAAAATCATGATGGCCCGCAGTACCAGCGCCCCAATGATGCCAATCATCAGCACACGTTTTTGGTAGGCCGGCGGGACCGCGAAATACGTAAACAGCATCAGAAACACAAAGATGTTGTCCACCGCCAGGGCTTTTTCGACAACATAGCCCGTAATGAATTCGATCGCCTTGACATTGGCCAGCGTCTTACTGGCTGGATCATCACCTAGCCCGCCTAGATACCACCACAGCCAAGCCACGAAGACAAATGAGACCGCCACCCAGATGAGGGACCAAATCACGGCCTCTCGCATGGAGACCGTGTGCGCGCCTTGCTTACTCATCGCAAAAAAGTCGATCAACAGCGCCACAAACACGAATGCCACGAACAGCATCCATAAAACCGGGGTTCCAACAGAAATCATGAAGACATGCCTTTTAGGGCCGAATGGGCGAATTTCGGCTAATTGTTATTGGTTTTTACAGGCACTCACCAGTCTTGCTGACTGAAATACACCACAAAGTAGGTGCAGTATCAGCTCGCGGAACCGGACGTGACCGAATGCCATTTCAGTCACCGTCGTCTTGACGACACCGCGTCACGCAAAAGGCTGTCGATCGACCAGCCGATTGGTGCAGCTACTCCCTTTTAGAGGCAGATTGATTAAACCAGCGGATCGATGTTGCGTCAAACAGCGCAGCGGGCAGTATCATATGGATGAAGCTTGCCGGTCGCGTGTCGCAGTAACGGACAAACCCACGAGACTGACCCAAGCACCTAGCCCAAACCTAAGCCACAACCACCCAACCTATTCAGATTCAGACCATGCGCCGCATCACCAAACCCCTGATCCCGCTGTTTTTATCACTTTTAACACTAGGGTTTGCGACTCAGGCGCAACCGCTATCGGTCCAAGTACAGAACCGCAGTGAACCAGTGCTCTGTGCAGAAAAAGACAATATTGAGCTGACTTTCTCATCAGCCGACGTTGGCAAATTCCAGATCCAGGCGGTACACCCGACTTACGTCAACATGATTGTGGTTGACCGGGATGCACCTGACTTCACGTCTTGCGACATGAGCCAGGATCCGGTATTTGCGGCTGACCAACCCAAAAAAATCACCTTCTACGAATCGGCTGACTTGTGGATCACAGGGTTTACCTTTGCCTCGTTTTGGCGGCCCAATGACGTGCCTGTCAAAGTGGGTAACCAGACGGTGGAGGGGCTGCATATGCTGCAAGTCTGGATACGACATGACGAGCGGGCTGAAGAGGTGCTCGTACTTTACCCGCCAGACGGTTACTGGCGAGCCCGCCCCTTGGCGTTTGGCAGCTCTCGATGGACGGCCTATGGATCGTCGTTCCTAGTCGGGCCAGTCGAGATGCTCGAACGCCCAGTGGTGGCATTAGCGTCAATTGAGTTCGTGCCAGAGCGACGTGAGTTTGTCATGAAGTACAAAGCGGGTGGCCAAGGACAGCTGCGGATCGGTGAAATCAACCGCGAGCACATGAAACTAGAAGCCGAAGTCAGCGATGTGCCCCGCAATCTCCCGTTTGCTTCACTGCGCTCCATGTACGTCACCCGTCACAACGCGGATGTGGCAGACGTTGCTTGGCGTGCGGCAGGCGCACCGGGTTGGCAAGAAGAAAACATCATGCAGTTCAAAGGTGCCAACGTGCAGGAGCTTTGGGCTGGCCGCTATCTGCCATCACGCCACAACCTAAGCGCACCAGACATGATATTTGGGGGCTTTGAACGTTAATCCCACGCCTGGTCAACGCTTTCAGTTCGATCCGTGCCGTGCAACGAACCAGCCTGGAATCACCGCACTGAGCCCGACATTATTTTGACCGTTGATTGAGCCCATCATTCGGCCAATCGATTCGCACCGCTCGGGTAACGCCGAAACGCCTGGGTCTGAATGGGTTGGACAGGATGTCTGGCGCCTACGGAGGATCATTGGGCCACGTACCGTCCCAAGACAGGCCAGCCGAACCACGGACAAAAAATATGTGAACGGGGATCGACACCCTGCGCTCGTCCTTGAAACTAAAAATTAACGCAGTGTTCTCTAATTTGTCATGTCACGGCGGAATAATGCGATCTAGCTCAGTGGCACCGAAACCTGCTCGATAAAAACGCACCCTGTTTCTGGTGCATCGAGGTACACGGACAAACACGAGGGGAAACCCCGGGTTTTTGACACTGTTACGACCAGGCATTTTTAACGCAGACAGGTTTAATTAGGATAATCGTATGCAAACATCCATCAGGCAAATGGCCGTCGGGCTATCTGGTAGCAAGTATGACGCAATCACCATGCATCAAGCCATGCGATTGGCGCAGCGGATCGGTGCCAGTCTAGACGCCTACTTGATACGACCCGTTCCTGATGATCCACAATTGCTGCTGGCCAGCGGCTTTTTGGGTGAGACGTTTCAGCGTTTCGTGGCGCAAGCAGAAAAAACGATTGCGGAATTTGACCAAACGGCTCGAAACTCATTTGAGATTGCACAAACAGACTTCCCAACTGTAGCCAGTCACTATCACAACCCACTTAAGGACTTGGCACGTGAGTTTGCAACGATGGTGTGGGCCAGCGATCTAGCCGTGATGGCACACCCCGCATGGGTGAATCTGCACTACTACAAAACCGCTGTGCTCGATGTCATCGCCGACTCAGCCCGTCCCTTACTCTTGTTACCTGAAGCAAAGCGCATCGGTGACTTCAAACATGTGCTGATGGTTTGGCGAGCTGACACGCCACACGCCCGTGCGCTGGCCAGTGCCTTGCCGATGCTGACTCTGGCCGACAAGGTCACGCTGCTGAGTGTCTCCGATGAGGATTACCTTAGCCCGGGTAGCGAAGTAGCCGTACATTACCTGAGGACTCACGGCATTGAAGCTCAGGACCTGACACTAAATAACGATGCACGCCTGACCCCAAAACTCATCGATGCCATCTGCGATGAGCGCGACATTTCTTTGGTCGTGGTGGGCGGTGGACTTCAAAGTGACCTGATTGACTCTTTCGTCACGGGTATCGGTAGACGAGCTACGCGCAAGCCTGCTCGATCCATTCTTGCCATTGGCTAACCGGAGCAGCTCTCATGGATCACGTCATTCCGCAAATTGGTTCACTAACCATGATCATGCTGATCGTGGTGTTTGTATTGATTGTTTTTCAAGAAGCAATCAATGGATTTCACGATGCCGCTAACGCCATCGCCACGGTCATTTATGCCAATGCGCTAACGCCCACGCAGGCGGTGGTGTTGGCGGCCTTTTTTAACTTTCTCGGCGTTCTAATCGGTGGCACGGCGGTGGCTTTCAGCCTCGTTTACCTTCTGCCAGAGGGACTGGTAGCAGGCATCAATACACAGGGTGAAGCTGCCCTGTTTGCTGCCATGATCGTGGCTGCGGTCATTTGGAACTTTGGTACCTGGTGGCTGGGCATTCCCAACTCAACCACCCATGCTTACATTGGTTCAATCATTGGCGCAGCCATGGCTGACGCGTTCCTGCATGGGCAGTCAATGGCAGGCCAAATCAACTGGCTACAAGGCGAAAAAATCATGATCGCCTTGATCGTGTCACCCATTGTTGGGTTTTTGCTTGGATACTTACTGCTGAAGATATTCCGCGCCACTATTAAAGATCCGAACCTGTATACCCCTGTAGAAGCCGACAAAAAACCAACCAAGGGCATCCGAGGCGTGTTGATCGCGGGCGCCGCTGGTGTGAGCCTGATGCACGGTTCAAACGACGGACAAAAGAGCATTGGCCTCATGATGATCGTCATGTTCGGCTTGTTCCCAGCGATGTACGGTTTGGATCCCGACCGCTTGAGCGACCGTGACTACAGCGACATGAAACAAGTCGTCACGAACGTTGAGGGCATCGGTCGGGCCATGGGCAATACCCATCTGACTGACACGGCAAGCAGTCTCTCGGCACATCTGAACGGCAACCAGCATAAGCCTGGTGGCACCGATCAAACGGCAGTGGTCACGCGTGCTGAGATTCTCGGATTGCACACATCGGTAACCAAGGCGCTTAAGGACCAAACCGCAACAGCTAAGCTCAGTGCCGAACAGTTGCAGCAACTGCAGTACGCCCACACCCTGTTACGCGATTTTGTGGAGCATGTGCCATTCTGGATTATCTTGCTCTCGGCACTTGCCCTGGGTGGCGGCACAGCCATTGGGTACCGCCGCATTGTCACGACCCTCGGAGAAAAAATGGGCAGTTCCCGTATGAACCCGGGACAGGGTACGGCAGCCCAGTTGTCAGCTGTCATCAGCATTGGCTTGGCTGATGCTGGGGGCTTACCAGTCAGTACCACGCACGTGCTGTCATCCTCGGTGATTGGCTCGGTCGCCGCCACCCCCCATCAACACGTCAACATGCATACGCTGGGGCGTATTGCCATGACTTGGGTGACCACATTGCCTGGCACCGTGTTGCTCTCGTTTGGTCTTGGCATCGCATTCTTCGCGGCATTTGGGTAAGACTTGGTCTTCACCAAAAATTTGCACTAAGCTTGCGGCATCATGCCGCAAGCCATCACCATCACCGCGCCAGACAGCTATCCACTGGGTGGCCATTGTTGGAGCCATGCGCGGTACAACGCGCCGTTGGTTGTGATCAACGCAGCGACCTCGGTCGCTAGTCGCTATTACGCCCGCTTTGCCAACTATTTGCACCGCCACGGCTTTCATATCATCACGTATGACTACCGCGGCATTGGTTTGTCGCGCCATGGTTCGCTCAAACAACTGCAAGCTGGGTGGCTGGACTGGGGCGAGCTCGACTTTGAGGCAGTGCTCCAGCAAGCTGGCAGACGCTTTCCAAATAGTCAGATCCATGCGGTTGGCCACAGCATTGGCGGCGTGCTCATTGGCTTGGCACCCTCGAATCATCGACTCTCGCGCATCTTTACCATGGGTGCGCAGCACGCTTATTGGCCAGACTACCTGGCCTCACATCGATGGGCCATGCGATGGCGCTGGCACATGGTGATGCCAGCATTAACTCGACTATTCGGTTACTTCCCCGGCAAGCGACTAGGATGGCTCGAAGACACACCGGCGGGTGTTGTTCGTGATTGGACCGCCCCCCATGCTGACTTTATCGACACGTATCTGGCCACTCGCACATCAAAGGGCTCCAGAGAACTGACCGCTGCACAGTGCGATGCCCTTAGAGCCCGGTTTGCGCAGGTCACTGCCCCCACCCTGGCACTCAGTGTTACTGACGACCCCTATGGCACCGTGGCCGCGATCGATCGTTTGCTTGCCCATTTCAGGCAAAGTCCGAAGCACCATTTGCGCATCACGCCCGAAGACATCCGTGTTTCCGAGATCGGCCACTTCGGATTTTTTCATGATCGGTTCGAACCAACGCTCTGGCCGATTGCACTGCAGTGGTTGCAACGAGAAGAAGTACCAGTTGAGTTTTGCACTCGACTGATGCCATGCACATGAACTAGTCGCAATTGCGGATGATCAACGCTCAATGAAACGCCCACGCCATCAGCGACGTCACCGGGAGAATGCCCCCAGAATTGAAACAACCCCAGTATCACCGTCGATATCCTGCCGCACTGGCTGACTGGCAGGATATCGCCGCAAACTGGGGTGCATCGGACTAATTCTTCGCTGTTTGAGCTTGCGCCAAAAGTTGCTGCACCAATAGATTGGCCGCCAGCACGAACTCATTGACTGCAATCACGGTGCCGTTCAGTCGCAACTGGCCATCCTTGAATTGATATTGACCTTGCACCTTGTTGCCATCAGCAGCCAACAAACCCATGGCCAGGCCTTGCTGTACGAATGGATCAAGCCAAACGCTTTGACCAGTGACATCAATTTGCGCTTGTATTTGTGCGGCTCGCCCTAAATCAAAACTTGCCAGCGGTGAATCGCCCAGCCCTGCCAGCGAGCCAGCTGCCTGCCCATTGACCCGCGCCTCATCGACTGCCAGTTCAAGCTTTGGTATTGAAATCTCAAAACCGCTGGACAAGGCACGACCAAGGACCTCGAGAAGCTCCTGGTATTGCTCTTCGGTCAAGCCCTGCTCAAGCAAAGGCGCAAATGCTGATAGCGTCTGCAGATCCTGGGCATACAAACCAGTCAGGCGCACCGCGACAGCAGACGGTCCGATCTTGAGTACCGAACTATCGAGTGACTCAACGGACTTTTCAATTTGATAATCCGCTTTACCATCCATCACCTGGTTGCTGGCAGCGATCCGGTAGTTTTTTAGCGAAGGGATATCGGCCATACCCGGACCCGTGGCGGCGAGCTGCTTGAGTTCAAAGCTGGCTTTGCCCGCGCCCGTGTCCACATCGTCGAGCTTGGCTTGAAGGCTTAAACCTTCAAGCGCAATTGAATCAGGCTGGCCCGCGCCCGAATCCACCGTGCCTTTGAGCACTGGCAACTCAACCATCAGACCGTAAGTCGCAGCATCTTCAATGATGCCAGCAACTACTGCTTGTTGTTCGATCGAGACCTGTGACATGTCGCCCCCAACGTCATTGACGATCTCAATCAATGCCACCAAAGACTCTGGCGTTAGGCCCTTTAGTTGCAGCTCAAGCGCAACATCGCGAACCGACGCCTGGTCTTGCGTCAGTCGGCCGAGCGACTTTTTAAGGGTGAGATCAATTCGTTCATCAACCACGGTATTGGCCAGCTCAAACTCAAAGCCCTCAACGGCGGGCACAAAGTCCTGCAAAATCTCTGGAACTTTTAGCGCACCCAGTGTTGCCTTCACGCGCCCGACAGCCTGCTCAGGGTCCGTGATTTGCGCACTGAAACTAAAACCCTCCAGACCCACGACTTGGGCCGTGTCATCACCCAATAGTTTGATGTCAGCTTTGATGGCAGGCGCGCGTACTGACACACCGCGTTCAAGCATGCTCAAGACCAACTGCTGCGCTTGCAAAAGCTGCTCGTCGTTCATCATGAGCCATTGGCCATCGACCTCGTTATAAAGAGACAGCGCGGCTTCAATGTCCTGGCGATGCAAGCCATCAATGCCGATTTGCACATCGACCTGACTGGCTTGGCTACCCATTGCGGTGACTGACGCAATCGTCTTTTGTGTCTCAAAACTCAAGATATCGTTTTGATAGACCACATCAGAGTGCCAGCGATAGCCAGACATGGCATCAGCGGCGCCATCCTCATCAACGAGTAGCGCATCGCCCAGCAAAAAAGTCACGGCCACTGAACCGCTGGACACGTCAGCCGACCGCGCCTCGTAGCCCAGGTCCTTTAGCTGCATGCGCTCAGGACTACCCGGGTCGGTTAGCGTTAGATCTGCCACGCCAAGCTTCAAATCAAACGCGTTATTGCCGGCGGTGATACTGCCTGCCAGCGGTGCAACCGACAACAGACCGTGCAACAGACCGTTATCGGCTTTAGCATTGTCAATACCAGGAAAAGAAATCGAGCTTGTGGCCACACCCGACCAATCCAGCATGCCATCACCGGTCAGACTCGGCGCGGTCGGGTAAAACGACTCCAGCGTTTTTGAAAGTGCCTCATCAGGACTAACTGACCACACAAAATGTGCCACGCGAGCCCAATGCAGATGGTGATGAATGGTGTAGTCAATGCGCGCCTGGACAGGCTCGGTATTATTCAGGCGCACTTGTTCCAACACCAGCACCATGGAACCCGTCGAGGTAAACACGCCATGGCGCATATCAACCTTCTGCCACACGAGCTCATCGCCAGCGCGCGCCTGCGCGTTGTTCATCATGGCAAGCAACTGCTGCTCGGCCTTGTATCCAACGTAGTAACTGCCACCAACATAGGCGGCACCGAGCACTGCAACAGCAACAGACAGTTTTTTAAGCATGGCTAGTGTTTCCAAATGGTTAGTACAGCATCACCGCTGCGCCATGCTAGCGCGAATTGCCACCATGCTCGATCGGACCGCACCGATTCAGGCGGCATGACTCAAAACACTAAGCAATTTTGACCTTACCCGGCTATCGCACCAGTTAAGCCCTGCCTGCACGCAGTCAATCCCCAGTTTGGCGCATCGCAGCAATTACCCAAACCAATACGCACATGGTCTGGCTGGCACGAGACTTGCTTGATGCCTTGCAGTCTCACCTCTTTTAAAAAGGAACCGCCATGCAAAAGACTCGCCGTTCATTTCTGGCCGCCACTACCGGGGCTGGCCTATCGGCTGCTGCCATTGCCGTGCCTTCTGTGGCACGCGCCAATCAGACCTTCAACTGGAAAATGACCAGTGCCTACCCGAAGGGTGCGCCGTTCTACATGGATGGACCAGGCAGCGCCACGGATCTGGCCAAGCGAATCGCTGAGATGTCGAACGGTCAGCTCAAGATTCAAGTGTTTGGCGCAGGCGAACTCATCCCAGCATTTGAGGGGTTCGATGCGGTGCGCTCCGGCACGATCGAGATGAACCATGCAAACAGTTACTTCTGGACCGGTAAAACCTTCGCCGCTCAATATTTCACGGCAGTGCCGTTTGGCCTGAACTACCAGGGCATGAACGGCTGGTTGTATGACGGTGGCGGCATTGATCTGTGGAATGAAGTCTACGACCCGTTTGGCCTGGTGGCGATGCCCTGCGGCAACACCGGCGTGCAAATGACGGGTTGGTTTAAAAAAGAGATCAAGACGCTGGATGATTTAAAGGGGCTAAAAATGCGCGTCCCAGGCTTGGCCGGCAAAGTGCTGGCTAGCCTGGGTGTGGATGTGAAAGTTCTGCCAGGCGGTGAAATCTTCCCGGCGCTTGAACGCGGCGTGATCGATGCAGCCGAATTCGTGGGCCCCTACCAGGATAAGCGCCTTGGTTTGTATAAAGCAGCCAAGTACTACTACACAACCGGTTGGCACGAGCCCGCCACCACGTCCGAACTATTGATCAACAAAAAAGCCTGGGCGACGCTGCCACCAAACCTGCAGGATATCGTCAAAAACGCCTCGGCCGCCTGCAACGTCATTGGCGAAGCCTGGTGTCAGCGCGCCAACTCCGTGGCCATGCAGGAACTGGTCAACGACCTGGGTGTGATTGCTCAACCGCTACCCGACCCCATTGTGCAAGCGTTGCGCACCGAGACCATGAAGGTGCTCGATCAGGCTTCGGCTGCGGATCCGTTAACCAAGAAGGTTCAGGACTCCTACTTTGCATTTAAGGGCAAGTATGACGTTTGGGCTGCCTACAGTGAAGGCGCCTATCACGACACCGTGCGTCAGCCCAAAGCATGAGCCTAAAGAGCCCCCTTCAAGCGTCAGGCGTACTTGGGCGGCTGGAACGCGCGATCGACTGGGTCGGCCGCGCGGCCAACTGGCTCGCGCTGGCTATCGTGCTGCTGGTGGCGGCCAACGTGATCTTGCGCTACTGGGCAAGCATCGGTTCAGTCTGGGCCCAAGAACTGGAATGGCATCTGCTGGCTGGGCTCATTTTGCTGGGCATGAGCTACGCGCTCAAATACAGCGAACCGATTCGGGTAGACATCTTGTACGGTCGCTACACCCGGATTGGTCGCCAACGAGTCGATGTATTAACCCTGCTCTTGACACTCACCGTATGCCTGGTGTTTGTCTACCTGTCCTTGCATTACGTCGAGCAGTCTTACGTGATTGACGAAGGCTCACCAGACCCAGGCGGGCTAGCCCATCGCTGGCTCCTCAAAGGGCTAATCCCCTTGGGCTTTGGACTCCTGGCCGTTCAGACCTTGGCCGAATTGGTTCGAGTGCTCAAGCCCTCAACCAAACATCATTCTCCAACCCAACCCTCAGAAGCATCGCCTCATGTTTGATCCGCAGACGCTCGCACTCTTAATGCTCGCGAGCTTTTTTGTGTTGTTAATGATTGGCATCCCCGTGGCCATCACACTGGCCGTGTGTGGCTTTGTGTTTGGTTATTTTGGTTTTGGCACATTGCTATTTAACCTCTTGCCCGCCCGAATCTATGGCGTAGTCACTGGCTATCAATGGCTGGCCATTCCGCTATTCATTTTTATGGGCTTGGCGCTCGAGAAATCCAAGCTTGCCGATGACTTGCTCGACGTGATTGGCCACATGGCGGGCGGTTTGCGCGGTGGCATGGCCATTGGCATCGTGCTCTTTGGTGCGCTGATGGGCGCCACCACGGGCATTGTCGGGGCCACGGTGATTACGCTGGGCATGCTCACGCTGCCCAATTTGCTCAAACGCGGCTACGACAAAAGTATCGCCTGCGGCACCATCTGTGCCTCGGGCACCTTGGGCCAGATCATCCCGCCAAGCCTGATTCTGATTCTGCTCTCAGACATCATGCAGACCTCCGTTGGCACTTTGTTTGCCGCGGCTGTCATGCCAGCGCTGGTATTGGCCACGCTGTATGTGATCTTTTTGCTGGTCTGGGGCATGATCAAGCCCGACAGCATGCCGCCCGTGCCCAAAGAAGAGCGCAGCACCGTGGCTGCAGGTGAGCTCTGGATTCGTTTTTGGAAAGTCGTGGTGCCGCCGATCTTGCTGGTGGTCGCCGTACTCGGGTCAATCGTGGGTGGCGTGGCAGCGCCAACTGAAGCGGCATCCATGGGTGCCATCGGGGCAATCGTACTCACGATCATCGCTGGCCGCTTTTCTTGGAAAAACTTAAAAGCGGTGACATTTGACACTGCCAAGTTGACTGGCGTGATGATGTTCATCCTGATGATGGCGCAGGTCTTTGCCCTGGCGTTTCGAGGCCTGCAAGGCGAAGCGCTGATCGAAGACATGTTCGAATGGTTGCCAGGTGGCCTATACAGCGATATCTGGTTCATGCTGTTTCTGATTTTTGTGCTGGGATTTTTCATTGAATGGATTGAAATCAGTTACATCGCCGTGCCGCTCTTTTTGCCTGTGCTGCTCGCCCAGGGTGCAGACCCAGTCTGGATTGCAGTGATGGTGACCGTGTGCCTACAGTCGTCCTTTCTGACGCCCCCGTTTGGCTGGGCACTCTTTTACTTAAAAGGGGTGGCGCCGCCCGATGTGCCCATCACCGCCATCTACAAGGGGGTGATTCCCTTTATCCTGATGCAGGGGGTGGCCCTGGCACTGGTGGTGTATTTCCCGGGACTGGCACTCTGGTTGCCCAAAGCCATCGGTTGGTGAGTTAGAACTACACCAATACGTTCAATGATTTAAAAGTCAAAGGCTCACCATGCTGAACTCTACCCTGGCCACCCGCGGCATCGCCGTTGCACCCCATAGCCTGGCTGCACAGTCTGCGCTCGATGTCATGCGCGAAGGCGGCAACGCCCTGGAAGCCATGATCGCAGCGGCCGCCACCATTGCAGTGGTTTACCCACACATGAACTCCATCGGTGGCGATGGCTTCTGGGTCATTAGTCGCCCGGGCTTTGCGCCTGGCGGCATTGATGCAGCCGGCAAAAGTGCGCGGGCGGCCAGCATCGACTGGTATGCCAAACACGGCGTCACTGGTCAGATTCCATTTCGGGGGCCCATGGCTGCGTTGACCGTGGCTGGCACCATCTCAGGCTGGGGCAAAGCCGACGAACTCGCCAAATCAGCCGGTGGGCGGCTCCCTCTGTCACGCTTATTGGCTGATGCCATTCACTACGCCGAGGCTGGCATCGCCGTGACCCCAAGTCAGTCGCAACTCACGGCAATAAAGCTCACTGAACTCAAAGATCAGCCCGGGTTTGCTGACACTTTTTTAGTCAATCAGGCAGCACCCGAAGCCTTTAGCCACCTAAAGCAATCCGCCTTGGCGCAAACCTTAAAGACCATTGCCAAAGAGGGGACCGAGAGTTTCTATCGCGGCAAGCTAGCCCAAAACATTGCCGCTGACTTGCAAGCACTGGGCTCACCAATCACGCTGGCTGACTTACATGCACATCAAGCCAAACTGGTAGACCCGCTGCAACTCAAACTCGGTAACAACACCTTGCTAAACATGCAGCCACCCTCTCAGGGCCTGATTTCACTAATGATTCTTGGCATCATGCATAAACTGCACGGCTGGGCCGATGACCCGGAGGGGCCTGGCTTTATCCACGCCCAAGTCGAAGCGACCAAGCAAGCCTTCAAGATTCGGGATGCGCACTTGACCGACCCAGCCTGGATGAAGGAACCCGCCCATACCTTTTTAGATGACAAGTTGCTTGGGGAACTGGCGGCCAACATCAACCCGCACGAAGCAGCGCCCTGGGGTGGTCGCACCGAACCGGGCGACACCATCTGGATGGGAGTCATTGATGGCACTGGACTATCCGTTTCATTCATCCAGAGCATCTACCACGAGTTTGGCTCAGGCATTGTGTTGCCACACACCGGCATTAACTGGCAAAACCGAGGCTGCGCCTTCTCACTGGACCCCACCCACATCAACCACCTGGCGCCTGGTAAAAAAACATTCCACACCCTCAACGCCGCCATCGCCCAACTCGGCGACCATGGCAGCACCCTGGTTTACGGCACCATGGGCGGTGATGGCCAGCCACAAACACAAGCCACTTTGTATCAACGTGTCACCAAGTTTGGTGACCATCCGCAGCAAGCCCTGTCACGACCACGCTGGTTGCTAGGCCGTACCTGGGGTCAAGCAAGCGAGTCACTGAAGCTTGAACGCCGCTTTAGTGCAGCGACGTTTGAGGCACTCACCGGCATGGGCCATGATGTTCAATGGCTCGCTGACTGGGATGAAGCCGTCGGACATGCGGGCATGCTCTTGCGCGATGGCCGCGGCATCATGACCGGCGGATTTGATCCGCGGTCAAATGGTGCGGTCGCAGGGTTTTAAGCAAAGTATCACTGACAAGGCAACGTGGGGGCAACTGCCCTCACGCTCTCGGTTGGGGGTCCTGCATCGCCTCTGGCAAGCTGGCTGCTGACGCACGCACTGATGCAGACCCGGTTAATATAAGCATAAATTAGCCATATGGCGGGCTTGCATGACACTTTTTGCCCGAGCGCGCCAATTACACGCCAATTTAGCTTGAAGCGCGCCAAATTGCGCGCCATAACAGTGGCGTGCTTTGTCGCTCCTGCGCGACAGCACAAGAAACACTCACCGCGAGGAGTCCGATTCGATGGCAACCACCTCGGTGATCAAGCAACTAAACATGATTAAGTCCATTGTCGCAGCACACCCAAACGGCATTGGGATCACAGACATTGAAACCGACATAAAGCGCCAC
>CAZLFB010000043.1:0-16740 GCA_964558695.1 uncultured Orrella sp.
GTGGCCACACGGATTGGACCGTAATCCAGCGTGCCCACGAGCGTGTCTGAGGCAACGACCAGCTTGGGGTTGGCCAGCTTTTTGGGGAAACCCCACAGCTCACGACCACCTGCGATTGGCGCCTCATCATCCAGATACATCATGTGCGTATAGCCACCTTTGCGACCTTGCTCGTCAATGACCGAAATCACTTGCCCAGTCTCGGTGTAATCACCAAAGCCTGAGGAGTCAGGCATGCGAATGAATTCGTAACTGACGATGGGATCTTCGATTTTGAGGGGCTCGGGCACCATCTCGCGCAGGATTTTCTCGTCGGTGCGGTAGGAGATGATGAAAAATTCGCGATTCACAAAGTGATAGGGACCCTTGGGAAAGGACGGGTTCACGAATGGCATCGAGTAGGCATTGGCCCGAATATCAGCGATTTTCAAAAGAGACTCCTAGTTAATGGGGTGAAAATAACTTCAAGTGCAGAATAAGCGCATCTTGATGAAATGTTCAACCGTTTTTGAGAGACGTATGCATCATACTGGTTCCGTCACAAGACCTTTGAGCAATAGCGATTCGCGCACAATGCTCTGAACAGCTCGCTGCAGCTGCTTAAGTGGGTAGACCCAATCAGCGCCAGCGTGCTCGGTAAAACTGACATTGGCATCCTGGCTCGCGCGATCTAGATCACGCTCTTGCAGCGCAAGACCCATTTCGCTTAGAAACGCCAGCGCTGGCATTGGCAATTCCGGCTGAGCTTGCAACTGCTGAACCGCTGCGGCGATTTCAGAGGCTAGCACATGGTTTTGAATCAGAAGGTTATTGTATTCGGCAACATGCTGTTGGCGAGAAGGTGGTTCGCCCATCATTCGGTAAAAGGCTTGGGCGTAGTTACTAAATGCCACTGTCATGTTGCGCCTCGCTAAAGGCAGGGCATTGGCAGAGGACGATGGATTGGCAGGTGCTTTTGGGTTTGGTTGCTGGTTTAGTTGATCAAGGCCAGTGCGCAGGTACGTCTCGTTGGCTCGGATGGCTGCCTCGGCCAGCGATGGCAACGAGCGCGCTTCCCACCAAGGCAAAACGTAGCTAAATGCCAGTGCCACCAGTGACCCGATGGTGGTGTCGATCGCACGCTCGCCGACCAGCCCAAAGGTTTGCGGCAGTAAAAAGTGCATCATGATTAAAACAGTCACGGTGTTAAAGACCGAGGCCACCAAATAATTGACCAAGATAAAGCTAAAGCCTGCGATCAGCGACACCACAAGCGTGATCGAGAAAATTTTTGGCTCATCTGTGACATAAAACAGCAAAAAGGCTGACGCACACCCAAGTAGGGTGCCGATCAGGCGGGCGGTGTTGCGCTCGCGAGTCAGCGAAAACGCGGGCTTCATGATGATGATGATCGTCAGCACAATCCAGTAGGCGTGCGGCCCGATCTGGGGAATCGACAGGCCAATGGTCAGTCCCACGGCAACCGCAAGCGCCACGCGCAAGGAAAACCGAAACGGGGGCGAGTCCAGGCGCAGGTTGCTGGTAAAGAGTTTTGGGCTAAACGACTGTCGGGACAGAAAATCTGACAGAGAGTGATCAAGCTGCGCAGGACTGAGTGCCGAGGCATCGTCGGGCATGCTGGTTTGATTAAGCATGCGCTCGATGCAGCGATTGACATGGCGAAGTCGGCGCAGAATCTGAACGCACAGTGAATAGGCTTCGTGATTTTCTGTTGCAAAGCCATGGCGCTTCATGACTTCGATGTCATATTCAAGTGCCCTGAGCTCGGCCTTGACGCTGTTGCGTCGCATCAGGCGCTTCTCGCGGGTCACAGCCAAAGCGATGCGCTCAAGCTCGAGTGACATCTTCAGGAGCGCATCGCGCATGAAAATCAAGGTGTCTGATTTCCCCAGCGTGCGCTGCAGCAAGGTGTAGTCGGTGTGCGTGCCAACCAAAAGATCGAGCATGTTGACCATGTCGATCAACACATTCCAGACCATGCGTCGATGCGGTGAGCGATCGACGCTGTCCTTGTTCATGCGTCTTAAGATCATGTCGCGTGCAGCTTGGTGCTGATCGCTCATGGTGGCCTGGCAGGCGATGAGCTGGCGGTAGCGCTCGTCGATGTCTGCGTCGGCCTCGTACATTTCCGCGCGGGCTGCGACATAGTCGGCCGTTGCCAGCAGCGCCACGGACAAGCTTTGTTCCTCTTCGCGTATCTGCAGTGGACGACTCGCTAGCACGCTAAAGACGATGTAAGTGGCTGCGCCACCGAGGGTCACCAAGACATGCTCAAGAACCTGGTCGGGTGTCAGTTCCGAGTGCATGGTGATCACAGTCAGGATGAGGCAAGACAGCCCAATGACGGCGCCACGCTTGCCATACACCGCAAACATGGAGAAAAAGAACGTCTGGCTGACTACGCTGACGAGTAGCCAGACCGGGTGATGTGAGGCCAGCCCCGTTAAGCTCACGGCCAAACCGCCGAGGATTAATCCACCCATCATTTCGCGGATGCGTAAAGGCAAGGGTCCCGGTTGATCGATTAGGGCCACGCAGGCGGCACCGAGTGCGGCAATCAAGGCTTGGCTTGGGGAACCTGGCAAAGCCCAGGCCGTTACAAAAACCAGCAAAACGCCGGCAGCACGACGCACGCCACTAATGAAGTGGTGGCTGTAGACAAATCGTTGAGCGCGCGTCAGGCGATTGGAGGACATCTGAGTAAATCGGTGCAGAAAGAGGCGAGGCATTTGCAGCAAAGTTACGGAAATTTGCGCTGCGATGCAGAAAACGTTACATTACCCCCCTTGTGTATTTCAGTCCACAGGCGATTACACAAGGGGTAGATTCGACTGAGTCAAGCGCTTGGCTTCGTTTTTGCCGTTAAAACTTGCCTGGCGCCGCCGCCAAAAGCGGGCAGACGCCAGATCCGTTTCAATCCAGAGCGCCCCGGTGGGGGGTGTGTGCAGCGCTAGTCGATGAAGTGGTGCGAGGGTTGCGATGTGGTTGGGTGGACGGGCTCCGTGAGCCTGGAAGCGTCGACCATGTGGTGAATTCCCGTGCAGTTTCAGTCAGTCGCAAGGGCGATTTGGCAGTCGATGTGGCAAAGCCGGTTCTGAAAGGACTTATCGATCATGGAAATTACAGGTGCCGACCTCGTCGTGCGCTGTTTGGCTGATGAAGGCGTTGAACACGTTTTCGGGTACCCAGGCGGTGCGGTTCTCTATATCTACGACGCCATTTACAAACAAGACAATTTTCAGCATATTCTGGTTCGCCACGAACAGGCCGCCGTTCATGCCGCCGATGCTTACGCCCGGTCTTCTCAGAAGGTTGGGGTTGCTTTAGTCACCAGCGGTCCGGGCGTGACCAATGCGGTGACTGGTATCGCAACGGCCTACATGGATTCGATTCCGATGGTGATCATCAGTGGGCAGGTGCCCACTCACGCCATTGGCGAAGATGCATTTCAGGAATGCGACACCGTGGGTATCACGCGCCCGTGTGTGAAGCACAACTTCCTGGTGCGCGACATTAAGGACTTGGCTGAGACGATCCGGCGCGCGTTTTACATCGCGCGCACAGGTCGCCCTGGCCCCGTCCTGGTCGATATTCCGAAAGACATCACCGTGGCCAAAACCAAGTACACCCCACCGCAAGGTGAGGTGGTGATGCGTTCTTACGCACCGGTGGTCAAAGGGCACCAGGGTCAAATCAAGAAAGCAATACAGATGCTGGTTCAAGCCGAGCGCCCGATGGTTTACAGTGGCGGTGGCGTGATTCTGGCCGATGCATCGCAGGAGTTGGCTCAACTGGTTCATATGCTTGGTGCGCCTTGCACCAACACACTGATGGGCTTGGGTGCATTCCCCAGCACAGATCGGCAGTTCGTGGGTATGCCAGGCATGCACGGCACATACGAAGCTAACATGGCGATGCAGCACTGCGATGTGCTTCTGGCCATCGGTGCGCGGTTTGACGATCGGGTGATTGGCAATCCAAAGCACTTTGCGCAGCATCCACGAAAGATTATTCACGTGGATATCGATCCTTCGTCGATTTCCAAGCGTGTCAAGGTCGATGTGCCCATCGTGGGTAACGTCAAGGACGTGCTCAAAGAGCTGATTGCCCAGTACGAAGCTGCCGCCAAAGACAGCGCTGCGCAGCAGAAATCGCTGGCTGCCTGGTGGGAACAAGTTGAAACATGGCGCGCCCGTAACTGCTTGAGTTATGCCAACTCAGATGAGGTGATTAAGCCTCAGTCAGTTGTGCAAAAGGTTTGGGAAGTTACGCGTGGTGATGCGTTCATTACATCGGATGTCGGTCAGCACCAAATGTGGGCAGCCCAGTACTATGGCTTTGACAAGCCGCGTCGCTGGATCAACTCGGGTGGCCTTGGCACCATGGGCGTGGGTCTGCCCTATGCCATGGGTGTGCAAATGGCTAATCCTGATGCCACGGTGGCTTGCATCACGGGTGAAGGCTCCATTCAGATGAATATTCAGGAGTTATCGACCTGTAAGCAGTATCGCTTAACACCGAAGATCATTTGCTTGAACAACCGTTACCTCGGTATGGTGCGCCAGTGGCAGCAGATCGACTACGGGTCGCGCTACTCCGAGTCCTACATGGACGCATTGCCGGACTTTAAAGGCTTGGTCGAAGCGTATGGTCACGTCGCCATGCGCATTGAGAAGCCATCTGACGTTGAGGGTGCGCTTAAGGAAGCATTTGATTTGAAGGATCGTCTGGTATTTCTCGACTTCATTACGGATCAGTCTGAGAACGTATGGCCAATGGTCAAAGCGGGCAAAGGGCTGACTGAAATGTTGTTAGGCTCGGAAGATCTGTGAGGAGATGAAGATGAAACATGTAATCTCAGTTCTCATGGAAAACGAGCCAGGTGCGCTGTCTCGGGTGGTGGGTCTGTTTTCGGCTCGGGGGTACAACATTGAGACCCTGTCGGTTGCGCCCACGGAAGACTCAACGCTCTCACGATTGACCGTGACCACAGCAGGATCGGATGCGGTGCTTGAGCAAATCACCAAGCACTTGAATCGCCTGATCGAAGTCGTCAAGGTGGTCGATCTGACCGATGGTCCACACATTGAGCGTGAGTTGATGCTCATTAAGGTGCGTGCCGTGGGTAAGGAGCGCGAGGAAATCAAACGCATGGCAGACATTTTTCGTGGTCATATTGTGGATGTCACGGACAAGTCTTACACGATTGAGTTAACGGGTGATCAGTACAAGCTGCAGGCGTTTATCGATGCACTTGACCGTACCGCGATCCTCGAGACCGTTCGTACGGGTGCGTGCGGTGTGGGCCGCGGCGAGCGTGTTTTGCGTGTGTAGGTGGGTTGTATTGCGCACAGTGTCACGCGCGGTAGTGTTGCCCCGTTTTAATTGAATCTAACTGGTATTGCCAATAACAACGAATTGGAGCTTGGAATGAAGGTTTTTTACGACAAGGATTGCGATCTCTCCCTGATCAAAGGTCGCACGGTTGCGATTATCGGTTACGGCTCTCAGGGCCATGCTCATGCCCTAAACCTGCATGAGTCGGGTGTGAAGGTCGTGGTTGGACTGCGTAAGGGCGGTGCTTCTTGGTCTAAGGCTGAAAACGCTGGCTTGAAAGTTGCCGAAGTGGCTGATGCTGTCAAATCAGCTGATTTGGTCATGATGCTCTTGCCCGACGAAAACATTGCACAGGTCTATAACAACCACGTTCACGGCAACATGAAGGCGGGTGCGGCTTTGGCGTTTGCACACGGCTTTAACGTTCACTACGGTCAAGTGGTGCCGCGTGAAGACATCGATGTGGTCATGGTTGCCCCTAAGGCACCTGGTCACACGGTGCGTAATACGTACACGCAAGGCGGCGGTGTGCCGGCGTTGGTTGCCGTGCATCAGGACAAGTCTGGCGCTGCGCGCGATATCGCTTTGTCCTATGCCTGCGCCATTGGTACCGGCCGCGCTGGCATCATCGAGACCAATTTCCGCGAAGAAACGGAAACAGACCTGTTTGGTGAGCAAGCTGTTCTGTGCGGTGGTGCCGTCGAATTGATCAAAGCGGGTTTTGACACGCTGGTTGAAGCAGGTTATGCACCCGAGATGGCTTATTTTGAGTGTTTGCATGAACTCAAATTGATCGTCGACCTGATCTACGAAGGCGGCATTGCCAATATGAACTACTCGATTTCCAACAACGCTGAATACGGTGAGTATGTCACTGGACCGCGTGTGGTCACGGAGCAGACCCGTGAAGCGATGCGTCAGGCTTTGAAGGATATCCAAACCGGTGAATACGCCAAGAGCTTCATTCTGGAGAACCAGGCTGGTGCACCAACCTTGACAGCTCGTCGTCGTATCAACGCTGAGTCGCAGATCGAGCAGGTCGGTGCTAAGTTGCGTGCGATGATGCCCTGGATTGCTGCCAACAAGCTGGTGGACAAGAGCAAGAACTAAGAGTGCATATCACCCGCTTTAGCGGGTTTCATATGCTTTGGCAGTGCTGCGCCCTTGACCGTGAGGGCGCTTTTTTTGGGTTAACCTAACGCCCACGATGACTAAATTTCCTTATCCGCACCCGATTATTGCCCGTGAAGGCTGGCCCTTTCTGGCAATCGCTGTTGTAGTTTCTTTCCTTGTCACTGTCTGGGCGGGCTGGTGGTCCTTGCCCTTTTGGGTGGTGAGTGTATTTGTCTTGCAGTTCTTTCGAGACCCTGCGCGCGAAGGGTCCACGGCCGCCAATGCGGTGCTTAGCCCGGCTGACGGTCGTATCGTAATGATTGGAGAGGTTGACGATCCGTACGCGGAGCGTAGAGCTCTGAAAATTAGCGTATTCATGAACGTGTTTAACGTTCACAGCAACCGTTCACCGGTTGATGGGCAGGTTCACAAAGTGGAATATTTTCCAGGGAAGTTTTTTAATGCGGCGCTTGACAAGGCTTCACTGGAAAACGAGCGCAATGCCATGGTAATCAAGACGCCTGACGATCACTTTGTGACTGCGGTGCAGGTTGCGGGGCTAGTGGCCAAACGAATTCTCTGTTATGCCAAAGTCGGTCAGACCCTGTCACGTGCTCAACGCTATGGGTTCATCCGGTTTGGCTCTCGCGTGGATGTGTATCTGCCTTTGGGGTCTAGTCCTCGTGTTGCCATTGGCGACAAAGTCAGCGCCACCACAACGGTATTGGCTGAACTGCCTGCTCGCTCAAGCAACGCGTAATGATGAATCAACCACGCAGTCAGGACCCTAAGTTTTCCAACGAGGCTGAGCGTCGCAGGCGAGGTATCTATTTGCTACCCAACGCGCTGACAACGGCTGCGTTGTTCTCCGGGTTTTACGCGGTAGTTCAGGCCATGAATGGCAAGTTTGAGCTTGCTGCTATTGCGATTTTTATTGCCTTGGTTCTGGATGGTCTTGATGGCCGCGTGGCGCGCTTGACCAACACGCAGTCGGCGTTTGGTGAGCAGTATGACTCACTCTCGGACATGACCTCGTTTGGCGTGGCGCCGGCCTTGGTTGCGTATGAGTTCGCCTTAAGTGACCTCGGTCGTTGGGGTTGGCTGGCTGCGTTTGTGTATGTGGCTGGGGCGGCGCTGCGGCTGGCCCGATTTAACGCCAACATCGGTGTGGTCGATAAGCGTTTCTTTCAGGGGTTGCCGAGCCCAGCAGCCGCAGCGATGGTCGCGGGATTTGTCTGGCTGGTGCAGGATAATCGTCTAAACCTCGGTGATTCTTGGCTCGCGTGGACCATGTTCACGATTACGATTTATGCTGGGTGTTCGATGGTCAGCAACGCGCCCTTCTACAGCGGCAAGTCTTTTGCCCTGACACGTAGCGTTCCTTTCTGGGTGATGTTGCTGGTGGTTCTGGTGTTTGTATTTGTGTCCACAGACCCACCGATTGTGTTGTTTGGCCTGTTTATTCTGTATGGGCTGTCAGGATGGGCGGTTTGGGGCTGGCGGGTTCGCAAAGCTAAGATGTCTCGTTTCAGGTAAGTGCCATTCCATCTATACCGTCTCTGATCATCACCAAAACGACCACCTATCATCGAGGTACCATGGATCTGGCCCAGGATAGTGGTCGACAACGAGATTCGTGGCTGGGTCAAAGAAAACATACATCATTGAATACCAGACACCGTACTGCCGATACCGGTAAGACCAAACCGTTTTAGTGACACTCGGCAGGCCAACATTGCCAATATCGGCAGGTGGGCCGAAAGTGCAATAGACCCGGTTTGTGTCCCAGACGCCGCTACCCAGGGAATCGTTGAAGAATTTGTCATTCAACAGTTGAGTGATCTCGCCAACCTTGCCTGAAGCGTCAACGTCTGTGCCCCAGGCATACTCACCAAAAGGCTGCTGTGACCAGACCGCCCGAAAACCGCCGTCAGGTAGGGGGCATGTGATGGTTGGTTGACCAAACTGTTTTTCAACTGCAGCAATCGGCGTGCCCGGTGGCGTCTGAGGCATTTGTGCACACCCGCCAAGCGCGAGTGCGCTGGCGAATGTGAGAAACAAAGTCCGAAGGCCGGGTTTCACTGACCAATGATCAGATAGTTACGGTTGGGGTCCATGGCCGTGGAATATCCAATCACTTTATTGGTAGCACGATCAAACGTCACGTATAGGACATAAAAGTCATCGTTGTCGCTAGACGTTTCGTAATGATATTCCCACGCGATCTGATTGGGATTGTCCCCGAAAACATACGCTCTGGCCGGCGGTCCAAATGCGCAGCGAACCATGCCGGCTGTCCATTGACCTTGGTTGAGTTGTTCGAATGCGCTGTTATTCAGCACCTGTGTAAACGGACCAGTGAGCTTATCCGCGCCGACCGTGGTGGCCCAAGCCTGCTCTCCCGCGGGCTCCTGAGACCACACCATGCGGGTACCACCGCCAGGCTCTGGGCAAGACGCATTGGGGTTGCCAAATTCTTTGACTACTTTCGTATAAGGGGTTCCTGGTGGCACATCAGCAATAGAGGCGCAACCGACCAGCGTGGCGGCTGCTGTGACCAGCGAGGCGGTACGTAAGAGTTTGCTCTTGGCAGGCATATCCGTTTCCTTAGATGAGACTGTCTTAAAGGATAACAGGCAAAGTAAGCTATAATTTACGAAGTAAGCGGTTGTTTTACAAATATTTGTTTCGAAGCAGCCATTTTGCAGATCCGTTTGTTGCATCCGTTCTCGTTCGGCCCAGTGGGCGCGGTTTGATCGGCGCCCATTTCGGTTTTTTTCATTCACGCGTAGGCACCTCGGCTTACGCGCCCGTTTAGAGAGGAAGTTATGTCTGTAGCAGATATCAATAAATCAGGGATTGTCTCTGAGTTTCAGCGCGCCCAAGGCGATACCGGCTCCCCAGAGGTTCAGGTTGCTTTGCTGACAGCCCGTATCAACGAGCTGACAGGGCACTTCAAGACCCACATGAAAGACCATCACTCCCGTCGTGGCCTGTTGCGCATGGTTAGCCGTCGTCGCAAGCTGCTCGACTATTTGAAGGGACGTAACCCTGACGCCTATCGTGCTTTGATTGAAAAGCTAGGTCTGCGTAAGTGATTGTTGTTCGTGGGATGAAATCCCAAGATTGACCGTGATCGTTGTGGCGTTGGGCTGCAGCGTTCACGGTTTTTCATTTGCAAGGAATGTATCGCAATGTTCAATAAAGTGACTCAAACGTTCCAGTACGGTCAACACACCGTCACGCTGGAGACTGGTGAAATCGCACGGCAGGCATCAGGTGCCGTGGTGGTGTCGATCGAAGATACCGTTGTTCTGGCCACCGTGGTTGGTGCCAAGAACGCCAAGCCTGGTCAGGACTTCTTTCCGCTGACCGTGGACTATGTCGAAAAAACCTACGCCGCCGGCAAAATCCCTGGTGGCTTTTTTAAGCGCGAAGGCCGCATGTCAGAAAAAGAGACGCTGGTCTCGCGTCTGATTGACCGCCCGTTGCGGCCGCTGTTCCCTGAGGGCTTCTATAACGAGGTCCAGGTGATCATTCATGTGTTGTCGGTTAATCCGGAAATCGATCCCGATATCGCTGCCATGATCGGCGCCTCGGCTGCCCTGGCCATCTCGGGTATTCCGTTCAATGGCCCCATTGGTGCTGCTCGTGTGGGCTACGCAGAAGGTCAGTACGTGCTGAACCCGACTGCCACGCAACTGAAGCAGTCCAAACTCGATCTCGTGGTGGCTGGGACCCAATCAGCGGTGCTGATGGTGGAGTCCGAGGCACAACAGTTGTCCGAAGAGGTGATGCTCGGTGCCGTGGTCTTTGGCCACGAGCACATGCAGGCGGCCATCAGTGCGATCAATGAGTTGGTTCGCCAGGCTGGCAAGCCCGAGTGGGACTGGCAGCCAGCTCCCAAGGATGAAGCCTTGATTTCCGC
The DNA here is from genome assembly GCA_964558695.1 of uncultured Orrella sp. Taxonomy (GTDB): domain Bacteria; phylum Pseudomonadota; class Gammaproteobacteria; order Burkholderiales; family Burkholderiaceae_B; genus Algicoccus. The sequence continues at coordinate 10,379 of CAZLFB010000043.1, forward strand.
TGTCACGGCCTTGGCCCAAGAACCTTTGGCAAGCGCCTACCAGGTTCGCCAGAAGCAGCAACGTAGCACGCAGTTGCGCGAAGCATATGCCAACGTCAAAGCCAAGCTGGCTGAGCAAGCGCAAGCCAGTGGCCAGTCTGCACCAGACAATGTGGACATAGACAACATCCTGTTTGACCTGGAAGCACGCATTGTTCGCCAGCAGATTCTCAACGGCGAACCGCGTATTGATGGACGTGACACCCGTACCGTGCGTCCGATCGAAATCCGTTTGGGCGTGTTGCCGCGCGCCCACGGCAGTGCCTTGTTCACCCGCGGGGAGACACAGGCATTGGTGGTTGCGACCTTGGGTACCAAACAAGACGAGCAAATTATTGATTCCATCACCGGTGAGTACCGCGATCGTTTTCTCATGCACTACAACATGCCACCATTTGCCACCGGTGAAACCGGTCGCTTTGGTGCGCCCAAGCGCCGCGAAATTGGCCATGGTCGTTTAGCCAAGCGTTCGCTGGTGCCGTTGTTGCCTGAGCATTCAGACTTTCAGTACACCATTCGTTTGGTCTCTGAAATCACCGAGTCCAATGGCTCTTCGTCCATGGCCTCCGTGTGTGGCGGTGCTTTGGCAATGATGGATGCCGGTGTGCCATTGAAGGCGCACGTCGCTGGTGTTGCGATGGGCCTGATCCTGGAAAACGACAAGTTTGCCGTTTTGACCGACATTCTGGGTGATGAAGATCACTTGGGTGACATGGACTTTAAAGTCGCGGGCACCGAAGTCGGTATTACTGCATTGCAGATGGATATTAAGATTCAGGGCATCACCAAAGAGATTATGCAAGTCGCCTTGGCCCAGGCTCAAGAAGGCCGTTTGCATATCCTTGGCAAGATGCGCACTGCGATTGATGGTTCGCGCCAAGAGCTATCTGAGTTTGCGCCGCGCATGTTGAGCATGAAGATCAATCCTGAGAAGATTCGCGACGTGATCGGTAAGGGTGGTGCGACGATTCGTGGATTGACCGAAGAGACGGGTTGTCAGATCGATATCTCGGAAGACGGCACGATTGTGATTTCCAGCGCTGACCTTGATCGTGCGAAAGATGCACAACGCCGCATCGTTGAGCTGACCGCGGATGTTGAAGTTGGTCAAGTCTATGAAGGCAGCGTGTTGCGTTTGCTGGATTTTGGGGCCATCGTTCAAGTATTGCCAGGCCGTGATGGCTTGTTGCACATCTCGGAAATCGCCAATTACCGTATCGCCAACATCAATGATGTGCTCAAAGTTGGTGAGCCCTTGAAGGTCAAAGTGATTGAGGCTGATGACAAGGGTCGTTTGCGTTTGTCGGTGAAGGCAATTGGTGGGATTGAAGAGCAACGCCCTGAGTTGGCTCAGGCCAAGCCAGTGGAGCCACCCGTTGCGCCTGATGCGTAATTGATTGTTGGCTAACTTGTAGTGGCACAACGCCCCTTTTTAGGGGCGTTGTGCCATCAGTAGTTTGTTAAAGCGAAATAAGCGTTCGCGTTTGACAAAGTCCACTAGCGCTGCAGGATGCCGACGGCCCGTCTCGACCAAGTCTGCGACGACCTCTTTCAGGCTGTCGACAGTGAGCAATTGGTGTGTCTTAAACCAATTGCACAGCAAGCGGTCCGGATCCCATAAGTCGATTCCAAGCTGGCGCAACTCGCTACGACTGAAGTCCTTGATGTTCAGCGTCACAATACCAACGGCTTGTTGAGGATTTAACTGCTTTGCAAGCCAAGCCGCCTCAATGACATGCCAATCCTTGGCATCACTGTGTTTGAGTGTTGGGTACAGCGTTGTTGGTGTCAGGGGCCAGCGTGACACATTGGCGCCATCAAATTGCGCTTGCATGTCCTGCCATTCACGCTCGAGCAGTTCGGAAGCGATTGGCCATATTCGCGCTGCATTGCGCCGCCACTCCAGACCGATTCGATCGGACCAAATGGGCTGAAAGAGATTTTTTTGTGCAAGCTGTAGCATCCAGGGCCGCAAGACCCCGGACATCAAAACGCAAGCATCAAGAACAAGACAAGGCGGCATGAACAATGTGTTTGGCGCTTACCCCAAAAAAGTCACGAAGCGCGGCGCGAGTGTCACTGCGACCAAAGCCATCCGTGCCCAAGGTTAGGTAGGTCCGGTTCGGTATGTGCTGTCGAATCGACTCGGCGACAGCTCTCACATAGTCACTGGCACCAATGACCGGTCCATTATTATCGCTCAACATGGTAGCTAGCCAACCAGTGCGGTCTTTGGCGAGTTCACTCCAGCTGGTGATGCTGTGGACATTGATCAGATAGCCCTTGGCGCTAAGCTCGTGGGCAGCTTTGATGGCCTCGGTCATGATGGCACCCGAGGCCATGAGGTTAATGGGCTGATCGCTGCTTGGTTTGGTGGGCTTAACTTGCGTGAAGCGATAACCACCTTTGAGGATATTCGCACGCTGTGACTCATCGATGCTGGGCTGTGCGTAGTTTTCATTCATGGTGGTGATGTAATAAAAGCCATCCTGCTGTTCTTGCAGCATCTGGTGCATCCCATGATCGATGATGATGGCCAGTTCGCCTGCAAATGCCGGGTCGTAGGCTTTGCAGTTCGGGATCGTTGCCGCGATGAGGTGACTGGTGCCGTCTTGGTGCTGCAGGCCCTCGCCGCCCAAGGTGGTGCGTCCAGAAGTTGCGCCAATTAGGAACCCCCGCGGGTTCTGGTCGGCCGCCGCCCAGATCTGGTCACCCACGCGTTGAAATCCAAACATCGAGTAGTAGATATAAAAGGGCAGGGTAGCCAAGCCATGCACGCTATAACTGGTGGCCGCTGCGGTCCAACTGGCAATGGCACCGGCTTCCGAAATGCCTTCTTCCAGAATTTGCCCTTCTTTGGCCTCGTGATAACTCAAGATCGAGCCAATATCTTCTGGCGCATAGCGTTGCCCAACCGATGAATAGATGCCCACTTGTTTGAACAAGTTCGCCATGCCAAAGGTTCGAGCCTCATCGGCCACGATCGGCACGATACGCGGGCCAAGTGCTCGGTCTTTGAGTAGATTGCCCAGCATGCGCACAAACGCCATGGTGGTGCTCATGTCTTTGTTGTCGGCAGCCAGTGCAAACTTGCCCCAGTCTTCGATACTCGGTACGGGCACTGGATCGCATGTGGTCTCGCGACTAGGCAAATAACCGCCCAGTGATTGGCGTTTCGCCTGCAGGTAATTCATCTCTGCACTCTCGGGTGCTGGCTTGTATAGAGTCAGCGAGGCGGCTTGTTCGTCCGACAGCGGCAGGTCAAAGCGGTTGCGAAAGGCGATCAGGTCATCGCGCTCAAGCTTTTTCTGGCTATGCGTGGTCATTTTCCCTTGTCCAGCGGTGCCCATGCCATAGCCCTTCTTGGTCTGGGCGAGGATCACACTCGGTTGACCTCTGTAAGCGGCTGCGGCCGCGTAGGCGGCATGGATTTTGACCAGATCATGGCCTCCGCGCTTTAAGCGATCGATCTGTTCATCGGTCATACCTTGTGCGAGCTTGGCTAATTGGGGGTTTTGCCCAAAAAAGTGTTCGCGGTTGTATTGACCGTCTTTGGCCGCGAAGGTTTGCATTTGCCCATCGACGGTGTTGGCAAAGGCTTCGATCAGCGCGCCCTCGGTGTCACGCGCAAACAGACCATCCCAATCACTGCCCCAGACCAGCTTGATCACGTTCCAGCCTGCGCCGATGAATAGTCGCTCAAGCTCATCGATGATGCGGCCATTGCCGCGAACGGGGCCATCGAGTCGTTGCAAGTTGCAGTTGACCACCCAGACCAGATTGTCCAGGCCCTCGCGAGCAGCCAGCGTCAGCGCACTCATGGACTCCGGCTCATCCATCTCGCCATCGCCAAAGATGCCCCAGACTTTGCGCCCGGAACAGTCAAGTAGCCTGCGGTGCGAGAGATACCGCATGAAGCGCGCATGGTAGATTGAGCTAATAGGGCCAATGCCCATCGATCCAGTTGGGAACTGCCAGAAATCCGGCATGAGCATGGGGTGCGGATAGCTGCATAGGCCGCGAGCACCGTTGGCCGGTGCCGTGAGTTCCTGTCGAAAGTGCATCAAGTCTGCTTCAGACAAGCGACCTTCCAGGAAAGCCCTGGCATAAACACCGGGTGCACTGTGCGGCTGAAAAAACACCAGATCGCCACGATGCTGGCCCGGCGCCAAACCTTCGCGTGCGTGAAAGAAATGGTTAAAGCCGGTTTCGAACAAATCTGCGCCACTGGCGTAGCTCGCAATGTGACCGCCGAGTTCGCCGTAGGCTTGATTGGCACGCACCACCATGGCCAAGGCATTCCAGCGCATGATGGATGCGAGTCGCTCTTCGATGGCCAAATCACCTGGAAAGGGCGGTTGGTCGTTGACGTCAATCGTGTTGATGTAGGGCGTGCAAAGCGCAGGCTGCCAATCGAGGCGCTTGGTTTGAGCGATGCGGGCTAGCTCTTGTAAAAGAAATTTGGCACGCTCCGGGCCCGCTGATGAGATGACTGCCTCGAAAGCCTCTTTCCACTCGCCAGTCTCAACCGGGTCAATGTCGGGGCCTCGTACAAACCACTCGGTCAATCTGGGGTCGATGGGAGCATTCATGGCACACTTTCCGCGCGGTTGTGTTCGATAGCATTATTCTAAAAGCGTCCAAGACGAATTTGGTTCTTTTATGATTTGATTATTTGAAATAAATCGAATAAAATTCTAAAAAATAATATAAATAGCAAATTATATGAAGCTAGACTCGATCGATCTAAAGATCCTGCAGGCACTGCAGGATGATGGCAGTCTGCCCAACGTGGAGCTTGCCAAGCGTGTGCACCTGAGTCCTTCATCTTGTCTGAATCGGGTGAGGGCGCTGGAGTCTAGTGGTGTGATCAACCGATATGTGGCCATTGCCAGTGCGGCTGCGTTGGGCCTGGATTTGAATGTGTTCATTAGCATCAGCTTAAAAACCCAGAGCAAAGAGGCCTTGGCGGAGTTTGAGCAGCGTATCAGCGAACATGATGAGGTAATGGAGTGTTATCTCATGACCGGCGACAGCGATTACTTGATTCGGGTCGCCGTGGCCAATATCGGCGCGCTAGAGAAATTCATACTTGAGCAACTCACCCCGATTCCTGGCATAGAAAAAATCCGATCGGGGTTTGCGCTCAAACAGGTGCGTTACAAAACGGCGCTGCCTTTGCCTTCGGTTGCCGGTAAAGTGAGTCGCCACTAAACACCACGTCACCCATCAGGGCCTGCGTTATTGGTTAAGCTGTGTTCGAAGCAATTCAAAAGCAAGTTAATGACAAAAGCAAAGCAATCAATAGTTAAAATATATTATATTTTTTGATAAAATAAATGGACTGAATTGATCCAGGTTAATCCAGCTGTCACACGGCCAGTGCTAATCTGCATTGGTCTAGTTCAAACGCGTAGGAGTAGTTCAAATGTCTCTCAGAATCAATGATGTCGCCCCAGATTTCACGACGGACTCAACGGCCGGTCAGTTGAAGTTCCATGACTGGGTTGGTGATAGCTATGCCATTTTGTTCTCTCACCCGAAGGATTTCACGCCGGTGTGCACCACCGAGTTCGGTGCGGTTGCCCAGTTGGCGCCCGAGTTTGCCAAGCGCAACACCAAGGTGATGGGCGTGTCAGTCGACAGCGTGGAAGAACACAAAAAGTGGATCAAGGATATTGAGGCAGTTGCCGGGGTCCCCGCGAACTTCCCCATCATTGATGATCGCGATCTGCAAGTCTCAAAGCTCTATGACATGCTGCCAGCCGATGCTTACTTGCCCGATGGTCGTACACCCGCTGACAGCGCCACGGTTCGCACGGTCTTTATCGTGGGTCCAGACAAGAAAATTCGCTTGATGATGATTTATCCGATGTCTGTGGGCCGTAATTTCGCGGAAATCCTGCGCGCGCTTGACGCAGTCCAAGCCACCGATGGTGTCCCACTTGCCACCCCAGCCAACTGGCAGCCAGGTCAGGACGTGATCGTTGGTCTGAGCCTGAGCGATGAGCAAGCCCGTGAAAAGTTTGGTGAAATCGACGTCAAACTGCCTTACTTGCGTTACACCAAAGCACCTAAGTAAGTTCATTGTCGGTGGCGCTAGGCCACGAGCAGTAAAAGATAACGGCCCCATCGGGGCCGTTTCTTGTGGGGATGGCTGCTCAAAGTGTCCCTAAACGCCATGGCGGTTGTCGCTATTGAATATTCAAAGTGAAGCCATCGACCGCTGCAGACATCAGGGAGCAACTCAAGCTTTTTGGTAATCCAATGGTGGCGTCTTCCACGGTAGGACCAGATTGCCATGTAAAATTCGCGCACAAAGA
>CAZLFB010000044.1:0-21321 GCA_964558695.1 uncultured Orrella sp.
GTCACGCGGTGACCGTTTGCATGTCGATGTTCGCGATCGCGGCCCTGGCATTGCCAACCACGACATTGACCGACTGCTTAGGCCTTTTTCTCGGGGAGAAGCAGCCCGCACCGGTGGCGCCGGCTGCGGGCTTGGCCTGGCCATCGTTGAGCGCTTGCTGGCGCACGCCGGCGGACGGCTCAGGCTATTGCCACGCGAGGCTGGCGGCCTGATTGCACGCATGGATCTGCCTCGGGCCAGGCGACCACGGGACAAAAATGACCAAGGGACTATAGGACCATAGGACCACGCGGCTAACACGCGTTATCCACATTGGCTCAATCAATCCGCTCTAGCAGTGCCACGGTCGTGACGGCAATGCCCTCGCGTCGCCCAAGAAACCCTAACCCCTCATTGGTTTTGCCTTTGATATTGACCGCATCAGTCGCGATTTGCAGGTCTGCTGCAATATTGGCCACCATCGCCGGCGCATGCGGAGCAATTTTGGGCGCCTGCGCATGAATCGTCGCATCGATGTTCACCACGCACCAACCGGCAGCCTTCACCCGAGCGAAAGCCTCGCGCAACAGCACCCTGCTGTCGATGCCAGCGTACCGAGGGTCATTGTCTGGGAACATGCGGCCAATGTCACCCAAGGCAGCAGCGCCCAGTATGGCGTCCGTAACGGCATGCAAGAGCGCATCGGCATCCGAATGCCCTTTTAAATGATGGCTGTGATCAATCGCAACCCCCCCTAAGATCAGGGGGCCACCCGGCTCCAGCGCATGCACATCAAATCCTTGCCCGACACGAAACGGCAATTGGCTCATAGCAACCCCTGTATCCATTCAAAGTCTTCAGGCCACGTTACCTTCAAGTTACGCGCAGCGCCAGCCACCAGCAGCGGTTTTTGTCCTGCCCACTCCATGGCGCTGGCCTCATCGGTCACCTCAACACCGGCCTGCAAGGCCCGGCTCAAAGCATCGCTTAGCTCACCCACCCGAAACATCTGCGGGGTTTGAGCCAGCCAGATCGTTTGGCGAGGCAGTGTTTTACACACACGAGCGACCTGATCCCGTGCAGCGGCATCATCCGCGAGTTTGACCGTATCGGCTGCCGGCACGGCCAACAGCCCGCCTTGCCCTGCGTCAAGACACGTATCAATCAAGGCCGACAGACTGGCCAAAGGCAACCCTGGTCGTGCTGCATCGTGGACAAGCACCCAATCATCATGGTCAAACCCACTTTGCTCAAGTGTCTGCAATACCGTCAGGGCACGACTCGCACCGCCGGTTTTTAAGACCTGCACATGCTCAATACCAGCCAAACACTCTGACACAAATGGGTCGTCAGCCTGCACACCAATGGCCACACTGGCCACGCGCGCGTCTGCCAAGAGTGCGCGAACAGCCCATTGAATCATGGCTTGACCATGGATCTGTCGGTATTGCTTGGGCGTGACCGAGCCGGGCACCTGGGCACGCAGTCCCACCCCGCCAGCTGGGACCAGACCATAAATTCGGGGGTTATGAGCATCATTCATCTAGCGATTTTATAATTACCCTTTAATTAGCGCCCAATTGCATGACCACCCTAGCCAATCCCGACATCCAATCCATGTTCACCGGCCTCAAACCCGGGCAGCGCATGTCATGCCCATGCCCGCCCGGATCAGGTGACGCCTGGCTACTCGCCGGCTTGGGTAGCAAAGCCGGCAGGCCCATGGTGATTCTGACCGCCCAACCATTACAAGCACAACGCTTAGCCAGTGAAATCGCTCAGATCGCACCCAATTTGCGCGTACGGATGCTGCCAGACTGGGAAACTTTACCCTACGACGCGTTTTCGCCGCATGAAGATCTGGTCTCGGAACGGTTGCGCACACTGCACGCGCTGATCCAAGGTGAGGTCGATGTACTCACGGTGCCAGTCACCACAGCGCAATACCGGGTATGTCCGCCAAGTTTTTTGGCAGCTTATACGTTTTCTTTCAGACAAAAAGACAAGCTAAATGAATCGGCACTGCGCGATCAGCTCGTGCTGGCCAACTACACGCACGTCACGCAGGTGAGCGCGCCAGGCGAGTTCTGCATTCGAGGCGGACTCATTGACTTATTTCCGATGGGCTCAGTACTGCCCTATCGGATTGATTTATTCGATGACGAGATTGAGTCCATCAAAACATTCGACATCGATACTCAGCGCAGTCTCTATCCCGTACCGGAAATCCAGCTGCTGCCAGGTCGCGAGTTTCCGATGGATGAAGCAGCACGCAATCGATTTCGCGCCAAATTCCGCGAGATATTTGAAGGCGATCCATCCCGCGCTTTACCCTACCGAGACATTGGCAACGGCATCCCATTTGCCGGCGTTGAATACTACCTGCCGCTGTTTTTTGAGCAGACAGCCACGCTCTTTGACTATCTCCCCAAAGACTGTGTCTGCGTCACCCACGGCGACTTGGAAGATGCCATGCGGCGGTTTTGGGATGATACCGACGCGCGCTATCAGTTTTTAAAAAGTGATCGTGAGCGTCCCGTGCTGCCGCCTGAAGACCTTTTCATGCGCGGCGAGTTGCTGTTTACGCAATTGCAGACACTCGCACGCCTGACTCTCTCTGAAAGCCGAGAGCACGATCAGTTCTTGGCAGCGCCTGATGTGGCCGTCAATCGTCGGGCTGAAGATCCACTGCAATTGCTTCGTGCCGTGCTCAATCACGCGCCAAGCGAACGAATCGCACTGTGCACCGACTCGCACGGGCGCCGCGAGACGATTGTCGAGATGCTCGCCGAACACGACATTCATCCAGACACACCGTTTGAATCCTTGCAGGATTTTATGCAGGGCCGCGCCCAGTTTGGCGTACTGGTTGCACCTTTTGACAGTGGCTTTGTCTCATTGGCTGACCAGCTCACGATCCTCACCGAGAACGATCTCTATCCGGGCCACGCCAGTTCCACCCGACGAGCCAATCGTGACCGGACACGCGCAAGCGATGTCAACGCCATGGTCAGGGATCTCGCCGAACTGCGTGCCGGTGATGCCGTGGTGCACGTCGATCATGGCGTTGGTCGTTATCACGGACTCATCAGCATGGACTTGGGCGAGGGCGAAACAGAGTTTCTGCACCTCGAGTACGCCAACGCCACCAAACTTTACGTACCCGTTTCTCAATTGCACGTCATTGCCCGCTACAGCGGCGCCGACCCGGAAACAGCCCCTTTACACCAACTCGGCTCTGGCCAATGGGACAAAGCCCGTAAGAAAGCGGCGCGACAGGTGCGTGACACGGCAGCTGAGTTGCTCGACATTTACGCCAAACGTGCCGCCCGTCAGGGCCATGCATTTAAACTACCTGTCGGTGACTATGAGCTATTTTCCGAAGGCTTCGGATTTGAAGAAACGGTCGATCAGGCAGCTGCCATCGAGGCGGTGATCGCTGACATGGTCTCTGACAAGCCAATGGACCGCCTGGTCTGCGGCGACGTTGGGTTCGGTAAAACGGAGGTTGCGCTACGTGCGGCCTTCATGGCGGTCAGCAATGGCCACCAGGTGGCGATCCTTTGCCCCACCACGCTTTTAGCCGAGCAGCATGCGCAAACCTTCACAGATCGATTTGCCGACTGGCCCGTTAAAGTGGTCGAGTTATCACGATTTCGCTCGCCTAAGGAAATCAAAGCCGCCATTGACGGGATCACCAGCGGCACGGTTGATATCGTCATCGGTACGCACAAGGTGCTATCCAAAGACGTCAAGTTTAAGCAACTTGGGCTGGTCATCATCGATGAAGAGCATCGGTTTGGTGTCAGGCAGAAAGAGGCGCTTAAGGCACTACGCGCTGAAGTCGATGTATTGACGCTCACCGCCACGCCCATTCCCAGAACACTGGGGATGTCACTCGAAGGGATCCGTGATTTCTCGGTGATTGCCACTGCCCCTCAGAAACGCCTGGCCATTAAAACGTTCGTGCGACGCGAGGACAACAGCACGATTCGCGAAGCGCTATTGCGTGAACTCAAGCGTGGAGGCCAAGCCTACTTTCTACACAACGAAGTACAAACCATCGAGACGCGTCGGCTGCGTCTGCAGGAGCTCGTGCCTGAGGCACGGATTGCCGTTGCGCACGGCCAGATGGGCGAACGCGATCTAGAGCAGGTCATGAAAGGCTTCTATCAGCAACGCTTTAATGTGTTGCTGTGCACCACCATCATTGAGACGGGTATCGATGTGCCCACGGCCAACACGATCATCATCCACCGTGCTGACAAGTTTGGATTGGCGCAGTTACATCAGTTGCGTGGGCGCGTTGGGCGCTCGCATCACCAGGCCTATTCCTATTTGCTGACACCAGGCGAAGATGCCATGACCAAGCAAGCCAACAAGCGTTTGGAAGCCATTCAAGCAATGGAGGAACTCGGATCTGGGTTTTTCCTGGCGATGCACGATCTGGAAATCCGCGGGACTGGCGAGGTCTTGGGCGAGTCACAATCAGGCAATATTCACGAGGTCGGGTTCTCGATGTACAACGACATGTTGTCTGAGGCAGTGCGTGCGCTCAAGGCAGGTCAAGAACCTGATCTGGACGCACCGTTTAGCGCAGGGTGCGAAGTCAACCTGCATGCACCAGCGCTCTTGCCCAACGACTACTGCCCTGACATCAATGCGCGCTTAAGTATTTACAAGCGGCTCTCCAACGTCAACGAGCCAGACGACCTAATTCGGATCCAAGAGGAATTGATTGACCGATTTGGCAAGTTGCCCGAATCTGGACAAGCACTGATTGCCACGCACCGACTGCGCATCGATGCCGTCGAGCTGGGCATCCAGAAGATCGATGCAAGCGACACCGGCACACTGATTCAATTTAAAGACAACACAGCGGTGGATCCCATCAAGCTCATTGATCTGGTGCAAAAGCAGAAGAACATCCGCTTTTCTGGGCCTAATAAAATACGGGCAGACATCAGCGCCGTCGAAATTAAACAGCGCACTGACGCCGTGCGCGCCCTTCTGAAACAAATGCGCTAATCGAGGAACATTGCCATGACGGTTAACCTGATTGTTCAGTCCCCTGCCCTCGATCTATCACTGATCGATCAGGCAGCTGCCTTGGTCCAAGCCAATGGTGTGCAATGGATTAATAAAACAGCGGCTCGCCTGCTTGATGTCACCCAAGACGAAGACTCTGAGGAACTGATTAAAGGTTGGGCCTCAGAGAAGCAGACGGATATCGCGTTTGTTAACCCACAGACCAAACTCTCAGACTGCAAGATTTTGGTGATGGACATGGACTCAACGCTTATCAACATTGAATGCATTGACGAAATTGCCGCCTATGCAGGGCTTAAAGCCGAGGTCGCTGCCATCACCGAGCGCTCCATGCGTGGCGAAATTACTGAATTTGCTGACAGCCTCAAACTGCGCGTAGGCTACCTGGAAGGCTTGGATCAATCTGTGCTGGAACAGGTTTATACCGAGCGTTTGATGCTGAACCCTGGTGCCGAGAACCTGATCCAAACCGCCCAGCAGGCTGGCATTAAGACGATGCTCGTGTCGGGTGGCTTCACTTTTTTCACCAGTCGCCTGAAAGAGCGGCTGCAACTCGATGCAGCACATGCGAACGTGCTGCAAACCAATGCCCAGGGCAAACTCACCGGCCAGGTAACTGGGCCAATCATTGATGCCCAGGGCAAGGCTGACTTACTGGCTGATTTTGCGCGCGAGCATAACGCCAAACCAGAGCACATCATTGCGATTGGCGATGGCGCCAACGATCTTAAGATGCTGGCTAGCGCACACTACGCGGTAGCTTACCGAGCCAAGCCCGTGGTTCAGGCACAAGCACGCTTTGCCTTGAATCACAGCCCGTTGGATGCGGTATTGAATTGGTTTGCGCAAGCCTGAGTCAGCTTTGGTGGTGGACCTTGGCCTAGTCCAAACCTGAACGCCTGATCGGTTGACTCTACTTCTTCAGCAAGTAGCGGTAAACGAATCCTGGAAAACCAAGCACCAGAAAAATGCATAGGCCGGTGACGTAAAACTCCCAGCCACGTGGGAAAGGGTTGACCAAGGCAGTCTCAAAGGCGTAGCCCACCAGACCAATCAGAATGAACAAGCCAAACAGCTCGGCGATCAGCGCCCAAGCCGGTTTCTTAAGCCAGCTGCTCACCGGCACGATTGCCAGCACACGCTCTGAAACGAACGGCAAGTTAGCACCAGCCACTGCCAAAGCAATCAGGATCCAGGCAGCAACACTCTGACTAAGCACCTTTGGCTACCTCTAGACAAAATCAAAAAGAAGTAAGGATGGTGAAAACTGATATGTTCATCAACCCAGCAGGCACCAGACCAAGCAACAGAATCAATCCAACGTTCACAACCAGCAAGGAAGCAGGAACCGCGGGCACCTTATCAATCACACGATCTGGTGCCGGATCGTCAAAATACACGAGTTTGACCACGCGAAGGTAGTAGAACGCACCAATGAGCGAGAACATCACGGCCACGGCTGCCAACCAGATCATGCCCGACTGAATCACGGCCTGTAGCACCATCAACTTGGCATAAAAACCGATCAGTGGTGGTATGCCAGCCAAAGAGAACATGACCAACAGCATCACACCGGCCATCGAGGGGTTAATCTTGTTAAGGCCTTTGAAGTCCTCTAACTTGTCGCACTCGAAACCAGCGCGAGACATCAACATAATGACGCCAAAACCAGCCAACGTTGTCAACACGTAGCTGACCATATAGAACAGCGCAGACCCATAGGCGCTGCCATTGACCAGGGCATTACCCTCGGCCGAGCCCGCGGCCAAGCCCAGCAACACGAAACCCATGTGAGAGATGCTCGAGTATGCCAACATGCGTTTGAAATTGGACTGCATAATGGCCGTGAGGTTACCGATCGCCATGGACAGCACAGCAAGAATAATCAACATCGGCTGCCAACTGATGGTCAACTCACCTAGGCCCGTGACCAACATGCGCAAGACAATCGCAAACGCCGCCAACTTGGGCGCGGCCGCCAACACCAGGGTGACCGCCGTGGGCGCACCGCTATACACATCGGGCACCCACATGTGAAACGGCACGACCCCGAGTTTGAAAGCCAGTCCAGCCACAATGAAGACCAACCCAAACACCAGCCCAAGCTCCATGCCACTGGCTTGCACACGCGAGCCAATAATCGCCAGATCGAGCGAACCGGTGGCACCGTAAACCATTGACATGCCGTACAACAGAAAACCTGAAGCCAAGGAACCCAGCACGAAGTACTTCATGGCCGCTTCAGTTGACTGCTCATGATCACGCCGCATCGCCACCAAGGCGTAAATTGCCAGCGACATGAGCTCAAGGCCCAGATAGATCGAAAGCATGTTGCCCGCGGAGATCATCACCATCTGGCCCAGCAAGGCCAGCAAAACCAAGACATAGAACTCGCCGCCACGCAGCATATCACGGCTCTGAATGTACTCACGCGAGTAGACCAAGGTGGCAAAAACCGCCAAGTAGGAAACCAGCTTTACGAAGTGTGCAAAGCTGTCAACCACCACCAACCCGTAGAACCCGCTGCCATCAACACCATCAGCCCACTGCCACATCGACACCACAAACACCAAAATCAGCGTGAGGTTAGACAAGGTATAGGTGAGCGTGCGCCTTGGATCATCAGAAAACGCATCGATGATCAAAATGGCCATGGCCGCGACCAGCAAGATAATCTCTGGCAGTACGAGGGCGAAGTTAAATTGAGATTCCATCATGGCAACTTATAGTTTTCCGGTAGCAACGTGTTCAAGCAGCACCCTGACAGATGCATCCATCACGTCCGTAAATGGCTTGGGGAAGATGCCCATGTAGAGCACAGCAACGGCGAGGATACCGAGCACTAGAAACTCACGCGCATCCAGATCTTTAAGTTTGGCCACACGATCATTGGCGACCTTGCCATAGGCTACCCGCTTGACCATCCACAAGGAGTAAGCCGCAGCCAGTATCAAGGCAGTCGCCGTCAGCAGGCCAACCCAGAAATTAAAGCGGATTGCACCAAGAATCACCATGAACTCGCCCACAAATCCGCTTGTGCCAGGCAAACCCGCATTGGCCATACTAAAGAGCACAAAGAAAGTGACAAATTTGGGCATCTGGTTAACCACCCCACCAAAGTCCGCAATCTTGTGTGTATGCATGCGGTCATACAGCACACCAATGCACAGGAACAATGCGCCGGAAATAAAACCGTGCGAGACCATCTGCACCAGACCGCCCTTCATCCCTTCGACATTGAAGATAAAAAAGCCAAGTGTTACAAAGCCCATGTGCGAAATCGATGAGTACGCCACCAGCTTTTTCATGTCCTTCTGCACGAGTGCCACAAATCCGATGTAGATGATCGCAATCAGTGACAGCACAATCATTAAATCAGCCAAGCCGACAGAAGCATCCGGCGTAATCGGCAGCGAAAACCGAAGAAAACCGTAAGCACCAAGCTTGAGCATGATCGGCGCCAAGATCACAGAACCACCGGTGGGTGCCTCTGGGTGAGCGTCAGGCAACCATGTATGCACCGGGAACATAGGGATCTTGACTGAGAACGAAGCCAAGAACGCCAAGAATATCAGCACCTGCTCTTTGTAAGTCAAAGGCGCTTGCTGCCAATCCAGAATCGCCCAGGTACCGGTGGTGCTCCATAGATACAGGAAAGCGACCAACAACAGCAGTGAACCAAGTAGCGTGTAGAGAAAGAATTTCACCGCGGCGTAAACACGGTTAGGACCACCCCAAATACCAATGATCAGATACATCGGTATCAGCGTTGCCTCAAAAAACACGTAAAAAAGCAAACCATCCAGTGATGAGAAAACGCCAATCATCAAGCCAGACAGGATCAGGAACGCGGCCTTGTACTGAGATACTTTGTACGTGATCGACCCCCAACCAGCAATCACCACGATCAAGGTAATCAGTGCCGTGAGCAAGACATACCAGAGCGAAATGCCATCAATGCCGACGTGATAGTAAGCAGGGAAAGCGGCAATCCACTCAACCTTGTGAACAAACTGCATGTCAGCCGTTGATAAATCAAACCCGGTGTAAAGCGGGATCGTCAGCAACAAGCTGATGGTTGCGGCGATAACAGCGAGCCAACGCGCTATGTTCGGTCTGTCATCTCGACCGACAAGCAGAATAATCAGCCCGGAAACAATCGGCGTGAAGATCGCAAGGGTCAGCCAGGGGACGGAGGAGGATGCTATCTCGCCAATCATTATTTGTTTACCAGAATGAAAGTGATCAGGGCAATCAAGCCGATGATCATAAAAAACGCGTAGTGATAGATATAACCAGACTGCAGTCGGCGGCTGATCGCCGCAATGGCGCCCACCGTTCTGGCCGAGCCGTTGACCATGACACCGTCGATGACGCCCTGATCCACTTTTTCCCAAAACTGTTTGCCAAGCCAACGGGTGAACGGCGCAATCACCTTCTCGTTAAACCAATCAAAGTAGTACTTGTTATCGAGTAAAGGCTTAAATACTGAGAAGGCTTTGGCGATGGCATCGGGTGCCTTGGGATTAACCACGTAGCAGTACCATGTGATCAAAATGCCACCGATAGCTAGATAGAAGGGCAGCGTAAAGACGGAGTGCAAGCCGTAGGCCAACCAACCATGCCAGTCTTCAGCCAGGACGCGCATGGCATCGTGGCCCTGATGCTGCACCGAGTTCAAATAGGTAAAGAAGTTACTAAAGAGCAATGGCTGGGTCAGTATCGCGCCTGCAATGACAGAGGGAATGGCCAATGCAATCAGTGGCAAAGTGACCACCCACGGTGACTCCTTGGGCTTATCGTGGTGACCGTCATGGCTGCTATGCTCGTCATGGGCGTTCTCATCATGTGGCACCTGGTCATAACGCTCTTTGCCATGGAACACCACAAAAAACGCCCGGAAAATATACAGAGACGTCACCATGGCACCGAGCGTGACGCAGAACGAAGCGAAACTCGCACCCCAAACGTTGGCAGCAGCAGCAGCCTCGATGATGTGTTCTTTGGAGTAAAAGCCCGAGAAGAACGGAAAGGCCGCCAGTGACAAAGCACCAATCAAGAAGGTGTAGTAGGTCACTGGCATGTATTTTCTCACCCCACCCATGTACCGGATATCTTGGTTGTGATGCAAGGCTATGATGACTGAGCCAGCGGCCAGGAACAGCAGCGCCTTGAAAGCTGCGTGCATCATCATGTGGAAAATAGCCACGGAGTAAGCCGAAGCCCCAAGGGCCACGACCATGTAACCAAGCTGCGACAAGGTCGAGTACGCAATGATGCGTTTGATGTCGTTTTGCACAATGCCCAGGATGCCCAGAAACAGCGCGCCCAAGGCACCAACGACCATCATCAAAGACAACGCTGTGTCGGAGTACTCATAAATGGGTGAGAAGCGGGCCACCATGTAGATGCCAGCCGTGACCATGGTTGCCGCGTGAATCAATGCCGAAATGGGTGTGGGGCCTTCCATCGAATCGGGCAGCCATGAGTGCAGTGGCACTTGGGCTGATTTGCCCATGGCCCCCACAAAAAGACAAATACATACCACGGTTAACAGCAGCCAATCTGTGCCTGGTAAGGTCAACGTCGAAAGCTGCTCGGCTTTGGCCATGACCTCGACGTAGTTCAGCGAACCGGTGTAGGCAAAGAGCAAACCGATACCCAGAATGAAGCCAAAGTCACCAACCCGGTTGATGATGAAGGCTTTCATATTGGCAAAGATTGCCGTGTCACGCTTGTAATAAAAGCCAATGAGCAAATACGACACCAGACCCACCGCTTCCCAGCCAAAGAACAACTGCATCATGTTGTTGGCCATGACCAACATCAGCATGGAAAACGTAAAGAGCGAAATATACGAAAAGAATCGCTCGTAGCCATCGTCATCGGCCATGTAGCCAATACTGTAAATGTGCACCATCAATGAAACGAAGGTCACCACGACCATCATCAATGCTGACAGCGGATCGATGAGAAAGCCAACTTCCATTTTGTAGGAGCCTACCATGGCCCACAAGTACCAGGTGCCCTCGAACGTATTGCCCTGCGCCACGTCGTACAACACATAGAAGGACAGAACCATGGATAGTGCAACCAAGCTGGTTGTAATCCGGTGGGCCATGAAACGACTCACCGGCTTGCCCATAAACCCGGTACCAAAAAGACCTGCCAGGATGGCGCCTAGCAAAGGAGCCAAGACAATGATGAGGTAGATGGTAGGTACGCTAGACATAGGTAAGTGTTCTTTTATGAATCGTCTGATCGGTCAACGTTGCAATCTTGTGTTTAGTCGCTCAGCCCTTCAGGCGATCGAGGTCATCGACATTAATCGAGTTGATATTGCGAAACATCAACACCAGGATAGCCAAACCAATCGCAGCCTCAGCGGCGGCGACTGTCAATATAAAGAACACAAAAACCTGGCCTGCGGCATCACCCATCCAGGTAGAAAACGCCACAAAGTTCATGTTCACGGCCAACAGCATCAACTCAATCGACATCAACAGCACGATCAAATTGCGACGGTTCAGGAAAATGCCGAATACACCGATGGCAAAGAGAATGGCACCTAGCACCAAAAAATGAGATAGGGTCAGTTCCATTACGACTTCTCTTCCGATTCAGCATTAACAGGCGCTTGCGACTTCAGATCAACGAGATGCACCCGATCCTTGGCCTTGACTCGCACAGCAGCAGCCGGGTTGTTGTAACGCACATCTTTACGACGACGCAGCGTCAGCGAAATCGCAGCAATCATCCCGACCAGCAGAATCACGGCACCGACTTCAACTGCATAAACATATTGGGTGTACATCAACTCGCCAAGCGCGCGGGTGTTGTTGTAATCGTTGCCCATGTCTGCGGCCGGACCGATATCGCCCCAGGTCTGAATCAACACGAACGACATCTCGAGCACCATGATCGCGCCGATAATCAAGCCAAGCGGCAGGTAATGCCGCATGCCTTCACGCAAGGCTTCCATTTTGACGTCAAGCATCATCACCACAAAGAGAAACAGCACCATCACGGCACCGACGTAGACCAGCACCAAGAGCAACGACAAGAATTCGGCACCGAGCAGCATCCAGATCATGGCGGCATTGGCAAACGCCAGAATCAGAAACAGCACGGCGGTGATTGGGCTTTTAGCGGTGACCACGCGTATCGCAGCCACCACCAGCACGGTGGCAAGGATGTAGAAAAGGACAGTGGTGAAATTCATTTCCAAGTATCAGTCCATTTAACGGTAAGGTGCATCTGCGGCACGGTTACGAGCAATCTCTGTTTCGTAGTGATCACCAACGGCAAGTAACATGTCCTTGGTGAAGTAAAGATCACCTCGCTTTTCACCGTGATACTCATGGATTTGAGTTTCCACGATCGAATCAACCGGGCAGCTTTCCTCACAGAACCCACAGAAGATGCATTTGGTCAGATCGATGTCGTAACGCGTGGTGCGCCGTGTGCCGTCCTCACGAACTGCAGACTCAATCGTGATCGCTAACGCTGGGCAAACTGCTTCGCATAACTTACAGGCGATGCAACGTTCCTCACCATTGGGGTAGCGGCGCAACGCATGCAACCCTCGAAAACGCGGCGACATAGGCGTTTTCTCATAGGGATAGCGCAGTGTGATCTTGCGCTTAAAAAAATACTTGCCAGTCAGCTTCATGCCCTTTAACAACTCCAGGAGCATAAAACTACCAAAAAAGTCCTTGATCGCTTCCATTGCTTGCCTCTTTTGCCCTCGGTTCGCGCTCAGTTCCAGATATTGAACGGTGTCTGCATCCAGATCGCCACGATCACCAGCCAAACACCGGTCAACGGGATAAAAATCTTCCAGCCCAGACGCATGATCTGGTCATAGCGGTAGCGGGGGAATGACGCTCTGAACCAAATGAAGAGCGACACCACGCAGAATGTCTTAATGCCTAGCCACAGCCAACCCGGAATCCAGTGCAAAATCGCGATGTCCACTGGCGGCGCCCAGCCACCGAGGAACATGATCGAAGCCAGACATGACAACAAAATCATGTTGGCGTACTCGCCCAGGAAAAACAGCGCAAACGCCATGCCTGAGTACTCCACCATGTGACCAGCCACAATTTCCGACTCGCCCTCCACCACGTCAAATGGGTGGCGGTTAGTCTCAGCCACGGCCGAAATCACATAAATCACAAACAGCGGCAACAGTGGTAGCCAGTTCCATGACAAGAAGGTCAGACCCATGTCGGCGAAATAGCCCCGGTTCTGCACATTCACGATTTCAGACATGTTCAAGCTGCCAGAAACCAGCAATACCGTGAGCAACACAAAACTAATTGCCAATTCGTAAGAAATCATTTGCGCTGAGGCGCGCATGGCAGCCAGAAACGCGTACTTGGAGTTCGAAGCCCACCCCGCTACGATCACACCGTAGACACCGATCGATGTGATGGCCATGACGTAGAGCAGTCCTGCGTTCACATCAGCCAGAACCACTTCCGGCCCAAATGGCACCACCGCCCAGGCGGCCAAAGCCGGCATCAACACAACCACCGGCGCCAAAATGAAGAGGATCTTGTTGGCCTGGCTCGGGACAATCACTTCCTTGGTCAGCAGCTTCAGTACGTCAGCATACGGCTGCAAGTGCCCACGCCAGCCCACTCGGTTAGGGCCAAGTCGCACGTGCATGAAGCCAATCATCTTGCGCTCCCAATACGTCAACTGGGCCACACACAGAATGATGGGCAAAGCGATTGCAACGATCTTGACCAAGGTCCAAACGACAAGCCATGCCGTTGGGCCAATCAAGCCTGTCCCAAACTGGTTAATCGCATTGAGCCATTCCATCAGGCACGCTCCATTTGCAAGGTGGACAGCACTGAGCCCAATGCGGCGCAAGACTCAAAACCAACCGGCAGTCGTACACAACCCATGGGCACGGTGGCATCTGCTCGAGCAGTCATCACCACCTCTGCCGTGGCAGAGCGCAGCTTCGCATCGTCCGAATCAGCAATGCCAAGCTTGGCCAAAGTATCCGGGTGCACACGCGCCGCTGGCAATTCAGACGCTCTGGTTAGCTGCAAGGCGTGCGCTCGACGCACGATGGCATCTGACCGGTAGATCGCCACATCGGCCACACGCTCGAGGCCATCGATCTTGGCAACCGACAGGCCGACTGGCATCTTGATGTCGTTGCTAAGCTTCGATGCAATGCCAGCCGTCAAAACCGCATCACGCACGGCCTCTGATGACTCTTCGTCAAACTCCGGCAGGTTCAACAGATTGCCCATGACGCGCAGAACCTTCCAGCCCGGACGACTTTGCTGGTGCGATGGCACGGTCGCCTTAAAGCTCTGTGGTGTTCCCTCTGCATTGACAAAGGTGCCAGACGTCTCGCTGTAAGGGCCAATCGGCAACATCACACGGGCCCAGTCTTGTGCGGCCGATCTATACGGTGTCAGTGCAACAGCAAACTTGGAAGCCTTCAGCGTGTCAACAGCGATCTGGCCCAGTGACGTGTCAAACTGGGGTTCAAGATTAACCACCACATAGGCCGCGAGTGCCGCGCCAGGATCAGCCAACATCTGGCTAACTGTCTTGCCACCTTGCGCTGGTGTTGCCTTGACCAAATAAACACCCACGGTGTTTGCACCGGCAGTCAAAAACCCGATCTTTGCACCGAGCTGCTGCGCAATCCAACCGGCATTGGCGGCCAGTTGCGCCGCATTGCCCGCATGTACGGCTGCATTACCCATGAGCACAGCCACGTTTTGGCCACTAGCCAAACTCTGGGCGATGCGAGTCGCCTGTTCTGAGGCAACCACCCCAGAAAACGCGGACGGCACTTCAACACCTTTGGCGCTGGCCACCGCCACCGCCACTTGCGCCAAAGCATCATCCAACTGCGCGGGTGACACGGTCATGCGAGCGTGTAAGGGCAGTAGCGGATCGTCTGCGGCAAGGTCAATACTACTGATTTGCGTGCCACGCTTGGCAGCCTGGCGTAAACGCTGAGTCATGAGGGGATGATCAGCACGCATGAAGGAACCCACCACCAGTACGCGATCGAGCGCGTCCAAAGCGGCGATTGGCATGCCTAGCGAGGGTACACCCTCAAGCGCCTGATCCCAGTTCGGATCTGTCAAGCGCGCACGCGCATCGATGTTCGGAGAGCCCACACCTTGCGCCAAACGCGACAACAGTGACAACTCTTCAAGCGTGCATTGCTCGGAGCCAACAAACCCGATTTGCGCAGCGCCCATGGACTGGCGCACATTGGACAGACCCTGCGCAACCGCTTGCAAGGCATCTGCCCAGCTAGCCTCACGCCACTGGCCATCATCACCTTTGATCATCGGGCAGGCCAAGCGATCTTGATGCAGACCCTCATACGCAAAGCGGTCTCGGTCACTGATCCAGCACTCATTGATCGCGTCGTTCTCAAAGGGAACAATACGCATGACTTCTTCACGCTTAACCTGAACGATCAGGTTTGCACCGAGACTGTCATGAGGTGACACGGACTTGCGACGGGCAAGCTCCCAGGTTCTGGCTGAGTAACGGAAAGGCTTTGAAGTCAAAGCACCAACCGGGCAAATATCAATCATGTTGCCAGACAGCTCAGAGTTAATCGAGCGGCCAACAAACGTCGTGATCTCAGAGTGTTGACCACGGTTTAGCATGCCAAGCTCCATGACGCCGGCAATCTCCTCACCGAAGCGCACGCAGCGGGTGCAATGAATACAACGCGACATCTCTTCGGCCGAAACCAACGGGCCCAAGTCCTTGTGAAACACCACGCGCTTTTCTTCTTCGTAGCGCGAAGCCGAACCACCATAACCGACCGCGAGGTCTTGCAACTGGCACTCACCGCCTTGGTCACAGATCGGACAGTCCAGTGGGTGGTTGATCAGCAAAAACTCCATCACGGCTTTTTGTGCGGCGACGGCTTTTTCTGAGCAGGTGTGCACGATCATGCCGTTGGTCGCAGGCGTGGCACATGCCGGCACGG
Source organism: uncultured Orrella sp. (assembly GCA_964558695.1). Taxonomy (GTDB): domain Bacteria; phylum Pseudomonadota; class Gammaproteobacteria; order Burkholderiales; family Burkholderiaceae_B; genus Algicoccus. The sequence goes on from CAZLFB010000044.1 coordinate 16,025, forward strand.
GTTTGGGTGCCTTCTCGACCTCGACTAGACACATGCGGCAGTTGGCTGCAATTGAGAGTTTCTTGTGATAACAAAAATGGGGCACATAAATGCCGAGCTTGTGCGCAGCATGCATCACCATGCTGCCTTCCGGCACTTCTACATTCTTGCCATCGATGGTTAGTTCAACCATGGTCAATCCAAATCAAAGGTAAGGTGCTACAACACATCGCTTGTTCTCGATGTGAAAGGCGAATTCGTCACGATAGTGCTTTAAAAACCCACGCACAGGCATGGCAGCCGCATCGCCGAGCGCACAAATGGTGCGCCCCATGATGTTGCCGGCCACCGAGTCCAGCAGATCCAGATCTTCGGGGCGCCCTTTGCCATGTTCAATGCGGTTAACCATGCGATATAACCAGCCCGTGCCCTCACGGCAAGGCGTGCATTGACCACAGCTTTCTTCGTAGTAAAAATAGGACAAGCGTAGTAGCGACTTCACCATGCAACGTGTTTCATCCATCACAATCACGGCGCCAGACCCCAGCATGGAACCTGCCTTGGCAATCGCATCGTAGTCCATGGTGGTGTCCATCATGATGTCACCGGGGATCACGGGCGCACTTGAGCCACCAGGAATGACCGCCTTGATCTTGCGACCACCGCGCATGCCCCCGGCCAACTCCAACAGCTTGGAGAACGGCGTGCCCAAAGGCACTTCGTAATTGCCTGGCTTCTCTACATCACCCGATACAGAAAAGAGCTTGGTACCGCCATTATTCGGGATGCCCACTTCCAGAAACGCCTGACCACCGTGGCGAATAATCCAAGGCACGGCAGCAAAGGTCTCTGTGTTGTTGACGGTGGTGGGCTTGCCGTACAAGCCATGACTCGCCGGAAACGGTGGCTTAAATCGCGGCTGGCCTTTTTTGCCTTCCAGCGAGTTCAACAATGCTGTCTCTTCACCGCAGATATAGGCACCGTAGCCATGGAAAGCGTGCAACTGGAAACTGAAATCCGAACCGAGAATCTTGTCACCGAGAAAGCCAGCGGCTCGTGCTTCTTCTAGGGCTTGTTCAAACCGGTCATAGACCTCGTAGATCTCGCCATGGATGTAGTTATAGGCAGCCGATACACCCATGCAATAAGCACCAATGGCCATGCCTTCAATGACGATATGCGGATTCAAGCGCAGAATGTCACGATCCTTGAATGTGCCCGGTTCACCCTCATCAGAATTGCAAACGATGTACTTTTGACCTGGAAATGTCCTGGGCATGAAGCTCCACTTCAGCCCCGTCGGGAAGCCCGCCCCACCACGACCACGCAAACCAGAGGCCTTGATCTCAGCGATCACGTCCTCGGGCTTCATGGTCAGCACTTTTTTCAAGGCCTCATAACCACCGCGCTTAACGTAATCGGCCAGACGCCAGTTCTTGCCATCCAAATCAGCCATGATCTGCGGCGAAATGTGACGACCATGCAAAGCCATGGAATTGCCGAGGTCATCCCCGGGCGCAGGGTCCAGACCATGTGAATACTTCTCTAGAACAGCCGAGATACTCACGTTCATGCCTCCTTGACCGCTGACAAATCAGCCAGCATTGCATCAATCTTTTCCGGTGTCATGCGAACGCACATGTGCTGGTTATTCACCAACAACACTGGCGAATCACCACAAGCCCCCATGCACTCACCCTCAACCAGGCTAAATTGCCCATCTGTTGTGGTCTGGCCAATCTCAATACCGAGCTTTTGCTTGATATGACTCATGGTCTGCTCGCCATCGCGCAAAGCACAGGGCAAGTTAGTGCAAACCGTGATCTTGAATCGCCCCACTGGCTTGACATCGAACATGTTGTAGAAGGTGGCGTTCTCTTGCACCAGAATCGGTGGCTGGCCCAAGTATTTGGCCACGTCTTCAATGACCTCGGGCGAGACCCAGCCTTGCTCATCTTGCGCAATAGCCAATGCAGCAATAATGGCCGACTGCTTTTGGTTTTCGGGATACTTTTCAAGTTCCCGATCAATCTTTTTGTACGCCTGTTCTGAAAGCAACATAGTCAATCTATCCAATTTTTGGCACAACCACTTATCGATCGATTTCACCAAACACAACATCCTGCGTGCCAATCACCGTCACCGCATCGGCCAACATGTGACCGCGTGTCATCTCATCCAAGGACTGCAAATGCGCAAATCCAGGGGCGCGAATCTTCAGACGATAGGGCTTGTTGGCACCGTCAGAAACCAGGTAGATACCAAACTCGCCTTTGGGATGCTCAACCGCACTGTATACCTGGCCCTCTGGCACATGAAAGCCTTCGGTGAAGAGCTTGAAATGGTGAATCAACTCTTCCATGCTGGTTTTCATATCGGTGCGATGCGGAGGCGTAACCTTGTGGTTATCCAGCATTACCGGGCCCGGGTTATTACGTAACCACTGCACGCACTGGGCAATGATGCGATTGCTCTCACGCATCTCAGCCACCCGAACCAAATAACGATCGTAAGAGTCGCCATTGACACCCACGGGAACATCAAAGGCCATGCGATCATAGACCTCATAAGGCTGCATCTTGCGCAAATCCCAAGCCACACCTGAACCACGCAGCATTGGACCCGTGAATCCGAGCGCTTTGGCACGCTCAGGCTCAACCACACCAATGCCCACCAAACGCTGCTTCCAAATACGATTGTCGGTCAGTAGCGTCTCGTATTCGTCCACACAGGCCGGGAACCGATTGGTGAAGTCTTCAATGAAGTCCAGTAACGAGCCTGAACGTGCATCATTGAATGCTTGGATATCTTTCTCTGTGCGGAACTTCGCTGGCGTCACAAATCGTGGCATGGTTTCTGGCAAGTCACGGTAGACACCGCCAGGGCGATAGTAGGCCGCGTGCATACGCGCACCTGAAACCGCTTCGTAGCAATCCATCAAATCTTCACGTTCACGGAAGGCGTACAGGAACACCGCCATGGCGCCGACGTCCAACGCGTGCGAACCCAATGACATCAAGTGATTCAAAATGCGGGTGATCTCATCAAACATCACCCGGATGTACTGGGCACGCAACGGTGGCGTTACACCCATCAACTTCTCAATGGCCATGACATAGGCATGCTCATTGCACATCATCGACACATAATCGAGTCGATCCATGTATGGCAATGCCTGCAGGAACGTGCGGTTTTCTGCCAGCTTTTCGGTGGCCCGATGCAATAAACCAATGTGCGGATCAGCCCGCTGAATCACTTCCCCGTCGAGCTCAAGCACCAAACGCAACACACCGTGTGCAGCTGGGTGCTGAGGACCGAAGTTAAGCGTGTAATTTTTGATTTCAGCCATGATTAACGCCCCACACCATAGCCATCTTCACGGATTACACGCGGAATGATCTCGCGTGGCTCAATCGTGACTGGCTGATACACCACCCGCCCCTGCTCAGGGTCATATCGCATTTCGACGTTGCCATATACCGGGAAATCCTTGCGAAACGGATGACCGATAAAGCCATAGTCCGTCAAAATGCGGCGCAAGTCAGGGTGACCTTCAAACATGATGCCAAATAAATCGAAGGCTTCGCGCTCGTACCAATTGGCGCCGGGCCACACGGTCACCAAGCTGTTAAGGACAGGAAACTCGTTGTCGGTCAGCCAAGTGCGAATACGCAGCCGCCAGTTGTGGGTCAATGACAACAGTTGTGAGACCACCGCGTAGCGTCCGGGAAACACGGGTGCAGGCGCTTCAGGCTGCCCTTCTTTGCCTTGACCGTACGTCAAATAGTCCATCCCGCACAAATCGATACAGGACTCAAATTTCAAGCCAGCCGTATCGCGCAGGCTCTCAGCGATGGTCACCCACTGATCAGCAGGCACAGTTAGCGTCAGTTCATCGTACGCCATCACCACATCAGCATCTTGACCGAATGTGTCAAGCAGGGTCTGTTGCAGGGTGGAAAGTCTGGACATGAGTCAGTTGCCTTCGTTAAATTTCCGGTCTGTCGGTCAGGATCACATCAACATTCAGTTTGTACCAAATGTATGTGTCAACACCTAGCGCGCAATCGTATTAGTCAAACGAATCTTGTTCTGCATTTGCAACAAGCCGTAGAGCAGTGCTTCTGCCGTTGGGGGGCAGCCAGGCACATAAACATCCACCGGTACAATACGGTCACAGCCGCGCACAACCGAATAGGAATAGTGGTAGTAGCCACCACCATTGGCACACGAGCCCATGGATATAACCCAGCGGGGTTCTGGCATCTGGTCATAGACCTTGCGCAACGCGGGTGCCATCTTGTTGCACAAGGTACCCGCCACAATCATCAAATCGGACTGACGCGGGCTTGGCCGAAATACGATGCCAAACTGATCAAGGTCATAGCGTGCCGCACCCGCATGCATCATCTCGACCGCACAGCAAGCCAAACCAAACGTCATTGGCCACATCGAACCAGTCTTTGCCCAGTTGATCACCTTATCTGCACTGGTCGTGACAAAGCCTTCTTTCAAAATGCCATCAATCGCCATTGTTTCACCAATTGTTTACTGGGCCATAAGCCCGAGGGCCAAACCACACGCTAGCACTACTCCCAGTCTAGCGCGCCCTTTTTCCATTCATACACAAAGCCAACCGTCAGGATGACCAAAAAAATCATCGCGGTTGTGAAACCCACGATCCCCACAGTGCCATTAGCAATGGCCCAGGGAAACAGAAATGCAATTTCCAGATCAAACAGAATGAACAGAATCGCCACCAAGTAGTAGCGAACATCAAATTTCATACGGGAGTCGCCAAACGCCTCAAAACCGCATTCGTAGGGGGAGAGTTTTTCTGCGTCGGGCTTGCGAGGGCCAATCAACGAGCCAGCTGTAATCAGTGCGAAGCCAATCAAAGTGCCAACGATGATGAATAACAAAACCGGAAAATATTGTTCGAGGTTCATCGGCTCACTCGGGCATTGGTGAAAACCAGCATAGTATAGCATCCGATGTTACAAATATTGGTACATCACAGCCGTGTGCGCCTTGCTGTTCAAGAGCAAATAGAGCAATTAATTATTTGCTAACAACACAAATGAATAAGCCCCATACTCAATCGCCACCCGAGTGTTGCCAAGTTCTTTGCAACCAGGCTTCGGAACACTTACACAACGATTGCCGCACGGCTATGTCTCGAGTATCCAAGACATGCACTTGCGCTGTACTTAGGAATGAACAGAAAACGTTGTTATGCAGGCTATCGTTTAGACTCAACCCACACTCACTCGATTCATCGCAGCAGTAAGCGTCCGGTTTACAAGGTTTGCCGGGCG
>CAZLFB010000045.1:0-34096 GCA_964558695.1 uncultured Orrella sp.
GGCCCCAACAGTTCAATGGCCTGTTGCCAAGCAGCCACCGCTTGGTCGCGCTTACCCTGAGCAGCCAACACGTCACCTCGGCGATCGGCGTAAAGTGCCGCAAAAGAGTCCGGCGCAGCATCTAGCACCACCAAAGCCTGATCGTAGTTTCCCTGGTCCAGCAAAATGCTAGCCAATCGCAATTTAGCCACGGGCGCCAAGGCAATGTGATTGCTCGCGGCGAGCCACGTCAGCGGCTGCTTGGCTGCATCGAACTCATTGCGCGCGCTGAGCGCATCAGCGGCCACAAGCGCCGCACGGGCGGCATAGTCAGTCTCGGGAAACTCAGTCTGCAATGTCTGGATGGCGGCCTGAATACGCGGCACGCTATCGGGCCCCTGCTGCGATGCGGCACGCTCAAGTGCGTCGTAATAGCCGCGGGCTTGTTGTGACTGATTGTTGTCATACCAGTTCAGACCCTGCCAACCAAGAACAATCACCAGCGCCAGCGACAGCAAACCCAAGGTAATGGTGCCGTACTTGTCCCACCAGGCTTTGAGCTGGGCTAACTGTTCCTGTTCTTCTAAATCGTAAGCCATGGAGTCAAACCTCTTTAACTGATTCTGTGATTAATTTTGCTCGAAGGTGCGGCGCCAAATCGGCAAACCCGACGCGCAGCTGTTGCGTCTGACCAAGCTCAGTCCTTAACCACTTGACCGACGCTTGCTGGCTGGCCAGTTCATCTTCGCCTAGGATAACCGCAATCTGTGCACCACTGGCATCAGCGCGCTTGAACTGGGACTTGAAACTGCCCGCATCACCGGCACTGGCGTGAACAATCGCCGACAATCCCACCTCTCGCAACTGTTCAGCAAGCTTGGTGCATTGACGCTGAGCCGCTTCGCCCTGATGAATCAAATACACATCGCATTCGGGTGCAACTGCTGGTGGCTGACACTGGCTCCATAGATCGATCAGGCGCTCCATGCCGATGGCAAACCCCACCGCTGGTGCTGGTTTACCACCAAGCAAGGCAATCAAATCATCGTATCGTCCACCGCCACAAACGGTTGCTTGGGCACCGAGTTTGTCAGTCACCCACTCAAAGACGGTCAAGTTGTAATAGTCTAGGCCTCGCACCATACGTGGATTAATGCGATAGGCAATACCCGCATCGTCTAGTCGCTCGCACACGCCAGCGAAATGCGCCCTAGATTGGTCGCCTAGAAAATCAAATAGCTTGGGTGCCGCATTGGCCATCTCCTGCATGGCCGGGTTCTTGGTGTCGAGCACGCGCAGTGGGTTGCTATACATGCGGCGCAAACCATCCTCATCAAGCACTGCTCGGTTTGCTTCCAAGTGTTTGATCAAGGCTTCCCGATGCGCCTGTCGCTCAGGCAACTGGCCTAGCGAGTTCAGCTCTAACTCGATGCCATCAATACCAAGCAACTTCCAAAGACGCGCGGTCATCACAATGAGTTCGGCATCCACATCCGGTCCAGAAAACCCCAACGCTTCGACATCAAGCTGATGAAACTGGCGGTAGCGGCCACGCTGCGGGCGCTCATGCCTAAAAACCGGGCCCATGCTGAAGATTCGGCGCGGGCGATCATAGAGCAGATTATGCTCGATGGTGGCCCGCACGAGACCCGCGGTAAATTCCGGCCGCATGGTGAGTGACTCGCCATTTAGACTGTCGACAAAGGTATACATCTCTTTCTCGACAATGTCAGTCACCTCACCGATACCCCGCGTAAAGAGCCTGGTGTGCTCAAGCACCGGCGAGCGCATGTTCAGGTATCCGTACTGCTTAAGCCATTGGCGCAACACATGCTCAATCGCCTCCCACGCGCCAGAGGCACCCGGCAAAACATCGTTCATGCCGCGAATCGCAGCCAATTTTTTGAATTCAGTTGTCATCTTTAAAAAAACCTGCTCAGGATGCATCAGACCCACTGAGATCAGCCGCGCCCTGCTGGCGCCCATAACGTTTCTCAATGTAGCGCTGGACGATCACCTCAAACTCCTCGGCAATGCGGTCCCCTTTTAGCGTGACTGTCCTCACACCATCGACATAGACGGGTGCGGCCGGCACCTCACCGGTGCCAGGCAAACTAATACCGATATCGGCATGGCGACTCTCGCCTGGGCCATTGACCACGCAGCCCATCACCGCCACATTCATCGACTCCACGCCAGGATACTGTGTACGCCAGACTGGCATTTGCTCACGCAGGTAGCGCTGAATGTTGTCAGCAAGCTCTTGAAATACCGTGCTGGTGGTGCGTCCACATCCGGGACATGCAATCACCATCGGGGTAAAAGCGCGCAATCCCATGGTCTGCAGAATTTCTTGTGCCACCACCACTTCACGACAACGATCACCACCGGGCTCCGGCGTGAGCGATATCCGAATGGTGTCGCCGATTCCTTCTTGCAACAAAACCGCCAAGGCCGCGGTCGAGGCCACAATCCCTTTGGAACCCATGCCAGCCTCAGTCAAGCCCAAATGCAACGGGTAGTCACAACGTGCCGATAGATCGCGATATACCGCGATCAGGTCTTGGACATGACTCACCTTGCAAGACAGCACAATGGCATCGCCCGGCAACCCAAGCGCTTGGGCTCGCTCGGCGTTACTGATGGCGGACACCACCAAAGCCTCGCGCATGACTGACTGCGCGTCAAGCGCAACCGCACGCTGGCTGTTCTCATCCATCATGCGAGCCAGCAGTTCCTGATCCAGACTGCCCCAGTTCACGCCAATTCGCACGGGCTTGTCATGACGGCAGGCAACCTCGATCATCTGCGCAAAATTGTCATCACGCCGCTTGCCACCACCCATGTTGCCCGGATTAATCCGGTACTTGGACAGCGCTTGCGCGCAATCGGGGTATTGGGTGAGCAGTTTGTGACCATTGAAATGGAAATCGCCACAGAGCGGCACAGAGATGCCCATGCGATCCAATTGCTCGCGAATCGCTGGCACCGCCTGCGCCGCTTCGGGTGTATTGACCGTGATCCGTACGATTTCTGAGCCAGCCAAAGCCAACTCTTTGACCTGTATAGCGGTCGCGATGGCATCAGCCGTATCGGTGTTCGTCATGGACTGCACCACCACCGGCGCATCCCCACCGACCCTGACCACCTGATCACCCCAGACCACTCGGGCTTGTCTGGTCAGTCGTCGGGGCATAGGGCCTACAGTGACGCTCGACTGAGTCTGGGCATTAACTGACATCAGATGGGCCTTTTAACCACTTGGGCATCACGCTATCTGGCACGATCCCTTGCCAGATCGCAATACCGACAATGACAGCGATCACCACGACAATCAACACAATCCACGCCGTTGAGCCCGACGAAGAAACCTCTTGCATCGATGCGCCAATGGCCCGTGTGGAGGTGTGGTTGGCAATGCCACCGTGACTCTCGGGCAGGTGCTGTCTCAACACGGGCTCCACCGCATCAAAATCCACCCCAAGCAAGCGGGCGTAGTTTTTAGTCAGTGTCTTCAGACCGATGCCTTGTGGCAACTCGCTCCAGCGCTCGGATTCGAGCGCATCAATCACCCGGGGGGGGTACTTGAGCCTGACCGACACATCATCAAGCGACATTCCGCGCGCCAGACGAATCGTGCGCAGCGCGGCTAGCGCGGTCACGGGCTCTGTGGGCTCGGGTGGAGACTCGAACTTTAACGGCACTGAATTAGGATCATTTAGGCTCATGAGCGAACCTCCCTGACTGCAATTTGCTTTAATTGATGCGCAGCTGCTTGGGCCGTGCGACGCTCTGTCAACTTGGTCCGATCTTTGATGTCACCGGCCAACTGACCACAGGCTGCGTCGATATCATCGCCGCGCGTTTTACGGATCGTGGTCACCACACCGGCCTCTTGCAACACGCGGGCAAATGCATGCACCCGGTTTGACGAAGAGCGCTGCAAGCCCGAATCCGGAAACGGATTGAAAGGAATCAGGTTGATCTTGCAGGGCACTTGGCGGGCGATATCAATGAGCTCACGTGCTTGCTGCAAATCATCGTTAACTTCTTGCAGCATGACATACTCAAACGTAATGAAATCTCGCGGCGCCACTTTCAGGTAGCGCTCGCATGCGGCAAGCAATTCGCGTATCGGATACTTTTTGTTTAACGGCACCAAATGATCACGCAAAGCGTCATTGGGTGCATGTAGTGACACGGCTAACGCAACCGGGCAATCATTGGCAAGCCGGTCTATCATCGGCACCACACCGGAGGTCGAGACGGTTACGCGCCGACGTGAGAGTCCGTAGGCATTGTCATCGAGCATCAACCGCAACGCACCAAGCACTGCGTCGTAGTTCAACAATGGCTCGCCCATGCCCATGAAGACCACGTTGCTAATGACTCGATCATTGACTGGTGGCTGCTCGCCCAAGCGGGTCACTGCTGCCGTTGCCAGCAAATCATGTCGGGCCCACCAAAGTTGCCCAACGATTTCAGCGACACTCAAATTGCGGCTAAATCCTTGATGACCAGTCGAACAAAAAGGGCAGGCTACCGTGCAGCCGGCCTGGCTAGAAATGCACAGGGTACCGCGATCATCCTCGGGGATAAAAACGGTTTCAATGGCGTTATGGTTGCCAACGTCAAACAACCACTTGTGGGTGTGGTCGACAGCCACATGGCGCTTGAGCACTGCTGGCGCCGCTATCGAGCATTGACTAGCGAGGCGATCACGAAAGGCGCCCGCGAGGTCCGTCATCTGGCTGAAGTCATCTTGACCGCGCTGGTGAATCCAGCGCATCAGTTGCTTGGCACGAAACGGCTTATCACCCCAGGAGCCGATCATCTCGACTAGGGCAGTCTGATCCAATCCGATCAGGTTGGTGGGTGACTGTGAGACCGAATCCATGGGTGACTTTCTAAGCCAAGCAAGTCATCGATCGCCGCACCAGTGGCCACGATCGATGACCCGGTCAGCCTAGCGGCTGTGAATATTCATTTCTGGGAAGAAAAACGCGATTTCATTGGCGGCCGTCTCAGGCGCGTCAGAACCGTGCACGGCATTGGCGTCAATGCTGTCAGCAAAGTCAGCACGAATCGTGCCCTTCTCGGCCTTCTTGGGGTCTGTTGCGCCCATCAAGTCGCGGTTCTTCTGGATCGCATGCTCGCCTTCGAGCACTTGAACCATAACCGGTCCTGAAACCATGAAGTCGACCAAGTCCTTGAAAAAGGGACGCTCTTTGTGCACTGCGTAAAAGCGGCCAGCCTCCTCGGGCGAGAGCTGCATCATGCGCGCGGCAATCACTTTCAGACCAGCCTGCTCGAAGCGGGCCAGGATTTGGCCAATCACATTTTTAGCCACGGCATCGGGCTTGATAATCGACAAAGTACGTTGTACAGACATGAATGCTCCAGTAATTCTCAATAAAAACAATGACTTTGGGAAATTCGAGATAGCCTCCCATTCTAGCATGCCGCAGTTACCAGCATGCCCTTAAAATGATGGGTTTAGCGCCTATCGTCCAAACCCTGGCGCCTGGCAAACCACACACCGTACTGGCTTGAATCACCCATGACTGACAAACCCACCTCTGCCGCAGACAGCTTGACCAAAAGTTTTGAGCCTGCTGACATCGAACGCCGCTGGTATCCCACGTGGGAGCGTGCCGGGTATTTTCAAGCGGGCCAACATGTGGCCAATGCCGACCCAGCCCTGCCGCCCTATGTCATTCAGTTCCCACCACCGAATGTGACTGGGACACTCCACATGGGGCACGCTTTTAACCAGACCATCATGGACGGGCTGATTCGCTACCACCGCATGCGTGGCCAAGATACCGTATTCGTACCAGGCACTGATCATGCAGGCATTGCCACCCAAATCGTGGTTGAACGTCAGCTTGATGCGCAGAACATCAGTCGTCACGACCTCGGACGGGAGAAGTTCACCGACAAAGTTTGGCAGTGGAAACAAGAGTCAGGCGGCACGATCACCAGCCAAGTCCGTCGTCTTGGCGCCTCTGCTGACTGGCCACGTGAATACTTCACGATGGATGAACGTATGTCCAAGGGCGTGGTGGAAACGTTTGTACGCCTTTTTGAGCAAGGACTCATCTATCGGGGCAAGCGCCTGGTCAACTGGGACCCCAAACTACTGACAGCCGTCTCGGACCTTGAAGTTCAATCGGTTGAGACCGAAGGGTCGCTTTGGCATATCTGCTATCCATTTGTCGATGGGCCGCAGACGATCGAACAAGACGGCCAGACCCAGACGCTCAGCGGGATGACCATTGCAACCACCCGGCCTGAAACCATGCTGGCGGACGGCGCACTGTGCGTACATCCCGATGACAAGCGCTACCAGCACTTAATCGGCAAGATGGTGGACTTGCCCCTATGCGATCGGCAAATTCCCATTATTGCGGATGACTTCGTGGACATGGCGTTCGGCACGGGGGTCGTCAAAATAACGGGCGCGCACGACTTTAACGACTACGCATGTGCCATGCGGCACAACCTGCCATTGATCGTGATTTTTACCCTGGATGCCAAGGTCAATGACAATGCCCCCCCCCAGTTTCGCGGCATGGACCGCTTTGATGCACGCCAAGCGGTCGTCCAGGCGCTAGAAGATCAAGGCTTTCTGGTCAAGGTTAAGCCGCACAAGATGATGCAACCCCGGGGCGATCGCACCGGGGTGGTGCTTGAACCCATGCTTACTGACCAGTGGTTTGTGGCCATGAGCAAACCCGCCCCCGAAGGCACTTTTAACCCAGGCCAGTCAATCACCGAGGTTGCACTCGAGGTGGTTCGGGATGGTCAAGTCCAGTTCTACCCATCGAACTGGACCACCACTTACAACCAGTGGCTTGAAAACATTCAGGACTGGTGCATCTCGCGCCAACTCTGGTGGGGCCACCAAATTCCGGCTTGGTACGGTGAGAACGGCGAAGTCTTTGTCGCCAGAAACGAAGCGGATGCGCATGCCAAAGCTCAAACCGCCGGTTACAAGGGAACGCTAACCCGCGACCCCGATGTGCTGGACACCTGGTTCTCATCGGCGCTGGTGCCGTTTACCACCATGGGCTGGCCCGACAAGACCCCGGACCTAGACAAATACCTGCCCTCCAGCGTTCTGGTTACGGGTTTTGACATCATCTTTTTCTGGGTCGCGCGCATGGTCATGATGACCACCCATTTGATTGGCAAGGTGCCGTTTAAGCATGTGTATGTGCATGGGCTGATTCGGGACGCCGAAGGCCAAAAGATGAGCAAGTCCAAGGGCAACACGCTCGACCCGGTTGACTTGATCGATGGCATCGACCTTCAGAGCCTGGTGGCCAAACGCACCTACGGCTTGATGAACCCCAAGCAAGCGAGCAGCATCGAGAAAATCACCCGCAAACATTTCCCAGATGGCATCCCAGCCTTTGGCACGGATGCCTTGCGCTTTACGATGGCCGCCTACGCCTCACTTGGGCGCAACATCAACTTCGACTTAAAACGCTGCGAGGGTTACCGCAACTTTTGCAACAAGCTCTGGAACGCAGCTCGCTTCGTGCTGATGAACACGGCTAACTACACCCCGGCCACTTCGACCGGCCAAGCCGCCAAGCGCGATGGCTTGCCCGAGCGCTGGATTCTGACGCGCTTGCAACAAGTCAAACTCGATGTTGCCAAAGGGTTTGAGGACTATCGCTTTGACAACATTGCCAACGCGCTTTATCACTTCGTATGGGACGAGTACTGTGACTGGTATCTGGAATTGGCCAAAGTACAGCTCCAATCAGGTGATGCCCACACCAAACAAGCTTGCCAAGCCACGCTCATTGAGGTGCTTGAAGAGGTATTGCGATTGCTTCACCCGATCACCCCATTCATCACCGAAGAGCTTTGGCAAAAGGTTTCGCTCGTGGCCGGTACCCGACTTGAGTCCGAGGACACCAGCATCAGCATTCAGCCCTACCCAACGGCTGAGCCAACACTGATTGATACCAACGCCGAGGAGGCGTTCACCAGCCTCAAAGCGCGGATCGATGCGGTACGCGCACTGCGAAGCGAAATGCAGCTCTCACCGGCTGAGCGGGTGCCGCTTATTGCACAAGGCCCTCAAGACAGCTTAAAAGCTCAGGCGCCCTATCTGGCGTTTCTGGCCAAGCTTGCCAGCGTCGAGGTCGTCGATACCTTGCCGCCAGACAGTGGCGCACCGATTCAGGTTGTGGGTGACAGCCGACTGATGCTTAAGGTAGAAATTAATGTCGAGGCCGAAAAAACTCGCTTGGACAAAGAGATCACGCGTCTTGTGCTTGAGATTTCCAAGGCAAACAGCAAGCTGGCCAACGAGTCGTTTGTACAAAAAGCCCCGCCACAGGTCGTCGCCCAAGAAAAAGAACGGGTGGCTAACTTTTGCGATACCTTGCAAAAGGTTCAAGCTCAGCGCGCGCGGCTCGGTTAAGCGTCAGTGAGTTAGCTCGAAGCCGTTGAAGCGAGGAAGGCCTCGTCTTGCTGGCTAAGCCAGCCGGCGGCTCGAGCTTTATCGATGAGATCAGGTCGATATTTTTGCGTCAACGCCAAAGACTGCTGACGCCGCCACCGTGTGATGTTGTCGTGGTGCCCAGATTTCAGCACATCAGGGATACCCTGACCTTGCCATATCTCGGGGCGGGTGTAGTGTGGACTGTCGAGCAGGCCTGAGAGGCTGGACTGAAACGAGTCCTGCTCATGCGAGTCCTCTTGCATGGCACCAGGCAACAAACGCACGGCAGCATCAATCATGGGCACAAGCGCTGGCTCACCGCCAGACACCACAAAATCCCCAACCGACCAACACTCATCGACAGACGTGTCGATAAAGCGCTGATCAATACCCTCGTAGCGCCCGCAGACGACAATCGCGCCAGAGGATTCCGACAAAGCTTTCGCCCGAGCTTGATCAAACCGCCTGCCTGAAGGCGCCAGCAGCACCACAGGCACTGAGTCCGAGCGCTTGGCTTTGGCTGCCGCAAGCGCATCCGCCAACGGCTGCGCCAACATCACCATGCCAGGACCCCCACCGTACGGGCGGTCATCGACGGTGCGATGCACATCGTGCACATGGTCACGAATATTCCAAGCTTTGAGTTGCCAAAGACCTTTGGCGTGTGCTCGACCGGTAATACCTGAGGCGCATAAAGGCTCAAAATAATCCGGAAACAGCGTCAGAATATCAATGTGCATGAAGGTTTAAATGTGGTTTTTTTAGAATACTGGTGACATTGGCCTGGGCACGAGATGAACTCATGAAACACTACTCAGTGCAGAAGTTCGTCGCCGGCATCATGAAAAGCCTGGAAGAGCCTATCTAGCCATCGCTGTCTGAACCATCGGGTTTGCCGCCACCGGAGAGCATCGCCCAGGCGCCGACGGCCAGCGCTGCCACACCGACCCAGCGCACGGCCTTGAATCGACGATTCGAAAGCAACGCGGTCAACACATAAGGGTATCGACTCACCAGGCGAAATCCGCGTGACACCAACCCCTGGCTATTACCAGGCAACCAGCGCGTAAGCACCACACTGGGATCCAGGCTATCGGCCAAACCGCCAGCCCGTCTGGCAATGACATCTCTCTCAATCGCCGCACGCGCGCGCAACATCTCAATACGAACAGCGCGCTCAAACTCCATGCTGTGCCTGATTGTCATGACAGCTCATCCCGCTTGGAAGCAGCTGCATTTGTCTCGTGGTCACTACCTGACAGTCGCGCCAAACAACGAGCATCGCGCTGCAACTCTTCAATGGTTGCTGCGAACGGATTAAGTCCGCCAGCATGAAGACGATCACGCACCTGCCACATCAATACAGCGCCAACGATGGCGTAAGTCAGAGACAAGCCCAACACCACCCAATCGCGATAGGGTGTATCCCAAGCAAGCACAATCAGTAACAACGTAAATAGCGCCAGCGCAAACAGCAATGCGACTAGACCGATTACCCATAACGCCAAAAGTTTGGGTAAGTCTTCTCGCGCTTGCTGCCACTCAAGGCCAAACATTTCGACCCTGGTTGCAACGGCCTGCACCACGTCAGCAGACAGGCCTTTGACGCTGTCGCGAATTGACATTATCGACGTGCGATCAACAAGCCAAGCAACAAGCCGGCCACACCCGCGATGGTCGCTGCCTGCCAGGGCCGCTCATGCACGTAGTCATCAGTGACGCGCACGGCCTGGCGACCACGATCCAACAACGTGTCTTGCACGTCGTGCAACGCCAAACGACTACGGCGAAGCGTCTCTAACGCTTGCTCACGCAGGTGATCCGCCTTTTCTCCACCGGCACTTGCGGCTTGGCGCAACAGATCTTCCGCCTCATCGAGCGCGTGCTTGATTGGATCAACTAGGCGAGCTTCTTGTTCTGATTCTGCTGCTTTGTTGCGTGTGACCATGATGGACTCCTTGTTTAACAACCGTTAACTTAATAGTAGACCTATTTCGTTAAGACAAGATAAACCCACCAAAGGTTCAGTCATCACCGTGACGTTTTTTTGGGGGGCAGTACCGCTAAAAATCACGGGGCCAATGCGTGGCGATCGTACGCGCATTGATATCAATTTCGCCCACATGTGCAGAGACGAACGGAATCAATGAATACACGAGCTTACCTTTGTCATCGACGCAATCGACGAGTTGGCCATCGCTATTACACAGCTGTTGCTTGACCATCAGAATTGGGTGGGCTGGATTGTCCTGCACCGAATCGACCACACCCAAATGCGCCGGTTCACCTTGCGCGCTGGTGGTGACTTTGCAACCAATCAAATCAACCCAGTAGTATTCATCAGCACCGAGCTTGGGAAAGGCACTGCGTGGCACCAAAACCGTCTGCCCTTTGAGCGACTCGGCCTGATCACGGTCATTCAGACCTTTGACGCAGGCAATCCAGGTCGCACCGTGTGGTTTCGCCCACACGAGGTGAGCGGCCTTGGCTGGATTTGATCTGTGATCGCTTGCTTGATCAGACGCAACCTGAAGCGGCGAAGGCGGTGTACGCAACCACCAGACTTTGGTAGCGCCAAGCGCTTGCGAGTCAGAAGAAAAAGGCTGGACTTTAATCCAGCCTTTTATCCCGTGCGCGCCCATCACGCGACCGAGTTCAATCAGATCTGCGGGCGCTGAAAGCGAGCCCGAATGGATGGGGTCCACCTTAGACTTGGCCGCTGCTTTGTCGTCCAAGCTCATCGACCGACCCACCCTTTCTAAAACGAATTAGGCAGCGACCTGCTTGCTGTACTCTTTGACGAGTCGAGCCACTGACGGCGAGAGTTGAGCACCAACACCCTGCCAGTACGTTACGCGGTCCATTTGGATACGCAACTTCTCGTCTGCGTCGCCAGCAACCGGATTATAAAAACCAACGCGCTCTATGAAGCGGCCGTCACGACGGTCGCGCGAATCAGTTGCAACTAGGCTATAAAACGGGCGCTTTTTGGAACCGCCACGAGCCATACGAATCACCACCATAGGTAATCTCTTCTAAAAATAAGTGACAAAATTTGGGCTAAGCCCTAAATTCTAGCACGGTTCAGGCGCGCCGTTGCAAGTAGTGATGCACCTTTTGACCTACATCCTTGTGCGCCAAAAGTGGATTGCCGGTCTGCCGACAAAACGCATCGAAGTCTTGCTTGGCTTTGCGATCGGTCGTGATCACTTCCAGAACCTGACCAGGCTGTAGTGTAGACAAGGCTTTTTTGGCTTTCAGGATTGGCAATGGGCATTCAAGCCCCGTTGCGTCAACCGTCGCTGCCGGATGGTCCATGTCAATTTCAGCCATAGCGTCAAGCCTGCACTTTGCTTTGAACCCAACCAGGCACCGACTGCAGGGCTTGAGCCAGCTTGGCAGGCTCTGTACCACCACCCATGGCCATATCCGGACGGCCACCGCCCTTGCCCCCAACCTGACTAGCCACAAACCCAAGCAGATCACCGGCCTTAACCTTGTCCATCAGATCCCTGGTGACGCCTGCCACCAGGCTGACTTTGTCGTCTGCCACGGTTGCCAAAACCACCACGCCCGACTGCAGCTTGTCTTTGAGTTGATCAACCATGGCACGCAAACCCTTGGGGTCAGCGCCAACCACGTCATGGACCAACACCTTGATGCCAGCCACGAGCTGCGCCTGGTCCGCAAGCGCAGCACCAGCACCAGCACTCATCTTCGCTTTGGCCTGAGCCAACTCACGCTCGGCTAACTTCAGCTGCTCTTGCAACTGAGCCACTCGGCCTGCCGCGTCAGAAATGGTTGACTTCACCATGGCTGCGATCTGAGCCGCGGTGGCGTTCAGTGATTGCGCCCAATGCAGCACGTTGTCACCCGTGATGGCTTCAACACGACGCACACCGGCGGCCACACCCGACTCGGAAATAATCTTGAAAACACCGATATCACCAGTTCGGTCTACGTGAGTGCCACCGCACAACTCTCGTGAGGAGCCGATATCCAACACACGCACGGTGTCACCGTACTTCTCGCCAAACAAGGCCACCGCGCCTGATTTGACTGCATCGTCAAACGCCATAATGCGGGCATCGGTTGGCGCATTGGCCAGAATCTCTCGATTAACGATTTCTTCGACTTGGGCAATTTGCTCACTGGTCATCGGTGCATCGTGGGCAAAATCAAATCGGGTCTTATCAGGATCCACAAGAGAGCCACGTTGCTGCACATGCCCACCGAGCACTTCGCGCAGGGCCTTGTGCATCAGATGCGTGGCGGAATGGTTGCGCACCGTCCGAGCACGTCGCACCGTGTCAACAGTCGCTTTAACTGAGTCGCCGACTTTGAGTGAACCGCTGATCAGATGGCCATGATGGCCAAACACACCCGCCTGAATTTTTTGGGTGTCAGCCACCACAAAATCACTGCCATGAGCCATCAGCTGACCTGCGTCACCCACTTGACCGCCAGACTCAGCGTAAAAAGGTGTTTCGTCTAGCACCACCACAGCCGCTTGACCTGAAGAAATCTCTGGCACTGGCGTGCCATCGACATAAAGTGCCACGACCCGGGCATCCCAGCTGAGCGCGTCATAACCGTGAAATACTGTCTGCCCGCCTTCGTAATGCAAACCATCGGCTGACTTAAATCGGCCAGCCGCACGTGCTTGGTCGCGCTGCTTGGTCATGGCTTGCTCAAAACCAACCATGTCGACCTCAATTGACTTTTCGCGGCAAATATCAGCCGTCAAATCAACTGGAAAGCCATACGTGTCGTAGAGCATAAAAAGCGTTTGGCCGTCGAGTGCCTGACCCTGCTTGAGCTCAGCGAGTGCGGCGTCTAGAATTCGCATGCCATTCTCAAGCGTCTCGCCAAACCGTTCTTCCTCCTGCATTAACACCCGGGCAACACGCTCAGCGTTGTTGGCTAGCTCCGGGTAGGCCTGACCCATTTCAGCCACCAAGTCCTTGACCAACCGATAGAAAAACGGCTTGGACTGCCCAAGCTTGTACCCATGACGCAGCGCACGTCGAATGATGCGCCGCAAAACATATCCACGGCCTTCGTTACTCGGAATCACGCCATCGACCACTAAAAACGAGCAAGCGCGAATGTGATCCGCAATAACCTTCAATGAGTTATTTTGAAGATCCTTGCAACCCGTCTCACGCGCAGCCGCTTTAATGAGGTGATCAAAGAGATCGATCTCGTAGTTCGAGTGCACATGCTGCAAGACAGCCGCAATGCGCTCTAGACCCATCCCGGTGTCCACACATGGCTTGGGTAACGGATGCATGGCTCCTTCACTATCACGATCGAACTGCATGAACACCAGGTTCCAGATTTCGATGTAACGGTCACCATCTTCTTCGGGCGATCCGGGCGGCCCACCCCACACCTCGGCACCATGATCATAAAAAATCTCTGAACACGGGCCACACGGGCCAGTGTCTGCCATCTGCCAGAAGTTGTCTGAGGCGTAGCGTGCACCCTTGTTGTCACCAATGCGGATAATGCGCTCGGCGGGCACACCGATTTCCTTAGCCCAGATATCATAGGCCTCGCCATCCTCGTGGTAGACCGTCACCCACAAACGCTCAGTCGGCAGTTTGTATACGGTGGTCAGTAATTCCCAGGCGTAGTGAATCGCATCGCGCTTGAAGTAATCCCCAAAACTAAAGTTACCCAGCATCTCGAAAAACGTGTGGTGCCGTGCGGTGTAGCCAACGTTTTCAAGGTCATTGTGCTTGCCACCCGCACGCACGCTGCGCTGCGAACTCGTTGCCCTGGTATAGCTGCGGGCCTCCTGACCGGTGAACACCTCTTTAAATTGCACCATGCCCGAGTTGGTGAAAAGCAAGGTTGGGTCATTACCCGGCACCAGAGAAGACGAAGGCACAATCGTGTGCCCTTTGCTTTCAAAGTACTTGAGAAACTTCTCACGAATTTCAGAGACTTTCATGAAACAGACCGCCAAGACAAATTTGATCTGCTGATTATAGGCGCAGGCAGGCACGTCCATTCATCAATTCCACGGCACCCACCCCATCGCCACCAGTGCCAAGTGCAAAGGGAGTAAACCCGGCTGGGCAATTGCAGTCCGGCTCGCGCCCAAAAACCGACCATAGCGCCGAGGACCGAAATAAAGCATAGACCACAGAATTCAAATGGGGCTGAGGTAAGCAAGCCCTGACGTGGTCATGCTCTTGGCTGACGCTATCCCAGCGACCTTGGCGACAAACACGCAACTTGCCGTCAGGACCCACCATCACCAAGCCATCCGGGTGACAACTGCCATCGGCCGTGGCGAGCCGGCCGAGCTGTGCGCCGGCTGCCAAGGTGACACGCCGACTCTCATGAAGCCTAACGTAGGGTGGTGGGCGATCCGAGCGCCATGCCAACAGGCCAACCGTACCCACCGGCAAGTCCAAGCCTTGAGCCAGAGGATTGGGCAACTGATAGCTTGCGCCTTTCAGGCGATCGGGTGCCAAGTCCGTCACAGCCAGCCCTTGTCCGTCTAGAGCCTCAAACATGGCACTCGGATGGACCGGCTGTGACCCAGGTCGAGGAATCGCTAAAACCAACACGCTAACCGGACACTTTCCATCATCGCAACTGCCAGTGGTGTTCAACCTGACTAGCTTGACCTCGTAAGGCATCTTTGGTTTGACTGCCAGTGCCCCGGAAAGCCAACCGCCTTGCTTTAAACGTCCAAGCCAGGGCTCAACTGGGGCTAACACGCCCATCTGCATTGGCCCAAAGACACCCGCAGTCGGGTAGGTGCTGGCATCTTCGTGCTTTAAGGCGTCTGAAACGGCGCCGGCCACTGACTGCAGCCAATGGGCATAACCTTGAACTGCAGCTTGTTCAGCCTTGTGGGCGAACTCACTAGCCGCCCAGACAGCAGTCATGATCGCCAACGTCGCCACGATCATCCATTCCACGAGCGCTTGTCCTTGTTGACCATGGCGCTGGGCCAACCCCGATGGCAGCAGCACTCTCGGCAGCACTTTCGGCTCCGATTGCCCAAGCCGTCTCCAAGCGTTTAACCAACGACTCACTGAAACACAAACACAAAGCGATTGTTGTCGCCGCGCTGACACTGCGCGTCCGCCAGCACAGGCTGGTAGGCCATGGGCGGTGAGCTGAAATCATTTTTTACAACCACCCTGCCTGACTTGCCATCGACTGCCACCTCGCTGGCCATGCGTTGCAAAGTGGTCGCTAGCATCGGGCACGCGGCGTGATTGACATGATCAAGCGTCAGACTAAATGCAGACCCCATGGGCTGGTCTGGTACGGCTGCCGCTGCCACCGTGATCTCGCCGTTGCCTGATATTCCCTGCCCGCCTAACCCGTGCACTACAACAGCGCTTGCCCCCTCACCACGCAATGTCACGGCTGAACTGCCACGCATGCCATTGACCAGCACCCGCCGGTCCACATTGGCATACGGTGCATCACTGCCGCCAATGCCAGCAACCTTCATGCGAGCCACAAACCGCTGTAGATCGGAGGCTACTTTGGGCACTTTGTTTTCAATGACATAGTCTTGCAACGCTGGAATGCCGACAATCGCAAGAATCACCATCAAAGCAGTGACAATCGAGACCTCAACCAACGAGAACCCAAGCTGCCGCGCACGCGGCTCGCCATATCGGCTCCCAATCAACGTAAGTGTCGCTTTCAGCTGTGCTGCTTGAGGCAGCACTTTGTTATTCCTCATAATGGGCAAAGTCACGTTCATACTGTGTTTCCTTAAAAAATAAACTGCTCAACGTTTCAAGTGTTTAGAGTGTTTCAAATGCTTTCAAACTGTTCGTCTAGTCAGGCGCTTTTGCCAGAGGCTTTTGTGAACAGCTTTTACAAAAAACTTTCCAGCCCCAATCAGCAGACAGCAAGAACCTGCGCAGGTGCTGGTCAAGTCACGACAAGCTATAAAACAAGGTCAAGCCTTGCCTGAACTCTTCAATCGCACGCAAATGCCAGAAACCCATTGCCATGACACTTGCC
Source organism: uncultured Orrella sp. (assembly GCA_964558695.1). Classification (GTDB taxonomy): domain Bacteria; phylum Pseudomonadota; class Gammaproteobacteria; order Burkholderiales; family Burkholderiaceae_B; genus Algicoccus. The sequence continues at coordinate 16,454 of CAZLFB010000045.1, forward strand.
AATGCCGCTATCAGCAATATCCAGCGCAGCAACACGGCCCGACGAGCCATCTGACCTTTAAGCAAATCAGCAATCGCACCAGACGCCTTGCCTAGACCCTGAGCCAAGCCACGAACCCGAACCACATCAACAAAACGCCACCAAATGTCATCCGCCAGCAGACCCGTGTTCAGACTCGTGAGCGCATCAGCGCCAGCATCCATTTCACGAATCATGGATGAAAGGTGGTGGCTCAGCCAGGGACTCGCCTGATGCTGCTGGGTTGTCAGCACGGTTCGAAGCGACACACCGCTTGGTGATAAGGCATTGAGCAATGTCGCCGAGCCAGTTAAAAACCGCATGGCATTCAGATCTCGATACAAACGCCAAATGCCAAACCGGTCCAGCACAGCGCGAGCAGGTCCAACCAACCAAATTAGCGACCACCACAACGCCATGCCCGCCAACACCACGGCCAGAAGCAACACCAACCAATAAAACTGCACGGCATGCACCCAAGCGATTAAGCCCTGCAGTGCAGGGCCGTAGTATTCGGGTGGGACATTGGCAAATGCACTCATGAGTCTAGGCATTGTCCAAAGCGGCATCACAAAAAGGCACACAGCCGCCACCAAGGCTGCGAGCAAACCCACCGCAATCGTTTGCCAAAAATTTCCCACACATTCATTCCAAAGCCGGATCTGTCCAGACAGACTTTCCAAGGTCTGAACCAAGGCTGCCTGGCCAGCTTGCTCAGCCAACGCGATGGTCTGTAAATCCGACGCAGGCAAGGTGTCGTGCCACGTTAGAACCAGATTGCCACCAGTGGCGGCGTAACGGGTTGCCCACCAAGCTGCCAGCTGTCCACGTGCTGAACCCCTGCCATGTCGCCAACTGTCTTGCTCGAAAGTCAAAAGCAAGGTTTGCTCCACCGCGCGGTTGCTGAGCAACTCTGCCAAAAACTCGTAGTATTCGGCCCGCTGTCGCTTAAAGCGCCAGGCCGCCAAGCGCACCCCAATCGGTAGCGCCCGAAAAGCTGACCTATGTTTATGCCACCAACGCATCATGCAGCAGCCTGTGGCAGAGGCGGCGCAAAGCGCAGCGCGTAATCGCGGGGATCGATGCGACCTTGATGCATATGCGTAGCAGCCACTTGCGCCACGGGTTGATAACCTGGTAAATCAGAGGCGCTTGTGCCGGCGTGAAGCTGCCAATAAGCCACCTGAGCCCAAAGAGATTGCCCAGCTAGCGCAGAATAAAACGCAGGCAGGTTGGCAGGCTCAATCATCTCGGCCACCAATAGCCTTGAACGGTACCCCTTGCCTTGCCAGTCATCGCCACGCTGGCAGTTGGCGCAGCCAGACAAATGCCTAAAACGCCATTCGTGCCAATTACCCGAGGTTGTACGAGCCAAACTATCTAGCCAAGCTATCTTTTGGGCAGGACTTGCCACTGGCATGCCAGGCAAACCATCATCAATATCGAGCCAGTCGGTTGCTGGCAGTGCACACCGCATACAAAGTTGTTTAAGTAAGACCTGATAAACCAAAAGCTTCACAAACCCAGGCATGGCCAAAAGGCTTTCGGGTACACCAATTAAATCTGAGCTCAGGCGCGTCAAAATCTGCAACGCCGAACTTGCGTGCACGGTGGTGTAGACGTTGGTTCCAGCGAGCACCAAGTCCACCACCGCCTGCCCGCCAATCCTGTCACGCAACTCTCCGATCAGAACGTCATGGGCAGCACTGCGCTTGATGGTCTTTAACTTGTTGGCTAGCTGAACCGCCACAGTCTGTGCCTCGAACCCAGCGACCGCACATTGCAATGCGTTGGCAATCACGTACTCCACCGGGTCTTCTAGCGTGATGATTTTGCGGGTTTGGGGAATCAGTGCCATCAAAGCCGCCAACGAGGTTGATTTCCCTGACCCAACCAATCCGGCAAATACCACCAAACCGCCATTGCCGTGCGTGGCACGTGTCAGCCGCTCATGCTGCCAGGGCTCATAACCAAGCTCGTCTAGCGACGGCGGCACCTGCCAGCACGCCCGATTCAGCAAACGCCAGCAAACACTCACACCACCTTGCAATACAAGCGATGCCCACCGCACCCCCACCTTATTGCCAGCGATTGTTCGCTCAAACCGACCCTGCTGCTCACAGGTCAAATCAAATACAGCACCATTGCCGCCCTGAACAGTCATCCAGCTCACGGCCAGTAACTCATGCACCATCTGTGCCGACAGCTGTGCGAACTGAACTGGCCTGACACAACAGCCGTTGACCGTAAATGCCACGTCGGCCGATGTTTGTGACTGCCGAATCGTGAGATGAATATCACTCGCGTCACATTTCAGTGCCCAAGCAATCAAGTCATCTTGCAGTGACACCAGCACATGACTCGGGGTGCTAGCCGTCACGCCCAGTGTTTGCGAGCGACCGCGGACTACCTTCATCCTTCTATTTAATTCACCCAAACGGGCTGGCGGGACAATTTGACGCGATGGTGTGGCGATTGGCATTCCAATTTGAGCCAATGCCAGCACCAACGCACGGGTCTGCTCGTCATGCGCATGCTCAGGCAACACCCAAACCTGCGCATGGCCACTCGGCAAGCGAACTGGACACATGCTGCTGGCGAGTTGCGGCTCATTGATCTGTAGCCGATCAAATAGCGGCTCAATCTCATCAAGAACAATCGCAGCATCAACACCTAGCTGACCAATCGCCTCATGCATCAAACTCTCGCCCACCTTCAAAACACAGGCAACACCAGCGCTGCGCTTCATAAGCCGGTCCTAGGCAGACACACCGTCTGCAGTTTTGCGCCTTGAGCAAACGACACGCATGGTGGCTTGATCAGACGAAGTCGCAACGAACTTTTCTGCAGGTTCAACGGCAGCTTACGCCCTTGTTCAAAGACCACTTCCCGACCATTAACCAAGACCGTCGCCCGCAGCTGTGGCAAAACACCATAAATTGACAACAGTGACGCACCTGGCTTTGCGCTGGCTGCGTCTTTCTGCTGTTTGGATTGCCACTTGGCCAACACATCAGACTCGGCCTTCATCATGGCCAGCACGGTCATCGGCGTCATCTTTTTCGGTTGGGATGCTGCTTGGGGCATCACCTGCTCTGACGCAGACATCGCTGGATTACCTAGTAGCATGCAAGCCGTCAATAGGACGCTTTGCCAAACCTGGCTAGTTCGTTTCAAGCCACTCTCCTTGTAAGTTCAACATCAAATACCCGTGTAATTTGTCAATCTGGGCGCCATGCACAACAGCAAGGTCGGCCTGATGCCATCGCAATGGCAAATTCAATTCATTGATGCGATCGGCCTGTCGCAAAGCGAGACGAATCGACAAAGCTCGACTTGATAGCCGTAATACCTGTGTGGTGCTGGATTGATCTTCGGCACCCGTGACCCACTCTTGCGCCACTGGCATTACCTGATGTGCGGATTTCTCAGATCCGAGCGCCAGCGTGGCGACCCGAGCACTTAAACGCTGCAACTGAGTCAACCCAAACGAATGACCGACTATCAAATGGGGCTCAAAGGGCTTGATGGTCAGCTTGATTCGGCGGGTAAGAAAGGCACGGTCAAGCGACTCTGGTTCAAACACCCAGCCGTGTGTTTGGTGGCGCTCTAATCCTTCATTATCAGCATCTGGCGTTCGGCGTTTGTAGCTTGCCTTACAAAATCCGTTGTCTTGCTCGATCCGGCAATTCACCCCTTGCAACAGCCAACCCTGGGGGTCTACCGGCAAGGCATACCAGCCGTGCAATAACGCCTGAAGACTTGTCCGATGATGCACATACGCTCGAGAGCTCATTGGCGCAGGGCTGGCTTCAGCATGAACGACCGATTGCTCGGCGCGTTGCTTAGACAGGCTTTCGTTGAGCACCAAGCCGATGGCCGCACAGATCAAAACAGCAAGCACAAGGCGTAACCACCAGGCATCGCTCGACGGTAATCGTTCAAACCGAGATTGCTTAAACAGACTGGCCTGTAAAAACTCGGGCTGCTCTTGGTCTGCGTCTTCGGCAGCCCATGACCACCAAAGCCTCTGGCATTGAAGCTGCGCGTGACGCTCGTTCAGCGTATCTAGCCAGGCCTCGGCCTGCTCGGTGGTATCGACCCATCGGTCAGTGTCGCTAATGACACAACCCTGCGATGAAGCCACAAGCCAGAGGCCCACGCCGCTGACCTGTAAGCAAAGTGCATGCTCTCCGCTCGGGTGTGCGGCTGCGAATGCTGCAGCCGCACTCGCGCTTTGACGGCCTAGCTCCAGACCTTGAACTGACGATGGCACCCCAATCAAGCGCACCAATTTGCCATGACCGACCGCCCAGACCAGTCCTTGTTGGCGCAAATTGCGTTGCAAGGCTTTTTGCCCAGACGAGCCCAACGCTGGCAACCACCGCATGCCAAACACCCAGTTGATATTTGACTTTGGGTCACGCCACCCCAAAGCACGGTTGTGTGGCTCAGGTACAGGCGCTGTTTGCTGCACCATGGTGTTAAGCACCATCTTGCACCTGCACGGTCACAAAAATCAGCGTCATGTTGGTTTGATAGCTGGCCTCATCCGCCCCGCCAAATACCTTGGGTGCATGGGGTGATCGACGGGTCTGGTTCACCTCATTGGCTTGCTGCTCAAATCCCGCAATCAATGTTGGTCGCCCCGGGTACAGCACCACCTGTTGAACGGTGCCATTACCACGCAGATCGAGCTGCTGAATTTGAACAGCACTCTGGCTGCCACCAAATGAAAGCGTCTTTAATGGCATGGCGACCGTGTCATCAAACGACACAGACAACAGCACCTGCCCATCGTCCTGAACATCCGGCACCAGTGTCAGAAAGGCCCCAACTGTCTCTCGCTTTTGGCTCACTGCAATGCCGGGCAATGCGCTCTGGCTATCTTTATCTGACGCATTAGCCGCCACTGACTTTACCTGATCAACGTATGTGAACGTTGAGCGCACCGCGTGGGTCACTGGCCGACGATTGAGCGTCATCACGGGCACCGTGGTATGTCTGACCACATCGGCGTAACGCGAGACCGCCTTTAGCAATAGACTGCTACTGAATCCAGACACACCTCCGGAGCCGGCTACCTTCATCAGCGTTGGTGCGGGCCCGGCAAGTGCCCCGGCGATATCCAAGCCGCCGAGCTCAGAGGCCAATGCAAACTGCCAGTCAATCCCCTGCTCATGACGCTGATCACGCGTGACCGTGACCTGCTCGAACACCAGCCTGACCCGACGACTGAGTTGTCGATTCAGACGCTCAAGATACTGAGACACGCGCTCCAAGGCGGGCGGTGTGTCTGTCACCACAATTGAATTCAAAGAGCCAGGCTGCGCAGCCACCACGGCAGCGCGCGTCAAAAACGGTTCAAGCTGCTTCACAACGTCTTGAATCACTGCCTGACTAGGCAATGACAGCTCTGTGTGGGCTGCACTATCAAACCCCTGGCTGTTTTGGTTGCTAGACTTGCCTAGCCGCATATCCGACTTGGCAGCGACCGACAGCCCCCGAACGTCAAACACCTTGGTACGCGTGCGGTAAAACTCAATCGCCTTGCCATCAAAATCCCAATAAACCTGATGAATCGCCGCCACATGGTCCAAAATTTTCGGCAAGGGCTGTGCACCGACTGGCATGTTCCAGAGCACCTGCGCAGATGGCTGAGTGCTGCTGCCCGTCACAGATAGACGAGAAACGAAATGCTCGATCGGCAACAGCGCATCGGGATTCACGCGCACAGGAATTTGGGTTGCCTGTGCGATGCGATTGGCGACCTCAGCCAAAGACTTTGGCTTACTGGCGTAGATTAATGTGGTGTTGACATTCGCTCTGAGTGCGACGGGCAAATCAAATTCGCGCGCTAAGGGCATGGGCTTGCCCGAGACCCAGGGCTTGTTCACACGAGCATCGGCCCGATCCACATCCGTCCCGTTCGCCACCTGTTTCGCGTAGCGTTTCGCAGTCTGTTGCATGTCTTGATGACGCTCACGCGCATAATCGCGTGTTTGACGACTCAGATCATCGATGGCGCACGAGCAAAGCAGGCCTGACAAACCAGCTGCTAAAAGTGATTTCATCAGAACCCGGCTCACGGACGATCCCCTTGATCTGCCATCGGGTCGCACGACTGCGCAGCCGGAATCACTCGCAACACATGATTGGCATAAAAACAAGGTTTCACTGCCTGACCTGATATACGCGCCGACTCAAGTAGGCTGCGAACAGCAAGCTCAAAATCAGGGTTAAACACTGCCGGGGCCGTGATTGGAAAGTCCACGCTCAGTGACCAATGGGCGTCATCAAAGAACCAATTTGCTTGTTCTGACCAGCGTCGCAATGCTTGGCGAACACTGCCATCAGATACGCGCACATCGAACCCAGTGGGTTGACTGACTGACGTATTGACGCATGGTGTGGCCCCTGCTTGCCGATAGGCAGCCATGGCTTGCAACTGACCCCCCTGAAAACGCAATCGCTGCCAAGAACCCTCGATCACGGTGTACTGCCCATGTGGGTGCTGATCAACCACCCGCCAACCATCGAGATGCTCAACAAAGATCGTTGGCACAGCTTGATGTGCATGCCATTGCAGCCAGATGCGCCCTTGATCAGAAAACACTTGGCGCGGGGCAACCCTGCGGTCACCGCTCAAATGCCAGTTAAAGTCAGGGTCGCCAACAATCTGATGGGCAGGCTGCCCGTGTGCAGATTTAGTGTAGTGAGCCACATCGGTATCGTGGACCGCACAGCCTGATAGCACGCTGGCTAGGCTTAACAGCAAGCCCGCGCACGAGAACTTGAAACAGATCCCCATGAATGCTTTCCCTTGAAGTAAGGGCAGCATCTTGAGCGATCAAGTCCATTGAAACAATTGTGTTGATTGCGACCGGACAAAAAGGTCCTCGTAAAAACACGGCCAGCATTTAGCTGGCCGTATTTTTAATGCATGCACGCGATAAAAACTTAACGCATCAGCTTTGCGGCTTCGGCCTTTGCATTCATGAGTGCCGTCATGGGTGGCGTTTTGTCAGTTAGCGCCAGGTCAAACGCTTGATTGAACAAAACCAAAATTTTCGGGTAATTTCGCACATCAAATCCAGCGGACTTTTTGCTATCGCCATTGGTCATCTGATCAACAATTTTGCGTGCGCCCGGAATGCGGTTGTAAAAGGACACATCCGCTGCCCTGAATGCCGCATCGGTCAGCGGCATGTAACCGGTCTTCTGATGCCATTCGGCCGCCACCACCGGCTTGGCCAAGTAGGAAATCAACTCGGCTGTGGCCTTTTGACGGGCGTCCGAGTTACCTTTAACTGCCCACAAAGCGCTACCACCGATAAACGGGGCACCGGGCTTGGATGTTTCCTGTTCGTAGTACGGCACAGGTGCCACCCCAAAACGTACATTGCTTTGCAGTACTTCACCCAGTGCACCGGAACCTGCGGTCAACACGGCGCAACGACCTTGCGTAAAACCCTCCGTGGCTTGGCCCTGGGCACTGTGCTGCAACAACAACTCCGTCTTTCGCCAGCTGACCATCAATGACAAGTGACGTACGTAGAGCTTGCTGAAATTAAATGACAGCTTTGGCGAAGGCTTCATGCCATTGTCTGGCGTTAAGTAAAACTCATCATTGATCGGTGCCAGGTTCTCAATGTGTACCTTGACTTGATCGCTCGTAACGTATGGGCAACGGACGTTGCCATCGTTGCGAAGCTTCAGCAAATGTGCCTGAAGCTCTGGCCATGTTGCTGGCGGCACGTTGGCATCCAAACCAGCTCCACGGTACATCTCTATGTTGTAAAACATGATTGGCACTTCGGCCATGTAGGGAAATGCCAAGAGACGACCACGACTATCACGCACAAAATCCGTGGTTTTTTCCAGGAACCAGGATGAATCTGGAACTGGGTACTTTGCCAACAATTGGTACAAAGGCAAGATGTCCTTGTGCTGGGCCACCACCTCTGGAGAACGGTTATCTCTTAACTGAACCAAATCTGGTTTGGCACGCTTGCCGGCAATCGCCTCGGCAGCATCTTTTTCCAGCCTGTCTTGATCCCGATAATGGGTCAAATCCACCACGACATTCGACTGAGACGAGTTAAAGCGATTAATCAAGCTTTCAAACTCAGCCCGATTTGGCCCTGACAGGGTGTGCCACACTTCGATCTCAGTCTTTTTTGCCAGCGCTGGGGCAGCCAAAAAAGCGGACATTCCAAGAATGACCAAGCTCTTAACGATTGGTTTCACGTGCTATTCCTCAAAAAAATGCCCGGCAAGCCAGGCTATCACGACACAATTTAAATACCCATGAATGGAAACTCAGGCCGCGGCGGTTTGCCACTAACCACATCGGCAATAGCTTTGCCCGATCCCGGACCCATGGTCCAGCCCAACGTGCCATGGCCCGTATTTAGGTACAAATTCGGGATGCGCGTGCGGCCAATTAACGGCACATTTGACGGCGTCGAAGGCCGCAAACCCGACCAGTACTTGACGCGATCGAAATCCAGTACACCATCAAACAACTCACGGGCCAGGTCAGTCATGGCCTGACACCGAACCGGGTTCAGCGTGCGTGAATAGCCAGACAGTTCCGCCGTACCGGCCATGCGCAAGGTATCGCCCAAACGTGAGAACACCACCTTGTGCTTGCTGTCTGTCAGGCTGACCACCGGTGCCAACTCAGGCTTGATGATCGGAAAGGATGCCGAATAACCCTTGGTCGGGTAGATCAAGCAATGAATGCCAAGTGGACGCATCAGTTGGGGCGTAAAACTGCCGAGCGCCACCACGAAAGAATCGCCCTCAATTCGGTCGTAACTACCATCACGGCGAATGACTTCGACCGCAGCGGCGCGACCGTTTTCACAAATGACGCGCGTGATCCGAGTGGAAAACTCAAACTGCACACCTGCCTTTTCGGCTAGCTCGGCGACTTGAACCGTAAACGCATGCACATCACCACTTTCATCGGTCTCAGTGAAATCGCCGCCAACGATGCTTGCGCGATGCGCAGCTAAGGCAGGCTCAATCGCAACCACCTCATCTGCGCTCACCACCCGTCGATCGAGTCCATAGTCGCGCATGACGTCAGCGGCCTTTTGCGAGCCGTCAAATTCCTCTTGATCACGATAGAAATTTAAGATGCCGCGCTGCAACTGGTGGTATTCAAGACCAAGCTCTTGGCGCATCTGCGTCAGCGTCTCCTGGCTGTATTGCGCTAGGCGGACCATGGCTCGGATATTGGGTGCCAAGCGTGATGGCAGACATTCGCGCAAGAACGCCAAACCCCACACCCACTGACGCCAGTCAAACTGTGGGCGAAACAGCAGGGGCGCATCATCCTTGCCCATCCATTTGAGCAGCTTAAACGGTGCCTGAGGGTTCGCCCACGGTTCGGCATAAGACACCGAGATTTGGCCGCCGTTGGCAAACGATGTTTCTTGTGCCGGCCCAGCCTCACGGTCGATGACCACCACCTCATGGCCTTCTTGCCGCAACCACCAGGCAGAGCAAACACCGATCACTCCACCGCCAAGGACCACAACCTTCATCGCCCCACCCCTAAAACGTTGACACGACAAATCACTATCTGCAGTGTAGCCTCAAGACTTTGCACTGTCTGCCGCCGAAGTGAATGCGTCAGCAAAAAATGCATCCTCAGGCAAACCACAGTCAGACACGAACTCTCGACGCGCTGACTCCACCACAATCGGCGCGCCACAGGCATAAACCTCATGACCACTCAAATCCGGCGTGTCATCCATGACAGCCTTGTGCACAAAACCGGTTCGACCGCTCCAGCCGTCTTCTACCAAAGCATCCGAAACCACCGGGACATATTTGAATCGCGGCAATTGCTGCTGCCAACCACGGGCCAAATCGTCCATGTAGAGATCTTGCGGCCGGCGCCCACCCCAATAGAGCACAACAGGCCGATCAATGTTTTGCTCAATCATGTATTCAATAATGGCCTTGATCGGGGCAAAGCCCGTGCCGCTCGCCAAAAAAACGATCGGCTTATCACTGTCCTGGCGCAAGAAAAAAGACCCGAAGGGGCCTTCCAAACGCATGATTTCGCGCTCTTTCATCTGCGTGGCCCCTGCACCAAACACATGATCGGTGAAAAGCCCACCTGGCATATGACGCACATGCAATTCAAGCGCTGCTGCTTGGTTGGGGGAATTTGCCATGGAATAGCTACGACGACTACCGTCTTTCAAAATCACTTCCATGTATTGACCAGCGTAGAAACGGAAGGTTTCCGAAGAGGGCAATTGCAAGGTCAGAATCGCCACGTCAGGCACTGCCATGTGAATACGGGTCACACGAGCAGGCAGCTTGCGAATTTGAATGTCTGAAGCCATGCGAACTTCGCGCGACTCAATCACCATATCCGAGAGGGGGTGCGCCTGACACAAAAGCGTAAAGCCTTGTTCTAGTTCCTCAGCCTGAAGTACCTGAGCTGGGGCCAAACCAGCATCGAACTTGCCCTCTAGGACCTTGCCTTTGCAACTTGAACAAGCGCCAGCCCGGCAACTGTAGGGCAGAACAATACCCGCTGCCAGGGCCGCGTCCAGAAGATTCTGATCATCGCTAGCGATGAACTGGTGACGGGTCGGTTCAATCGTGATGGTGTAAGTTGCCATGATGCTTAATATTTCTTAATGTTCGTGAGTTTGATCTAGCCATTGTCAGAAGTTGTCGGCGAGCTTTCCAACACAGGCGACTTCAAACGGGTTTGCAGCACTTTGCCTTTGCGAGCCCGTTTTGACAAATAGGGTCCTAGCGTATCACCCACGAGAACATCGGTGCGGGTTTGATTACGATAGGTACCGGTCATTGACAGTCCTGAAGCACCAACCACGGCCACTTGAGCCAAGTAGTCTGGCTTATCAACCGCCAACAACACGGTGCCTCGTCCACCACCTGTCAATTGTTTGACTTCGCCCAATTCAATCACGGAAAGTCGCGCCCGCTCGGACAAAAGCGCCAGATGCGTATCACTCAGACTGACACGCACGGGTCGCATCAAGGTGTCGCCAGCTTCCAGCGTAATGAATTGTTTACCGGCCTTTTGACGCGACACCAAGGCGCTCGCTGGCGCTTTGAAACCCAAACCGGCGGCAGTGGTAAAGAGCCATTGGGCATCCAGATCAGACGCCATCACGTGAGCAACTTGCGAGCCAGGCTCCAGATCAACCATCGCCGTGACAGGACTGCCATCGCCACGTGCGGATGGCAAGCTCGCCACTGGCACTGAATACAAGCGACCACTACTACCAAGCACAAACAGATAGTCTGTCGTGCGGCACTCATAGCTGCCGTAGTAGCCATCACCTGCCTTAAAGCCGAACTGGGTGGCATCATGACCATGGCCTTGGCGCACGCGCACCCAACCCTTTTGCGAGACAATGACCGTAACTGGTTCATCGTTAACCTTAACCTCAAGCACCGCGCGCTCGGCCACTTCGATTAACGTGCGGCGGACATCGCCATATTGCTTGGCGTCGGCCTCAATTTCCTTGACCATCAAGCGGCGCAGCGCCGCGGGCTTGTCGATGAGATTGCGCAACTTGCTCTCTTGCTCACGCTTGTCAGCGAGCTCTTGCTCAATCTTAATTCCCTCTAATTTTGCCAACTGACGAAGTCGCATGTCGAGAATATCGTCAGCCTGTCGCTCGGTGAGCTTGAACCGAGCCATCAGCGCTGGCCTGGGCTCATCAGACTCACGAATGGTCTGGATCACCTCATCCACGTTGAGATAGACCAGCATTCGGCCTTCAAGCACGTGGATGCGGTCTAGCACCTTGTCAAGGCGATGTTGACTACGACGCAACAAGGTCGCTGCACGAAACTCGATCCACTCGAGCAACATTTCCTTCATTGATTTTTGCCGAGGCCTGCCATCGGTGCCCACGCACACCAAATTAGCCGAGACATTGGTCTCAAGACTGGTTTGAGCCAGCAAGGTTGTCACAAACAGGTCGCGATCCACTTTGGACGTCTTGGGCTCAAATACCAAACGAACCGCTGCATCTTTGCCCGACTCATCGCGCACCGCATCCAGCAGGCCCAGCATTTGAGACTTGGCCTGCTGCTGCTCGTTGGTCAACGATTTCTTGCCAGTTTTAACCTTGGGGTTGGTGATGTCCTCGATTTCTTCAAGCACACGCTGACAAGACGTACCCGGGGGCAACTCATGCACCACAAGCTGCCACTGGCCTCGAGCCATTTCCTCAAACTGCCAACGCGCCCTGACCTTTAGCGACCCTCGGCCACTGGCATAAACAGCCGCAATGTCCTGAGGCGCCGTGATGATATGACCGCCCCCGGGAAAATCGGGGCCTGGCAAGATGGCCTGCAGTTGATCATCACCGAGCTTGGGGTCATTGATCAAAGCCACGCAGGCTGCTGCAATCTCATTCAGATTGTGCGGCGGCATCTCAGTGGCCATGCCCACCGCAATACCAGAGGCCCCATTCAACAGGAGCATTGGCAATCGAGCAGGCAACTGCGCTGGTTCAAGCTGGCTGCCGTCGTAATTCGGCACGAAATCCACCGTGCCCTCATCGAGCTCGTCAAGCAAAAGGCGAGAGATTGGTGTCAGCCGGGCTTCGGTGTAACGCATAGCAGCCGCGTTGTCACCATCGCGTGACCCAAAGTTACCCTGACCGTCAATCAGTGGATAACGCAAGGTAAACGATTGCGCCATGCGCACCAACGCATCGTAGGCCGCCTGGTCGCCGTGCGGATGGAATTTGCCCAGCACATCGCCCACCACCCGCGCGGATTTAACTGGGCGCGAGCCTGACTGCAAGCCCATGGCCTGCATGGCAAACAAGATGCGGCGCTGCACCGGCTTCTGTCCATCACCAAGATCGGGCAAGGCTCGGCCCTTGACCACAGACACCGCGTAATCTAGGTACGCTTGCTCGGCATACAGTCCTAGCGTGAGCACATCGTCTTCGTTGTCAAATAAGTCGGGTTGTTGGCTGTCAGTCATCTCAAACTTTTTTGGTTACGTTCCGGGCCCAATCTCAGGCTTAAATATCCACCTGAGCAAGATTGCCCTTATCTTCGATCCACTGGCGACGCTGGCTGGATTCGCCCTTGCCCATTAACATGCTGAACATCTGACGGGTTTGGTCAATGTCAAGCTCACCGTACTGCACACGCAGTAGCCGCCTCGTATCCGGGTTTAGCGTCGTTTCCCAGAGCTGCTCTGGACTCATTTCGCCCAATCCTTTGAAGCGGCCTATTGACCAGGTACCCTCGCGCACACCTTCCTTACGCAACTTATCCAAGAGCGCCTCTAGCTCGCCCTCATCTAGACAATAAAACTTGCGCATGGGTCGCTTGCCCTGAGCCGGCACATCCACCCGGAACAAGGGCGGTCTGGCAATGTACAAATGGCCGGCCTCCACTAGCTTGGGAAAGTGCTTGAAAAAAAGTGTCAGCAGCAGGACCTGAATGTGAGAGCCATCGACATCGGCATCGGACAAGATACAAACCCGTCCGTAACGCAACTGCGACAAATCCGCGGTGTCGTTTGGCCCATGTGGATCAACCCCAATGGCAACAGAAATATCGTGAATCTCATTATTTGCAAAGAGGCGATCCTTATCAATCTCCCATGCATTGAGCACCTTACCGCGCAAAGGCAATATGGCCTGGAACGACTTGTCGCGCCCCATCTTGGCCGAACCACCCGCCGAGTCACCCTCAACCAGAAACACCTCGGTTCGGGTAATGTCAGTCGATTCGCAATCGGTCAGCTTGCCTGGTAGCACCGCCACACCGGAGCCGCGTTTTTTCTCGACCTTTTGAGCCGCTCGGCTGCGGGCCTGAGCCTGTCGAATCGCCAGTTCAGCCAGCTTGCGACCATGCTCAACATGAGAATTTAGCCACAGCTCCAACGCGGTCTTAACGAAACCACCCACCAATCGCACGGCATCGCGGCTATTTAATCGCTCCTTGATCTGCCCCTGAAACTGAGGGTCAAGCACCTTGGCTGACAACACAAAACTCACGCGCGAGAACACATCCTCGGGTAACAACTTGGTGCCCTTTGGCAATAAGCTGTGCAGCTCGGCAAACCCCTTGACTGCGCCAAATAAACCCTCGCGCAGGCCCGACTCGTGGGTGCCGCCTGCCGGGGTGGGGATCAGATTGACATAGGATTCGCGCACGATGGCCCCATCTTCAGCCCAGGCAACCACCCATTGAGCACCTTCTCCCGTAGCGAAATCATCGTCGCCGTCCTGGGCAAACTGCTCGCCTGCAAACAAAGGCACCAACAACGGCGTGCCATCAAGCGCATCAGACAGATAACCTTGTAACCCGTCCTTGAACTGCCAGGTCTGCAAATCACCGGTTTTTTCGATGGCGAGTTTGACAGTCACGCCGGCAAGCAAAACCGCTTTGCTGCGAAGCAAGTGCGTCAACTCACCGGCCGGCAACGTTGCCGAATCAAAGTACTTGGAATCTGGCCAAACAGTGACACGTGTCCCAGTGCGTTTTTTTGGAACCTCGCCCACTTGCTTCAAAGGCTTCGTGACCGACCCATTTTCAAAGGTCATTTGATGTTCGCCACCATCGCGCCAGACCGTCAGGTCCAACCGAGTGGCCAGGGCGTTGGTCACTGAAACACCCACGCCGTGCAGCCCGCCAGAAAACGCATAGGCACCTGCAGCGGCGTGCTTATCAAACTTGCCACCGGCATGTAAACGCGTAAAGACAAGCTCTGCAACGGGCGCCTTTTCTTGCGGGTGCAAGCCAACCGGGATACCCCGGCCATCATCTTGCACGGTGACACTACCATCGGCGTGCAAAGTCACCTCTATGGTTGAACAATGTCCGGCAAGCGCCTCATCCGCGGCATTATCAATAACCTCTTGAATGATGTGCAGCGGATTTTCCGTCCGGGTATACATTCCCGGACGCTGTCGCACCGGCTCAAGACCCTTCAGAACCCGAATCGATGATTCATCGTAACTAGTTGAAGCCAAGTTATCCCCAATATCTGTGGAAAAGCATCCGCATTTTAGGGAAAAAGCGTTTGTTTCGTGCGGGCAACACTAGAACGCTCAAAACGTAAGCAATTTCCGAGGTACACATCAAATAGTCTGAAAAACAGTGTTATGCTCCAAAGCATTAGTCAGTGCCCCGAAAAACAAGGTCTTGCCCTCAGTCAGGCAATAGCGCGGATGTAGGTCGCTTGCCATTGACCGCAAGACCACCAAAACGATACGCTTGGTGCGAGTGACAGCTGAAGACGTCCTTTTTGAGGGCGTTGATCAAATCTGAAGTGCTTCCAAATCGTTATTTCATTTGAGATCAAAATCATGAGTGAACATATTAAGAATGTCAGCGATGACAGTTTTGCAGCCGATGTATTGCAGTCTGACAAGCCAGTGCTCGTAGATTACTGGGCTGCTTGGTGCGGTCCTTGCAAGATGATTGCCCCCATCCTTGAGGAAGTGGCCGCCGAGTTTGGTGACAAAGTAACCATTGCCAAGCTTAACGTAGACGAGAATCAGCAAACCGCCGCCAAGTTTGGTATCCGTGGCATCCCGACGCTGATGCTGTTTCAAAACGGCGAGGTCAAGGCCACCAAAGTTGGTGCTGTCTCCAAGAGCCAATTGACCGAATTCCTGAATCAGTCAATTTAAAACCATCGCCTCGCGCAGGCCCGAGCCCGGGTCTGCCACCAACCCTCTAAAATTTTTCTTCCCTTTCACCTCCAATCCGACACACACACCTCCATGCACTTGAATGAACTAAAGGCGCTGCACGTCTCGCAGCTGCTAGAAATGGCTGCAAGCCTCGAAATAGAAAACGCGAGCCGCTTGCGCAAACAGGAATTGATGTTTGCCATCATGAAGCGTCGCGCCAAACAAGGCGAACAAATCTTTGGTGACGGCGTGCTCGAAGTGTTACCAGACGGGTTTGGTTTTTTACGATCGCCCGAGACCTCCTATCTGGCGAGCACCGATGATATTTACATCTCGCCGTCACAGATCCGTCGCTTTAATTTGCACACAGGTGATTCGATCGAAGGTGAAGTGCGCACACCCAAAGATGGCGAACGCTACTTTGCGCTGGTGAAGGTGGAAAAAGTCAACGGACTACCGCCTGAGTCGATCAAGCACCGAATCATGTTCGAGAACTTGACGCCACTGCACCCCGATGACCCCATGCGCCTAGAGCGCGACATCAAGAGCGAAGAGAACCTGACTGGCCGCATACTCGATATCTTTGCACCGATCGGCAAGGGCCAGCGTGGCTTGATTGTGGCGAGCCCCAAATCCGGCAAGACGGTCATGATGCAACACATCGCCCATGCCATCACGAGCAATTATCCTGATGCTGTCATGATCGTGATGCTCGTGGATGAACGGCCCGAAGAAGTGACCGAGATGCAACGCACCGTGCGCGGTGAAGTGGTCGCATCCACATTCGATGAGCCAGCCACCCGACATGTGCAAGTGGCTGAGATGGTGATCGAGAAAGCCAAACGCCTGGTAGAAATGAAGAAAGATGTGGTGATCCTACTTGATTCGATCACGCGTCTGGCACGTGCCTACAACACGGTCGTGCCATCGTCCGGTAAAGTCCTGACCGGTGGTGTAGACGCCAACGCCTTACAGCGTCCCAAGCGATTTTTTGGTGCGGCACGCAACCTAGAGGAAGGCGGCTCCCTGACCATCATCGGCACTGCCCTGATCGAAACCGGTAGCCGCATGGACGAGGTGATTTACGAAGAATTTAAAGGCACCGGCAACTCTGAGGTGCACCTTGAGCGTCGTTTGGCAGAAAAACGCGTCTATCCGGCCATTAACCTGAACAAGTCAGGCACACGCCGGGAAGAACTGCTGATCAAAGGCGATCTATTGCCAAAGATCTGGGTTCTACGCAAATTCATTCATGACATGGACGACGTCGAAGCCATGGAGTTCATACTCGACAAAATGCGTTCCACGAAGAATAACAACGAGTTTTTCGACATGATGAAAAAATAAATCCGACTTAGTTCAGAACCTCAGGTTGCCGGTTTGCCGGTTCAGCCTGACTGCTTGGGCTGGCGCCGGCATTAACCTTCGGATCGTGCCATGTACCCGTAACATGGTAGCGTTGCGATAGGACGGCTTCCACGGGGTTGCGCAACAGATATTGTCCAACCAAAGCACTCAGTCCCACGATCGGGTTGATCAGAAATCCAGTCGCCAAAGCAGTCCCACTCATGTCAAGGTTCGGCCGCACAACCGCATCAAGATCCACAGTTTCGTTGACCATGTTCGACTTACCTGAAATTGAAATGGTGGCCACTGGACTATTGACTGTTGCATCTTGCGTTTCAATCAACCCGCTCTTGACATTCAGAGACGCCGTAATCGATGACCAAGGAAAACCCTGCGAAAATGACTCGCCTGGGTTGATATTGGCGTTGAGTACCCGATTAAATGATTGGAGTGAAAGCAACTCGAGCACTCGGGCACTGCTGGAATTAACGTGGTCAAACACGCCTTCTTCCAGATTAATTTGGACATCGCCCGACAGACCCGAGTAATCGAACCGCCAGGGAAAACGCGCCCATTGAATGTTTGCCTTCAATGTGCC
>CAZLFB010000046.1:0-3994 GCA_964558695.1 uncultured Orrella sp.
AACAGCCACGCGCTGGCCAATGCGCAGGTCAGTGCGTATAGAAGGCCTATATAGACCCAAAACAAAATGCCAGCGACCGTGCTATTGACCACACCAATCGGTAAAAAAAACCAAATCAGCAGAACAAGCACGATCTCGAATGGCGCGAGCAATATCGTCAGCCGCCAGATCAACCCCCAAGACATCGCCAGCATGGCGGCGTTGCCATTATTTGCTGGCTGATTGTGCAATGTGACGTGCCAGCCGCTTTTGTGCAAGATAGTTGGCATCCAGTAGCGCGTGGTGATGAGCACGCCGAGCAGAACCAAGAGAAACTGTGTCGATGTGTTTAGCGTCACCTCGGGGATCGTGAGCGGCTTGCCCGATAGCGTCCATTGAATGATGGTTTCTGTGCCCAGCATCAAGGCGGTTGTGACCGCACTTAATGCGAGACCTAGTCTGAATGAGGTGTTGATGAGACGGGGTAGCATCGTTGGTGATCTCAGTTCGAATCTTCGGTGGTTTCAGCCGTCGTGCCAATGGTCGGGTTGTCGTGGCCCGACTTAAATGGCCTGACTTAAATCGCCTGAATTAAATGCTGTTTTAAGTGCTGTCCTTGGGATAACGTCAATTCGCTGACGTGTTTTCAATGGCCAATAGGGCGTGTCTGGCAAGACTTGCCCCGGCTTCTGAATACATATTGAAAGACGGTACACCGAGTTCAGCGAGCTCTTGCACTTCGCCAGAGAACTTCGCAATTGCCACAACCTGGCAGGCAAGCCCCGCATGGCGAATTTGCTGGGCGGCATAGATGTTGTTATTGTGATTTGGCATGGCCAATACAATCAAGTCTTTGGGTTCACTGGCTTTGATCATGTTCCAAAAATCGGTGTCAGTGGCGTCTGCCACTTTGACCTGTCGCCCTTCAGTGCGCAATGATTCCGTTCTTTCACGATTATGCTCAATGCCAAGTACCTGATCTGGCCAAATAGGCTCAAGCTCGTCATAGGCGCCCGTGCCAACCCGACCCATGCCAATGACCAGCACTTTTGCGTTTCCTGTATCGAGCATCTGGTCTTTTGGGTTCAAGGTGCCTTTCTGAAAGCTGTCCCAGAACCGTTTGAGCCTTTGATAGGCAGACTCAGAGCCCAGGCTAAATGGTGATGCAAACGCAAAGCTGATACTGACAGCGATTGCCACCACAATCAACCAGTCCACCGATAACCATCCCTGAGTCACACCGAGTGCGGCCACGATCAGGCTGAATTCAGAGAAGTTGGCCAGACTCAAAGACGTAAAAAGAGAGGTTCGGGCCCTTAAGCCAAAACGGGTCACGATGGTGTAGTAGAGGAATGTTTTAACGGGTAGCAGCAAAACCAAAGCGATTGCGGTGAGCACGATCGGCCAGGTTGGAAGGCCCTGCATGCCCACTGATAAAAAGAAGCCAACCAGCATCAGCTCTTTGAGGCTAAATAATGACTTCGAAAGCTCACCAGCCTTGGGGTGGTTGGCAATCACGATACCCAACACCAGCGCGCCCAAATCCCCTTTGAGTCCAACCGCATAGAAGAACTCGTAACCAGCAGCGAGTGCAAAAAACAGACCACTTAGGACCAGCAGTTCACCGTGACCAGCCGAGTCCAGTAGTTTGTAGATCAGTTTGCGAACGATGGGCACCAGCAAAAGAAACACGAGCAAGGCCCACACCGTTGGGTATTTGCCTTCACTGATGGCTAAGAAGACGACCGCAAAAACGTCCTGCATCACCAAAATGCCAATGGCCACTTTGCCGTAGAGCGCTGACATATCGCCTTTGTCTTGCAGAACCTTCACGGCATAGACCGTGCTCGAAAACGACAGCGCAAACGCCAAAGCCACCATGGCCATTGGGGTGAGGTCGAATAAAGGAATTGGAATCAGCTCTTGGGCTAGCCAGATCGTCCCAGCAAAGAAAGCGGTGGAGATCACGATGTGGGCCAGGGAGGTGCCCCAGATTTCCGCGGTGGCCAGGTCTTTGAGATTGAGCTTTAAGCCAATCGTAAAGAGTAGCAACGTGACGCCAAGATCGGCGATGAGTTGTAAACCAGCGGGATGCTCCAGCCCTGCAACGTTGTACGCAAACCCGGCTAATAAAAAGCCCACCATGGGTGGCAGTCCGAACCGGCTGATCAATACACCGAAGAAAAAAGCAAACCCAACCAGGGTGACTAGCATTCGAACTTCTCCATCGTGCTTGCGGCTAAGTTTTAACCGAGCCTGTTCATGGCAAGTGCTTGTTGTGGTGCCATGATGCCGTCGGGGTCACGAGACGTAAATTGATTGTCGCAAGCGACAGACCTGTCTAGTATTATCGCTTGGATGTGCCGAGAGATTTTTCAGTGTTTGAGAGTGCCCCATGAAAATACCTGATTACTACGCCACCATGGGCGTGGATAAGAGCGCAAGCGCAGACGACATCAAGAAATCCTATCGTCGGCTAGCCCGCAAGTATCACCCGGATGTCAGCAAAGAGCCTGATGCAGCCCAGCGCATGTCGGCCTTAAATGAAGCCAACGATGTCTTGTCTGACCCAGAAAAGCGCAAGATGTATGACCAGCTTGGCCATGAGGCCTGGGCTCGTGGTGCTCGAAGCACGGACGACGTCAGGCCACCACCAGGCTGGGATGGATATGCCCAGTCTGAGGGCTCTTCTGGATTTGGGCGCGATCAGAGCGAATTCTTTGAGGAGATATTTGGTCGTGCAGCCAATGAGCGCGCGCGCTACCAGTCCCATCGGGGGAACGGTCAGGGCGCTGCGCGTTGGGATGGCCAGGATCAGCACGTGGACATCACGCTGGGGCTGTCCGAGGCAATTGAGGGCGCCAAGCGGGCATTGCGGCTCGATGGCTACCAGGTCGATGCCGACGGTCAATTAAGGCCCCAGGCCAGAACCTTGGATGTCACGATCCCGGCGGGTGTTTCTGAGGGGCAGCTCATTCGTCTGTCAGGGCAGGGCGGTGCGGGTGTTGGGGGTGGCAAGGCAGGTGACTTGTACTTGAGAGTCCATATTGAGCCGCCCGAAGGCTATCACGTCGATGGTCGGAATATCACCATGCCGATCTTTGTCACGCCTTGGGAGGCTGCCATTGGCGCCGACATTGTGGCCAAGACACCAACAGGCTCTTTCTCGATCACCGTGCCGGCGGGTTCCGTGGCGGGTCGTCGTTTGCGCTTAAAGGGCAAGGGTATTCCAGCGGGTCGCGCCGCAGGCCTTGCTGGCGATCTGTATCTCGAACTGAAAATCGCGGTGCCAGGGGCAGTGACTGAGCAACAAAAGCAGGCATGGCAAGCATTGGCCGATGCCTATCCGGGGTTTGAGCCTCGCGAGAAATAACATGGGAGACAAGAACATGGATCAATCGCAATCATCGCATGCGCAGCCCGAGCTGCTCGAGGGTGAGGTCTTGCATGTGGAGGAAATGGCCAGACTATGTGGGGTTAGCGGCCAGTGGCTGCACGCGCGCATTCAGGAGGAAGTCATTCACGCGGTCCAGCGCGAAGGCCGATACTTCCTCTCATGCACCAGTGTGTGGCGCATCCAGCAGGTTTCCAAGATTGAGCGCACCTACGATGCCGACCCGCAGTTGGCTGGCTTGGTGGCGGACTTGGTGCAAGAGGTTCGTCATCTGCGCAAGCAGTTGGGGGTGAGTGGTTCGAATCATGGTGAACTTGACGTGTAAGCTTGTTGAGTTGGTTTTCTCTTTCGCGCCATCAATACCGCGGATTCATTTCTGCAAATCTTGGTGATAGACTTTGGTCATGCAAATGCTTTTGGAAACCCGTTATCGACGAAAACTAGCAACACACCTCGCTCTGTTGGCGATGGTGTTCAGTGTTTTGTTGCCGGGCTTGAGCCAAGCTGTCGTTCCCTTACTTCAAAGCGACTCTGCGCAAGTAGCGGTTTGTACCGCATCCGGTATCAAGTACATATCACTCGATGCGCAAGTGAGTCCAGACGCGCAAGAAGACGTCTCCT
>CAZLFB010000047.1:0-16164 GCA_964558695.1 uncultured Orrella sp.
AAGCATCGGCGCCTGCCCGAACCGCGGCATTTACAGCGCCAGTCTCGCCACGCACCATAACGGTTACGTAGCCACCGCCGACGAACTGGCGACCTACCAGGCGCACCTCTGCCGCCTTGGTCATGGCGTCCGCTGCTTCAATGGCGGGCACCAAGCCACGCGTCTCAATCATGCCCAATGCAATGCCTCTGTTATCAGTCATATCCATACTCCTTAGTTAACAAAAAAGAAATCTAACTACCACGAAGTCAGGCGCCTTCGCATGCGCATGAACCTAATGAATCCCATTGATCAATGATTCCGCAAATTGTCAGATCGGTGATGACTTGGTGATCATTCATGGCCAGCCGAGCAGCACTTCCGCTGGTGGTAAACACCCACTTGCCTTTAGGCACCCCCACGGGGTCAGTGGCCACCGACAATTCGCCTTGCTGACTCTCCATGACCCGAAGCGATGCCGATTGCAAACCCCGGACACGACGACTACAAACCAATTCATCTCTGACGCGCATGATGTCCATCAAACTGCCTCCTCGCCCCAGTGATCAATAATGCCGACGATGGTCAAGTCAGACGGAAATTCTTTGCTGCCTGCGGCCTCTCTGGCCGCGGAAGAGCCAACGCAAATCACCCAATCGCCAGGGATACAGCCGACTGCGTCTACGGCAACGCTGCGTGCACCACCCGATCTCTCCTGAACAACCAGCAAGGGTCTATGTCCAAAAGCATTGATTCGGTTGGTGGAAACCAGGGTCTTTTCAACTTTCATGATCTTCATGGTGTCTCTTTGCTCCGATGGCCATCAATGGACAGCCGATGCTGAACTTGCGTCGATCCAAGTGCAGCGCTCACTGCCGTCTTGATCGCTGAGTGCCATCCGGCAATGCAGCAATCCTTGAGCGCTTAAGGATGCGTAGCGTATTTCAATTGCCGACTTGACCCGTTGACAGCGGCTGATGGTTCGCTCGCGAGCACCTGGGACACGAGAGCAGTAATGAAAGTGAACCAAAACTGGGATAGGTAAACCACGGCTAATATTTAAACCAGAGAAGATTTTGATGCCGACATCTAGATCGGCTGCGCCTTCTTCCACTGTGTCGAGGTGGGCAAAATAAAACTTGTTGCGCAACTGCAGTTCAGACAGTGCTTCACCTGCACAAATGAAACGCTCGTTGTGACCGATGTCAGCATACCGACCTTCGTGGTGTTGAATCACATACTCAATCTGGGAGAGGTTGGCCTCTAGCAAACGCTCGATCAGGCGCCTCATGCCCGGCCTGACGCCACATTCGCGTTCGGCAGCACTCACCGAACGGGCTATCGCTTCGCGAGCCAAGTGCTGGTTCAATCCCACGGTTTCTTTAAAAACCTGTGCGCTATCAACATACCGTAATGGACAATTGGCTGATAGCTGATCGGGCAGGTGAATACGAATCGCATCGGTATCCGTGTCCATGCCAATCAGCAGTGTCTCTGGAGCCGCACCACGGCCAAAAGTATTGTCAATCGCGCTCCGAAGTTCATTGAGCTTTTCGTTGGCAGCAATCATTGCCAGATGATCTTGACTGCCGTGCGCAGCGCAACCCTGCTGACAAGGGTGGGAACTGCTGTAGTGATAGACCGCGACCTTTAGGTAATTACCTTCTTGCGCCCCCACCAAGTATCCGCTGAGGCGCTCGATTTCTCGGCGCATCCAGTCGTTTACATCACCCTCGACGTCAAACAAGGCGCCCGCATAAGCTTTGACACTAACGGCGGGGCTAGGTGCTATGCGAAAGACAAAAGGCAGCAACCCTTGCAGACGACCGTCGGCGCAAGGACTGATGTCCAATGTATGAAAGCCGCAAGATTGCAGAAACTCTTCATCGATCGCCATTCTATCGAGCCAAGGTGCTTGGTCTGTGGATGCTGAATCTACACAGGACTTTAAACTTGAAAAAATGCAGTGGGCATAAAGTGCACGAAGATCCAAGCCACCGATCCAGGCCCGACTCAAAAGGCTTTCTGGCAAGCTGTAACCGAGCTGCGATTTAGCCATTTGCTGTGCCTGAGATGCAAAGTCCAACTCATGCTGAATGCCAGATAAAGCTTTCAAAAGAGTGACGATGGGTGTGAAACGACCACGCACTTGACGTTCATAGCGGAACAACTGCTCATTCAAGGTCTGATCCACCAGAGCATGTTCGCATTTTTGATGCGTACTGATCACGCACGCGGGGTTATCGAGGGTCTGCGGCTGGCGCAGCGCTTGAGTAGCTCGCATCGCGTTGATTCGTTTAAGCGTGTTCACGGCTATGTTCTCAAGTGCTCAAATTATCCGCGTGCGCCACCTGAAAGGGTGATAGACGCCCCTTTAGTGGGATTGCCGGAAGATCCCGTGACTTTGCTTTGCGGCTGCTCAACACGCTCAGCTTTGCGGAAATTGATCGCCGTTGTACCCATGCTCCGAGCATCACCGCGCTGCGACGGATTACGAGCCAAGGATGAAGTCCCCTCCGTGCCTGTGACGCGGCCAGTAGACTTCCAAGCATCTCCACTGATCTGATGTCCTGCCTGACTTCCCTCTCCAGTCAATTTGTTGGCTCCGCTGCCGGCCTGGTGTAGGGGAGGTGATAGGGGTACGTTATCTCGGTGGCGAAACTCTGGTGTTCCAGTAATCAGACCGAGCCCTTTACTGACAGCGCCCGTGATACGTTGGTTACCGATAGCCGATCCAGTGACAGTATCGGACAATCGCTCCTTTGCTTGCCTAGACGGAGGGCGGATGCTGAAATCACTGGGGCTTACTGCATTGTTTGCTGGTTCTATGACGCCTGTTGGCACCACAAATCGACCACTGCTAGTGCATTGACGCGTTAGGTTGTCCGCCCCGAGATAGGGGGATCCGCTAATCAGACTGCAAGCGCCACGCTGATCACCGGTCATCACACTGCCGCCTGCCCCTGGGCGATCACCCGTTATACGCGAGGCAGAGATCAAACCTTCTTGACGGCTTATTGATTGCTGTGCTTGCAATTTTTCAGGCTCACAAAAGCGCTGGTATTGGTGCTGGCCAATGTATGCTGTGCCACTGATGGTTGCACAAGCACCCATTTCATCGCCGGTAACCTGCCTAGAGCGACCAAGTCGAGTCCCTGTCATTCTTTGATCGCGCCAAGTCAGGTCTTGACTTACCTTGGCGACGGGCAGAACTGAATCCACCGTTTCACAGACTTCTTCTAATTGTTGTGTGCTCGTGTATTCAGTTCCAGTGATGGCATGGCAACCGCCACGCTTGTCGCCTGTGACCTTGTGACCTCGTCCCACCTCGGTACCGGTGATTAAACTACCCGAGAGGGTTTGAACCGACGAGACCTTGGACGGTGCCTGCTGGCTCGATGGTTGATCAGAATCTACCGCGCTGAAATACTGACTTCCGGTTAGCTTTCGATTGGCGCCAGCCTCGTTGCCCGTCACTTTGCTTGAACGCCCGACTTCGACACTTGACGCCTTTTGTCCGTCTTGTACGGGCATCACACTGACTTTACGCGCAATGGGCACCGGGCTTAAATCAGTACTTTTGCATTCCTGTTGTGATAAGTATTCAGTCCCAGTGACGCTGCGATCTGCACCTTTATGTTGCCCCGTGATGGATATCGTTCGTCCGAACTCTGTTCCGGTGACCTTCAGTTCGCGCGATGTATTGTTGACCGCAACCTTTGAGGGGTTAGGTGCGGGACGCTTGCCGCAAATAGAGGTGAGTTGATCTGCGCTCAGGTACTCGGCTCCGGTTACTTTCTGCGCGGGATTAAACGAAGGCTCAGCGGCTGGTTTCCCCGACCAGGTATGTTCTAAGACCGGAGCAATTGGCGCGTGCAGGTTGGTGTTCTTGGCCCGCATACGACCGCTGGGTCTCGCTGCCACATCAGAAGAACCCTGACGACCCATCAAAGCGTGAGCCAATCTGCGCTGCTTTGCCACATCGCGCCCCGAGGCTCCCTTTTCGATGGCTTTTTCCCAATCGCTATACGGCAATACTGCGTTTGATCCGTTGGCTTTGGCCTCGTGCAATATGCCTTTCTTGCCGTCGCTAGCTAAGGCTGTACGTCGGGCGCGGGCGAGGGCACGGGACGAACTCAATTGATCCAGCGGCGATGTGAGATGATTTTTTGACGAATGATCCAAACCAAACGCCATCACCGGGTGCTGTGCTTCACCAGTCGAACAAGTGCCCGCGCCATCGCAACCACAACCGCACACCGTCTCAGAGCTTGGGTTGGCCTGAATCGGAGCAACCGCCAGTTTGGGTACTGTGGCTGGCGCCGTTGCCCCTTTGCCCGATTGGCTGAGCGCTTGCCGACGCCGTCGGGCGACATTCACCGATGCGCTCAGCGCGTCTGGCATCGTTTGCATCGCAGATTCGCTGACCATCGCTGGCGTAGCGGTCAAAGCCACTGCAGGCCCCAATGCCGCCGCTTTAGGCGCACCAGCTTTACCGAGCAAAGCCATCGCTTTTCGTCTCTTCAGAGCCAATTCACGCCCTGAGAGGGTCACTTGATATGCGCTTGTGTCGATGGATATCATGTCAAACCTTTTTTGCTAGAGAGGCCATGCGTTATGGAAAGCGATTGGCAACCATGCCAAAAATATTCAGCGGTAGACAACGAATGACATACCTTGACTCTGTGCATAATTGTCGTAAGCGATAACACGCACTAAGTGGTTGGGGAACTCTCGGTGGCAAGATTCGATCTCAGCGAGAACTGCGTCAACCGACTGCTCACCAAATAAAGGCAATTTCCACATGTACCAAAAGTTGCTGGTCGCTGCTGTGCTTTTTTCGGTGTGCTCTACCGCTGGATTCCAGCCTTGTGCAATTGAGTATTGAATTTGCCGACGAACTTGTTCAGCCGTCATGGGTGGCAGGTAGGAGAAAGTCTCGAATTTCTGTGATGATTTATAGACTTGGACAGCCATGTCAATTTCCTCTCAAGTGGGAAGATGTTGGGATTACACCGGGCGCGTTTGCTGGCGTCATTTGTTGGAAATGTCGAGCTTGTCAACCGTGTCAAACTCAAATTTGATCTCTTTCCAAGTCTCCATCGCGATTTTGAGTTCCGGTGAATGCGCAGCAGCCGCCATTAGGATTTCCTTGCCATCTTTCTCCAGTTGTCGCCCCTCGTTGCGTGCTTGCACGCACGCTTCGAGCGCAACGCGGTTGGCGCAAGCCCCTGCCGCATTACCCCATGGGTGACCCAACGTACCGCCGCCAAACTGCAGCACCGAATCGTCACCGAAGATATTTACGAGTGCGGGCATGTGCCACACGTGTATCCCGCCAGAAGCGACTGCGAATGCACCAGGCAATGAACCCCAGTCTTGATCAAAGAAGATGCCGCGTGAACGGTCCTCCGGAACAAAAGACTCGCGCAGTAGATCGATCCAACCTAAGGTGGATGCGCGGTCACCCTCGAGCTTGCCCACCACAGTGCCGGTGTGCAGGTGATCTCCACCTGACAAGCGCAGGATTTTAGTCAGCACACGAAAATGGATGCCGTGATGTGGATTACGGTCTATCACGGCGTGCATGGCGCGGTGGATGTGCAACAACATACCGTTTTCACGGCACCAGTTGGCCAAGCCTGTGTTTGCGCAGAAACCACCCGTAATGTAGTCGTGCATAATGATGGGTGCGCCAATTTCTTTGGCGTACTCAGCGCGCTTATACATCTCTTCGGGTGTGGGCGCGGTCACGTTCAGATAGTGACCCTTGCGCTCTCCGGTTTCGCGCTCGGCCTTCAGTGTGGCCTCTTGCACGAAGTCAAAACGCTGGCGCCAACGCATGAAAGGCTGGCTATTGATGTTTTCGTCATCTTTTGTGAAGTCCAGGCCACCGCGCAGGCACTCATAAACGGCACGCCCATAATTCTTGGCGGACAAACCGAGTTTGGGCTTAATGGTGCAGCCTAGCAGGGGGCGACCATACTTGTTCATGATGTCGCGTTCGACTTGGATGCCAAGTGGAGGACCACCACAAGTCTTAATGTAGGCGATAGGGAATCGCACATCCTCAAGCCTTAAGGCACGAATGGCTTTGAAACCGAATACGTTACCTACCAAGGACGTGAATACGTTGACCACAGATCCCTCTTCGAATAAATCGATGGGATAAGCAATAAAAGCATAGAAGCAGGTGTCGTCGCCTGGAACATCCTCAATGCGGTAGGCACGGCCTTTATAGTAATCAAGGTCTGTTAGCAGGTCAGTCCAAACCGTGGTCCATGTGCCGGTAGAGGACTCAGCTGCTACGGCAGCAGCAGCTTCTTCCCGATCAATGCCGGCTTGCGGCGTTATCTTGAAACAGGCCAAAATATCGGTATCAAGTGGGGCATACTCGGGCATCCAATAGGTCTGGCGGTATTCCTTTACACCAGCGTTGTAGGTTTTCGTTGCCATGCTTGGGTTCCTTCGGTTGATGTGGGCAGATAAAATCGACGAATAAACATGATTATTGGTGCGGCAACCGATAAGTAAAAGTAAAATGTTCATATCGTTATCTTTTATTTTTATAAAACATGAATCTGAGGCATGTCACTCTGCACCAACTGCGAATCTTCCAAGCCGTGGCGCAGCACAATAGCTTTGCCCGTGCTGCTGAGGCCCTGCATCTTTCGCCGCCCACGTTGTCGCTGCAAGTCAAGCAGCTTGCTGACACCATCGGTCAACCCCTGTTCGAACAGTTAGGTAAAAAAATTTTTTTGACCGCAGCTGGCAATACACTCGCTCAGGCATGTCAGGACATAGCGCAGCGATTGGATTTGCTCAGTGAAGATCTATCGGCTTTGCAAGGCATGGAGCGCGGCAGTTTGAAACTGGCCATCCTAACCACGGTGAAATACACCGTGCCAAAACTGCTAGGTGGCTTTTGCGCGGCGCACCCGGGGATCGACGTGGCCATGGTGGTGGGTAATCGAGAAAACCTTTTACAGCGTCTGGCGAGTAATCAAGACGATCTCTACATCATGGGTCAGCCCCCGCAACACATGGATGTGGTGTCCGAGGACTTTGCGGACAACCCTTTGGTCCTAGTGGCTCCACGCAGTCACCCCTTGGTAGGTAAATGCCGCATCGATCCAACGCGTTTGCGCAAAGAGCCGTTCATCTTGCGCGAGCCTGGCTCAGGTACTCGCTTGACCATGGAGCGCTTTTTTGCTGAGCAGGGCTTTAGCGTCATCAACCGCTTGGAAGTAGGTAGCAACGAGGCCATTAAGCAAACCGTCGCAGGCGGCTTGGGTCTTGCCGTCCTCTCCGCCACTACCGTGGTCTCGGAATTGGCACTGGGCGAACTGGTTCAACTCGACGTCAAGGGCTTCCCACTTATTAGGCGTTGGCATGTGGTCTATCCACGCGGTAAGCGCCTTTCACCGGCAGCGCAAGCCTTCAAGCAATGGCTCTTTGAGCACCGGCCAAACCGAGCCTCGCGGTTCTGAGGTCCGAAACATGCTTCATGGATAGGCACGCTGCGCAGTTTCTGTATCGACACAGGAGTGCCACCATCTACTAAAACCATTCCAACGCAAAGGCTCTGTCATTGAATGCTGCACATTCCGTCTCAGGCCGGCTTAGCCAATTGAACATCTGCACCATGCTGCTGACACCCTGCGCTGCGTCACGCGATCCAGTTGCCTACATCTGAGTCAGTACTTCTAACAAACCTGGTGCGAAGTCGTCGCCGGTTTGGTCATCACCAATGGTGAGCCCGCCGACGTGGATAAACGCAATCCGCAATACTTTGCCATCTTACGTATCAGGCGCTTGAAGCAGCCGTCAGTGCGGGTGTTGACAGTTTTTGCCGCTGGATTGCTTGGTACGCCGCTGAACACGTCAGCCGAATATTTGGAACCACCACCATTCGCCTGTGAATCATGTCTAGCACTTGCGTGAACGGTTGCCATCGCGCTATGCGGCGCTTACGTATTAGTGTGGTTCTGTTCGAGCGCTAGTAAATGCCCAAAACGTGAGGCGAGGTGGGCTTCACCTTGTTCGAGCATGAAGTAGCGAAATGCTTCGGCTGCTGGTGAAAGCAGTTTGGACAGAGGGTGCACCACATTCCAGCCACGAATCACTGGGGTGTCTTGCACATCGAGTACGCTTAACAAGCCTTGCTCAAGTTCCAATCCTACCGTGTGCAATGACAAAAAACTAATGCCCATGCCTGCGATGACGGCTTGCTTGATGGTCTCGTTGCTCGACATTTCCATGGCGACTCTTGTCTCGACGCGAGCGGACTTTAAAAACCCTTCCATGGCCGCTCGCGTTCCCGAGCCGCGCTCGCGCACGATAAGTCCGTAGGGCCGTAAGGCGGCCGGGCTCGGATGACCCATGCGAAGCAGTGGGTGGTCGGGCGGGCAGATAAACACATGAGGGTGAGCTGCGAACGGCTCGGCCCGGCTAGAAAGCCCGACAGGAGGGCGGCCCATCACGGCAATATCAACGTCGTTGTTGTGCAGCATGTTGGCGAGCTGCTCCCGATTGCCCACGGCCAGTTTGATGTCGATGCCCTCATGCTCGCGCTTAAAGTCTGCCAGTAAACGTGGTAAGAAATACTGTGCCGTGCTGACCATGCCAATGGTCATCGAACCGACTTCGAGGCGTTGTAGTCGTGCTGCGGCATCTTCGGCGTCTTTGAGCGTGGCCAGAATTTGTCGCGCATAGCCGAGCATGTATTCGCCGGCGGCCGTTAGTGTTACTTTGCGTCCGACGCGTTGAAACAAAGCCAGGCCAACGTGTGCCTCAAGCTCTTTGACTTGCATGGTGACTGCGGGCGCCGTCAGGTGCAACGCCTGCGCCGCCCGCGCAAAACTCAGTTCACGAGCCACCTCCGTAAAAACCTTTAACTGTCTGAACGTGACGTTTTTCATTAAGTAAAAGCTTAACTTAAAACCAATTATTTGTGAATTTACCTTATCTAAAGGATTACCTATAGTCGACTCAAAGCCCATGCATTAACAAGGGATATCGGGTTCAGAGGAGAACAACGCCATGCTCAAGGCACTGATTTTTGATGTGGACGGCACCATGGCCGACACCGAGCAGGCCCATCGTGACGCCTTTAATTGGGCCTTCGAGCAAGAAGGGCTCGATTGGCACTGGGACCAGCCACTTTACACACAACTGTTGGAGATTTCAGGCGGTAAAGAGCGACTGTTGCATTACTGGAGGCAGCAGTACCCTGATCGGCTTGAGTTCAATGGTCATGGCTTGCGTGACACGATTGATCGTTTGCACGCCTATAAAACGGCGGCTTACGAGCAGGCTGTGCGCGATGGTGCCGTCAGCTTAAGGCCCGGTGTCATGGCGCTCGTTGAGGATGCCCAGCGCCACGCTTTGACCTTGGCCATAGCCACGACCACCTCGCCGGTGAACATTGCCGCGCTGTTACGAACTGCCATGGGTCCGGATTGGCAGTTCGCGTTTGCGGTAATCGAAGATGGTGTGTCTGCACCCCGCAAAAAACCAGCCCCAGACGTCTACTTGCAAACCCTTAGGCGCTTGCGCATGGAGGCGTCTGATTGTGTGGCCATTGAAGACTCGGCTAATGGCCTGAATGCTGCTCGCGCAGCAGGCCTTAAAACCGTGATTACACCGAATTCGTTTACAGCCCACCATGATTTTTCTGGGGCAATGCGGGTGGTGCCAGATCTTTCTGGTGTAACCGTCGATGAGTTGAATCAGTGGGTCACTGAGAGTTTAGTCTGAGCAATCACAACAATCGACCGTAATACAAAAAAGAAATAAAACAACTGAATTATTTTGCTGGAATAAATATATGCCGTTATCACAGAAATTTACGCTCACGCAGTTCTTGATTGAACAACGACGCAAGTATCCATCCGCTTCAGGTGACTTTAATGCCCTGATACTGGACGTGGCGCTAGCCTGCAAAACGATCGCTCGAAGTGTTGCCTATGGCGCTTTGGCAGACGTACTGGGCACACAGGAAACGGTCAACGTTCAGGGCGAGACCCAGAAAAAACTGGATGTTATTAGCAACGAAATCTTTTTGCGCGCCAATGAGTGGGGCGGACATCTTGCTGCCATGGCATCAGAAGAAATGGACTTGCCTTACCAGATACCGGGCAAGTTCCCTCGCGGTAAGTACTTGTTGGTGTTTGATCCGCTCGATGGTTCAAGCAACACAGACGTTAATGTGTCGGTGGGCAGTATCTTCTCAGTGCTGCGGGCCCCGGATGAGGTGGTTGATAGTGGCCGTGAACTGACGGAGGCAGACTTCTTGCAGCCAGGCTCGAAACAAGTGGCTGCGGGCTATGCGATCTATGGCCCAAGTACGATGTTGATGTTGACGGTGGGTTCTGGGGTGCATGGTTTTACGCTTGACCCAAACCTGGGTGAATTCAAGTTGACCCATCCAGACATTCGGGTGCCAGAAGACACTCAGGAATTTGCGATCAACGCCTCCAATAGCCGTTTCTGGGAACGTCCAGTCAAGCGCTACGTTGATGAGTGTCTGGCTGGCAAGTCTGGTCCGCGCGGCAAAGATTTCAATATGCGCTGGATTGCTTCCATGGTGGCTGAGGCGCATCGCATTCTGATGCGGGGCGGGGTGTTTATGTATCCACGCGACAACAAGGATCCTACCAAGCCGGGGCGGTTGCGCCTGCTCTACGAAGCCAACCCGATTGGCATGGTGATGGAGCAGGCAGGTGGGCGGGCCAGCACGGGGCGTGACCCTGTCCTAGATGTCCAACCCAGTGCCTTGCATCAGCGTATCGCACTGGTGTTTGGTTCACGCCATGAGGTTGAACGCATTGAGCGTTATCACCGGGAGCCACAGCCACAAACCGATGACGATGCGCCCTTGTTCACGACACGCAGCCTGTTCCGAGATTAAACATTGCAACATTACCGTTGGAGAAGTACTCATGTCTGAGCGACATCCCATTATTGCCATCACCGGGTCTTCGGGTGCTGGCACCTCGACCGTCACCCGCACGTTTCAGAATATCTTTCGGCGCGAGGGCGTCAAAGCTGCGATTATTGAGGGCGACAGTTACCATCGTCACGATCGCAAGGCCATGAAAGCCATGGCAGCCCATGCTGAAGGCGACGGCAACAAACACTTCAGTCATTTCGGGCCCGATGCCAATTTGTTTGAAGAGATTGAGAGCCTCTTTAAGACCTATGGTGAAACTGGCCAAGGCAAATGCAGGAAGTATTTGCACAATGAAGAAGAGGCCCGTCCTTACCAACAGGAGTCGGGCACCTTCACGCCGTGGGAGCCGTTGCCTGAGGACACCGACATGTTGTTTTACGAGGGCTTGCATGGCGCGGTGGTGACCGATGAGGTCAATGTGGCGAAACATCCGGACTTGTTGATTGGTGTGGTGCCGGTTATCAACCTCGAGTGGATTCAAAAGCTCTACCGCGACAAAAACATGCGTGGCTACAGTGCCGAGGCAGTCACCGAGACGATCTTGCGCCGCATGCCAGATTACGTGAACTACATCTGCCCCCAGTTTCAGCACACGCACGTGAACTTTCAGCGTGTGCCGGTGGTGGATACCTCAGACCCATTTATCGCGCGCGATGTGCCGACGGCTGACGAAAGCATGGTGGTGATTCGCTTTGCCAACCCCAAGGGCATCGACTTTGCCTACTTGCTGAGCATGATTCACGACTCCTGGATGAGTCGGGCCAATACCATTGTTGTCCCGGGTGGCAAGATGGAGCTATCCATGCAGTTGATCTTCACACCGTTCATTTGGCGCATGATTGAGCGGCGCAAGCGCGCGCTGGGCTTGGCGTAATCAGGGAGACTGACAATGTTTGTAACTAAATCCACCCCTAAAAGCCACACTGCCACCCGCATGGCCAATGCCATACGCATGCTGGCCGTGGATGCCGTTGAGAACGCCAAAAGCGGTCATCCCGGGGCGCCCATGGGCATGGCCGAGATCGCCGAAGTGCTTTGGAATCGGCACTTAAAGCACAATCCGACCGACCCTCAGTGGCCCAACCGTGATCGTTTCGTGCTCTCCAATGGTCATGGTTCGATGTTGCTGTATGCGCTTCTGCATCTGACGGGTTATGACTTGCCCATCGATGAGTTGCGACGTTTTCGTCAGTTGCACAGTAAAACAGCTGGTCACCCAGAGGTTGGCATCACACCGGGCGTGGAAACCACCACGGGACCACTCGGACAGGGTTTAGCAAATGCGGTGGGCTTGGCCTTGGCCGAGCGCCTGCTCGCGCTGCAATATAACCGGCCAGGATTTGAGGTCATCGATCATCACACGTATGTGTTTGTTGGTGATGGCTGCCTCATGGAGGGCATCAGTCATGAGGCCTGTTCGCTTGCAGGCACCTTGAAGTTGTCCAAGCTCGTGGTGCTTTATGACGACAACGGGATTTCGATCGATGGACATGTCGATGGCTGGTTCACCGATGACACGCCCAAGCGGTTTGACAGTTACGGTTGGAATGTCATTGGCCATGTGGATGGCCATGACACGGCTGCGGTCGACGCTGCGATCAGGCAAGCGCGTGAGCAAAGTAAGCATGCCGATGGCAAACCCACCCTGATTTGTTGCAAGACGGTCATTGGTCAGGGATCACCGAATAAGGCTGGCACTCATGATGTTCATGGTGCGGCGCTTGGTAAAGAGGAAGTTGCCGCCACCCGTGCCGCGCTGAACTGGGGGCATGAGCCTTTTGTGGTGCCAGATGATGTGCGACAAGCCTGGGATGCGCGAGCGCACGGGCAGGCGCAGCAAGATCAGTGGCAGGCGCACTATTCGGAATATGAGCTGGCCCATCCCGAGCTGGCACGGGAGTTGTCACGACGGCTGGCTGGCGAGCTGTTGCCGGCGGACTTTGCAGCGCAAGCGACCCAAGCGATTGAGGCAGTGGCGCAACAGCGCGAGCCGGTGGCAACCCGCAAGGCCAGTCAGAACGCGCTGAATTTGTTGGCGCCATTGATCCCTGGCATTTTTGGGGGTAGTGCAGACTTAACAGGTTCAAACTTGACCAACTTCAAGGGTTGTACGGTCGTGCGCCCAACCCGCGAGCAGGGTTTGGTCTGGGGTGATCACATGAGCTACGGCGTTCGTGAGTTTGGTATGGCGGCCATCATGAACGGCATGGCACTGCATGGTGGCTTTATCCCTTACGGCGGCACATTTTTAACTTTCAGTGACTATTCGCGTAACGCGATTCGGATGGCGGCACTGATGAAGCAGCGTGTCATTCATGTCTTCACCCATGACTCGATTGGACTCGGTGAAGATGGACCCACACACCAAAGCGTAGAGCATATTCCGAGCTTACGCATGATTCCCAATCTCGACGTTTGGCGTCCAGCTGATACGGTAGAAACCACGGTGGCGTGGGTGAGCTCGCTTGAACGCGCCGACGGCCCTAGTGCGCTATGCCTGTCCCGACAAAATTTGCCGGCCCTGACCGATGAGTCGATGGTCACCGATATTGAGCGGGGTGGCTATGTGCTTCGTGATGCCGCCAATCCGGTTGCTGTACTCATTGGCACGGGTTCAGAGCTTTCGATTGCAATACAAGCGGCAAACTTGCTGGATGAAGCAGGTTTGGCTGTGCGTGTGGTGTCGATGCCGTGCACCAATCGGTTCGATCGTCAGTCGCTTCCGTATCGCGATTCGGTGTTGCCGCCTGCATTGCCGGCCGTGGCTGTCGAGGCGGCCCAGCCCGATGGCTGGTTTAAATACGTCGGTCGTTCTGGCCGGGTAGTGGGTATCTCGACATTTGGTGAGTCAGCGCCGGCTGGCGTGCTGTATGAGCATTTCAAGATTCACGCAGATGCGGTGGTCAATGCAGTCAGGGAGGTTATGAAGCCGTGAACCCATTGCCCTTTGACCTCGTGCTGTTTGACTTGGACGGCACACTCATCGAGACTGGCCCCGAAATTGCCGATGCGGTGAATGATCTGTTGCAACATGGCGGTTTGCGTCCAGTGGATCAACCAGTCATTGAAAACTGGATTGGCCACGGCACACGTGAGTTGCTGTTACAGGCCTTGCGCAGCCAAATGTCGATCGATGCGCCATCGCCGCTGTTTTCTGATTACGAGCAGCGCTTTGGTGAGTTTTATCTCAAGCGCTGTGGTACACGCAGCAAACTCTATCCTGAGGTGCGTCAGACCTTGCAGGCTTTGCGAGAGCACGGGGTGCGTTGTGTGCTCATGACCAACAAGGAGTCACGTTACACCTTGCCGGTGTTGGACGCTCATGGGCTTGCGGCCATGTTTGACCGGGTGATTTGCGGTGATACCTTGCCGGTTAAGAAGCCCGACCCGTCAGGCGTTAAGTTGGTTATGCAACAGTTTGACGCTTCACCTGAACGCACGTTGTTTGTCGGTGATTCCTCAATTGACATCGAAACGGCCCGTCGCGCCGGGGTGGATGTCTGGGCCTTGCCCTATGGTTACAACATGGGTCACCCCATACAGAACGCCAAGCCCACGCGGATGATTGAAGACATTTCTGCACTCTTGCAACCGCAGGGTGCTGCTCACCCCATTGCAATTCACCCCACTTCTTCTAATTAATATCAACGGAGACACAGATGGCTCTTATTTCCATGCGCCAATTGCTTGACCATGCAGCCGAGCACGGCTACGGCTTACCAGCCTTTAACGTCAACAACATGGAGCAAGTTCAGGCAATCATGCAAGCGGCTGCTGCTGTCGATAGCCCAGTGATTTTGCAGGGATCTGCGGGTGCGCGTAGTTACGCCGGCGAACCGTTTTTGCGTCACTTGATCTCAGCCGCCATTGAAATGTATCCACAGATACCCGTTTGCATGCACCAAGACCATGGTGCTTCACCTGGGATTTGTTTCCGGTCGATTCAGTCAGGCTTCAGTTCTGTGATGATGGATGGCAGTTTGCTGGAGGATGGTAAAACTCCGGCGAGCTACGAATACAACGTCAATGTCACGCGTGAGGTCACGCGTTTGGCCCATGCTTGTGGTGTGTCGGTTGAGGGTGAGCTCGGTTGCCTGGGCTCGCTAGAGACCGGTAAAGCAGGTGAAGAGGATGGCCATGGAGCAGAGGGCGAGCTCGATCATGCCATGCTGTTGACAGATCCGGATGAAGCGGCTGATTTCGTTAAACAGACTCAAGTCGATGCACTGGCGATCGCCATTGGTACGAGTCATGGTGCGTATAAGTTCACCAGTAAGCCCACGGGTAAAGTGCTACGAATTGACCGAATTAAGGAGATTCATGCGCGCATCCCAAACGTGCATTTGGTCATGCATGGAAGCTCCTCGGTGCCGGAGGATTGGTTGGCGATCATTAACCAGTTCGGTGGTGACATGGGCCAGACGTATGGTGTGCCCGTTGATGAGATTGTCGAGGGTATTCGCCATGGTGTCAGGAAAGTCAACATCGACACTGACTTGCGTATGGCCAGCACGGGCGCCATCCGAAAATTTCTAGCCGAAGACCGTAAAAACTTCGATCCACGCAAGTTCTATAAGGCGGCGACTCAAGCCATGCAGGCTATTTGTCAGGCGCGCTATGAGGCGTTTGGCAGTGCCGGCATGGCGAGCAAGATCGGCAAGATTCAGTCGCTTGAAGCCATGCAAAAGCGCTACGACAAGGGCGAGTTAGCACCAAAGATTCAGTAGCTGATTCGCCGCCCCGCTAGTGGCCAGGCTACTGGCCTTGTGCTGCACCCAGAATCCCTGACTCGACTACCCCGGTTGGCCGGCAGTTGGCCTCAAAACCGCTGCCCGGTGCGCTCACCAGTGCCACGCCTTTGGAGTCAAACCGATACTGGGCACCGCCTTCAATGGCACCGGTGCCTGGATTGGTGCGATAGCCTACGGCCAGGTCGTATTCGGTGTTAACAGAGACGAACGTTTGTTTGGCGGATTTGGCAGTTAGCTTCACTTGAACAGTCACGTTCAGGTTGACTGGTGCTTCGCGGGATACTTCACTTAAAAACTCGCGGCGCGTATTAAACATGCCGCTCTGAGTATCCATCATGCCGCAGTTGATGGAACTGCTTGGCTCAAAGGCGTCTACAAAGAGCGTCATTTCTCCCGCCGCCTTGTTCTGTCTGAGTGTGCGATAGCGTTCCTTGCTGTAGGCCTGAATGTTGTTCCATGCTTGATTGAATGGAACCGGTA
>CAZLFB010000048.1:0-5021 GCA_964558695.1 uncultured Orrella sp.
TTCAAATTGTAATGGGTCAAAATTTCATTTTGTGAAATCTACGTTTCACATTGCAAAAATACCTGGTGCGATGCCGCATAAGGCGATTTCATAAACGTGAATTTCATTTCTTATCATGAAATGAAATTTATATCTCATTGTTTTTAAACAATAAAAAATATTGTCTTATATAAGACATAAGAGCTCATTGCAATGCACAAGATCGTTAGACTTATCTCATCGTGTCACCGAATTCTTTTTTGTTATTTTGACTTGTTAATTAACTCATTCAGGAGATTGGAAATGAACACCCGTGAAACAGCAATTCGTGCCCTGCAAAAAGAATGGGCTGAAAATCCCCGCTGGCAAGGCATCAAGCGCGACTACAGCGCTGAGGACGTGGTGCGTTTGCGCGGCTCGACCATGGTTGAGCACACGTTGGCCCGTCAAGGTTCCGAGAAGCTGTGGAAGCTTCTGAACACCGAACCATTTATCAACACACTGGGCGCCTTGACTGGCAACCAGGCCATGCAACAGATCAAAGCCGGCCTCAAAGGCATTTATCTCTCTGGCTGGCAAGTGGCTGGCGACGCCAACCTGGCTGGTGAAATGTATCCAGACCAGTCCCTGTATCCCGCTAACTCAGTGCCGCAGGTGGTGCGCCGTATCAATAACGCGCTGCAGCGCTGCGATCAGATCCAGTGGATGGAAGGCAAGAATCCAGGCGACGATGGTTACATCGACTACCTCGCTCCCATCGTGGCTGATGCCGAGGCAGGTTTTGGTGGCGTGCTCAATGCATTCGAATTGATGAAGGCCATGATCGATGCAGGCGCCAGTGGTGTGCACTTCGAAGATCAGCTTGCTTCCGTTAAGAAGTGTGGTCACATGGGCGGCAAGGTGCTCGTGCCCACGCGTGAGGCAGTCAGTAAGCTAAGCGCAGCTCGTCTGGCAGCCGATGTTATGGGTGTCCCCACTGTTCTGTTGGCTCGTACGGACGCCGATGCGGCTGATTTGGTCACGAGCGATGTGGATGACAATGACCGTCCTTTCATGACCGGTGAGCGCACGGTTGAAGGCTTTTTCCGCACCCGCGCAGGGATTGATCAGGGTATCAGCCGTGGTTTGGCCTATGCGCCTTATGCAGACCTGATCTGGTGTGAAACCGCCACGCCGAACCTGGACTACGCCCGCAAATTTGCGGAAGCCATTCACCGTCAGTTCCCAGGCAAGTTGTTGGCCTATAACTGCTCGCCTTCCTTTAACTGGAAGAAAAACCTCGATGATGCGACCATTGCCAAGTTCCAGCGCGAGCTCGGTGCCATGGGCTACAAGTTCCAGTTCATCACCTTGGCTGGCTTCCATGCACTGAACTACGGTATGTTTGATTTGGCCTACAAGTACGCTCGTGACAACATGTCAGCTTTTGTGGAATTGCAGCAGAAAGAGTTTGCTGCTGCAGACCGTGGCTTTACGGCCGTCAAACACCAGCGTGAGGTGGGTACTGGCTACTTTGATGCCGTGACCCAGACCATTGAAGGTGGCCAAGCTTCTACCACGGCACTGACTGGTTCGACCGAGGAAGCTCAGTTCGAAGCTTCGCATTAATTGAGTGTGGCTAACAGGCGGCATGCATTTGCCGCTTGTTAGAGCGCCGGCGGTACCGTCACCAAATATGTACGTCTGCCTTCGACGGAGGCATCCGTTCATATTCAAGGCGAGGTCATGTCAAATTCGGCGTTTTCCCCGGCACTGTCTGCGCACCGCTCATTTGATGTAAATCAAGTCAGCAAATGACCGGCTCGTTTAGCATTTAGCTCATGTCAAAGTCCATTTTTGCGCTGAATCGCCCTCTGTCGCACGACGAAATGATGTCGCGCAGGCGCACGCTTGTTCGCCTTGGTTTGGCCTGGCTGGCCATGATGCAGGTGATGATGTTCGCCTTGCCTGGCTATTTGCGTCAGGATACCTTTGGTCACGACAATCTTGATGTGTTGGACTGGGCGATTTTTTTGATGAACTGGGCCAGTTTGGCCTTGACTGTGCCGGTGGTGCTTTACTCCGCCTGGCCGGTATGGAGAGGCGTGGCGCAGGCATGGCGTGAGCGCCGTATCACCATGGATGTGCCGGTGGCGGTCAGCATGATCGCGGCTTTCGTGCCCAGTTTGGTGGCGACGCTGATGGGCGAGGGTGAGGTTTACTTTGACTCGGTGACGATGTTTGTCGCCTTTTTGCTGACCGCACGGTTTTTTGAGTTACGTGCCCGGCAGTCAGTTGACAGTTCGCGTCACTCCCAAACGCTTGAGCAGTTACGCAGCCCCTTGATGCATCATGCTGATCAGGTGGCCATGTGGTTTGTGGTGGTTCAGCTAGCGATTGCATTTATTGTGGCCATCGTCTGGTGGGTGATAGATCCAGCCTATGCATTGCCCGTGATGGTTTCGTTGTTGGTCATGAGTTGTCCTTGTGCCTTGTCCATGTCGGCGCCGGTATCTTTGGCGGCTGCCAATGCGACACTGGCCGCCTACCCGAACATGACCGAAGAGCAAGCCACTCAGTTGTTTGCCAGTGCGCGTCGCGTGACCCGCCAAAACTTGTTCGGTTCGGTGATTTTTCACATCATCACCACACCTTTGGCCGCGTTTGGATTGGTCACCCCATGGCTAGCTGCGCTAGCGATGTTCGTTTCATCGATTGCTGTGACCGTCAATGCCTGGCGGCTGTATCGTGAGCCCGCGCCTAGCGGCCCGTCGCCGGATTACAACGGCCTGGCCAGAACTTAAAGACTTTATTTTGGAAGTTCTCTATTTCCTCTTGCCTCTGTCATTGCTGTTCATCGGTCTGATTGGCGCGGTGCTTTGGTGGGCGGTGTTTTCTGGTCAGTACGATGACCCTGACCATGCCAGTCGATCTATTTTGGATGATGATGACAGACCCAAACGACCTTGATTGATCCAAATCAAAGCCCTTTGTGCAATTGATCTGCATCATTACTCCCAAGAATTTCTATTACTTCATCCGAGGACTTTAACCATGGCTAGCGTACCAGGGACGATGGCAGGGTCGTTCGAGCCCACTGCGACTTCGGGGTCGTCAGCGAAGGCCGCAACAGCTGAAACGTTTAATTACAAAGTAGTTCGCCAATTCGCGATCATGACGGTCGTTTGGGGGATTGTTGGCATGTCGGTCGGCGTGCTGATTGCTGCACAGATGATCTGGCCAGCGTTGAACTTCGATACGCCGTGGCTGACATTTGGTCGCTTGCGCCCACTGCACACCAATGCAGTGATTTTTGCGTTTGGTGGTTGCGCGCTCTTTGCGGCTTCTTACTACGTGGTTCAGCGTACCTCGCAGGTGCGACTT
This sequence comes from uncultured Orrella sp., assembly GCA_964558695.1. Lineage (GTDB taxonomy): Bacteria > Pseudomonadota > Gammaproteobacteria > Burkholderiales > Burkholderiaceae_B > Algicoccus. The sequence goes on from CAZLFB010000048.1 coordinate 3,343, forward strand.
TTCTCAGATAAGCTCGCGGCGTTTACGTTCTGGGGTTGGCAAGCGGTTATTGTGGGTGCGGTGGTCACGCTCCCCATGGGCTTTACCAGCAGCAAGGAATACGCCGAACTCGAGTGGCCCATCGACATTCTGATCACACTGATCTGGGTTACTTACGCAATCGTGTTCTTTGGCACCATCATTAAGCGTCGGGTCAAACACATTTATGTGGCGAACTGGTTTTTCGGGGTCTATATCCTGACCATCGCAATCTTGCATGTCGTCAATAATCTTGAGTTGCCGGTGAGCCTTTTGGGCTGGAAATCGTATTCCATTTATGCCGGTGTCCAAGATGCCATGACGCAGTGGTGGTATGGCCATAATGCGGTGGGTTTTTTCCTGACCACGAGCTTTTTGGGCATGATGTATTACTTCATCCCCAAGCAGGCTGAGCGCCCGATCTACTCCTATCGTTTGTCGATCGTGCACTTCTGGGCATTGAACTTCACCTACATGTGGGCCGGTCCCCACCACCTGATGTACACCTCCTTGCCTGATTGGACGCAGGCCCTTGGCATGGTGTTCTCACTCATCCTGTTGGCGCCATCGTGGGGTGGCATGATCAACGGCATCATGACTTTGTCAGGCGCCTGGTACAAGCTGCGTACTGACCCAATATTGAAGTTCCTGGTGGTGTCGCTCTCGTTCTATGGCATGTCAACGTTCGAAGGATCGATGATGTCGATTCGCACGGTTAATGCCTTGTCACACTACACCGACTGGACCATTGGTCATGTGCACTCGGGGGCGCTTGGTTGGGTGGCCATGATCACTTTTGGTTCGCTCTACTACATGATTCCGCGTCTGTGGGGTAAAGATCGTATGTGGAGCATGCGTCTGGTTGAGACTCACTTCTGGGTCGCCACCATTGGCGTGGTTTTGTACATCGCTGCCATGTGGATTGCTGGCGTGATGCAGGGCCTCATGTGGCGTGCTACCGAGCCTGATGGCACCTTGACCTACAGTTTTGTGGAGTCAGTCAAGGCAACGTATCCGTTCTATGCCATTCGTCTGTTGGGTGGCGCGCTGTATCTGTTTGGCATTTGCCTGATGGGCTACAACGTGTTCAAGACGGTGGTTGGCGCCAAGGCGGTTAACCCGCTGGTGCCTACTGAAACGCATGATCCGATTCGTCCGGTCGCTAGTGCTGCTTGATATATAGGTATTGATATGGCTAACGAAAATAAAGGTTTTTTCTCTCACGAGACCTTAGAGAAAAACATTGGTTTGTTGATCATCTGCAGCGTCGTGGTGGTGCTGTTCGCGGGATTGGTTCAGATCGTGCCGCTGTTTTTTCAGCACAGCACCACTGAACCGGCGCCTGGCGTTAAGCCCTATGAGCCACTTGAGCTGATCGGGCGCGATCTTTACATCCGTGAAGGTTGCGTGGGCTGTCATTCGCAGCAGGTTCGTATGTTGCGGGCCGAGGTCCAGCGCTATGGTCCGTATTCAGTGGCGGGTGAGTCGGTGTTTGACCACCCGTTCCTGTGGGGCTCGAAGCGCACTGGGCCTGATCTTGCCCGTGTCGGTGGACGCTATTCAGACGAATGGCACCGGATTCACCTGCGCAATCCACGCGACGTGGTTCCGGAATCGAATATGCCCAACTACCCGTGGTTGGCTCAAAACACGGTTCAGGG
>CAZLFB010000049.1:0-3309 GCA_964558695.1 uncultured Orrella sp.
AGGTTGCTGGCAGTGCAGGGTCTGCCGCGGCATTGATGGCGGTGCGTGCGCGAGACAGCATGTCCTCTATGGCCGGGGCCACGTGCTCGGGCTTAACTGCCGCATAGTCCATCAGGTCGTGAACGGAGGTGAGCAGGGGGTTGAATGTTGTGCTTTTGATCATGTCTGTAACCTGGGCCATAAGGTATGGGTTTGCCTAAACGCGATTGAGCCGATTGTAAGGTCAAAAGCCTAGGCTGCGATGGATCCAGATCGGCACCATACGGGGCAAGCTCCCCGGTAGGCCGGTGCTGACAATCAGCCCGCGGAGCTGCGGCGCTCACAAAACTGGATTGGCGGCAAAGGGCCTGGTAACGCCTAGAGGCGCTCCCCAACATCCTGATCGGACTCGCCCATCCAGTAGCAGAGTAATGGTGCGGGGATGCGCATAATACGAGTCATCGGATTGCTAGGGCTCTTTTGCTTGTCTGGCATCTCGGTCATTTCCCCGAAATCACTCACCGATTTTGTCGCCACGTAACCGCGCTCGATCGACTTTTGTTGACAAAGCTCGAGTAAGCCCTTGAGTTCGCGCACAGCGGTGTGTTGAGATCGATATTTGACCTCAAACGGGATGGTTTGGCCGCCGACCTCGGCGATCAGATCTACTTCATGGTCACGTTTGCCGCGCCAGTATGAGAAGCGCACGTTTTGTGGGTAGTACCTTGAGTACAGGTGTTTGAGCACTGCGGTCTCAGTGGCCACCCCCAGGGCTGCTGGATCCTCGAGGATTGACTTACCCTTGAGCATCACAGCCGGTGCGATGGCTGCATCAGCGAGGTAAATCTTAAAACGGCCTCTGAGGACATCCTTGCCATAACCGAATGGTGGCAAGCGGTAGATCAGGTGAGTGGCCTCGAGCAATTCGATGAAGTGTTGAGCGGTTGGGCGTTTAACCTCGAGGTTTGAGCACAAGTCTGCCATGTCTAAAATTGCGCCATCGTGCAGGCACAAATACAGAAATGTGTGCTCGAGATCGAGAATGCGACGCACACCAAACAAAGCGGTCATGTCACGCTTTATGACTTTGTCAATGATGTCCTCGCGCAGCAGGCGTTGAGCATGCGTGATACTTTGAACCTGCGCCGTTTGAGGGAATCCCCCGCGAAGCAGGTATTCATGGAAATGACTGGTATAGGGTGCTGCTATCTCGCTGACACGGTAAAAGTCTGATGGTGACCACTCGAATAAGTCACGCAGTGATTTGAGTTTTGGTAAGACGGGTAGCGTCAGTTGCTTGATCTGCAGATACTCGTAAAACGACAGGGTGCTTAGTCGTATCGTGTGCCAGCGTCCCACGCCAGACTCTTGTGCAGCATCAACCAACGGCATCGCCGAACCAGTGAAAGCGATCCGTCGTTGCTTTTTGAAGTCAACTTGATGCTTGATCCAGGTGCCCCAGTCGCGAATGAACTGCGCCTCATCGAGCAGCAGGTATTCGGGGCCATCTGCCTGGGGCTCGCGCTCGCGCCAGGCCTGCAGCACCGCGTCGATGCCGGCGAGTTTGACAATCGGGTGGTCGAAGGTGGCGTACAAGATGTTGCCCGGTGGCACGCCTTGACGAACCAAGGCGTCGATCGCTTGAAGCAGTAGGGTTGTTTTGCCGACTTGACGCGCACCAGACAGCAAGATGGCCCGTGGGTCTGGTGGCACCGTGAGCCATTGGAAAAGGTCATGGAAAGCGGCTCGCCGCCAGGAGGGAAGATCCGCAATGGGTTCGCCGCGCCACCAAGGATTAAATTGGGCTAGGACAGCAATCAGTTCTTCACGTGAAATCTGCATAAATATCACTAAAAATACATAATAATTAAAGTATACATTAATTAAAATTAATTATTAAGATGATTTATGTGATTTATTCTGAATAATTGTCTTGATCGCGGAGATGAACAAAGGGTGGCCTACCCCCCCTGATCCAAAGGCTCAGCTGAGCGAGGCTCGGTAACCCCTGGCTTTGTTCTTCGCATGCAGCGTTTTGTGGCGAGTGAAGAAGTCGCTGTTTTGATTGGTGTTGGGAAGGGCTGAGCCCTACCAGATGTACCACTAAACAGACCGCGGGTTGCGCAACGTTACCGATGAGCTGGACCCGGACCGGTCATGAGGCATTTGTTAAAGATATCTTTCGTAAGCTTGCGTCACATTAAAGAACTGTTTAATATGAACAAATCTAATTCAAGAGGCTTTGCGGATGAAACGGGCAACTGGCGCTTATGTGAAATCCAGCACCCTTGGAGAGGTAGTGCTGGCATTCGTGCCTGATTCGTTGCCCCCCAAAAATCCAGCCCTGGCTTGCGAGGCCTATCAGGACCTCAACCAAAAGGCGGAGATGGCGCTTGCCCGCCTGTGCGGCGTGGCAGGCTTGGTCCCCTCAGTGGGGTGGCTGCCTGACAGTGCGATCCGCAAGGAGGCATTGCTGACGTCGCAGATTGAGGGTACTCAGGCCACCCTGACCGATTTATTTAATGAAGAAGCAGGCTTTAAGGTCACCAACATTGAGGATGTAGAAGAAGTCACCAATTACCTCCGAGCCTTCCGTCTGGTTCAGGAGAATCTGCGCGACCCTAAGGGTCTACCCATGAGTGTGCGGCTACTGTGCGATGCCCATCGACTGTTACTCAATGGGGTTCGCGGTGCCGGCAAGCAGCCCGGGGAGCTGAGGCGCTCACAGAACTGGATTGGCGGTACAAGGCCTGGTAACGCCGTATTCGTGCCGCCGCCGCCCGAGGAGGTGCCCAAATTGCTCGCCGATATGGAGCGATTCATTCATGATGGCGCGACCGATTTGCCACCCATGGTCAAAGTGGCGCTCATCCATGCACAGTTTGAAACCATCCACCCTTTTCTGGACGGCAATGGACGCATCGGACGGCTTTTGATTGCAGCCCTTTTTGAGCATTGGGGACTATTGGCTGAGCCGTTGATGTACCTAAGCGGCTACCTTAAGCAACATCAGGCCGAGTACTACCGGCGTCTGTCCTATATCCGCACCGAAGGTGATTGGGAATCTTGGGTGACTTTCTTTCTGGACGGGGTGTGCGTCGCTGCTGCAGATGCGGAGCACAGTATTATCGAAGTGGCCACTCTGGTGGCCGATGATCGCAAGTGTTTGCTGCAGTCCCCAAAGGCGGGGCCAGCGAGCTACCGATTGTTCGAGATGCTGCCGATGATGCCACGCTTCACGATTGAACTCGCTCGCCAGCAACTGGATACGAGTTTTCCGACGGCCACAGCTGCCGTTAAGGTGCTGGAAGATTTAGGCATCATCACTGA
>CAZLFB010000050.1:0-22389 GCA_964558695.1 uncultured Orrella sp.
TTGGATGAGGTCAGCCTCGGTGACATAGGCCAGTGGGCGAATCACGGTGTGGCGGCCATCGTCAGAGACGAGCTTGGGTGGCATGGCTTTTAAGCGCGCGGCATAAAACAGATTCAGAAAGAACGTCGCCAGAATGTCATCACGATGATGACCTAGTGCGATTTTGGTGGCACCGAGTTCGCTAGCGACTCTGTAGAGCACGCCGCGCCGCAGCCTTGAGCAAAGCGAGCAGGTGGTTTTGCCTTCGGGGATCAAGCGCTTGACGATGGAATAGGTGTCTTGCTCTTCAATATGAAACGGCACGCCCAGTTCTGTCAGGTAATTGGGCAACACCTCTTCGGGAAACCCGGGCTGCTTCTGGTCTAGATTGACGGCAATGACATCGAAAGAGATAGGCGCACGCTGTTTAAGTGTGAGCAACAGATCAAGCAGGCCATAGGAGTCTTTGCCGCCCGAGACACACACCATCACTTTGTCGCCGTCCTCGATCATGCCGTAGTCGGCAATGGCCTTGCCGGCCTCGCGTAACAAGCGCTTTTGCAGCTTGTTGGCGTTGACCTGCGACTTGCTCGCCGGTGAGCGATGAATTTCTATGGGTTGAACCGTTGTCATGGCGTGTAGATGGGTTAGCCGCCTCGCCTTTTGCAGACTTCGATGGCCACGCCAGCCGAATCTGCAAACGCCGAGGGTTTGGTGATACGAACAGTCACTTCGCGCGTCTCGGCAAAGGTGGTCAGCAGTCGGTTCGCCACATTGTCCGTCAGTGTCTCAAGCAGGTTGACGTGACCGCTGGTGCATTCTTTGACGATCGATTCATGCAGGGTGCGGTAATCCAGAACACTGCCGATGTCGGCATCGTCCACGGGCTGAGTCACATCGACCTCGATTTCGGCGTCAACGTGAATCGGCTGGGTGGCAATGCGCTCGTGTTCGAGGATGCCAATGCTGGCGTCCAAGGCAATGCGCGAGAATATGATTCGTCTGGTGGGCATGGTGTTTCATCAGAATTAGCCGAGGCTAGATTGTAGGACAGGTGGCTGAGGGCTTTGGGCTAAAGCGTGCCTGCCCTCGTACAATGTCAAAATGCAAGTGGGGCGTAACTGGGGTTAAGTCATGCACATAATCTGGGATGCCATTGTCGTGGGCGCAGGGCCAGCGGGCGCAAGCTGCGCGGTCTGGCTGCGGCATTTGGGGTTAGACCCTTTGCTGATTGAAGCCACGGATCGCATTGGGGGCTTGGCCGCGCGCAACCCGTTTCCGGATATTTGGACGGTCACGAGCCCGGATCAGACCGGCATGCAAGTGGCCGAGCAAATCGCCCGCCAGGTGCAGGCCGCTGGTATTCAAACCTGGTTTGACACGCGAGCGCTGTCGGTGTCTGGGCGTGCTGGTGACTTTCAGTTGCAAGTCAAGCGTGGCGAGCAAGCTCCATCAACACTTGCCGCTAAAACCCTGGTGTTGGCCACTGGCGTGCGCCCTCGAGCGTTGCCTGGCCATGAGGGCAAGCAGTACCCGGGCGTGATCGTTGGGCCCGGTGAGGCGATCATGGCGACCGACTTTAGCGGCGCGCGTGTGGCCTTGCTTGGCGGTGGCGATAATGCGTTTGAGAACCATGTGTTTGTCAAAGACAGAGGTGCGGCTGGCGCGCAGATCTATGCCCGCACGGTGCGCGCCCAAAAACAGTTTGTCGATCGTATGTCTGGTCAAGATCTGATCGTTGGCGATCCGGTGGTTGATCCCTTGGCGCTAACCGTGAACGGACAGCACTATGACTGGATTTTGGTTTTGTATGGCTGGCAAGCGAACATTGGCTTTTTAAAAGAACTGCCATTGACACTTGATGCGCGTGGTTTTGTACAAACAGACATGCAAAATGCGCAAACCAGTGTCGATGGCGTGTATGCGATCGGTGAAGTTGCGCAACGCATGCATCCGTGCGTGCCCACGGCCATGGCCGATGGCGTGGTCGCCGCCAAGGCCATTGAGGCCAGGCTCACGGTGAAAACCTGACGGGCGAGCCAACGAAGCTGCGTCCCGATCCCTAGTCGCCAATCCCCAAGCCCTAAGCCCCAAGCCCTAAGCTCGAATATCTAATGCCCCTGAGACGTCAGGTAGGCGATCACCTCGCCCACATGGCCTTCAAACACCACGGCGCTTTTCTTTTGCTGGCGCTGGTATCGATACATCGGATCGTAATAGTCGGTCAGTAAAGGTTCAATCCAGGCCCGGTGCGCGTCGAATTCGCCATGGGCAAACTGCTGGGCAAGCGCTGCTTCCAAATGTTGTTGTAACTGTGCGTAGCGTTCGAGCCCCAAGCGCTTGTGCAGGTTGTGCAGGCTTTTGTTCAGATGCGTTTGATAGCGTTCCAAACCCACCGCTGTGCCATATTCGTCGATGTAATCCTGGGCCAACGACTCAATGTAGTCACGCTGGATGCGCTGAACCCGTTCCTCTAAGGGTGCTGTTACCCACACCAGCTGGCTTTGCTGGGTTTTTTCTCTAAGAACCAAGGGCACCGCACAGCGCCCGATCAGATGGGATTCGTCTTCAACGGCGATATGGCGTTGCCCACGGTTGTTTAGCCTAAGCAACTCGATGCTCAAGCAGTTTTCGAAATCGATTTGGCTGGGCTGTCGCTGAGCTCGCCCCCCAAAACTTGAGCCACGGTGGCGCGCAAGCCCCTCGAGGTCGATCTTGCCCTCGAGCGCCTCAATCACGTCTGTTTTGCCGCAGCCTGTTAAACCACCGACGACAAGGAAATTACTACGTCGAACCGCTTCGTCGAGGTTTTGCAGTAAGAACTGGCGCATCGCCTTATAGCCTCCGGCGATGCGGGGACGCTCAAATCCCGCTTCTTTGAGCCATTGCTGTGAGATCTGCGAGCGCATGCCACCGCGAAAGCAATACAACACGGCATCCGGATGCTGCTGCATGAAATCTGCCCAGTGGGCAATGCGTTCATCCCGCACGCTGCCGCTGACAAGTTGGTGGCCCAGTGCCACGGCGGCATCCTGGCCCCGTTGCTTGTAGGCAATGCCGACCGCCTCGCGTTCAGCGTCATTCATGAGTGGTAGATTGACCGCGCCCGGGAATGAGCCTTGGGCAAACTCCACGGGCGCGCGCACGTCGATCAGCGGCGTGTTTGACAGCAGCACTTGCGCGTAGTTTCTGATCAGTTCGGGTGTGGCCACGTTTAGCTTGCCTTGGTTTGGCGTGCGCTGATTTCACAGGTTGATGCAGGCGCTGCAGCCAGGGTTAGCTCGCGTGCTTGCAGCACGTCACCTCGAAACGCGTGCATCGTGATTGTCTGACCAGGCGGGTAGGCGCCAAGCAACTGGTTCAGTGCTTTGGCCGTTTTACCGATGCGCAGGCTATTGCATGCAACACAGACGTCACCGGCTGACAGGCCTGCCTGATGGGCCGCACCGCCTTCAATGACCTGTCGGATGACCAGAAACTCACCCTGTGTCTTGAAGGTCGCACCCAGCACGGGCGTTTGGTCTCTGCTCACCCATGTCAGATCAAACCCTTGTGCGGCGAGCAGTGCTTGCAGGGGCACGTCCGCTGTTTGCTCTACCCATTGGGTTAACTCCGCACGCACGTCAACGCCCGTGGCTTGTTTAACGATTTGCGCAAAGCCGGTTTCGCTCAATCCCCTGGGCTGGCCTTGGTAAAAACGTTCGCCAAATTGTTTCCACAGTGCACGCATGACATCGTCAAGGCTGTGCTGCTGATGGCTGCGCTCGCGGATCACCAGATCGAGCCCCAGCGCCACGAGCGAGCCCTTGGCGTAGTAACTGCTAATCGAATTGGGGGCGTTCTCGTCTTGTTTGTAATACTTGGTCCACGCGTCAAATGAACTGTTGGCCAGTGACTGTTTATGTCGCCCAGGGCCAGCGTGCACGGCGGTGACTGTTTTGGCGAGTTGCTTGAGATAGGTGGGCAGGTCAATCACGCCGCTGCGTACCAGCATCAGATCGTCGTAGTACGAGGTAAAGCCTTCAAAGAGCCACAGTAGCCGGGTGTGGTTGGGCTTGGCCAGATCGTATGGCACAAAGGCAGCTGGCTTGATGCGCTTGACGTTCCAGGTGTGGAAGTACTCGTGGCTCACAAGCCCCAGGAAAGTGACGTAGCCTTCTGGCGGTTTGGCTTGATGTTTGGTTGGCAGGTCGTGGCGCGAGGCCACCAAGGCGGTGCTCGCGCGATGTTCCAAGCCACCGTATCCGTCTGCCGTGACCATGGTCATGAAGACATATTCGGGTGCACTGTCCAGAAACGGCGCGCGCGCCTGCTTTGGGTCAAACAGATGAATCTGAGCTTCGCACACGCGTTTGACGTCATGTGCAATACTGCTCAGATCAAGGTTGGGCACATTGCCCGTGAACACCAGGCTATGGCGTGCGCCACAGGCTTCAAAGCGTACGACTTGCGGCGTACCCAGTTCAAATGGATGGTCGATCAGTGCGTCATAGTCCGGTGCCACAAAGCAGCCGAGCGAGTCAGCCGGGATGCGCAAGTTGGCCGCCGGCATGCTGGTGTAGGCTCGCCAGCGATGCTGGCCCGCCGCACGCTTAATGTCCACCATGCACGGCAGATGCTCTAAGCCATGGGGCTTTAGAAACACCGAGGTGCCGTTAAAAAAAGCATGCGAGTCATCTACGTGCGCACCGCGCACGGACAGATCCCAGGCGTACACCACGATTTCCACGGTCAGGCTGCCTTGGCAGTCCTCGAACACCCAGCGATGGTCGTCGAGCTTACGGGGTTGATGCCATCGTGCGCCGCTTGCTGAATGTCTGCCACGGATTATTTCCACGTGGCGAGAGAAATCGCGAATCAGGTAGCTGCCGGGAATCCAGGCGGGCATGGACACGATCTGAGTTGGGCTCGTTACCTGGCGAATGTGCAGGGTAATTTTTAGGCGATGACCAGCCAAGTCGTGAGGGTCAACGGTGTAACGTAGCGTTTGTCGTTTCATGCTGCTATGTTAATAAGAATTCTGTGGAGATCAAAAAATGAGTAATGCACAAACAAACGAAAGTCTGATTTTGCAGGAAGTTCAGGGCCGAGTGGCGATTCTCACCTTGAATCGTCCCAAGGCGTTAAACGCATTAAATGATGCGCTGATGGATGAGTTAGGTGCAGCGCTGGCGAAATATGATGCCGATGACAACATCGGTGCCATCATCATCACTGGCAGCGAGAAGGCATTTGCCGCGGGTGCTGACATTGGCGCGATGGCCTCATGGTCGTACATGGATGTTTATATGTCTGAGTACATCACGCGTAACTGGGATCCGATTGCTCGGGTGCGCAAACCCATCATTGCTGCGGTGTCTGGCTATGCGCTTGGTGGTGGTTGTGAGCTCGCCATGATGTGTGACTTTATCATCGCGGCTGATTCGGCAAAGTTCGGTCAGCCTGAAATAAAGCTAGGCATCATCCCGGGTGCCGGTGGAACGCAGCGCTTACCTCGTGCGGTCGGTAAATCCAAGGCCATGGACATGGTCTTGACCGGTCGCATGATGAACGCAGAAGAAGCCGAGCGTGCTGGTCTGGTTTCGCGGGTGGTGCCCGCAGATAAGTTGCTATCAGAAGCCACAGACGCCGCCACCGTGATTGCTTCCATGTCTTTGCCATCGGTGATCATGGCCAAAGAGTCGGTGAATCGGGCCTGGGAGAGCTCTTTGCGTGAAGGGATGTTGTTTGAACGCCGCGCATTTCATTCATTGTTTGGAACAGAGGACCAGAAAGAGGGTATGACGGCATTTGTGGAGAAGCGCCCGCCTGCGTTCAAGCACCGCTAGAGGTGCAGAGGCGGCAAAACCACGGTGCATCGTTTGTTGCCACCCCGTTTTGCACATATTAGGGAAAACACGCTATACTCCCCGAGCCTTGGGTAAGCGGTGTTTGTGGATTTGAAAGCGGGTAAGTGGTATTGCCAACAAATCAGGCGGCGTTTGTGTGTCTTTTCCCTTGTTTGGGTATCTTTGGGTCGAGCGACCTCCAGGCAAATGCTGGATGTCAGTTCTCTGAAGGGTTACTCAAGCACAATGTGATGGGTGCTTTCGGTGGTGGTTTTTAGCGATGAGCTTTCCGACAGCCTCTGATATCGATCACGTCGTGCTGAGTCAAGAGGATAAAAAGCGACTGGCCTCACGGTCGCGGCGGGATCTCTTTAGGGTTCTGCTGGCGCAAGTGGTGGCGTCGCTGGTGGTGGCGCTGATATTTGGCGTGATGTCAGGTGTGGTGTCTGCGGTCAGTGCATTGCTAGGTTCGGCCTGTTATTTGGCGCCCAATGCGGTGTTTGTGCTGCGGTTAGTGTTGGCGACGTTTAAGCCTCAAGGGGCGGGAGCGGCAACCTTTCTAATCGGTAACGCGCTGAAAGTTCTGGTCGCGATTGCGCTGTTATGGCTGTTGGCGGATGTTGAGGCGGGTCGTCTTGATTGGATAGCAGCTGTGGTCGGTTTGATTGCCGCACTGAAAGGTTATTGGTTCGGGCTGCTGTTTTCAGGTGGCAGACTGGGCAAGTGAAGTTTGGGTCGAGGTGAGTTTTATTCGCCTCGTGTTGGATTAAGTGCCCTGGTAATGGGCAATCAGACAACGTAAGGGTTCGCATGGCTGCCGCTGGTGACGTCTCCCCCCAGTCTTATTATATTCAGCACCATTTGGTGAACAACAACAATATTGGCGGTAAGCAGCAGCTTATCGCCGATTTCAGTGTCATCAATTACGACTCGATGTTCTGGTCGCTGTTGATGGGTCTGATTGCGGTGTTTTTCATGTGGCGTGGTGCAAGGCGCGCCTCCTCCGGTGTGCCGGGCAAGATGCAGGCTGCTGCGGAACTGTTGGTGGACATGGTCGAGCAGCAGGCGCGCGGTATCGTTCCCAACGAAGAGAGCCGGAAATTCGTCTCCCCTCTGGCGCTGACGATTTTTGTGTGGATCGTTCTGATGAACGCGCTGGATCTGGTTCCGGTTGATTTGTTCCCCTGGATCTGGAAGACCACTGGTTTGGGTGCTGTGACCGGCGATCCCCTCTACTACCATAAGATTTTGCCGACGGCTGACTTGAACGTGCCTCTCGGTATGTCCCTCGGTGTGTTGTTGTTGATGTTCTACTACGGCATCAAAATCAAGCACCCTGCCGGGTTTGTGAAAGAGCTTTTTACCGCGCCGTTTCATGCGCATGGTGTTGCTGCGATCGTGCTGGCGCCCGCCAACTTTTTATTGAATATCGTTGAGTATGCGGCCAAGTCGGTTTCGCTGGGCATGCGACTGTTTGGCAACATGTTCGCTGGCGAGCTAGTATTCATGCTCGTGGCGCTTTTGGGTGGCGCTTGGACAGGATTTAACGCGACTAGCGTGGCTCTGGGCTTGGGTCACATTTTGGCAGGCTCGATCTGGGCGATTTTCCATATCTTGATCGTGCTGTTGCAAGCGTTTATCTTTATGATGTTGACGCTGGTGTATATCGGCCAGGCTCATGAGGGGCACTAACAGTTGGCTTGACTGAGTCAGGTCGGCTTTATGAGTAGTTTCTTTTTAACTTTTGATTTGAGACATTAACCAAGGAGTTGTCATGACCAACGTTGCTTTCGTTGCTCTCGCTTGCGCTTTTATTATCGGTCTGGGTGCTTTTGGTGCTTGCATTGGCATCGGCATGATGGGCGGCAAGTACCTTGAAGCTTCGGCACGTCAGCCTGAACTGATGAACGCTTTGCAAACCAAAATGTTCCTGTTGGCTGGTCTGATCGACGCTGCGTTCCTGATCGGTGTTGGTATTGCGATGCTGTTCGCTTTCGCAAACCCGTTCGTCTGAGCCATGACTTTGGGCGCGTTGCTGCATGCGGCGCGCGCGTATCGCTTGGGCACAATCCAGTGCCTTGGTATTGGTCAAATCGAGCACCCGGTGCATAGTCACTTGGGGTGTTCGGGTGTGATAGGGAAACGACCGTGAATCTGAACGCGACACTCTTTTTTCAGATGATCGTTTTCTTCGTGCTGGCTTGGGTCACGATGAAATTCGTGTGGCCCCCGCTGACGAAGGCGATCGAGGAGCGCCGGCAAAAAATTGCCGAGGGGCTGGCTGCTGCTGAGAAAGGCAAGTCGGACCTTGCGCAGGCGCAAGCAAAAATTTCGGCAATGGAAGCATCTGCCAAAGCTGACTTGCATCTGCGCACTGTCGAAGCTGAAAAGCATGGCAGCCAAATTATTGACGAGGCTCGTCGGGAAGCTGAGGTTGAACGTGCTCGAATTGTCGAGCAGGCTCGCCAGGAGGCTCTGCAGGAAGCCCAGCGGGTTCGTGACGCACTGCGTGACGAAGTGGCTTTGCTTGCTGTTCAGGGAGCGTCCCAGATCCTGAAGCGTGAAGTCGACCAAAAAGCGCACGGCGAATTGCTCGCGCAGTTGAAAGCACAACTGTAAGGGGCGGGGCTCATGGCTGAAAATTCCACCATTGCTCGTCCTTACGCTGAGGCTTTGTTCTCGGCGGTCAAGGACTCTGCTGACAGTCTGCAGGGCACCGCCAGTGACCTGCGCTTGCTTGCTGAGCTCATTGAGATGGAAGACGTGCGTCAGGCGGTTTCTGACCCACGGCTAGATGATGCCCAACGTTGCGACTTGGTTAAGGGATTGCTCACAGGTGTCAAGCTAAATGCTCATCTGGACAATTTCATTGAGTTGCTCGTCAGCAATGATCGCTTGTTGTTGATGCCCGAAATCGCAGAACAATTTCAGGCTCTCAAGGATGAGGCAGAAGGCGTCGCACAGGCAGATATTGTCAGTGCTTTTCCGATGTCTGATGCGCAGGTGAGTGAGCTTGTGCAACTGCTGGAGCCCAAATTCAATTTAAAGCTTAAGCCTCACGTGACCGTGGACGAAACCTTGATTGGTGGCGTTCGTGTTGTGGTGGGGGATTACGTGCTCGACACGTCCGTGCAGGCGCAGCTAAACCGTATGCGTGACGCGCTGGTGGCTTAAAGCCAACGAACAGTTTTCAGGAGTCTGAACATGCAACTCAATCCGTCAGAGATTAGTGAACTACTAAAGAGCCGAATCGAAGGTCTTGGGACTTCTTCGGATATTCGCACGCAAGGTACTGTGGTCTCCGTGACCGACGGTATCTGCCGCATTCACGGTTTGTCCGACGTGATGCAGGGTGAAATGCTGGAGTTTCCAAACAACACGTTTGGTCTGGCCTTGAACCTAGAGCGTGATTCGGTCGGTTCGGTGGTGCTGGGTGATTACACCAACATCTCCGAAGGCGACGCTGTTCGCACCACTGGGCGCATTCTGGAAGTGCCCGTTGGCCCCGAGTTGCTTGGTCGCGTCGTGAACGCATTGGGTGTGCCGATCGATGGTCGTGGCCCGATCAACGCCAAGGAAACCGACATCATTGAAAAAGTGGCGCCAGGCGTGATTGCTCGTCAATCCGTTTCGCAACCACTGCAGACAGGTCTAAAGGCAATTGACTCGATGGTGCCAATTGGCCGCGGCCAGCGCGAATTGATTATTGGTGACCGCCAGACCGGTAAGACTGCTGTTGCAGTCGACACGATCATTAACCAGAAGGGCAAAGACGTTAAGTGTATCTACGTCGCCATCGGTCAAAAGGCTTCAACGATCAACAACGTGGTGCGCAAGCTCGAAGAGCATGGCGCGCTCGAATACACCATCGTGGTTGCCGCCGCTGCCTCTGAAAGTGCCGCGATGCAGTACCTGTCAGCCTACGCTGGTTGCACCATGGGTGAGTACTTCCGTGATCGTGGCCAAGACGCATTGATCATTTATGATGATTTGACCAAGCAAGCTTGGGCGTATCGTCAAGTGTCACTGTTGTTGCGCCGCCCGCCGGGTCGTGAGGCCTACCCAGGTGATGTGTTTTATCTTCACTCACGGTTACTCGAGCGTGCGGCTCGCGTGAACGTTGAGTACGTCGAGAAGTTCACCAAGGGCGAAGTCAAAGGCAAGACGGGTTCGTTGACAGCATTGCCGATCATTGAGACGCAAGCCGGTGACGTGTCCGCATTCGTGCCGACCAACGTGATTTCGATTACCGACGGCCAGATCTTCCTTGAGACTGACCTCTTCAACGCGGGTGTACGTCCTGCTATTAACGCTGGTATTTCGGTGTCACGTGTTGGTGGTGCAGCGCAAACCAAGATCATCAAGAAGTTGTCCGGTGGTATTCGGACCGACTTGGCCCAGTATCGCGAACTCGCAGCATTCGCCCAATTTGCATCTGACCTTGACGAAGCCACACGCCGTCAGCTCGAGCGCGGCAAGCGCGTGGTGGAGTTGCTCAAGCAGCCTCAGTACCAGCCGCTTCAGGTTTGGGAGCTCGGCGTGGTGCTGTTTGCTGTGAACAACGGTTACCTCGATGATGTGCCAGTTGAGCAGATTCTGCCATTTGAAAAAGGCATCAAGGATTACCTCAAAGCCAAGCACGCTGGATTTATTGAGCGTGTCGAGAGCACCAAAGAGCTTTCCAAGGATGACGAGGCTGAGCTAGTGGCTGCGCTTCAGGAGTTCAAGAAGCACGGCACCTACTAATCGGTAGATGGCTTGAGATAACGGAACCCGGGAACTGCAATGGCAGGAATCAAGGAAATTCGAACCAAGATCAAGAGCGTGCAAAACACGCGCAAGATCACCAAAGCCATGGAAATGGTGGCGGCTTCAAAGATGCGCAAGGCTCAAGAACGCATGCGCTCTGGTCGCCCGTACGCCGTCAAAGTTAGAAACATGGCTGCTCACCTGATGCAGGCCAACCCTGACTACCACCACCCTTATCTCGCTGAGCGCGAGACCATGAAGGGTGTGGGGATCGTGGTTGTGACGACTGACAAGGGATTGTGCGGCGGGCTTAACACCAACATCATGCGTGTGGTGCTTAACCGCTTTTCTGAGTTCACCGCGAAAGGTGTCAAGACGCAGTTCACCGCATTTGGCAACAAAGGCTTGGGTGTTCTGTCCAGAGTCGGTGCCAACGTAGTCACCCAAGAAGTTGCGCTTGGCGATGCGCCTGAGCTTGACCGCCTGATCGGTGCGCTCAAGGTACAGCTCGACGACTTTATTGATGGCAAAATCGATGCGGTCTATCTGGCGACTAACCGATTTGTGAATACGATGCGTCAAGAGCCAGTTTTTTTCCGGTTGTTGCCTTTGCCAGGCAAGTTAGCTGACCCCAACGCGGTGTTTGAAACCCGTCCTGAGGGTCTTGAGCTTGCCGGTGAAAACCAGTCGCAGCATGGTTGGGACTATATCTATGAGCCAGACGCGAAATCGGTGATCGACGAGCTGTTGCAGCGCTACGTCGAAGGTGTGGTTTACCAGGCCGTTGCCGAGAGCATGGCGTCTGAGCAGTCCGCGCGGATGGTGGCCATGAAGGCGGCGTCTGACAACGCCAAGAAGGTAATCGGCGATTTGCAGTTGGTCTACAACAAGACCCGGCAGGCCGCCATTACCAAGGAAATTTCTGAAATTGTGGGGGGTGCCGCTGCGGTGTGATCCTCACACTGAAGCTAGCCCATCCGAACAACGCTACAAGAGATCGAGTAAGGAAATCAAATGAGCAACGGAACCATCGTTCAATGTATTGGCGCAGTGGTGGACATACAGTTTCCCCGCGACCATATGCCGCACATCTACGAAGCGCTGACCTTGGCTGACGAATCCAGCTCTTTTGCTGAGAAAGGACTGACTTTCGAAGTCCAGCAACAGCTAGGTGACGGCATCGTGCGCACCATTGCGCTCGGTTCGAGCGACGGCTTGCGTCGCGGCATGGCGGTGAGCAAGACTGGCGCACCGATCTCGGTTCCTGTCGGTGTAGGTACGCTTGGTCGCATCATGGACGTGCTTGGCCGTCCGATCGATGAAGCAGGCCCGATTCAGTGTGAAGAAACACGCGCCATTCACCAGGCTGCCCCCAAGTTTGATGAGTTATCGCCGTCGGTTGAGTTGCTTGAGACTGGCATCAAGGTGATTGACTTGGTTTGCCCGTTTGCCAAGGGCGGTAAGGTTGGTTTATTCGGTGGCGCCGGTGTGGGCAAGACCGTGAACATGATGGAACTGATCAACAACATCGCTAAGCAGCACAGTGGTCTGTCGGTCTTTGCAGGTGTGGGTGAGCGTACACGTGAAGGTAACGACTTCTATCACGAGATGGAAGAGTCAAACGTGTTAGACAAGGTGGCCATGGTGTTTGGTCAGATGAACGAGCCCCCAGGTAACCGTTTGCGTGTTGCGTTGACCGGCTTGACCATGGCTGAGAAGTTCCGTGATGAAGGCCGTGACATTCTGTTCTTCGTGGACAACATTTATCGTTACACGCTTGCTGGTACGGAAGTGTCGGCACTGCTTGGCCGTATGCCTTCGGCCGTGGGCTATCAGCCGACTCTGGCTGAAGAAATGGGCGTGTTGCAAGAGCGTATTACGTCGACCAAGACAGGTTCGATTACCTCGATTCAGGCCGTCTATGTGCCTGCTGACGACTTGACTGACCCGTCTCCAGCCACGACCTTCCAGCACTTGGATTCAACGGTTGTGTTGTCCCGTGATATTGCAGCCCTAGGTATCTATCCTGCTGTGGATCCGCTTGATTCCACGAGCCGTCAGCTTGATCCTCACGTGGTGGGTGAAGAGCACTACAACGTGGCACGTGCCGTGCAACAGACACTGCAGCGTTACAAGGAATTGCGTGACATCATCGCGATTCTGGGCATGGACGAACTGTCGCCTGAAGACAAGCAGGCTGTGGCGCGCGCTCGTAAGATCCAGCGCTTCCTGTCTCAGCCCTTCCACGTGGCCGAAGTGTTTACTGGCTCGCCAGGCAAGTATGTGCCGCTGTCAGAGACCATCCGTGGCTTTAAGATGATTGTCGAAGGTGAGTGCGATGCCTTGCCAGAGCAGGCCTTCTACATGGTTGGTTCTATCGACGAAGCCTTCGAGAAAGCCAAGACGATCCAATAAGGAAGCGACATGAGCTTGATCAAAGTTGACGTGGTCAGTGCCGAGCGCTCTCTGTTCGAAGGCGAAGCCAAGTTCGTGGCTTTGCCGGGTGAGGCAGGTGAGCTTGGTGTGCTGCCTGGTCACACGCCGCTTATTACGCGGATCCGGCCTGGCACCCTAAAGATCGTGATGCCGGATGATTCGGAAGAACTGATCTTTGTGGCCGGTGGATTGCTGGAGATTCAGCCTAACCATGTGACCGTGTTGTCCGATACCGCTATTCGTGCAGCTGACCTTGATGAAGCAAAAGCCGAAGAAGCACGGCGTCGCGCTGAAGAGTCCTTGCGCAACGCCAAGGACAAGGTTGATATCGCTGTGGTTCAGGCCGAGCTTGAAATGTTGGCTGCGCAGGCTTTGGCGGCACGCAGGTTGCGTGGTACCAGTGGTCGAGGGATGAATTAAGTCAGGGTTTTAGGCTCGGAGGACAGTTGTCCGCGTTTGCCGCAATGCGTTAATTCCGAATAGAAATAAAGCCCCGTAGTCGGTAGTCTACGGGGCTTTCGTTTTTAAGGAGATGCGCGTGAGGCAGCACATTGATTTGGCCTGGTTACGGCGCGACGCACACCACGGCTGGTTTGAGTCAACCTTAAGCGCTATACAGCCGGCACTAAACCGTGTGCGGTTGCACGAGCTGCCCTGGTTGGTCCAAGGTCATGGCGCAGGCCATGCCCTCGCAGGTGATGTTGGCGATGTGATGGTTCACGATAGCGCGAGGGTGTTGGCAAATTCAGTTGTGGAGTTGCGTCGGTTTGATGCCTTGTTAATCACCGTCTCAATCGACACCCTGGCGTGGACTCGGCGTTGCCTGGCTGCCCTACCTAAAACCCCAGTGGTACCCATCATTGGCGTGCTTGATCAGTTACAGTCTGGCGCCATGATCGATTTGCTTGAGCTTGGTATGGCCGATTTTGTGCAGCCGGTAGTTTGTGCTCAGGAGTTTCGCGCGCGACTCATTAGCGCGGTATGTCGAACGCCGAGATACATCCCCCTGCGTGAACCCGCCAGAGCAGGGCTGCCAAAGTCCGTATTTATTGACCCGCGGAACCCCAGGCGAGGTGATCCTCGACAGGGTCATGAGTCAGGAGATGGGAAGGCGGGCGAGAAATTTGCCGTCACACAACTTGTTTGGCCAAACATTCCGTTTCAAGAAAACAAGCAACGCATCATTGATCTGTTTGAGCGGCAGTATTTACGTGCCACGTTACGTCGCGCCAATGGCAACATTACTGAGGCTGCCCGCATTGCCCACAAGGACCGGCGATCGTTTTGGGAGTTAATGAGGCGGCACAAAGTCGCCGCAGATACTTAGCCCTAGGTACAATCCAAAGCAGGTTAAATTTTTATAGGACTAGCCCGTGAGTTTTGCTGCGCTAAAAAATGACATTTTTTTAAAAGCATTAAAGCGAGAGCCTGTACCGTACACACCCATCTGGCTGATGCGTCAGGCTGGGCGGTATTTGGACGAGTATCGTGCCACACGGGCACGGGCGGGATCATTCATGGGCCTAGCCCAAAACCCCGCATTTGCCACGGAAGTGACCCTACAGCCGCTCGCGCGTTTCCCGCTCGATGCTGCCATCCTGTTTTCTGACATATTAACGGTACCGGACGCCATGGGTTTGGGCTTACAGTTTGTGGCCGGTGAGGGCCCGCAGTTTGACCGCCCATTAAAGGACGAGGCAGCGGTGAAGGCACTGGCGGTGCCTGATATGGAAAAACTGCAATATGTATTTGATGCCGTGACCATGATCAGGCATGAATTGGCTGGGCGGGTGCCACTGATTGGCTTTGCGGGCAGTCCCTTTACCATTGGTTGCTACATGATTGAGGGTCAGGGCACGCGTGAATACCGTTTGATTAAAACGATGATGTATGCTCGTCCAGACTTGTTGCATTATGTGCTCGATGTTAATGCCCTCGCCACCACGGCTTACCTGAATGCTCAGATCGCGGCTGGTGCCCAGGCGGTGATGTTGTTTGATAGCTGGGGCGGTGTGTTGCCCGATGGCAAGTATCAGGAGTTTTCTTTGGCGTACATGCGCCAGGTAGTCGATGGGCTCACACGCGAGGTGGATGGCGTGCAGATTCCCGTGATTGTGTTCACCAAGGGCGGTGGTTTGTGGCTTGAACAGATTGCGGGCATTGGCTGCGATGCCATGGGCCTGGACTGGACGGTGAATCTCGGTCAGGCGCGTGAACGAGTGGGTGATCGGGTAGCGCTGCAGGGCAACATGGATCCGATGTCGCTTTTTGCCGACGAGCCAGCCGTCAGGGCTGAGGCGCGCCGCTTGTTGGACTCGTTTGGGCAGGTCGGGGCCGGTGGCCATGTGTTTAACCTTGGTCACGGCATCTCGCAGTTCACCCCCCCGGAAAGTGTCGCTGCGTTGGTGGACGAAGTGCATAGTTACAGCCGACAGTTTCATGCCTGATTGGGCGCATGCCATGCCCAATCTTGGGGCATGGCGTCTTGGGTTATGCACAGAAAAATATAGTGATGGGGCAAACCCTGATTTCAGTACGGTGATGCTCCATAATTTGATGTAAGCGATTGATTTTTATAATAATTAAACGGGAGCTTTGTTTCTGGGGTGTCATTCACCGCGACTTGACAGCGGTCAAAAATTCATATCCTTAAAGGTTTTCCCCAAAGTTATCCACAGGCTACTGGCCGGCTTGTTTTGCCCCTGTCAAATAGTTACTACCCTCAGGGTTTTACGCCCCTCATCGAGAATTCACTTTAAGTCATGTCCGCTGCCGAACCCGCCTTAATGCCTATTTCGAGTGCGACACGCTATTGCCGTGTCGCACTCGATGTGCCTCTGGCCGGACCATTTGATTACGCCACCGAGGAGCTGTTGCAGCCAGGCCAGCGGGTGATCGTCCCATTTGGTCGGCGCCGCTTGATCGGCGTGGTGGTTCAGGTCGATATAGAGCCAAGTTTGGCGCCCGAGCAAATTCGTCCAATCGAGCGCGCGCTCAATGACCTCGATGCTTTACCTCAAAAGTGGTTGGCGATGGCTGAGTTTGCCGCAAATTATTACCAGCGACCCGTCGGTGAGGTCATGCTGCCGGCTTTGCCAGTGCCCTTGCGTCGAGTCGGTAGTTATGAGGGCGCACGTGCGGGCCAGGCTGGGCCCATTGAGCGGCTTAAGCGGCGCCAAGCCAAGCGCCAAAATCAGGCCGATGAGTTGGTTCAAGCCCAGGCCTTAACCTTAAACCCGCAGCAGCAGGCGGCAGCCCAGCAGATCATGGATGCGCAGGGGTTTGAGGCGTTCCTATTGTTTGGGGTGACTGGTAGCGGCAAAACACAGGTCTACCTCACCGCCGCACAATCGGTGCTGGCCAAAGGTGGACGGGTTTTGTTTTTGGTGCCGGAGATTAATCTCACCCCCCAGTTTGCACAGGCCTTACTGCACAAACTTGGCGCTGTTGTAGCCAGCAGCGAGGTGGCCATATTGCACAGTCGCTTAGCCGATGGTGAGCGCCTAGATGCCTGGTTGCGCGCCCATGATGGCAGTGCCCGCATTGTCTTGGGTACGCGTCTGGCGATTTTTGCGCCCATGCCTGACATCGATTTGATCGTGGTCGATGAGGAGCATGACCCATCTTACAAGCAGCAAGAGGGCCTACGTTACTCGGCGCGCGACTTGGCAGTTTGGCGAGCCCGTCAAGAGAATGTGCCGGTCGTGCTGGGGTCGGCCACGCCGTCACTCGAGTCCTGGCACAAGGCCCAGCGCGCTGACTATCAGTTGTTGCGCCTAGATAAACGCGCCACAGATGCTGCCTTGCCAAGCGTGCGTCTGATCGACACGCGCAGGCTGGAATTGAACAAGGGTATCGCACCCGAAATGATCGATGCGATTGGTATGGCGCTATCGGAGCAGCGCCAAGCACTGGTTTATTTGAACCGACGTGGCTATGCGCCGGTGTTGCATTGCGACAGTTGTGGGTGGGTGAGCCAGTGTGATCATTGCACCGCGTTCAGTGTCGTGCACCGCGCAACTGGTCATCGTATGCGGCTGCATTGTCATCATTGCGGCGCACAGCGCGCGGCACCGCTTGCCTGCCCGACCTGCGGCGACCCGGATTTGCAGCCCATGGGCCGTGGCACGCAGCGACTCGAAGAGCATCTGCGTGAGTTGTTTCCCGAGGCACGGCTCGCACGCATTGATGCAGACAGCACGCGGCGCAAAGGCAGCGCTGAGGACTTGTTTGAGCAGGTGCATGCCGGTGAAGTCGACATTCTGGTGGGCACACAAATGGTGTCCAAGGGACATGACTTTAGTAACTTGGCACTCGTTGGCGTGATTAACGCCGATGCCATGTTGTTCTCGCAAGATTTCAGGGCGCCGGAACGATTGTTTGCTCAGCTCATGCAAGTCGCCGGGCGGGCTGGTCGTGACGGCAAATCGGGTCTGGTCATGATTCAGACCGGTTATCCGGAGCAAGCGCTCTATCAGGCTTTAAAGCGGCATGATTTTGAAGGGTTTGCGCAAAGCCTGTTGGCTGAGCGGGAAGCTGCGCAATTGCCACCGTTTAGTCACCAGGCGTTGTTGACTGCCGAGGCCACCGAGTTGCCAGATGCCGTGGGATTTTTGGAGGCTGCGCGGGCGAGTGCGCTTGATTGGCTGCAAGACAATGAGCTTACCGAGATGGTTACCCTGTACGATGCAGTGCCATTGCGCGTGGTGCGGGTTGCCCGCATTTGTCGGGCGCAACTGTTATTGGAAGCAAGTTCGCGTGCTGCTTTGCATCGATTGCTTCGTGGCTGGTTACCAGGCTTGGGTAACCGCCATGGGGCAAGCGGATTGCGCTGGCAACTCGAGGTTGACCCCCTGGAAATATAGGTGAATACGACCATGGCGGACTTAATGCGGATGAACCCGGCGCAGCAGCAAGCGGTGCGCTATCTTGACGGTCCAAGCTTGGTGTTGGCGGGTGCCGGGTCGGGTAAAACCCGTGTGATTACCAGCAAGATCACGTATCTGGTGAGTCAGTGTGGCTATGCACCCAAGAGTGTGTTTGCGGTGACATTCACCAACAAGGCAGCCACCGAGATGCGCGAACGCTTGCTAAAAATGCTCGGGGCCGATCGGGTTGCGGAGTTGACCATTAGCACTTTTCACTCGCTTGGGGTGCGCATGCTGCGCGAAGAGGCCAAATCAGCGGGCTTAAAGACAGGCTTTTCTGTCATGGATGCCCAGGATTGTTTTGGGTTGATCCAGTCGCTGGTTGCCACCACGGACAAAGCACGATTGAAGGCCATTCAGCAGCAAATCTCGCTCTGGAAAAACGCCCTGATGAATCCCGATGGCGCTGCACATGAAGCCGATAGTGCCAAGATGATGGATGCAGCACGGGTCTACCAGAGTTATCAGGCAACACTGCGTGCCTATCAGGCAGTGGACTTCGATGACCTGATTCTGTTGCCTTGCCAGTTGCTGGCAGACCATGCCGATATTTGTGAGAAATGGCAAAACCGTGTGCGCTACTTGCTCATCGATGAGTATCAGGACACCAACGCCTGCCAGTATGAGCTTGTTCGGCATCTGACCGGTGTGCGTGCCATGTTTACCGCTGTGGGCGATGATGACCAGGCAATTTATGGCTGGCGAGGCGCCACCATGCAAAACTTGGCCAGGCTCCAGGATGACTACCCGGCATTAAAGCTTGTGAAGCTTGAACAGAACTACCGATCAACCCAGAACATACTGGCTGCTGCCAACCACCTGATTACACGCAACCCCAAGCTGTTTCAAAAGCAGCTTTGGTCTGAATTGGGCACGGGCGAGGCGATTTCTGTCTCGCGCATGGATGGGGAAATTGAGCAGGCGCAGTCAGTGGCCATTCGGATCTCAGCAGCCCGCACAGAAAAGCGCGCGACCTGGAGTGACTTTGCAGTGCTTTATCGCAGCAACCAGCAAGCTCGGGCAATTGAGCAGGCGTTACGCGATCTACGCATACCCTATACGGTTTCAGGCGGACAGAGCTTTTTTGATAAGGCCGAAGTGCGCGACATTCTGGCCTACTTGCGCTTACTGGCCAATGACAATGATGACCCAGCTTTTATTCGGGCAGCCACCACACCGCGCCGGGGCATTGGCCAAGCCACCCTGCAAGCCTTGGGTGAGTATGCGGCCAAGCGACACATCGGCATGTTTGCGGCAGCTTGCGAGCAGGGTGCTCAGTCTCTAATTAACGCCAAGCAGCTTCAGGCTTTACAAACCTTTGTCGGTTTTTTGCAGCGCTTTGCCATGCGGGCAAGCCAGCCCGCGAGCCGCGAGCCGGTGGCACGCTTGCTCGATGAGTTGATGGCAGCGATCAACTACGAACACTACTTGTATGACGTGAGCGCCGATGATCGTGCAGCGCGATCGCGCTGGCAGACGGTGCTCGAACTGCTGGATTGGCTCAAAGCTCGGGCGACCGAATCTAACTGGAGTTTATCTGAGCTGGTACAGCATGTTGCTCTCGTAACGATGCTCGAGCGCCAAGGTGAACAGTCACCAGACGCGGTCACGTTATCGACCTTGCATGCCGCAAAAGGACTGGAGTTTCCCCATGTCTTTCTGATTGGGATAGAAGAAGGCTTGCTGCCACATCTGGGCCGTGAATCAGATGAAGAGTCGTTGGCTGGCAGCCCCGAGCGCATCGAGGAGGAACGCCGACTCATGTACGTGGGCATCACCCGTGCGCAACGTAGCCTGCATCTGACCTGGTGCGCGAGGCGTCGCCGCGGCGGACAAGATCAGGCGTGTGAGATTTCACGGTTTGTGGCCGAAATGGGGTTGGAACAACAAGCGGTTGTGGAGGATCCTGGCGCATCGCTCACCCCCAAGGGGCGCTTGGACATGCTCAAAGCCATGCTCACTAAGCCTAGCGCTTAAAAATTATCCAGCGCTGCATGGCTGGTTGCCCCTGTCTATTAAGCCTTCACTGCGTTGCGCTGATGGCGGATTGCATTAATCAGTTCAGAGGCCGTCAGTCCGACTGGGCCGCCGAGTCGGGCCACCAAATCGTCGGCCGCCGCACCGTGTAACCAAACGGCTGCGGGCACCGCAATGTGAGGTTCATACCCCTGCGCCAATAAGCTCGCGGTCAGGCCCGTGAGCACATCCCCGCTGCCGGCGGTGGCCAATCCAACATTGCCGGTGGGATTGGTCTGATGCTCTCCAGTTGGGCTGCAGACAATGGTGTGATGGCCTTTGAGGACAATCCAGGCCCCAAACTGTTTTGCAAGCGCTTGTGCTGATTCAACGCGATTGGCCTGAACCGATGCCGTGTCGGTATTTAATAAACGTGCAGCCTCGGCCGGGTGGGGGGTCAGTACAACGTGGCCTTGGCCCCAGGTTGGACTGACGTCGCCCCGCGCCAGTGCGTTTAGGCCATCGGCATCGACAACCAGCGGCTTGCCTGCCCGCTGCTTGAACACCGTCCTTAAGCATTGCAGGCTGTACTCCGCATCGCCCAAGCCACAGCCTACACCCCATGCCGTGATCTGATTCGCAATATCCATTAGTCTGGATAGGGGTCGCCACATCAGTTCGGGTTGTTCGATATCCAGGCTAAATGAAGTGGTCTCTTGCGCAAGGCCAGCATAGACTCGCCCGCTGCCGGATTTGAGCGCGGTGCGCGCGGCCAGCACGACGGCACCGACCATGCCAGCTGCGCCACCGACGATGGCTGTCGAGCCAAAGCTGCCTTTGTTGCCGCTGGCATCGCGCGGCTCAAAAATCTGCGCAAATTGGGCTCGATCAATCGTGCTAGGCAATGGTTTGGACATGTTTGTCGGGCAAAATAGAAACACAACCGGAAAAGAATCAAACAAAAAGAGGACAAAAAAATGTATTCGTTTCAGACGATTGGCGTGGTTGGCGTGGGCGCCATGGGTAAAGGCATTGTACAGATCGCAGCGCAAGCGGGCCTTAAAGTGATTATGTTTGATCAGCAACTTGATGCCGTGCACGCTGCACGCCATGCGCTGGGTGACATTTGGGCCAAGTTGGTGGTGAAAGGAAAAATGACGCAAACAGCAGCCGACACGGCGCTGGCGAATGTGCACGTGGCGCAGGGCTTGGCTGAGCTGGCTGATTGCGATTTGGTGATCGAAGCGATTGTTGAGCGGCTCGATGCCAAGCAAGCACTGTTTCGTGAGCTAGAGGGTGTGGTCAGTCCGAATTGTGCCTTGGTGTCCAACACGTCTTCGCTCTCGGTGACTGCCATTGCATCGGCCTGCAGCCACCCGCAACGGGTGGCGGGTTACCACTTTTTTAATCCGGTGCCCTTAATGAAAGTGGTTGAAGTCATCGACGGGTTGCGCTCGGATCCGGCTGTGGGTGATGCGCTCATGACGCTTAGCCAACGTATGGGTCATACCGCCGTGCGTGCCAAGGACATGCCTGGGTTTATTGTGAACCATGCTGGTCGAGGGTTTGGTACCGAGGGGTTTCGGGTGGTGCAAGAAGGTGTGACTGACTACGAAACGGTCGATGACATCATGCGGGATCAGTGCGGGTTTCGCATGGGGCCGTTTGAACTAATGGATCTCACCGGGCTAGATGTCTCTCATGCGGTGATGGAGTCGGTGTACCGGCAATTTTTTGATGAGCCGCGGTTTCGGCCATCTCCTTTGGGTACTGCGCGCGTAGCAGGTGGCTTGTATGGACGCAAGACTGGCCAGGGTTTTTATGAATACCTCGATGGCAAGAAAAAAGAATCCCCTTTGCCAGAAACGCCGCAAGTAGCGAAGTTTGCGTCGGTTTGGGTCAGTCCAGCGCATGAGCATGGCCATCCGTTGGCCATGACACTACTCACGTCTTTGGGCGCCACCCTGCAAACTGGCAGTCGTCCCAACCCGGATGACTTGATCGTGGTCACCCCGTTTGGCCAAGATGTCTCGAGCGCCATTGCGCAACAGCGTCTAGATGCGACTCGCACCGTGGCCATCGATACCTTTGGCTCGGTGCAGCCCGCTCGTCGGCGCACGCTTATGGTGTCACCGGCAACCTTGCCGCAGTGGCGAGATCAGGCGCTGGCCATATTTGCGCGTGATCAAGTCGCAGTCAGTGTGATTCAGGATTCACCTGGGTTTGTGGCACAGCGAGTATTGGCGATGATCGTCAATATTGCCTGCGATATTGCGCAACAGCAAATTGCTAGCCCCGCAGACATTGATCGTGCAGTGACCTTGGGGCTTAACTATCCAGCCGGGCCTCTGGCGCTTGGCGACAGCTTGGGGGCAGGCCGCGTACTGGAGATCCTGAACAACATCGAAGCGGTGACCGGTGACATGCGCTATCGGCCCAGCCTTTGGTTAAAGCGTCGCGTGCAGCTCGGGATGTCATTGCTGGCGCCTTCAGCGACGGCTTAGTGTCTTTTG
>CAZLFB010000051.1:0-9014 GCA_964558695.1 uncultured Orrella sp.
TGCGGTGTCGCAGCGAATTTATCGGATTGCTCTTTTCTGGCTGATAGATACACCACGCCGGCTGGACCGTAGCGCTCCCAGTGGGGTTGTTCGTGGCTGAGTTCAAACACGTCACCCGGCTCATAGCGCTGGCTATGGTTGCCCAGGCCAATTTCAATGAAACCGTCCAGAATCAATGCCTTGGCTTTAAACGGATGTGTGTGCACATCCATAAAGCCGTCTGCTTCGCGTTCTACCAAGACGGGTTCACAGAAGCCTTCGGCTGCCACCATCTTGTGAAACGAGTCGGCGTTCATGCGGTGTTCTCCTAAACTGATTTGGCGTCAAGCTCGGCTTCGTTTTTTTCGAGGCCTTTGTGTTTTTTTGCAAAGTGTAATGCCCAAACGCCGCGACTGGGCAGCGCAAACCGTTTGCATGCAGTTGTCCTTATCTTTTGTCTGTCTCATCCCATGAGACACCTTGGGCGTCATGATGCAGGTGTCCAATTAGGAGGAAACTCATGAGAATCAACTCACTATTACTTGTTTGTGGGCTTTTTGCATTCAGTGCGCAAGCTCAAACGTTCGTTTTCAATCACGGATCAAGCACGACGATCAAGTCACCTTCAGGGGTCACAACGATCAACCGAATTGGAAACGGCTACATGGTCGTTGGCCCTGGGGGTGTGACCACTGTCAACCGTTTTGGCAATGGTAACTACAACATTGTGAGCCCCAAGGGATTGACCTCTGTTCTTTCTAACGGATCTGGCGGCTACACCGTGATTGGGAATACAGAGGTGGTTCCAATCGTGCCCAACGGTGGTGGTTTCACTGCCGTTGGTGGCAGCGGTGCCACGGCTGAGGTTTTGCCGGTCGGCGGTGGTGGATTGCTTCTGCTTGGTAACTAGTTCGATACAGCGCATGACAAATCATTGGCGATTAAGCCATGTCACGATATCCTAAGTGTGTATTAGCTAAAACATCATAAAAACAATAAACGCAGCATTTGATGTCAGGTAGGTTGCATGGACCGAACCGAGCGGTTTTACAAAATCCAGGCGTTGCTCAGGCAGCGCAGGCTAGTCACCATGAGACAACTATGTGATGCGTTAGAGGTCTCGCGTGCCACCGTTTGTCGCGACTTAGATTACCTTCGCGACCGCTTAGGGGTTCCCGTTTCCTGGGATGCCTTGCAGCGTGCTTATCGACTTGATGGCATTGAAGGGCAAGTCGATGGTCACGAGTTGCCTGGTGTTTGGTTCAGTGAGCGTGAGATCCATGCACTGCTAACCATCATTGAACTCATGGCACAGCTTGAGCCTGAGGGTTTGCTGTCGCAGCGCATCGCACCGTTTCGTGAGCGACTTGAGCAGTTGCTTGAGCAAGGCACCGGTAGCGCCTCGGAAGCCTTAAAGCGCATTCGCATCATTCCGATGGGTCAGCGACAGATCTCAAGCGACCATTTCCAGCTGATTGCGCACGGTTTGCTTAAACGCCGTCGTCTGCACATCGCCTACTACGGCCGGCAAGCTGACATTATTGTGCCCAGAGAGATCTCGCCTCAGCGTTTGGTTTACTACCGTGACAATTGGTATCTCGATGCCTACTGCCACTTGCGCGATGGCTTACGCAGTTTCTCGATCGATGCCATTCGATTGGCCAACTTGCTTGATGGTGAGGCAGTTGAGTTGGGTGAGCCTGAGGTCAATGCATTTTTTGAGAGTAGTTACGGGATTTTTAATGGCCCTAGCCGGCAAGTGGCCAGACTAAAGTTCACGCCGTTTCGGGCGCGTTGGGTCGCGCGTGAGCGCTGGCACCCCGAGCAGGTCAGTGTGCTGATGCCCGATGGCAGTTACCTGCTCGATGTCCCTTATGGGCAAGACTGGGAGCTGATTCAGGACATCCTGAAGCAGGGCTCTGATGTGGAGGTACTGGCCCCAGAAAGCTTGCGCGCCAAGGTCACCGAGGCGATTGCGGCGATGGCCTCGGTTTATGGCAAGGCTCTTTAGTCGACTTGTTGTGCTTGCAGGAATAACGATTTTGACAGTGAGTTGAAAAAATCCTGATAGGGTTTGGGATCTTCGACCGGTGTCAGGTTGTACTGGGCGTTGGCGCGCACAATCATCTGTTGGCCACGTGGACGTACGGAGACAGTAATCTTCAACAGGTAAACATCGAGCTTGGTCGCACTTACGCTACCCAACGTGGCGTCAGCCCGATCAATCACAAAGCCCAAGTCCTGCAAAGTAGAAATCGTGGCTCTGAGTACTTTTTGCTTGTCGGTGGTGTCGAATGCCCGGGTCTGGTAACTGCGCTTTTGCAGCTGGCTTTCACTGGTTGTATCAAGAACCTGTTCTTTCATGGTGGCGACACAACCAGATACGGTAATTGTGCCAATGCATAGAACAGCGAGTTTAAAACGCAGTGCTTGGGTACTGGTAATGATCATATTTGCTGCCCCTCAATAAAAACAGATTTCGACAGCTTGTCAAAAAACTCTTGGTAGATTTCGGCATCATCAATCGTTTCGACATACACGCTGTTGTCCGTTCTGGTGACCACGCGTTGAAAGGTCACTCGCACCACGTAGTTGCCTGGTTTGTTTGCAGCATCAATGACCGCTTGCCTGTCTTTGGCGGGCAGTGAATCGACCGCTTTACGGGCTGCTTGCATGGGGCTAGTGCCGGTGGCACTGGCAAAGCTTGGTGCAATTGCTGATTCTGCGCCTGCTGGCTGCACGACCAGTGACACTCGGATGCTTTGGCTTTTGCTGACGGGTGCGGCCACACCAAACAGCAGTGCCAGGAAGATGGCCCCGACCACTTCGCCAGCGTTGGTGGCATCGCGCTGCTTGTTTGCCGTCATGACGCCTAGGCTGACTTCGCTGTTCTCGAGGTTAAAGCCCATGTCCTGCAAGACGTTTGAGCTGGCCACCAAAATGTCCTCTTCCGCGATGCCATCGAACCGCCGTGACTGACGCTGGCGTTGCCCAAGCATGTCTTCGGAGACCTGAAACGCTTGAGGCGGCATGGGCGCCACGCAACCGGCTGCCAGCAGTGGCAGTGCCAACACCAGTCTGCGGTGACGGCAATGGCCCGGATAGCGCGGGCGGCCTGTCGGGGCGGTAGTCAAGGCTTTGGTAACCAGGGGTTTAAGCGTCATGACAGCCCCTTAAAACTTGGACTGATGGTAGGCAAAATCGCGCACGCGATTGGCCGCATCGAATTTGATGATGATGGTCAGCGTTCTCTGGGAAGTGGAGGCCGCGCCGCTTGAGCCGCTAGCGCCCACGCCGCCGATGCCACCAAAGCCACTGCCAAAGCCCAGAAAGAGCGTAGAAATGCCGCCACTGCTTGTCGAATAGGCCCGGTCGGTGGCGATCTTGTCATACACCCAGACCTCGCGACGCTCGTCGTCTGTCGTAACGATGTTGGGGGCACCCAGCACTTGAACGACATCGGCGCTTGACATGCCGACACGAATTTCACGTTGAACCGCGCCAACGGAAAGGTTCTCGCCAGTCATGCCGGCTTGAACGTCAGCCATATGCTGGCTTGCCATCTGGCAGCCGGCCAACACAAGCGGGAAAGCAAAGAAGGCGAATAGTCTGAACGGCAGATGGCTGAGCATGACGCTGACACTCCTAGAAAAATTGAAGATCAGCTTAGTGGGGGTGGTGTCTCGTGGCATGCAACAGAGTTGATGCAAGTCATGAGTCAGTCGCGCTGCTTTTGCGGAAAAACTTGCGTTTTGAAGTAAACTTGAATATAAATAGAAATCGATCTCAATTGCATTAAGGAATGACCATGGTTTTCAGTGCAATGCGTGCCGCCAAGGGAGTCAAAGCTAACTTTGGGTCTGACACGCTGAACTCACTCTCAGTCGCCAGACCGGTGCTTGTTCTGGCTGCTGGCGTTGTATTGGCTGTGATGGCGGTGGCGCTGATTGCATTGGTGACGGTGGGTGGCTGAGGGTGGCTGACACCGAATGGCCTGACCGACAAACTCTTTATTTCTCGATCTAACTCAGGATAGTGAATGAAAGGCAACACAAAAATCATCAAAACACTAAATGACTTGCTCGCAGGTGAACTCACCGCGATCGACCAGTATTTGATTCATGGCGAGATGTACGCCGACATGGGTTTGACCAAGCTCGCTGAGAAAACCTTGCACGAGTCTGAACATGAGAAAGAGCATGCCCGGATCATGATCCAGCGTATTTTGTTTTTAGAGGGCAAACCAGACCTCTCCAAGCGCGAGGGCTTAAACGTTGGCAAAGACGTGCCGTCGATGCTGAAGTCCGACTTGGAAGTTGAGTACCGGGTGGCCAAGAATTTGAAGGCTGCGATTGCGGAGTGCGAGAAAGCCGGTGACTTCGTCACGCGTGAAGCGCTCGTGACCCAGCTTGACGACACCGAAATGGATCATGCCTACTTTCTGGAAAAGCAGCTGCGCCAGATTGAGTTGATGGGTTTGCAGAATTATCTGCAAAGTCAGCTGTGATCGGGTGAGTTCGATGAAAGCTGACCGCAAGATCATCACCGCATTGAACGCTGTTCTAAAAAGCCAGCTCACTGGGATCAATCAGTACTTTTTGCATGCCCGTATGTTTGCCAATTGGGGCTTGGAAGGCTTGAACAAAGCGAATTACAAGACCTCGATCAAACTGATGAAGGAATCGGACAAGATCATCGAACGCATTTTGTTTCTCGAAGGGTTACCTAATTTGCAAAGTCTGGGCAAACTGCAAATTGGCGAAAACGTGCTTGAGGCGATCAAAGGTGATTTGAGTTACGAGTTGACTTCGCAGCACAAAGCGATTGAAGAGGCCATTGCGGTGACCGGTGAGCTGCATGATTTTGCGAGCGAGCAAATCTTGCGTGAGCTGATGCAATCCTGTGAAGACAACATTGATCAACTTGAGACACGCTTGTCGTTAATTGACGCCATGGGTCTGGAAAACTACCTCCAGAGCCAGGTCGAAGATGACGACTAGACGGGGATAGCCATGTACGTTTGCAACTGCGCTGGTGTGACTGAACGCGATATTCACGATGCGATCGATCGTGGCGCGAGCTCGGTGAAGGATTTGCGGCGCGAGTTAAATGTTGCCAAAGATTGTTGCCAATGCGCCTGCGACGTCAAGCGTTGCTTGCGTGAGCGTCAGGCTTTGATTGAGCGGGTTGATCTAAGTAATTTGACTCATCCCGTAAAAGTGGGCGGCCTGGGGCTAGCCGCATAGGGATTGCTAAAACCACCATCGACAATTCGATACCCCAACAGATTGACCCGATCGCCTGGGTGTCACCTGTTTATCGCTCGCCATGATATCCTCTCGCTCCTTTTGTGGGCATTTAGTCTGGCAAATGTCTAACAACCATGGCATCTGCAGTCATTAAAGTAATAATTCAATTCACCTGCGGTGGCATGTTTTTAGGCCTTTGAGGCAGGGGTTGTACTTAGCGCGTCAAGGGATGTCAAAGGGGCTGCTCTTGTCGTGGTTTGTATATGTTGGTAACATACAAAATGATAGACTTTCAACGAGTTCAAGGCTTTGATTGGGATAGTGGAAATCGCCGTAAGAATGAGAAACACGGTGTGACCATGTCTGAGGCAGAGGAGGTGTTCTTCAACATGCCGCTGTTAGTGTTAGAAGATCCAAAACATAGCCAGTCAGAAATGAGGTTGCATGCTTTGGGCAAGACTGACTTGCAACGCAGTTTGCATGTGACCTTCACCTTGAGAGCCAATGAAACTTTAATCCGGGTTATTTCAGTGCGTGATATGAGCAAGAAAGAAAGGACCATCTATGAAAAAAGCGCCCAAGAAAATTCCTAGCTTTAAGACCGAGGTAGCAGAGCGAGAATTCTGGGAGAGCAATGACTCCACAGAGTTTCTTGATTGGAGTGGAGCCAAAAAAGTAACCTTGCCCAATTTGAAACCCACCACAAAAACAATTTCGCTACGACTCCCTCAGCATTTGTTGGATGCGATTAAAGTTGCTGCAAACTCTCGGGATGTGCCTTATCAGTCACTGATCAAGGTCTGGCTCCAAGAAAAAGTACGCACTTGAATTACGCGCTGATGACTTTGTTGCATCTGAACGCGATATTCACGATGCGATCGATCGTGGCGCGAGCTCGGTGGAGGATTTGCGGCGCGACTTAAATGTGGCTAAAGACTGTTGCCAGTGTGCTCGCGACATCAAGCGTTGTTTGAGTGCGTTGCTTGCGTGAGCCTCGGTCCCTGACTCAGGAAGTCAATCTGGCTGACATGGGCTTGGCTGCCGCCTGATCTGCGGCTAAATTCAAACAGTGCCTACAGTCGCTGTTTCATTCTTGAGTTTCTGCATCGAATCGCGACCAACCCGAAACCAGCAATACAAAAACTGCTGGTCTGTACCCATCGGGGTGTGGTGATCCGTCAGTTCACTACCTAGTAGTTCAAACCCGTCACCGAACACCTGCTGAAGTTGTCTGTCGTCGTACCGTACAACGTCAAGTCCACTGCATTGCAATGGTCCATTGGGACCGAATGTGGCCATGAGCACACAGCCACCCGGCTTAACAGCGCGCCGAACCGTATCCACGTAAGCTAGCCGAGCAGCTCGATCCGTTAGGAAATGAAATACCGCCCGGTCATGCCAAAGGTCAAACTGTTTGGTCCCAAAGTTATATCGAGTGATGTCCCCAACATGCCAGCTCACTCGTTCTGAGCGGTCACCAAGACGGCGCTTGGTGAATTCGATGGCGGTGCCGGAAATATCCAGCACCGACAAGTCCAGGTAATGGCGCAGCAATAGATCATCCACGAGTGTGGATTGCCCGCCACCAATGTCAACGATGGCGCTCGCCCTATCCGGACAAAGTGTTTCTATCAGCAAGAGCGACTTGTCCAGATGCGGGGCGTACCAGCTCACCGAGTCGAAGTTCTTGTTGCTGTAGACCTTGTCCCAGTGATCTTCGGTACGCATCTAAGGTCAACCTCACCTATTCCTTGGGCGCTTGGCCAGCCGCACGTTCGTTGGCCTCTAATCCACCCTTGGCTTTCCACTCCTCAAACCCGCCTTGCAGGATTCGGACATTCTCGTGGCCAGCAACCCGCAGCGCAAACCCGGCTTGAGCTGACAGGCTGCCGGTGTTGCAATAGATCAGTACCATTTTGTCGGTGGGCAGATTCTCGCGCTCATTCAATACTTGGCGCCATTCGAGATTCACCGCGCCTGGGATATGGTCCTTGGCGAACTGATCGGCATCACGAGCATCGATCACCATGATGTTCTCATAATCCGCCTTTGGAATCTGCTCAGCAAATATGACGCCGCCACCGTATTCAATGAAATCGAGATAGCCAGCCATTTCATCCACGGCGGCTGCATTCTGGGCGTTGGCGATAGGGGCCACAAAAAACAAAGGCAGCGCGATGGCGACGGTACGAAGTGATTTTGTGCTTAGGATTTTAGAAAGGGTCATGCATGTCTCCGTTGATATGTGCCGTTTTATGTGTCGGCTAGATGGTTAAAAACTGAAGCTTGATGAGAGATTGGGAAGTCCGGTACATGGTTAGTAAGTCAGCTCTGTCTGTCATGGATTGCTTTGTGGCAATGGTTAAGTTTAGTTACCACCGGTCTTGATAGATTCTTTAAGTGAATCAAATCGCTGACGGACGTTGGTATTGCCAATCAGTCCAGTCTTGGCTTGTTTGGGCACACCCTCGATTTCAAGTACGTCACTGACAATGGCGTAGCTCACGCCGCCGTTGTGATCCTTGCCATCGGCAGCAATCATTTCATTGCCGTAAAAAACCGCTGGTGCCGGTAATTCTGGCACGAGACTTGACGGCACGAGTTGGATTGGAACCTGATAGATGTTGGCAATTTCAACAGCGACTTGCAGGTTGCCGTTGCAGCGCACCCCGGGGGGGTCCTTGGCTACAAACGTCAGCACTTTTTTGCCGTCAGCAGTTTGTGAGCCAGGCACAGGCATCGATACGTCCGCCAGACTCGAGGTGACAAACAGGATAAGAGCACCAGCAGTGAGATGTCGTGCGGTGGCGGCCAGTGTATTTTTTTGCATGCTTGTCTCCTTGCCTTTTAGTGTCTCGGTGAGTGGGTCACGTGGATGTGTGGACAGGTAGACCAGCGGCCACCCATTCGTTTACGCCATCCAGTGTCTTAAAAGCGCGGTAACCCTTGGCTCTAAGCAGCTGTAATGCCTCATCGGCAAACACGCAAAAAGGCCCCCGGCAGTAAGCAACGATCTCGGTGTCTTTGGGTAGTTCATCCAGGCGCCGATGAAGCTCGGCCATGGGCATGGACTTGGCGTAGGGAAGGTGGGCGACTTCAAATTCGGCTGACGGACGCACGTCAATCACCATGACATCACCGGATTTGGCGCGCGCCGCCAAATCTTCGCGTGTCATTGACGTCAGCTTGTCTGGGTGTGCCATGAGCCTGGCTACATCGGAGCCGAATTCAACCAGATGCTCAGCGGCTGTCTCACGCAAGCTCACCCAGAGCGTGGCGACATCGTTACCGCTTAAGCGGTAAACCATGAACTTGCCGTCGCGTTCTGCCTGCACCAAGCGCGCGAGCTTGAGCGCTTTGAGGTGGGCGCTCGTGAGTTTGATGTCCATGGCGGTTTCCTGCGCCAGAACGTCGACGGTTTTTGGGCTCTGGGAAAGCAGTTCGAGCAGCTCCAAGCGCTTGGGGCTCGCCAGCGCTTTGCCGATTTGAGCCACGTGGCTGTAGAGGAGGTCTTTGATTTGACGTTTATTCATTCAATCATTCTAACGAAAATTAGAGTGATTGCAAAGATTCATTCAGCGGCTTTAGAGTCAGACCTCTGTTTCAGGCTGTATTTGATACCACCGCAGGCTTCACCCCACCGAGTAGCCAAGCCAAGAGATCCTGCACTGGCCGGATCTCTGAACCAAAGGGCAGCTTGCCCTTACCTCGAAAAAAAAGTCCCTTTTGCACATCACCATCAAGCGCGTGCCCCAACTGCTGGTCAATGCAGAATTGACCCATCTC
>CAZLFB010000052.1:0-22548 GCA_964558695.1 uncultured Orrella sp.
CACGTTTATGAAATCGCCTTATGCGGCATCGCACCAGGTATTTTTGCAATGTGAAACGTAGATTTCACAAAATGAAATTTTGACCCATTACAATTTGAATCATGAATATGACCACCCTTCCCGTGCACGACACTGCCTTGCCATTGGGCAAGGAAGGCACCTATCCGCAACGCTATGACGCGACGCTGCTATACCCAATCACACGCAGTCTGGGCAGAGATGCCATTGGTTTAGGCACCAATCATCCGCCCTTTATCGGCTGGGATTTATGGCGCGGTTACGAGTTGTCCTGGTTAAACCCGAAAGGTGTGCCGCGTACCGCGATTCTCAAAGCTTGGGTACCGGCAACGAGCCCCAACATTGTTGAGTCGAAATCGTTCAAGCTCTACCTCAATAGCCTGAACAATGAACGCTTTGAGACTACGCAGGCGCTCGAGCAACGAATTGCACTAGACATCGAACGGGCGGCCGGTGCCTCAGTCAAGATTGAAGTGGTTAACCCAGCCCAATTTGAAACCGAGCCAATTTCTGAGCCCTCAACTAGCGTCAGCATTTGTCTGGACGAACAAGACATTGAGGCCAGCGAATATGAACCCAATGCGGATTTGCTCGGCCTGGCTTCCGATGAGGTAGTCACGGAGTCGTTGTTTTCTCGGCTATTGAAATCGAACTGCCCGGTCACCGGTCAACCTGACTGGGGCAGCATTCACATCGACTACCGTGGCGCTGCCATCGACCGTGCAGCGCTGTTGCGCTATATCGTTTCGTTTCGTCAGCACCAAGGGTTTCACGAGCAGTGCGTCGAACAAATGTTCTGCGACATCCTGGCGCGCTGCCAGCCTGAAAAGCTCTCAATCTATGCGCGCTATACCCGTCGTGGTGGGATGGACATCAATCCGTGGCGTGCCACAGCCGGGATGCCCGAACCTAACTTGTTGCGTAGCGCCCAACAGTAGGCCCGCGACTAGCCCGGCCGATATGATTGGCTAACAACGCCGCCACCACAAAGGCGGCAGCTGCACCAAGCCATGGTCCACTACGCCAGCCGGCATCTAGCAGCAAGCCAAACATCAAGGGGCCTAGGGCAGAACCAACATCGAGGCCGGAATAGACCAAGCCATACACCGAACCAACGGACTTCTTGGGCGTGACCTTGCGCACGAGCATGTCTCTGGACGGCGCAGACAGCCCAGAAAAGAACCCTGCCAACGCCATGGATAGCGCGGCGAAGGCCAGTGGCACCCATCCCGAGGCCAATAGCGCAAATACAGCAGCAGCAGCAATCAAGGAAGCAAACACCACCAGCTCACTCTTGAAGCTGGCATTGACCAAAAAGCCGCCAGCCAACATACCCAGAATTTGACCCGCCATATAGCCCGACAAAACCGTGCCAGCTGCGACCACCGTCATGCCATAAATGTCACCCATGAGCGGAATGGTGTAGTTTTGAACGGCAGAAAAGGCAATCGTTGCGCATACAAAAAATAGAAACGCGCCCCACAGAGCAGGCGAGGCCAATAGTTGGGACAGCGTGGCCATCAATCCACCACCAGCGGCATCGGCTGTATTGGAAGTCTGTGGTGCCAAGTCACGCGAGCCTTGCACGAACAATGACTCGCGCCCCCACACCAGCCCGGCAAGAATCACGGCCATCAAAACGGCCACACCAAATGCAGCCGTACGCCAACCAAACAACTCCGATATGCCCACCACAAAGAGCGGCGCTAGCGCCCAACCCAGTGTGCCAGTCAAATTGTGTGCACTAAAGGCGTGGCCCAATCGAACGGGCGCAATCCGATGATTCAGAATAGAAAAGTCGGCGGGATGAAACACGGAGTTACCGATACCGCCGACAATGGCCGCGAGCATCAAGGTGCCGTAGCCACCGGCAGTCGCTAGCAAGAGCGCCGAAACCACAAACACGGCCACACCAAACCACAGCACCGGTCGGGGGCCTATGCGGTCGACAATAAAACCCGAGGCGACCTGACCCAAGCCCGAGACCACAAAAAAAACAGTCATCAATAAACCGAGCTGCGCAAAGTCCAAGCCAAACGCACTGCTTAAGGGAACAAACAGACTCGGGATAACCAATTGAAAAAAATGTGACGAGCAATGCGCAGAGCCCACCAGGCCGATTGTGCGCCAATCATCACGCGCCGATGGTTCGCGCAAGGGCTTGATGGGTGGCAAAACAGCGGTATGGCTCACGGCATGAAGTCCTATTGATTTAAGCCCGCGCCTGAATTTCAGGCCAAGCCTTCTTAAGGTAATAAAACATTGACCATACGGTCAAGGCCGCCGCCACCCAAATCAGCACCTGCCCAATCAAGGCCACAGGCAAACCAAACCAGTCTTGATGATGCAATAAACAGGGAATGGCAAGCATCTGCGCTGCTGTCTTAAACTTACCCAGCCAGTGCACCGCCACGCTCGCACCAGCACCAATCTGCGCCATCCACTCACGCAAGGCAGAAATCGTGATTTCACGGCCAATGATAATGAGTGCCACCAAGCTACCAACACGATCCAGATGCAATAACACCAGCAAGGCGGCAGTGACCATGAGTTTGTCAGCCACTGGATCCAGAAAGGCGCCAAATGAAGATGTCTGGTTCCACCGTCTGGCTAGCCAGCCATCAAACCAGTCAGTCAGGGCCGCGACGATAAACAGCCACGCGGCAATCGAGTCTCTGAGCACCCCTGGCAAGACCGAGTCCGGCACATAAAAAAGGGCCACAAAAAACGGGATGATGGCAATCCGCAGCCAAGTCAGGGCGATCGGAACGTTAAAAGGCATATCGAGTCACTTTTGCAGCGTTGGGTGTAACTATCTTACAGAATCTTTTAGTCTGCCACTCATTCGTGCAGAGCAGCATAGATACGTTTGGCCAAATCCAGTGAAATTCCATCGACCGAAGCTAACTGCTCCACGCTGGCTGCGCTAACACCACCTAGGCCACCAAACCGGTTCAAAAGCTTTTGCCGGCGCTTGGCACCCACACCTTCAATGTCCTGCAGCCGCGATGTCTGACGCGCCTTGGCGCGCTTGGCGCGCATGCCAGTGATCGCAAAACGGTGCGCCTCGTCACGAATCTGGGCGATCAGCATCAAAGCGGCTGAAGCCGCACCAAGCACCAGCGGCTCCCGCCCATCGGCAAACACCAGCGTCTCTAGCCCTGTTTTACGGTTTTCTCCTTTGGCAACGCCAACCAGAGAACTTAAATCAAGACCATATTCTTCAAACACTTGCCTGGCCACTTCAACCTGACCCTTGCCACCATCAATCAAAACCAAACCCGGCATCTGGGCCTGCTCGTCAGCTACCTTGGCGTAGCGACGCATGAGCACCTGACGCATGGCCGCATAGTCATCGCCCGGCGTGATGCCATCGATGTTGTAGCGTCGGTAAAGCGCAGACTGCATATCGTGATGCTCAAACACAACGCAAGAGGCCTGCGTGGCCTCGCCTGCGGTGTGGCTGATGTCAAAGCATTCAATGCGCAACTGCTCAAGCGATTGCTCATCGGTTTCTAGCCCCAGTGCCTGCGCCAATGCCAAGGTTCTGGCTTCGCGGGCACCACCCTCGGTCAATGCGCGCGCAAGCGAGAGTTCCGCATTCTGGCTCGCTTGCTCAAGCCAAGCACGCTTGACACCCTGAGGGCGAATCAAAAGACGGGTTTTACTCTCAGCCGCCGAATTCAATAGCGCGACAATGGACTCATCTTTGGGTGCACAGGATGCGACAATGACAGCAGGCAAGGCATGTTCAAGATAGTGCTGCGCCATAAAGACTTCCAGAATATCACCCGCATCATCCTCATTTAGATGCGCTGGAAAAAAAGCCCGGTCACCGAGGTGACGACCATTTCGGATCATGGCCAAATTCACGCATGCCTTGCCACCAGCCATGGCAATCGCAATGACATCCGTGTCCTGCCCATCGGTTTGTTCCATGGTCTGCTGCTGCAAGATGCGCGACAGCGCCGACATCTGATCCCGCAAAGCTGCCGCCTGTTCAAACGCCAGCGCTTCGGACGCAGCCAGCATACGCTGCTCGATGTCCTGCAACACCACTTGTGTCTCGCCGGTCAAGAACTGGGTCGCCCGCTTGACATCTCGCTGATAGTCCTCGACGCTGATCTGACCCACGCAGGGTCCAGAACAGCGATTGATCTGATACAGCAGGCATGGGCGGGTACGGTTGGCATACACGGTGTCTTCGCAAGTACGCAAGCGAAAGACTTTCTGCAAAATCTGTATGGTTTCACGCACGGCCCAGGCATTTGGGTAAGGCCCAAAAAACTGGCCCGGGCGCTGTGTCGAGCCACGGTAGTAATTGATCCGCGGCACCTCATGCGCCGAGACCATCAGATAAGGGTATGACTTGTCGTCGCGAAACAGGATGTTGTAGCGCGGCTTGAGTTTTTTGATCAGGTTGTTCTCAAGCAACAAAGCCTGCGCCTCAGACGGCGTAACCGTTACCTCGACGTTGACCACCCGGGCCACCATGTGGGCAATCCGCGGACTGTGGCCTGTTTTTTGGAAGTAGGAACTAACCCGCTTTTTTAGATCCCGGGCCTTGCCAACATAGAGCACCTCACCGTCGGCATCCAAATGCCGATACACACCAGGCAGATGCGGCAGGCCAGCCAGCAATGCCTTGATGTCTGGCGCATCAATACCAGACCTAACCAAACTGGCTTGATCTGGCGATGGTGGCTCAGTGGGTGAATTGCTCATCCACGCTTTGTATCAGAGCGAGCGCATGCTGATAGGCGGGCCAGCGGCCAAGCGCAGACCATCGGCGCGCCTTCAATTTGGGCATCAGGCGAGCAATGCGCTCGATGGACTTGCCATTGGGCTCGTGTTTTAGGTTGTTCAAAAGCTCATCGGCTAGATCCAGGCGATTACACACCAGCACCATGTCGCAACCCGCCCCCAAGGCGGCATTGGCACGCTCGGTGATGTCACCGGCCACCGTCGCGCCCTCCATGGTCAGGTCGTCAGAAAACACCACCCCGTCGTAGTGCAACTGGCCACGCAAAATATCCTGAATCCATTTCTGAGAAAACCCAGCTGGCTTATCATCCACTTTGGGGTAGATGACGTGCGCAGGCATCACGGCTGGCATCACCAAGTCGCCCAGCCAAAGGTAAGGGGCGGCATCATCCTTCATGATGCGCGCCAAGGTGCGATTGTCCACCGGGATTTCGTGATGGGAATCTGCCGTCACCGCACCATGGCCTGGGAAATGCTTACCGCACGCGGCCATGCCCACCATGGCCAGGCCTTGTGCCAGCGCACGCGCAAGCATCGCCACCACTCGCGGGTCTCGATGAAACGCCCGGTCACCAATGACTTGGCTGACACCGTAGTCCAAATCCAACACCGGGGCAAAGCTCATGTCCACACCGCAGGCACGCAACTCGGCTGCCATCACCAGACCACAAGCGGTTGCCAGTGACATGGCGCGCATCGGGTCTCGCATCCATACCTGTCCAAGTTTGGCCATCGAGGGAAGATGGGTGAAGCCATCTTCACGAAAGCGCTGTACGCGTCCACCCTCATGGTCCACTGCAATGAGCAGCCTCGGCGACTTGATCCTGTGAATCTGTCGAGTCAGTTTGCGCAACTGCGCCCGATCTTCGAAATGCCGCGCAAACAAGATCACCCCACCCACCAAGGGATGCATTAAGCGCTTGCGATCATCATCAGACAGACGTGGACCAGCCACATCAATCATCACGGGACCGCGACGACCCTGATGGGTTTTTGAAGAAGTTTTCATGCGGTGAACTCCGGCAGCGGCATGGGTTGTCCACGCAGGCCAGCAAGGCGCGCCTGCACCATGGCAGCTTTCATGTTGCGCACAGCGGTCTGCCACCCATCAAAAATCGACTGCGCCACAATGGCGTGCCCAATATTGAGCTCGGCAATCCCTGGCAAAGCCGCAATGGGCGCCACATTACCGTAATGCAGCCCGTGACCAGCGTTGACTTTCATGCCAAAGCCAACCGCCAATGCAATCGCTCGCTCTAAACGCGCAATTTCGGCGTGAGCCTCTGCCGTGGTTTTTGCTTCAGCGTAGGCGCCCGTGTGCAGCTCGATGATGCGGGCACCGGTGCGATGGGCTGCCTCAATCTGGCTCGACTCAGGATCAATAAAGAGCGACACGCGAATGCCCGCCGCGTGCAGCCGGTCCACAGCAGCACCTACCTTATCGAAACCACCCACAACATCCAAGCCACCCTCGGTGGTCAGTTCAGTGCGCTTTTCCGGTACCAAGCAGACATCCTGTGGGTGCACATCCAAGGCGATATCGAGCATCTCATCAGTGACCGCGCACTCGAGATTCATGCGAGTCAGCAATTTGGGGCGCAACGCGTAGACATCGGCGTCTTGAATATGCCGGCGGTCTTCGCGCAAATGCAACGTGATCAAGTCTGCACCAGCCTCCTCGGCCATGAGCGCTGCCTTGATCGGATCTGGATACACGCAGTGGCGCTGCTGGCGCAAAGTCGCCACATGGTCAATATTGACGCCTAAGTCGATCATGATGGATTGATATCTACGATGGTTAACGGTTGCTTATTCTTGGATTGTACGGCTGAAGCATCGAAACCACCCCCCACGGCTTTGTACAAATTAATGCGGTTGGTGACGGTCTCAAACCCTGTCAACACCTGTTGCACGCGCGCATTAAAGAGCTGGATTTCAGCGACTTGGACTTCCAGATAGCTGCTGACGCCATTAAAAAAGCGGGCGTTGCTTAAATCCAGAAACTTCTGGGCGGCGGCTGCCTCAGCCGTTCGGGCAGCGAGCTGAGTCCTTAAGGTCGCCTCGCCCGACAAGGCATCTGCGACCTCACGAAATGCCAGCTGGATGCGCTGCTCGTAGTTGGCGACTGCCTCACGCTGGACAGCCTCAGCCTGTGCCAAACCAGCCTGCAGACTACCACCCGTAAAAATAGGCACACTGATGGATGGCGTAAAAGCCCAAGCGCCACTGCCGGACTTAAACAATCCACCCAAAGACGTGCTGGCAGTACCAACACTGCCTGTCAGGCTAATGTTCGGGAAAAATGCGGCGCGCGCAGCACCAATGTTGGCATTGGCCGCCAACAACTGGTTCTCTGCAGCACGAATATCAGGGCGGCTCGTCAACAACTCGGACGGCAAACCAGACGGCACATCGGCCAAACCCTTGATGTCATCAAATGACATGGGTGGCACTGTCAGCTGCGGCAACGGCTGTCCAATTAAAACGCTAAGTGCATTGCGAGCAATTTGCTCATCACGGATGTAACGGGCCAAATCTGCTGCAGCGGCATCCACGAGCACCTTGGACTGGACGGCATCCATCTCTGAGGCCACCCCGTTGGCAAAGCGAGCCTTCACGAGGTTGTAGCTTCCCTGCCGGGCTTTGAGGGTCTGTTCCGTCAAAATGACCAAGGCCTGCGCTAAGCGAAAACGGAAGTATTGAACCGCGGTATCCGCCACGAGCGTGATTTGCACCGCGCGGGCTCCCTCAGCGGTGGCCAGATACTGCTGAAACGCAGCTTCAGACAAGTTACGCAAACGCCCAAACAAATCAAGCTCAAACGCCGTGACAGCCACACCAGCCGAATACTGGCTGCTGATGACATTGCTTGTGCCGGCAAAACCTGGTCCACGCTGGCGCACCCCGCTCAAACCCGCACCGATTTGCGGGAACATCTCACCGCGCTGAATGCCCCAAAGCGCTTGCGCTTGATCCATGCGCGCCACCGCGATTTGCAAATCACGGTTATTGGTTAATGCAATCGAGATAAGGGAAAGCAGTGTGTTGTCCTGAAAAAACTGCTGCCAAGGCACATCCGCTGCACTTTGCGCCCCAGGCGCTAGCGCTTGCGCCGGCACGTTTTGACGCGAGACGTCGCCGGTGGCGGCGTTAAAACCAAGCTCGGGCTGCAGCGGAAAGTCAGCCGTCACGGGCATCGGCGGTTGCTCGTACTTGGGGGCGAGGTTGCAGCCAGAAAGCGCGATGGAGATGGCGCTTGCGAGCAAAGCCATGCAGCCTACGCGACTCATGATTTCTCTCCGGGCCCGTCTGACTTGGCAGGCACATGCGTTGGCGCAGCGTGCAATAGCTTCACCTTGGTCTTGAAAAACCTCAAGACAGTCACAAAAAAGATCGGCACAAAAACCACAGCAAATGGGGTGGCTGCCAGCATGCCCCCGAGCACCCCGAAACCCACTGCTTTTTGGCTAGCGGCGCCCGCGCCTGAGGCGAGCGTCAGTGGCACCACGCCGAGGATGAACGCAAACGAAGTCATGAGAATCGGCCTAAAGCGCAAGCGCGCGGCTTCCACCACCGCTTCGTATAAGCCCATGCCTTGCGCATGCAAGTCTTTGGCAAACTCGACGATTAGAATCGCGTTTTTGGCTGAAAGGCCAATCACCGTGACCATACCGACCTGAAAGTACACGTCGTTGTTCATGCCAAGCGCACTAATTAAAGCCACGGCA
Organism: uncultured Orrella sp.; assembly: GCA_964558695.1. GTDB lineage: Bacteria > Pseudomonadota > Gammaproteobacteria > Burkholderiales > Burkholderiaceae_B > Algicoccus. Next base: position 8,511 of record CAZLFB010000052.1, read on the forward strand.
CCGAGCATGCCAAGCGGCACCACCAGCATGACTGACAAGGGAATCGCCCAGCTTTCGTAGAGTGCTGCCAACACCAAAAATACCGTGATAATAGCCAGCGCCATCAGGATAGGCGCTTGCGCACCGGCTTTGATTTCCTGATATGACAAGCCTGTCCATTCAAAGCCAAATCCGGCGGGCAATTCGCTCATCAAACCTTGCATGACGTCCATGGCCTGGCCTGATGAGTACCCCGGCGCAGCACTGCCAGAAATACGGATGGTGTCGTAACTGTTGTAACGCACCACCTGGGTTGGCCCTTCGATCCACTGAACGTCGACAAATGACGACAATGGCACGAGCTCGCCAAGCATGTTGCGGGCATTTAACCGCATGATGTCTGCAACGGTGTTGCGAAACGCTTGATCTGATTGCACCCAGACGTTTTGCATCCAACCCATGTTGGGAAACTTACCCAAATACTGTCCGCCCATGGCCGTGCCCAGGGTGGCTGCTGCCTCCTGAAAGTTCACGCCCATGGCGGCGAGCTTTTCACGCTCAATGGAAATGCTCAGCTGGGCGCCTGGCCCCAACCCGGTGATGCGAACTTGGGAAAGCACGGGATTCTGTGCGGCCAACGCCAGCATCTGACCAGCTGCCTGCATTAAGGCCGGGAAGCCCGCGCCAGAGCGATCCTGCAACCTGAAATCAAAGCCACTGGCGTTACCCAGAGAGGAAATCGCTGGCGGAATTACCGCGAACACCAGCGCATCGGGAATCGTACCGAGCAAGGTGCCGGTTGCCTTGCCGGCAATGACCATGGCCGACTCGCCGGGTCCCTGGCGCTGATCAAAGGGTTTTAACGGCACGAAGGCCAATGCCGCATTCAAGCCGTTACCGTTAAAACTGAACCCGCGCACGGCCACAATATCCTGCGTGGTTGGCTCGGCCAGGAAGTAGTTTTCTACCTGGTTGATGACTTCCATGGTCCGTGTGGATGAGGCACCCGTGGGCAACTCAATGTTCACCACGATATAGCCTTGATCCTCATCGGGCAAAAACGAACCTGGCAAACGAATGTACAAGTAACTCATCAACACCACGAGCAGCACAAATATCGTCATGTAACGCCCGGGTCGATGAATCAAGTGGCTGACCATCCCCTCGTAGTTCGTCGTTGTCTTGTGAAAGCTACGGTTAAACCACCCAAAAAAACCTTTCTTTTCTTCATGGTGGCCCCGGCCGATCGGCTTCAAAATCGTGGCGCACAAAGCCGGCGTAAAAGACAACGCCAAAAAGCCTGAGAACAAGATGGAGACCGACATGGCAACGGCAAACTGTCGGTAGATCACGCCCACCGAGCCTGCCATGAATGCAAGCGGCAAGAACACCACCGTGAGTACGACCGTGATACCAACAATGGCACCCGATATCTGCGGCATGGCTTTAATGGTGGCCTCGCGCGGCGACAGCCCCTCTTCTGCCATGATGCGCTCGACGTTCTCGACGACCACGATGGCATCGTCCACCAGGATACCAATGGCCAGCACCATGGCAAACATGGTCAATACGTTGACAGAAAACCCAAACGTATTCATGACTGCGAATGCACCCAACATCGCCACTGGCACCACCAGTGCGGGAATGATGGTGTAGCGAACGTTTTGCAAAAAAACAAACATCACGACAAACACCAGCACCATCGCTTCGAACAAGGTGTGCACGACCTGTTCGATCGAAGCCTCAACGTAAGGTGCTGTGTTGTATGGAATCGCGTAGGAAATATCGCCTGGGAAAAACTCGGAGAGCTCCTGCATGCGAGCTTGGACGCCTTCGGCCGTCTCTAGCGCGTTGGCACCCGGTGCCAGCACCACTGCAAATGCCGCGGTGGGCTTGGCATTCAAACGCGCACCGAACTGATAGTTATCGGCGCCAATCTCAACGCGCGCGACGTCCTTTAGACGCACGGATGAGCCATCGGCGTTTGCGCGAATCACCACGTTTTCGAATTCGGCCACGTTGGTGAGCTGGCCATTGCTCGTGATGTTGGCCGCAACCCGCTGACTTTCGGGGTTGGGAGGACCACCCAAGACACCCGCTGGAATCAGAATGTTTTGTGCACGAATCGCGTCATTGACGTCTTGAACACTTAGCTCAAGCCCCACCAGCTTGTCTGGGTCTATCCAGATGCGCATGGCGCGCGGCGCAGCAAAAAGCTGAAACCGGCCAACCCCTGGCACGCGCGAGATCGGGTTTTGTACATTGCGCTTGATGTAGTCAGCCAATGCGGTTGCATCGAGGTCACCGTCGGAAGACACCGTGACCACCATCAGAAAGCCTGAACTGGTCTGCTCAAACTGCAGACCCTGCTGGCTAACCGCCCCGGGCAGTTGGGCTGCCACGTTTGACACCCTGTTTTGAACATCAACTTGCGCCAGATCTGGATCGGTGCCCGGTTCAAATGTGGCCGTAATCTGCGCCTGCCCATTGGAGTCACTGACCGACTCGTAGTAGATCAAGCCTTTGGCACCGTTGAGTTCGTTTTCAATGATGCTGGTGACCGACTGGGCCACCTCAGCGGCTGAAGCACCCGGGTAGGTGGCCGAGATCTCGATGGCCGGTGGAGCCACATCGGGATATTGCGCCACCGGCATGGTACGCAGCGACAACAAACCGATAGCGGTAATCAGAATCGCCACTACCCATGCAAATATCGGCCGTTCTATAAAAAACTGTGACATGAACTCGATGCCTATCTGGCCTGGTCAGTCGGCGTTACTGCGCTGGCTGCCATGGACGGGTTTGAACGGATGCGCCTTCGCGTATTTTTTGAAATCCAGCCACAATGACTTCATCACCCGCGTTCAGGCCTTGCGTAATGATCACCTGGCTGTCGTAGTCGTTGCCAACTTGCACCGGCACCATCGACGCCTTGCCATCTCTGACCACATACACATTGGTTAGTCCATTGGCCCCACGCTGCAGGGCTTGTGGCGGCACCATGAGTGCCTGCTCAGAAACCGCCTGCTCGACCCGCACCCGGACATACATGCCAGGCAAGAGAACCGCATCCGGATTGTCGACTTCCGTGCGCAACACCACCTGACCTGTCGTTTCGCTGACTGTCATACCCGTAAAAAGCAGTCTCGCTTTACCAGGATAGGTCGTTCCGTTTTCCAGAATCACCGAAACCTCGGCCGCGTCATCGCTGACGAGTTTGAGATGGCCAGCCTTGAAATCCCGGCGCAACTGCGAGAGCTCGGTGACCGACTGGTAAACGTCCACATAAATGGGACTGATTTGCTGAACCAATGCCATCTTGGTCGCCGTTGCTGCTTCCACGAGTGCACCTTCAGTCACCAAGGCTTCGCCAATGCGACCATGAATCGGAGAGGTCACGTTGGTGTAGCTCAGATCAATCTCCGCGGCTGCCAGGGCTGCCTGAGCGGCCATGACATTTGCCCTGGCTTGATCCGCGCGCGCCAAGGCATCGTCATATTCCTGACGGCTGACCGCGTTGATTTTTACCAGTGGCGCATAACGCTTGGACAAAGCAATGGCCGATCTCTCATCGGCCTGGGCGCGCTGCAAGTCCGCGCGGGCGCGATCAAACGCTGTTTGATACGGAGCCGGATCAATTTGAAACAGAGGTTGATTCTGAGTGACTTCACTGCCCTGCTCAAACAGAATTTTTTGCACAATGCCAGTGACCCGGGCGCGAACTTCGGCATTGCGCACCGCATCAACCCGACCTGGCAGATCGGCACTGATGACCGCCGTGGTTGGTGCGAGCTTGACCGTGTCCACCAGCGCAGGCGGGCGCTGCTGGCCAGCCGGTTGCTCGCCGCAACCCACCAAAACCGATGTTGATAATAAAAGGCTGGCCCAGAGCCAGCGCCGCCCGTTCAGCGAACGCATACGCATGTCCTGAAGATGGATTACTTGGTGAGTTTGTTGACCACGCCCGATCCCGCCAGAAACGGATATCGCGCGAAGATATCAGCTACCACGGGTGCTAACGACTGTTCAGAGGCTGCCTGCTCGACATTATCAATCGCCGAGGTTGCGACTCCCTCCCAGACCAATTGCTTTTTACGGGCATCAATCAGATCAATGCTGAGAACACCCTCGGTGTACTGAACCACACTGGGCCCAAAACCATAGCCACCCCAGCCATAGCCGCCCCACGGGTCATACAAACCCATGCGATAGCCATAGTAGTTGGGTCCCCAAGGCATGGGCGGAGGCGGCACATACTCAGTCTGAAGCCTCGACTGCGCCAGAAAGTTCACCAGCAAGTCTGGCGATTGCGGGTCAAAACTGTAGCCGCGTTGCTCCATCTGCAAACGAGTCAGCGTCTTTAAGCGCTCTGTTAGTAAGGTGGTGTAGCCGGCGCGGTCTGTGCCCAGAGGGTCTGCAAACGCAAAGGTTCGGTAGGCTGCGAAGTTTGCGCTGTGATCGTAGTCACTTCTGACCTCCGGACCTGAGGCGCAGGCCGAGACCAACAAGACCAAAGACAACAACCACCCTCTGCTCTTTAATACGCTCATTGTCTTACCAACCTAAGTAGTTTCCCTAATGTATCACGCCAGCTTCGAGTACTGCTCACGCAACACGTTCTTTTGCACCTTGCCCATGGTGTTGCGCGGCAACTCGTTGACCAAGTAAACCTGCTTGGGAACCTTGTAGTTCGCCAGCTTAGTCTTTAGCTCAACCATCACGCCAGAGACGTCGATTTCCATGCCCTTGGCCGGGACAATCACCGCCACCACCGCCTCGCCGAAGTCTGGATGGGCCACACCAATCACGGCCGACTCCAGCACGCCCGGCATGTCATCAATCACCGACTCGATTTCCTTGGGGTAGACGTTGTAGCCACCCGTGATGATCAAGTCTTTACTGCGCCCCACAATGGACAAATAATCCGAAGGGATAGCTCGACCCTGCGGTGTTTGCCCACCCCAGCGACCCATGTCTCCAGTTTTAAACCAACTATCCGCGGTGAACTCCTCACGGGTTTTTTCAGGCATTTGCCAGTAACCGACAAACACATTCGGTCCCTTGACCTGAATGTGACCAATCTCGCCCTCACCGCACGGGCTTAATTGATCATCCACGACACGCACCTGTACGCCTGGCAAAGGCTTGCCAACAGTCGAGCCGATCCGCGGCCCTTGACTGGTCTCATACGGGTTGGACGTCAACATGCCCGTCTCACTCATGCCGTAGCGCTCCAAGATCGGCGTGCCAATACGGTCATCAAAGGTGTCAAAGGTCTCTAGCAACAGCGGTGCTGAGCCAGACACAAACAAGCGCACGTTCTGAGTGACTTGTTTATTAAAACGCTCGTCTGCCAAGAGCCGCACGTAATAGGTTGGCACCCCCATCATGATTGAGCTCTCAGGCAGGTAGCGTAGCGCCGCATCCACGTCGAGTTTGGGTAGCCAGATCATGCTGGCGCCGGCATGCAGTGCCCCATGACACGCTACAAATAGGCCATGGATATGAAAAATCGGCAACATATGAAGCAAGGTATCGTCTGAAGACCAGCCCCAATACTGGTGTAGTGTTTGGGCATTGGAAATCAGGTTGCCGTGGGTGAGCATCGCGCCCTTGCTGCGCCCAGTCGTCCCAGACGTGTAGAGAATGGCCGCCAACTCGTCAGTACCAGTCTGCGCATCCTCAAACTCAGCCGAGAAGCCCACGATCGCTTGCAGCAGACTGCCTTGGCCAGCTTCATCGAGTGTCACCACGTGCCCCGAGCCAGCTTGGTCAGCCAGGGGCTGAACCCAAGGTAGGTTTTCAGGGGCGCACACCACCACCGCCGGCTTGGCGTTCTCCAGAAAGTACTCGATCTCGCTTTGGCGATAGGCCGTGTTCAGGGGCAAATAGGTGTAACCCGCGCGCATGGTGGCCAGATATAAAAAGAGCGCTTGCGGGGACTTCTCAACCTGAGCCGCGACTCGGCTGCCAGTGGGCAACTGAAGGCTTTTGAGCCAGTTGGCCATTTGACCAACCGATTGGTGCAGTTGCGCATACGTCCATTTGGACTGCGTTGTCTGCAAGGCTACTTTCTCAGGTGCCTGCATAAACCGTTCACTTAAAACGCTGTAAAGATTAGCCACCTCTACTCCCCCCTTTTTATGTCACTGCCTGGCAACTTAGCCATCGCCAGTGCCTCGTTGCTCAATGGCCCATATGCACCCATCATAGGTGCTCGACGGACCCGATGGAGCGCGCCCACCGCTTAGCAGGCAATCCATAGGCTTGCTCTAACCATTGCGCACGATCCAACAGATCGGATTTGCCCACGCACAGATCCGGTCCCTTAAACGCGAGCACAATCTGATTGCCTTCTTCGACTGGCGGCAATAGGATGAGCCGCCCACGAAAGACAGTCTGCAAGCGCTGCAGGTTGAGCGCAAAACTCTCGTGTTTACCAAAAAGATTCACGCTCAGCACGCCAGGCGGTGACAAACAATCAAAACATCCTTTGTAAAACGTCAGTGAGTCACAGACCGGACCAAGTGCATCGGTATCGTACAAATCCACCATTAACACCGATAACGTCTGGAAATTAACCGGATTTTTTACCCAACTTTCAGCATCTTCCTGAAAAACACGTAAACGAGCATGTTGCGGCAAGCGAAAATACTGCTCACAAATTCGAATCACGCCAGGGTTACGCTCGACCACCACCAACGGGTTTTGCAAATGCCGATAGCAAAACCGCGTAATAGAACCAGCGCCCAGCCCGAGCTGACCAATCATCTGCTCTGCCTGGGGCTGCAAAAACAAAAGCCAGGCCATCATCTGCTCGGTGTAGGACAAAACAAGGCTGTCAGGGCGCTTGAGCTGCATCGCCCCCTGAATCCAGGGGGAGTCAAAATGCAAATAGCGCACGCCCGCCTGCTCCGACACGGTTGGTTGATCCATCGCTACCCGGGACCTGCTCATGAAACCATCCTATTTTGCGGATTCGAATCCGCCCACAACTGGCAAAAACCCAATTTTAACGTTTGCCTGCAGCCCGAATCCGGCATAGAATAGAGGGCTTGGCGAAATTTGGCGCTTGCCATCGTAGCCATATTCATCGCAGCGCTAATCGATAACGTTTACTTGAGCTTGCTTGATCCTGTCTAGCCAAATGTGCTGGCTTGGGAGCAGGCTGAAAAGGGAAAATCATGAAAGAAGGCATTCACCCGGAATACCGCGAAGTCGTGTTTCTGGACCAGCAAACCGGCAATTCGTTTATCTCCCGTTCGACTTTGAAGTCGCGCGAAACAACCGAGATTGACGGCGTCTCTTACCCACTGTTTAAGTGTGACGTAACTTCAGAATCCCATCCGTTTTATACCGGCGCTCAAACGCGTCTTGTTGAAACTGGCCGGGTTGAGAAGTTCCGTCAGCGTTTTGCCCGTACCGCAGGCACACGCAAGCCAGGCGGTCAGGCAGGTTAATTCTTGGCGCTTACGCTTGAAAGCCACGGGCAGCCAAGTCGCTGCCCGTTTCTTTTTACGGGACCGTTCTGCCCCAGACCAGGTGATGGACATGCCCAACTCTTTAACGCGCTCGTGGACACATGCTTTAGTATTTAAACTGTTCCATCGGGCTAATCTCCAGCTTCAACTGCATCGTGTCACTTGAGCACCCCACACCAGCACGATTAACCGCCTTGGCGACTACTCGCCTGCCTGCTGCTATCCTGCTTGGATTGCTGTTGCTCTACGCATTACTCGGATTGTTCGCGCGCGACCCCTGGAAAACAGATGACGTCGTTGGGCTGGCAACCATGCTGACGGCCAGCGCCCAGGGCGGTTGGGCTTGGCTATTCCCCCACATCGGCAGCGCACCCCTGCCACAAGCCAGCCCATTGCCCACTTGGGCCGGCGCTGCTGCAGTCGAACTGCTCGGCTCCTTTATGAATAGCATTGTGGCTGCGCGCCTGAGCACGTTGGCCTGGGTTTTGATCACCGCATTTACCCTCTGGTACGCCACATATCTCGCGGGGCGCAGACCTGAGCCACAACCCGTGCCCTTGCCATTTGGTGGCGAGCCAAAAGAAGCGCAGTATGGTCGCTTGCTCGCCGACATGAGCGTACTGTTTCTGATTGCAACCATTGGCATCTTGCTGCGAACCCACGAGACATCTGAAGCACCGGTCTTATTGGCCTGCCAGGCAATTGCAATACTGGGCGCCGTTCGTCTACCCGACAAGCCCTGGCAAGGCAGTGTCTTAATGACGTTGTCGATCACTGGTGCATTTCTGACCGCAGGTGCCATGGCTGGACTACCCCTGTGGGTTGCCAGCCTGATCCTTGTGCTGCCTAAAGCGTCGCTGGCAGCTCGCCGCTTGCCCGTGGCGCTCGCGCTCGTCGCATCACCACTTCTCGTGCTGTTTTGGTGGCTAAGCGTCAACGCCATCAACCCCATCTGGGCGACCGAATGGTGGTTCTGGAACCGCCCGCAACTAAATATCGGCGCGCTTGATCAACACACAGGTGCCTGGCGTGACTTGACTTGGTTTTTGTGGCCGACCTGGCCACTGGCAGTGCTGGCCTTGTGGAACTGGCGCAAGCAAGCCTTGGCCCCTCACGTCTGGATACCTGGCGTGTTCGCCCTCATGCAGTTGTTAAACATTGCATTGACGCCCAATCCCAGTGAACTGAACTACATGGCGCTGACCGTGCCTTGCGCCATGCTTGCAGCGTTTTCAGTGCCCACCCTGCGACGTGCGGTGGTCAACACAATAGATTGGTTCGCCCTGATGATATTTTCCGTTTCAGGCGCCGTGGTTTGGTTAGGATGGATCACCCAGCAGACTGGCTGGCCTACCCAAATTGCTAAAAACATTGCCAGACAAACGGTGGGATATGAGGGCCCGATTTCATGGGGTGCATTCGCCATGGCGCTGGTGATCTCAGCGGTCTGGGTGGGGGCCATCATCTGGCGCCTAAAGCTGCACCCCAAGGTTGCCTGGCGTGGTGCTTTGTTAAGCGCCATGGGGCTGACCAGCACCTGGATTCTGCTGGTTTTGTTATGGCTACCAACGGTTGACTATGTGCGCAGCTACCGCCCCATGTCCGCTGAGATACGACAAGTCATTGATCAGTCCCGCCAAGAGTCAGGTCAGTTGCTGTGCACCCAAGCCAGTGGTTTGTCGCTCGGTCCCAGAGCATCACTGTATGTATTTGATGGCATTGAAATATCACGCGATGATCAGTGCCGATTGTTGATTCAGCAAACCACCGCTGAACGACTTCAGCAGGGTCTTGCTGGGTTTGACCGCGACTCGCGCGTACTGTGGACTGGCTCCCGAGGTGCTGACCGATTTGATCGCTATCGGGTCTTGCTGCTCACCCCTAAAACCACCAACCCATGACAATGGCCGTTAAAGCGCCCCATCCGCTTCGAGGCATCTTGCGGCAGTCTTGGCCTGTGCTGATTAGCCAGTGGGCCAGTATCGCGTTTGGGGTACTCGACACCGCCATGACAGGCCACTCAAGCCCACAAGACCTGGCTGCGCTGGCGCTGGGCGTGGCAATCTTCATCACGGTTTTTATTGGGCTCATGGGTGTCATGCATGCACTCATACCGATTCAGGCACAGTCCTATGGTGCCGGACGCTACGATGAAATCGGCCAAGCCTGGAGTCAGGGCATCTGGGTTTCCATCATTCTGACGATCTTCGGTGCCATTCTGATGAGCTTTCCAGACATCTGGCTATCGCTGTCCGGGCCGGTGGATCCAGCGGTGCGCGAGCGTCTGGGTAGTTACTTGCTGGCGCTCACATTCGGCCTGCCAGCATCACTGCTGTTTCGAACGGTCTACTCACTGGCACAGGCCGTGTCGCGCCCGAAAATGATCATGATGATCAATCTAGCCGGCGTGGCCGTTAAGATTTTTCTAAACTGGGTACTGATATTTGGCAATCTTGGCATGCCAGCGCTTGGCGTGGCGGGCGCGGGCATTGCATCTTCGATTGTTTATTGGCTCACATTGGGCGTGAGCTTGTGGTGGCTATGGCGCCAGCCGTTTTACCGCCAGTTCAACCTGCGCCTGCGCCGCCCGAACTTCAAGGCCATCTGGGAAATCTTAAGGCTCGGGCTGCCCATGGGTGCATCCTACATGGTTGAGGTTAGCGCCTTCACGTTCATGGCGCTGCTCATTGCTCAAGAAGGCACCACCGTCACCGGCAGCCATCAAATCACCTCAAACCTGGCAGCGCTGTGCTACATGATGCCACTGGCCATCGGCATCGCAACCGCCGCACAGACTGCCCAAGCCATCGGCGCTGGAAACTTGGAGCTCGCGCACCGCACGGGCATGACTGGACTGATCGTGACGTTTACGGGCGCCGTCATCACTGCCTTGGTTCTGTTTTTTGCGCGCGAACAAATTGTGGCGCTCTACACCAGTGACCCAACCGTCACGACCATCGCCCTGTCACTGTTGGTGATCCTGCCTTTTTTTCACATCATTGACGCCATGCACTGTGCCAATGTCTACCTGCTGCGTGCCCACAAGATCGCCATGGTGCCGTTGATGATTCAGACCATCACGCTCACCATCATCGGGCTAGTCGGTGGTTGGTATCTCGGATTCGGCCCTGGGCGCGGACTGCTTGAACCGTTGCGACAATGGATCATGCCCAACGCACCGGCAGGTGCGGCGACCATGTGGTTGATGGCGGGTCTTGGCCTTTTAACGTCAGCGCTGCTTTTGTATAACTGGTATCGACGCATCGTAAGCCCGAAGCTGCGCCACCGCAGCTAGGCCGATTGGTTTAAGCCTCTAGACGAATGAAGTGCTCGCGGTAGTATCGCAACTCGTCAATCGATTCATAGATGTCGGCAAGTGCCTGGTGCTTGCTACGCTTCTCAAACCCTTTTAGCAACGCCGGGCGCCACCTGCGCGCAAGCTCTTTGAGGGTACTGACATCAATCGTTCGATAATGGAAAAACTGCTCAAGCGCCGGCATGTATCGATACATGAACCGACGATCCTGGCTAACCGAATTACCACACAACGGTGACTTGCCGGCCGGCACATGCTCCGACAGGAACGCTAACATCTGCGCCTGGGCCTGCGCCTCGGTCAGGGCTGAAGCCTTGACCTTGTCAATCAAGCCAGACTTACCATGGGTCGATTGGTTCCACTTGTCCATGGCCTGCAAAATCTCATCGGGCTGATGAACCACGAGAACGGGAGACTCCGCCACCACGGTCAGATCTGGCTCGGTCACCACGGCAGCGAGCTCAATAATGCGCTCCTTCTCTGGGTCCAGACCAGTCATCTCCATGTCCACCCACACCAGCCGCATCTCATTGCGCACCACCTTCGTGCCAACGCCCTTGCCAACGCCCTTGCCAGCGTCCTTGCCAACGCCCTTGCCAACGCCCTTGCTATCAACCCCTTTGTCTTTATGTGTTTGTGCTTGGTTTTGCGCCATGGTCGAACCTTATAATCGTTAAAGCTGTCTACATGTTCAGAACACTGAGTATTCCAACCACTGACGGACTTCAATTGTCGCATATGCAAGCAAGCACACTAACTGCCCTGTTTCTGTTGTTCCTGGCAACCAACGCCATTGTTCGCATTTGGTTAGCGCAACGACAAATCCGCCACGTTCAGACGCACCGTGGTGAGGTGCCATCTGAATTTATCGACAAGATTAGCTTGCACAGTCACCAGCGAGCGGCTGACTACACCACTGAACGCACCCGACTGCGCATTGCAGAGGGCGTGTTTGACTTGGCGGTGCTATTGGCGCTCACCCTCGGTGGCGTGCTCAGCCGGGTATACCTGGCGTTTGATGGTTGGTTCGAATCAACGCTGTGGCGTGATGTGGCGATGGTTGGGGGTGTGTCGCTGTTATTGGGTGCTATTCACATGCCGTTTTCGTTATACCGTCAGTTCAAACTGGAACAGAAGTATGGTTTTAATCGCATGACACCCAAACTGTATGCCATTGACGCAATCAAAGGCCTGATAGTGGGTACAGTGCTTGGTCTGCCACTGCTAACCTTGATTCTCTGGCTCATGGAAAGTACTGGCGCAAACTGGTGGATCTGGGCGTGGGCAAGCTGGGCTGCATTCAATTTTGCGGTGATGCTGATTTTCCCGACATGGATCGCACCGCTTTTTAACAAATTCACCCCACTTCAAGACGAGTCGCTCAAAGACCGCATTGACGCGCTAGCCAAGCGCTGTGACTTCGCGATTCAAGGCCTATTCGTGATGGATGGCTCAAAGCGCTCCGCGCATGGCAATGCTTATTTCACCGGCTTTGGCAAATCACGACGGATCGTATTTTTTGACACGCTGCTGGCGAAACTTACTCCAACAGAGATTGAAGCCGTGCTGGCGCATGAGCTTGGCCACTTCAAACATAAGCACATCATCAAACGACTGGTCATGTCTCTTGTGAGCTCACTGCTGATCTTTGCACTGCTGGGCTGGCTCAGTTCACAAAGCTGGTTTTACGCGGGGCTGGGTATCACACCCCTGGCCGACGGCAATAACGGCATGGCCTTGCTGCTGTTTTTTCTGGTGCTGCCTGTGTTCACTTTTTTGCTTACCCCACTGACAAGCTGGCTGTCGCGTCGCGACGAATTCGAAGCAGATCGTTTTGCTGCATCGCAAAGCGAATCAAGCGACTTGGTTTCAGCACTGGTCAAACTCTTTAATGACAATGCCGCGACCTTAACACCGGACCCCGTGCACTCTGCCTTCTACGACAGTCACCCGCCAGCCACCATACGCATCAGGGCGCTTGCCAGCGCATGACCATCCTGACAACTGAGCGGGGTCGAGTCATCGGTGCCCATGGCCGGCACTACAACGTAGAACTTCAATCCGGGCAAATCAGGCATTGTTTTCCCAAAGGCAAGCGCAACGAAGCCGCGGTTGGCGATTGGGTAACCGTGCAACTGCAAGGCGAGCAAGAAGGCGTGCTGGCTGAGATTGAACCCAGACAGAACTTGCTTTATCGTTCCGACGAATGGCGCACCAAGCAGTTTGCCGCCAACGTCGATCAAATGATCTTGGTCGTGGCTGTCAAGCCCACATTCTCAGATGATTTACTGGGTCGCGCACTAACCGGCGCATGGGCTGCCGAGGTCAGGCCAATCATCGTGCTCAATAAAACTGACCTCGCCGATGGGCTGCCACAAGCGCGCGAGCGGCTCAAACCGTATCGGGATTTGGGTGTTCAGATTCTCGACGTGTCAGCCTTGGACCCTGAGACCGTCCGGGTGCAGATCATGCCGCTGCTAAAAAACAAAACCACACTGCTGCTTGGCCAAAGTGCCATGGGCAAGTCTACTTTGCTCAACGCACTGGTTCCCGACGCACAGGCCATGACACGCGAGCACTCGCAAGCGCTTGATGCTGGCAAACACACCACCACGGCCACGCGGCTCTACCACCTGCCGCACCGAGCGGGCGACCTGATTGATTCACCGGGTGTGCAAGCGTTTGGGCTCGCGCATTTATCGCTTGAGGATATTGAACGAGGCTTCCCTGAGTTCACCGAACACAAAAAACACTGTCGGTTCTACAACTGTAGCCACCGGCGTGAACCAAACTGCGGCATCCTCGATGCACTTAAACGCGGAGAAATTGACCCCAGAAGACATGCGCTCTACGAGCGCTTGCTCGATGAAAAAGCCTCTGCCAAGACCTGATACATGCCGCGCAGCATGGCTGCTGTCGCACCCCAGATAAAGTATTGCTCCCAGGGCACCGAGTAATATTGCCGCTCCGAGCCATCCGGCAGCTTGGCCCGATGCAATCGGTAATTGGACGGGTCCGTAAAAAACGCCAAGGGCACTTCAAAGACCTCGGCCACTTCAAACTCGTCTGGCGCCAAGGTAAAGGTCGGACGAACCACTCCAGTGACCGGTGTGATGGCAAACCCAGTTCCGGTGTAATAGCGCGGCAGACTGCCCAGCACATCAATGTGCTCAGGCGTCAAACCTGTTTCCTCGTGCGTTTCGCGCAGAGCAGTCGCGATCGGACTGTGGTCTGATTGCTCTACCCGCCCACCGGGAAAACT